>NZ_BAAAMW010000008.1:0-365601 GCF_039529475.1 Actinomadura chokoriensis | reverse complement strand
GGCCCGCCGCCCGGCCCACCGCCCGGCCCGCCGCCCGGCCCGCCGTCCGGCCCGCGCCCCGGCGACCGCCCGGGGCCGCCGCCGCTCTGGGGCGGCCAGGGCTGATCACCCGAGCCGGCGCCGCAGCCCCTGAGCCCGCCTGACCAGGTGGAGCGGCAGCCCGTGCCGGGCGTGCTCGATGCGGTCCTCGACGGCCGCGACGAGTTCGGCACCGAACCCGATCCGCACCGCGACCGCGTCCGCGCGCCCCTCCCCGCGCCCGCCCGGCAGCCGCGCGCCGAGCGCGGCGACGTACGCGACACCGGCCGGCAGCGCCACCACCACGGAGACCACCGCCGCCACCACCGCCAGCAGGAAGACCAGCACGAACCCGATCGGCCGGTGCCACTTGACGGCCCGCTTCCACATCGGCCCGACCGGCGCCCACGCCCGGCGCAACGTCCACAGCAGCGCCCGGCTCGGTAGCGTGACCTGCGCGTGCACGAACGCCGGAACCGCCCGCCACCCGAGCACATGCCCCAGCTCATGGGCGAGCACGGCCTCCAGCCGCCCCGGCGGCAGCGACCGCGCGGACGCCGACGTCACCGCGACCGTCCGCCCGAACGGCACACACGCGTTGAGCTCGTCCGACTCGACGACGACCAGCCGGTACGCGCCAACCCCGGCCCGCCGCCGGACGTCCCGCCACGCCTGCTCGAGCTGGACGCGCTCGGCACTTCGGGGCTCCCGATACCCGTAGACCCGCCCCGCGCCGAGCGGCGCCAACAGCATCAGCCCCCACACGGCAACGACCGCCACCGCACCCCAGAGGGGCCACACCAACTGAACCCCGAAGGCAAGCCCCGCAACAACGACGGCCTCGCCCCCAACGATGCCCCAAACGGAAACCCCCGCCCGCCCCGAGGCCCCCCGCCCCGGCGGCAGATAACGCCCCTCCTCCGGAACGTGCCATCCAGCAGCCTCAGCGACGTCCGACGGCAACGCCCCCTCCACAGGAGACGAAGGCGAACCCTGGCCTACCGCCGGAGCCTGCCCCGGCACAGGAGAAGCGGGCGAAGACGGCGACGCTCCCCAAGCGCCCGGCGATGCGGGCCTTGCCGACGCCCCCGGCGAAGCCGCGGGAAGCGGAGGCGCCGTAGGACCGACCCCCGATGGCTGCGCCGCACTGGAAGGCGGCGCCGTCCACGCACCGACCTGGGATGCGGCCTCCTGCGGCGGCATGGTCGGGGCCGCCTGGGGGAGCGGCAGCGGCGTTGCGACGGCGGGGCTGGTTTGCGGCGTGTTGGGGGACGGCGTCGGCGGCGCGTTGACCTGGGATGGGGGTGCCTGCGGCGGCGTGGTTGGGGCCGCCTGGGGGAGCGATTGCGGTGTGACGGGGAGATCTGCCGGCCGTGCGCCGTCCGGGGATGGGGCCGCCTCGGGGGGTGGGGGCGGCTCGGGGGTTTGCGGGGGTGGGGTGTTGTGGGACGGGCGGCGGCGGGTGCGGGACTCGTAGCGGCGTGACTGGGTGGTCCAGGTTTGTCCGTCCCAGTAGCGTTCGCGGCCCATCCACTCTGGATCTGGGTACCACCCAGGTGGTGTGCTCACCGGAACCCGCCTCCCGTCAGGGTCGGCTCAAAGGTTTGCGCACGGGGCGACAGGGAGTCAACGGGATCGTCACAGCTTGGGCGTGAAAGGGCGGCGGTGGGCGGGGTCGTCGGGGTCGGCGAGGCCGCGCAGGGCCGTCTCGACGAGTTCGATGGCGCGCAGGACGGCGACGAGGCGGGCGCCCTCGCGGCGGTAGGCGTCCAGGACGGACTCGACCCCGTGCGGCGGGACGAGGTCGCCGAGGTCGACGCGAGCGGTGCGGAAGCCCTCGCGGGCCGCCTCCACGGACGCGGCCACATGCTGGCGGGCCATCCGGGCGAGCGCGATCGGGTAGCGGCGCAGGACCCCGTAGCGGCGGTACTCGGGCGGGACGAGCTCGAGCAGCCAGCCGAGGGCGGTGTCCTCGAAGCGGTCGGTGCCCGGTGGGTGCACCTGCGAGGGCCAGCCGGGCGGGACGTAGGTGCTCACGAGGGCAGGATAACGTGTATTCGAACTTATGTTCGAGACAAAACGGACACTATTCGTGCGGCGGGGTGCGCCGGATCCGGATCTTGCCGGAGTCCAGGTCGTCGCGCGTGCCGCCGTCCCCGGCCTGCTCGTGGTCGTCCTGCCGCAGCACCTTCTGCCGCTGCTGCTCCTCGACCTTGACCTTCCTGGAGCCCTCGAACGCGGACGCGAGGTCCTCGAACAGGCCGCCGCCGGAGCTGGCGCCGGTCTCGCCGTCGCCGCGGATGGCCCCCATCAGGGACGACTTGCCCGTCCCCTCGCGGGGCCACTCGACGATCTCCGGTTCGGCCGCCGCCGGGCGGTTGCCCATCGGACGGCCCTTGACGCGCTTGCGGCGTCGAAAGGGTGATTTCACACAGGCTCCAACGCGGTGAGTCTCCGGATTGATCCCAGCGGACGTTCAGGTTATGAACGACCACCGGGTGGGAGAACCGGTGAAATCCCCCTGCCGGAGCCCGAACACCGACTGCGGGCGCACCGCGACGGTCGCGTTCACCTCGGGGTCCAGGAAGTCGACACGATAGCGGGTGGCGTACTTGGAGTTGACCAGGTCGATGAACCGCTGGAGGTCCTTGGTGTCGGTGAGGATCTCGGCCCGCCCCTCGATGACCACGGGGTTCTCGGCCTCCTCGGTGGTCACCACCACCTGCGGGTTCGCCCGCAGGTTCACCATCTTGCGGGACGGGACGGCGCTGCTGAACAGCAGTGCCTCGCCCGACCAGGCGCCCCAGACGGGCATGGCGTGCGGGCGCCCGTCCGGCCGCACCGTGCACACCCAGAAGTTGCGGGCGGCGCGCAGCCGCTCCACGGCCCACGACCACGGCAGCAGCCCGCCGCCCTCGTCCGGCCCCTGGATGCCGTAGCCGGGCATGTACGGGCGTTCCGCCTTGGGCTCCTCAGGTTCGGCTTCCGCGGCGGCGCCGGTGGCCGACATGGCGTTCTCCCCTCCGTCGTGCGCTGTCCCGTCCATATCGTTACAGACCGCGGGGCCCCGGGGTAACGCTCGGTGGCTCGTTGGGAGCGGCTCGGCGCGGTAGCCTGCGGGACGTGCGCCTATCCCATGTCATCACGGTTCTGGAGGAGCTGTACCCGCCCGCGTGGGCGGAGTCCTGGGACGCCGTCGGCCTCGTCTGCGGAGACCCTGATCAGGAGGTCGGACGGGTCCTGTTCGCCGTCGACCCCGTCGCGGCCGTCATCGACGAGGCGCTGGAGTGGGGGGCCGGCCTGATCGTCACGCACCATCCGCTGCTGCTGCGCGGGGTGCACTCGGTCGCCGCCACCACGCCGAAGGGGCGGCTGATCCACCGGATGATCACGAACGGGATCGCGCTGCACACCGCGCACACCAACGCCGACCGGGCCGATCCCGGCGTCTCGGACGCCCTGGCGCGGGCGGTCGGCCTCACCGGCGAGCTGCGTCCGATGGTCCCCGCCGCCGACGACCCGCGCCGCGGGCTCGGCCGGATCGGGGAGCTGGACGCGCCGGTCACGCTGCGGGAGTTCACCGAGCGGGCCGCCGCCGGGCTGCCGTCCACGGCCTGGGGCGTCCGGGCCGCCGGGGACCCCGAGGCGCTCGTCCGCACCGTCGCGGTCTGCGGCGGCGCCGGCGACTCCCTCCTCGACACCGCGCGCGCCGCCGGTGTCGACGCCTACCTCACCGCCGACCTGCGGCACCACCCCGCGTCGGAGTTCGCCGAGCACGGCGGACCCGCCCTGGTGGACGCCTCGCACTGGGCGACCGAATGGCCGTGGCTGGCCGACGCCGAGCGCCGGCTGGCCGCGTCCTCGCCGGAAGCGGGCAAGTTGGAGACCCGGGTGTCCACGCTCGTCACCGACGCGTGGCGCCTTCACGCAGAAGGAGCATTGTGAAAGCCGCACCGCAAGCCCAGCTTCGCCTGATCGACCTGCAGGACCTCGACAGCTCGCTGGACCGGCTGGCGCACCGCCGCCGCACGCTGCCCGAGCTGGCGGAGATCGAACGGCTGGAGGGACGCCTCACCGAGCTGCGCGACGCGATCGTGGCGGCCGAGACCGCGGTCGGCGACCTCCAGCGGGAGCAGAAGAAGGCCGAGCAGGACGTCGACCAGGTCCGCACCCGCTCCGACCGCGACCAGAAGCGGCTCGACTCCGGGCAGGTGACGTCCGCGAAGGACCTGTCCAGCCTCCAGGCGGAGATCGAGTCGCTGCAGCGCCGCCAGTCCGACCTGGAGGAGGTCGTGCTGGAGATCATGGAGCGGACGGAGGAGGCCGAGGGCCGGGTCGCCGCGCTGCGCGCCGACCAGTCCGCCGCGCGGGAGGAGCTGGCCGGGCTCACCGAGCGCCGCGACACCCTCCAGCGGGAGATCGACGAGGAGGCGGGGACGACCAGCACCGCCCGCACCGCCGTCGCCAAGGACGTCCCGGACGACCTGCTCGCCCTCTACGAGAAGCTGCGCGGCCAGTTCGGCGGCGTCGGCGCGGCGAAGCTGTTCCGGGGCGCGTGCCAGGGCTGCCACCTGGCCCTCAACACCGTCGACCTGAACAACATCCGGGCCGCCGCCGAGGACGAGGTGATCCGCTGCGAGGAGTGCCGGCGCATCCTCGTCCGCACGCCCGAGTCGGGCCTGTGAGCGCAGCCGCCGGGGGGCGTGGGCGCACGGGCGCGAGTTCTCGGAAGCTGGTCGTCGAGGCGGACGGGGGCTCGCGCGGCAACCCCGGTCCCGCCGGGTACGGGGCCCTCGTCCGGGACGCGCTGACCGGCGAGGTCCTCGCCGAGGTCGCCGAGTCGATCGGGCACGCCACCAACAACGTGGCCGAGTACCGCGGGCTGATCGCCGGGCTGACGGCCGCCGCCGGGATCGACCCGTCCGCCCGCGTCGAGGTCCGGATGGACTCCAAGCTCGTCGTGGAGCAGATGTCCGGCCGCTGGAAGATCAAGCACCCGGACATGATCCCGCTGGCGCTGGAGGCGCGGGAGCTCGCGTCCGGGCTGGGCTCGGTGACCTACGGCTGGATCCCGCGCAACCGGAACGCGCACGCCGACCGGCTCGCCAACGAGGCGATGGACGCCGCCGCGCGCGGCGAGCACTGGACCCGCAAGGTCGAGGAGGCGCCGGGCGAGCCGGAACCGCCGCCGCGCCCGCCGTCGTCCGCCCCGATGACCACGGTCCTGCTGCGCCACGGCGAGACGCCCCTGTCGATCGAGAAGCGCTTCGCCGGGATCGGCGACATCCCGCTCACCCCGGCCGGCGTCGCCCAGGCCCGCGCCGCCGCCCTCGCCCTCAAGGACCGCGGGATCGACGCGATCGTCACCTCGCCCCTCGTCCGCTGCCGCGACACGGCCGCCGAGGTCGCCGCCGTCACCGGCCTGGACGTCCGGGTCGAGGACGGCTTCCGCGAAACGGACTTCGGCGAGTGGGAGGGCCTCACGTTCGCCGAAGCGGGCAAGGGCTGGCCCGCCGAGATGAAGTCCTGGCTCGCCGACCCCGAGTCCGCACCGCCGGGCGGGGAGAGCTTCGCCCAGGTGTCGCGGCGCGTCCGCACGTCCCTGGACAAGCTCAAGGTCCGCTACCGCGAGCAGACGGTCCTGGTGGTGTCGCACGTGACGCCGATCAAGCTTCTGATCAAGGACGCCCTGGGCGCGCCCATGTCGTCCCTCTACCGGATGCACCTGGACGTGGCGGCGCTGTCGTCCATCGACTGGTACGCCGACGGCCCCGCGACGCTGCGCGGCTTCAACGACGTCCACCACCTTCCCTCTTGACCCACGGACGCTTACCCTCCCCATAGGTGACCTGGGGAGGGACCGTG
This sequence comes from Actinomadura chokoriensis, assembly GCF_039529475.1. Taxonomy (NCBI): domain Bacteria; kingdom Bacillati; phylum Actinomycetota; class Actinomycetes; order Streptosporangiales; family Thermomonosporaceae; genus Actinomadura; species Actinomadura chokoriensis. Next base: position 359,718 of record NZ_BAAAMW010000008.1, on the reverse strand, counting down.
ACCACCAAGATCCTGCTGGACGAGTCGAAGCTCCCGAATCGCTGGTACAACGTCGTCCCGGACCTGCCCGCGCCCCCGCCCCCGCCGCTGCACCCGGAGACCCGCGAACCGGTCGGCCCGGACGACCTGGCCCCGCTGTTCCCCATGGACCTCATCGCCCAGGAGGTCAGCGGCGACCGCTACATCGACATCCCCGAAGAGGTCCGCGAGGTCTACCGCCTCTGGCGTCCGACGCCCCTGATCCGGGCGCACCGCCTGGAACGCGCCCTCGGCACGCCCGCCCGGATCTACGTCAAGTACGAGGGCGTCTCCCCGGTGGGCTCGCACAAGCCGAACACGGCGGTGCCCCAGGCGTACTACAACGCGCGCCAGGGCATACGGAGGCTGACCACCGAGACGGGCGCCGGCCAGTGGGGGAGCGCCCTCGCCTTCGCCTGCGCGCAGTTCGCGCTCGACTGCGAGATCTGGATGGTGCGCGCCTCCTACGACCAGAAGCCGTACCGCCGCTCGATGATGGAGTTGTACGGCGCCAAGGTGCACGCGAGCCCCTCACCGCTCACCTCGTCCGGCGCCAAGATCCTCGCGGACGACCCGGACTCGCCCGGCTCCCTGGGGATGGCGATCTCCGAAGCGGTCGAGTCGGCCGCGCCCGACGACACCCGCTACGCCCTCGGCAGCGTCCTGAACCACGTCCTGCTGCACCAGACGGTGATCGGTGAAGAAGCGCTCGAACAACTGGCCCTGGCCGGCGACACCCCGGACCTGATCGTCGGCTGCACCGGCGGCGGCTCCAATTTCGCCGGCCTGTTCTTCCCGTTCCTCCGCGAGAAGCTGCAGGGCCGCATGAACCCCGCGATCCGGGCCGTGGAACCGGCCGCCTGCCCGTCCTTCACCCGGGGCCGCTACGCCTACGACTTCGGCGACACCGCCGGGTTCACGCCACTCCTCAAGATGCACACCCTGGGTCACGACTTCGTCCCCGACCCCATCCACGCCGGCGGTCTCCGCTACCACGGCATGGCGCCCCTGCTCTCCCACATGTACGACCTGGGCCTCTTCGAGGCGGAGGCCAAACACCAGCGCGAATGCTTCGAAGCGGGCGTCCTGTTCGCCCGCACGGAGGGCATCGTCCCGGCCCCCGAACCCACCCACGCCCTCGCCGCCGCCATCGCCGAGGCCCGCCGCTGCGCCGAGACCGGCGAACCCAAGGTCATCCTCACCGCCCTTTGCGGCCACGGCCACCTGGACATGGCCGCCTACGACCGCTTCCTCTCCGGCCAGATGCAGGACCACGCCCTCCCGCAGTCCCGCCTGGACGAGGCCCTGACCAACCTCCCCTAGGGCAGGAGTGCGGGAGCGCCTCACGCACCCGCTAACCTTGACGTACGGCGGACGAGCCGGCCGGACGGCCGCGTCGGGGAGCGATCCCCGTCGAGGAAAGTCCGGGCTCCACAGGGCAGGGTGGTCGGTAACGCCGACCCGGGGTGACCCGCGGGACAGTGCCACAGAAAGCAAACCGCCACCGCCTCGCGCGGTGGTAAGGGTGAAACGGTGAGGTAAGAGCTCACCAGCGCCCACGGTGACGTGGGCGGCTCGGTAAACCCCACCCGGAGCAAGGTCAAGAAGGGGCCCCGCAAGAGGCCCCGCGCAGGTGCCCGAGGGCGGCCCGCCCGAGCCTGCGGGTAGACCGCTGGAGGCCGCCGGCAACGGCGGTCCGAGATGGATGGCCGTCACCCGCCGCCCCGCAAGGGACGGCGGCCCACAAAACCCGGCTTACAGGCCGACTCGTCCGCCCCCTCGCCTGTGGGTTCAAGGAGTGGCTGGGCGAGGGCCGGGGGTGGGCCGGCCCTCGCTGGGGTCAGGATTCGAGCCAGGGGAGGGTGGTGCGGGTGAAGACTATGCCGCCCGTGTCGCCTATTTCGTAGAGGGTGCCGATTGAGCCGTTCGGTAGGACGGCCATGGTGGAGTAGCCGGCGGCGCCGGGCTTGATGAGGGCCTCGTGGGGCCAGCTTGCGCCGTCGTCTCGGCTTACGCGGACGGTCAGGTCTGTGCGGGACGTTGCGGCGTTGTTGCTGTGCAGGGCGATGTTGGTCAGGGACGGGTTGCCCGGGGTGGGATACAGGTAGGAGATCTCGTCGCCGTTGCAGCCCGGGTCTATCAGGCCGCTGTTCCAGGACGTTCCGAAGGGCGAGGTGACGTCGGGAGCGGTGGCGTACCAGCGGTTGGCGCCGGAATTGGCGCGCATGTTCTGGGCTACGCGGCCGGTGCTGCGCTGGATTGCCTTGCTCTCGTTGACGCCGGTGCCGGCGGTCGTGCCGTTGTGCCAGGTGGCGCCGTGGTCGTCGGAGTAGATGTTGGACGCGTGGTCGCCGGAGGAGTCGCGGTAGACGATCGGCTGGACCAGCCGGCCGGAGTTCAGTTGGATTCCGTGGCCTGAGGAGGCGAACATGCCCGCCCAGGTCGGCTTGCGGACGTGCGGGTTGAGGTCGACCGGGGTGCTCCAGGTGGCGCCGTCGTCGGTCGAGGTGATGTAGCGGATGTGGGTGTTGGTGGTGGAGGTCGCCGAGGTGTCGCCGGCGGTGGAGCCCCAGTAGCCGACGCCGGGCTTGGGGGCGTAGGTGAAGAAGCAGAAGATCGTGCCGGTGGCGCGGTCGACCAGGAGGCTCGGGTCGCCGTAGCCCTCGGAGGTGGTGGGGGCCTTCGCGATGATCTTCGGGGTGGAGAAGGTGGCGCCGCCGTCGGTGCTGCGGGTCATCGCTATCTGGATGTTGTTGGTGCCGCCGCCGAGGTCGTAGCTGCCGTCCACGCGGGCGTCCATCGTGGCGATGACCGTGCCGCTGTTGGAGACGGCGAGGGCCGGGATGCGGACGGATTTCGCTGCTTTGCCCAGGCCGTCGATGACGGTGGAGGTTGTCAGGACGGTCTGGGCGTTCATTCCTGGCTTGCCGGAACCCAGGCCGCAGCCGGACGTGCCGGAGACCGTGTCGCTCCAGGAGCCCGAGGTGACGTTGAAGGTGTACGGCGTGCCGTCCGGGACCGTCCAGTAGAGGCCGTCGTGGCCCGAGCCCGCGGGGACGGTGACGGTCCAGGGGGAGTAGGGGCGGCCCGGCCAGGCGACCGTGAAGGTGCGGGACGCGGGGGAGTCGTTGGTCAGGATGAGGCGCAGCCGGTGCGGGCTGCCGCAGTCCATGGCGGCGCGGACGCTGAGCGCGTTCGAGCAGTCGAGTGTGCCGCTGTCGGTCTGGTCGAAGCCCTCGGGGGTCGTGGTGCGGAACGTGTAGGCGGTGCCGGACGGCCTGGTGAAGTGGAAGTGGGCGCTGTCGCCGGCGGCGACCCGGGCGGTCCAGGTGCCGACGCCGGGCCAGGCCAGGGTGAAGGTGGTGGCCCCGGAGGTCCGGTTGACGACGGTCTCCTGGATGCGGCTGGACGTGCAGTCGGTGGTCACCGCGGCTGATTGGGCGGCGGCGTGGGCGGGCGGGGCGGCGGCGGACGCGAGGACGGTGAGCGCGGCGGTCAGGCCCGCGGCGAAGCGGGGGGACGGGGGCATGGCCTCAACCCTCTCGTAGGACATGGGATGTGGGATGTCCTTCAGGAGGGGAAGCTAGACCGGGGCGGCGGAGCCGTCAACCCCCTCAGTTCGCCTGGTCGAGCCGGTCGCGGATGCCGCGGAAGTGGGCGGCCATCGCCGTCCTCGCGGCCGTCTTGTCGGCGCCGCGGAGGGCCTCGTAGATGTCGCGGTGGCGCTGGGCGACGTCGGCGGCCTCCTGCTGGACGGGGGCCAGGTCGTGCTGCAGGGTCCGGTAGACGTCCCAGAACGCGGCGAGGAGCTGGTTGACGATCGGGTTGGCGAGCGGCCTGTAGAGCAGTTCGTGGAAGAGGCGGTCGGTCTCCGGGGTGACGAAACCGGCGGTGGCCTCCTCCTCCATGCGGCGCATGATCTCGTCGAGGTCGGCGTTGCCGGCGGCGAGGCCGCGGTCGATGACCTGCTCGACGAGGCCGCGTTCGAGGACCTCGCGGACGTCCACGAGGTGGACCAGGTCGTCGCGGCCCTGGGCCTTGGAGATGCGGGCGTGGAAGGTCAGCTCGTCGACGAGGGCGCCGAGCGACATGCTGCCGACGTACATGCCGAAGCCGTGCCTGATCTCGACGATGCCGACGGCCTGCAGCGCCTTGAGGGCCTCGCGCAGCGAGTTGCGGCTGACGTCCAGCTCGTCCACCAGCTCGAACTCGGTGGGCATCGGGTCGCCGACGGCGAGGCCGCGCTCCAGGATCAGCTGCTTGATCCGCTGCTGCACCTCCTCGGTCCGGCTGCTGCGGCCGCGCGTCGCACGGCCCCGGGTCCGAGCTGCGGTCATCGCCTTCCCCCATTCGTCCGCGTCCGGCACTTGACCTTGCCGGTGCCGGGGCCTACCGTACACCGACGAACGACGTTGGATGTCCTACCTCCCTCGCCACCTGCGAGGAAGCCCCCACCCCCCTCACTCAGGAGACGACGTGACCGATCTCCAGCCCGGAGCCGGCCTGCACCGCCGCGAGTTCCTGCGCTACACCGGACTGCTCGGCGCGGCCGCGACGATCAGCGCCGGCCTGGCCGCGTGCGGCGGCCCCTCGTCCACCGGGTCCGGCGGATCCGGCGGATCCAAGGACACCATCCAGGCCGCCCTCGCCTACGCCCTGTCGGGCGGCTTCGACCCGATGACGGCCTCCAGCGCCGTCGCCGTGGCCGCCAACCTGCACGTGCTGGAGTCCCTGGTCGACCTCGACCCGGTGACCCGGCAGCCGTACAACGCGCTCGCCAAGGCCGACCCCGAGAAGGTGGACGACACCACCTACCGGGTCGCGCTGCGGGACGGCGCCAAGTTCCACGACGGTTCCGCCGTCACGGCCGACGACGTCGTGTTCAGCTTCGAGCGGGTCCTGGACGAGAAGAACGCCTCGCTGTTCATCCAGTTCCTCCCGTTCCTGGACGGGGTGAAGAAGGTCGACGCGAGCACGGTCGAGTTCAAGCTCAAGTACCCGTTCGCGCTGTTCGCCGAGCGGCTGGCCGTGGTCAAGGTCGTGCCGAAGAAGATCGTCGAGGCCGACCCGAAGAAGTTCGACTCGCTGCCGGTCGGCTCGGGGCCCTACAGGCTGGCGTCCGCGAGCGCCACCGACGGGCTGTCGTTCGCCAAGTCCGACGGCTACAACGGCCCCCGTCCCGCGAAGGTCGCGAAGATGACCTGGCTGCTGCTGGCCGAGCCGTCCACCCGCGTGACCGCGCTGCAGTCGGGCCGCGTCCAGGCGATCGAGGCCGTCCCGTACCTGAACGCCGACGCGCTGTCGAAGGCCAAGGCCGTCCAGTCCGTGCAGAGTTTCGGGCTGCTGTTCATGATGTTCAACTGCAAGGTGAAGCCGTTCGACGACGTGCGCGTCCGGCAGGCGCTGCACTACGCGCTGGACACCGACAAGCTGATCGAGACGGCGATGCTCGGCAACGCCGCCGCGGCGACCAGCTTCCTGCCGGCCGGGCACCCCGACTACGTCAAGGCGTCCACGGTCTACGGGTACGACGCGGCGAAGGCCAAGAAGCTGCTGTCGGACGCCGGCGTCAGCGGCCTGAAGGTCGAGCTGGTCACCACCGACACCGACTTCGTCAAGGACTGCGCCCCGCTGATCAAGCAGAGCTGGGACGCGATCGGGGTGTCCACGACGCTCAACGTCGGCCAGTCCGGCGGGCAGTACTCCAACCGCATCGACACCGGCAAGTACCAGGTGATGGCCGCGCCGGGCGACCCGTCGGTGTTCGGCAACGACTGCGACCTGCTGATGCGCTGGTTCTACGTCGGGACGTGGCCGGAGCACCGCAGCTACAACTCCGGCACCGCCGAGGCGAAGAAGGTCGTCGGCCTGCTGGACGAGGCCGCGCGCGAGACCGACGAGGCCGCCCGCCGCGGGCTGTGGAAGCAGGCCATCGACATCGTCGCCGAGCAGGCCGCGCTGTACCCGATCTTCCACCGCAAGCTCGTCACCGGGTGGGACCGCGAAGGGCTGCCCGGGTTCAAGCCCATCGCGACGACGGGCCTGTCGTTCCTGGACGTCGGCCGCGCCTGACGTCCACTCCGGAAGACCCGCCCGACAGAACGGACGCCGCCCATGGCAACGATCCTGCGCATGACGGCGGGACGGCTGCTGACCCTCGTGCCGATGGTGCTGGGGATCACGCTGTTCGTCTTCGTCGTCCTGCGCTTCTCACCGAACGACCCCGCCTACAACGCGCTCGGCGAGGGCGCCACCCCGGAGGCCCGGCACGCGTACTCGGTCGAGCACGGGCTCGACGACCCGCTGCCCGTCCGGTACGTCCGGTTCCTCGGCGACCTGGTGCGGGGCGACCTCGGGGTGACCGCGCCGCCGAGCCGGTCCGTGACGGACGCGATCGGCACGGCCTTCCCGCTCACGCTGCAGCTCACCGTCTTCGCGGTGCTGCTCGGGGCGCTGTTCGCGGTGGTCCTCGGCGTGACGGCGGCGCTGTTCCGGGACCGGTGGCCGGACCAGGCCATCCGGGTGGTGTCCATGGCGGGCGTCGCGATGCCGTCGTTCTGGCTCGGGATCCTGCTGATCCAGTGGTTCGCGCTGCGGCTCGGCTGGTTCCCGACGGGCGGATACGTCAACCCGGCCGACTCGGTGGGCGGCTGGCTGCGCAGCCTCGCCCTGCCCGCGATCGCGATCGCGTTCCCGGTGGGGTCGCTGCTCGCCCGGGTGGTGCGCACGGCGATGGTCGAGGAGCTCGACCGCGACTACGTGCGCACCGCCGTCGGCGGGGGTCTGCCGCGCGTGGTCGTGGTCGGGCGCAACGTGCTGCGCAACGCGCTGATCACCCCGCTGACCGTGCTCGGCCTGCAGATCGGCTACCTGCTGAGCGGCGCCGTCGTGGTCGAGGCGATCTTCGGGCTGCCCGGCCTCGGCACCCTGATCATGCAGGGCGTCACGGCCGGCGACCCGGCGCTCGTCCAGGGCGTGGTGCTCGGCATCGCGCTGACGTTCCTGGTGGTGAACCTGCTCGTGGACGTCCTGTACCTGTTCGCCAACCCGCGGCTGAGGGGAGCCACCCGATGAAGACCGCGTTGCGGCGGCTGCGGCCCGCGTCCCGGATCGCGCTGGGCGTGCTGCTGGTGATCGCCGTGGCCGCGCTCGCCGCGCCGCTGATCGCCCGGCACGATCCGCTGACCACCGGCATCGCGAGCCAGGCGCCGTCCGGCGAGCACTGGTTCGGCACCGACCGGGTCGGCCGGGACGTGTTCGCCCGCGTCCTGTACGGGGCGCGCTGGTCCCTGGCGATCGGCCTCGGCGCGACGCTGCTCGCGCTCGCCGCCGGGGCGCTGCTCGGCTCGCTCGCCGCGACCGCGCACCGCGTCGTGGACGAGGTCGTCATGCGCTGCCTGGACGTGATCATGGCGTTCCCGGCGGTCGCGCTCGCCGCCGTGCTCGTCACCGTGTTCGGCAAGAGCCTGCCCGTGCTGATCTTCACGATCGCGTTCCTGTACGTCCCGCAGATCGCGCGGGTGGTGCGGGCGAACGTGCTGGCGCAGTACGGCGAGGACTACGTCGCGGCGGAGCGGGTCATCGGCGCGGGGCGCGGGCACATCCTGCGCCGGCACGTCGTGGTCAACTGCGCGGCGCCGATCCTGGTGTTCTGCACGATCGTCGTCGCGAACGCCATCGTGTTCGAGGCGAGCCTGTCGTTCATCGGCGCGGGCGTCCAGGACCCGGACCCGTCGTGGGGCAGCGTCATCGCCTACGGCAAGTCGCTGGTGCTGGCGGGCGGCTGGTGGGCGACGTTCTTCCCCGGCCTGTTCATCCTGGTCACGGTGCTGGTGCTGAACGTCCTGTCCGAGGGGGTGTCGGACGCGTGGGCCGCGCCCGCCGCCCGCACCGACACCGAGGCCGAGGCCGAGGCCGACGCCGGGCCCGGGGAGCGTCCGGCGGCCGCCGCGCTGGACGGCGCCGACGACCTGCGGGAGGCGGGACGGCGGCTCGCCGACCGCGCCCGGCCCCTCCCCGAGGGCGAACCGCTGCTCCGCGTCGAGGACCTCACCATCGGGTTCCCCGGCCGGTACGGCGACCTGAACGTGGTCGACCGGGTGTCGCTGGACGTCCGCCCCGGCGAGGTCGTCGGCCTGGTCGGCGAGAGCGGCTGCGGCAAGAGCCTCACCAGCCTCGCGGTCATGGGGCTGGAGCCGCGCGGCGCGCGGATCGGCGGCCGGCTGCTGTTCGACGGCCGCGACCTGCGCACCATGCCCGCCCGCGAGCGCCGCCGGCTGCTCGGGCACGACATGGCGATGATCTACCAGGACGCGCTGTCGTCGCTGAACCCGGCGATGACGATCCGCGCCCAGCTCCGCCAGCTCACCCGGCGCGGCGGCACCCGCACCCCCGCCGAGCTGCTCGACCTCGTCGGCCTCGACCCGGACCGGACGCTGCGCGCCTACCCGCACGAGCTGTCCGGCGGGCAGCGGCAGCGGGTGCTGATCGCGATGGCGCTGTCGCGGGACCCGCGGCTCGTCGTCGCCGACGAGCCGACCACCGCCCTCGACGTCACCGTCCAGGCCGCGGTCATGCGGCTGCTGCTGCGGCTGCGCGCGGAGCTCGGCTTCGCGCTGATCCTCGTCTCGCACGACCTGGCGCTCGTCGCCGACGTCACCGACCGGGTCGTGGTCATGTACGGCGGGCAGGTCGCCGAGGCGGGCGTCACGCCCGAACTGGTGGCCTCGTCGCGGCACCACTACGCGCGGGGGCTGCTCGGCGCGGTGCTGTCGCTGGAGGCCGCCGAAGGGCGCCCCGTGCAGATCCCGGGCGTCGTCCCGTCGCCCGCGCGGTTCCCGGCCGGCTGCCGGTTCGCCGACCGGTGCGCCGCCGCGACGGACCTGTGCGCGGCGACCCGCCCGGAGGCGTCCGGAGACCCGCACCGGCACGCGTTCGCCTGCCACCACCCGATCGACGCGGCCGCGGACGTCCCGGCCAAGGCGGGAGAGCCGCGATGAGCACACCGATCATGGAGCTGCGCGACGTGCACGTCCGGCTGCCCGTCCGCGGCGGGAACCCGTTCCGCCGCGCCGCCGTGCACGCGCTGACCGGCGCCGACCTCGCGATCGGGCGCGGCGAGACGGTCGGGATCGTCGGCGAGTCCGGGTGCGGCAAGTCCACGCTCGCGAAGGTGCTCGTCGGGCTGACCCGGCCCACGTCCGGCACCGTCCTGTTCGAGGGCGGCGACCTCGGCGCGCTGCGCCGCCGCGACCGCGCGACCCGGCTCGGCGCGTCCGTCGGGATGGTCTTCCAGGACCCGGCGACCGCGCTCAACCGGCGGCTGCCCGTCCGGGCGATCCTGCGCGATCCCCTCGACGTGCACCGCCGCGGCACCCCGGACGAGCGGGACGCCCGCGTCCGCGAGCTGATGTCGCTGGTCGGGCTGCCGCCGCAGCTCGCCGCCGCGCTGCCCGGCCAGCTGTCGGGCGGCCAGCGGCAGCGCGTCGCGATCGCCCGCGCGCTCGCGCTGGAACCGGCGCTGCTCGTCGCGGACGAGCCGACCTCCGCCCTCGACGTGTCCGTCCGGGCGCAGATCCTCAACCTGCTGCTCGATCTGAAGGACCGGCTCGGGCTGTCGATGGTGTTCGTCTCGCACGACATCCAGACCGTGCGGCGCATGTCCGACCGGGTCGTCACCATGTACCTCGGCCGGATCGTCGAGGAGGCCCCGGCCGCCGTGGTGGCGCGCGGCGACACCCGCCACCCGTACACGCGGGCGCTGCTGTCGGCGACGCCGAGCCTGCTCGACCCGATGGAGCCGATCCGGCTGGACGGGCCCGTCCCGTCCGCCGTCCACCCGCCGAGCGGCTGCCCGTTCCGGACCCGCTGCTGGCGCGCGACCGCCGAATGCGGCGACGCCCTGCCCGCCTTCGACACCGGCGCCGGGCACGACGGCGGGCACCGGTACCGGTGCCTGCACCCCGTCACCGGCCCGTCCGACCTCGCCCTGTCCACCGTTTCCCAGGAGATTCCGTGACCCCCGCTCCCACCGGCCCCCTCACCGGGGTCGTGCCTCCCGTCTGCACGCCGCTGACCCCCGGACTGGAGGTGGACGTCCCGTCCCTCGAACGGCTCGTCGACCATCTCGTCGGCGCCGGCGTGGACGGGCTCTTCGTGCTCGGCTCCACCAGCGAGGTCGCGTTCCTGCCGGACGCGCACCGGCGCACCGTGCTGGAGACCGTCGTCAAGCACGTCGCCGGGCAGGTGCCCGTCCTCGGCGGGGCCATCGACATGACCACGCTGCGGGTCATCGAGCACGCGCGGGTCGCGGCGGAGGTCGGCTGCGACGGCGTGGTCGCGACCGCGCCGTTCTACACCCGCACCCACCCGGCCGAGATCGAAACCCACCTGCGCGAGGTCGCCGCCGCCGTCCCGGTCCCCGTCTACGCCTACGACCTGCCGGTCTCGGTGCACTCCAAGCTGGACGGCGGCATGCTGCTGCGGCTCGCGGCCGAGGGCGTGCTGGCCGGCGTGAAGGACTCCAGCGGCGACGACGGCGCCATGCGCACCCTGATGCTCGCCCTCCGCGACGCCGACACGTCCGGCTTCAGCGTGCTGACCGGCGCCGAACTGACGGTGGACGCGGCGTTCGCGATGGGCGTGCACGGCGTCGTCCCGGGCCTCGGCAACGTCGACCCCGCCGGCTACGTCCGGCTGCACCGGCTGTGCCGGGACGGGCGCTGGGCCGAGGCCCGCGCCGAGCAGGAACGGCTGCTGCGCCTGTTCGACATCGTCAACGCGGGCGCCCCCGCCCGCATGGGCCGCGGCTCGTCCGCGCTGGGCTCCTTCAAGACCGCCCTGCACCTGCTGGGCGTCATCGACCACCCGACGACCGCCCCGCCCCAGATCCCCCTGGACGAGGCGGAGACCGCCCACGTCCGATCCCGCCTGACCGCCGCGGGCCTCCTATGACCGCCCTTAGAAACCCCCCACCGCCCCCCGCGCCCCAACCACCGCCCGCGCCCCAACTGCCGGGTGCGACTCAACCGCCGGGTGCGACCCGACCGCCGGGTGTGGCGCCGTTGCCGGGTGCGACCGTGCGGTGGGCGGGGGCGCGGTGGCGGGCGTGACGGGGGACGGGCGGGAGGTGTTCGCGGCGCTCGACATCGGGGGGACGAAGATCGCCGCGGCGCTGGTCGACGCGGACGGAACGGTCCAATGGCGTGGGCGCGCGGCGACGCCCCGCACGGGCGGGGACGGCGTCGTCGCCGCGGCGGCCCGGCTGCTGGCCGAGGCCGGCGACGCACCCGTGCGGGCGCTCGGCGTCGGCGCGCCCGGGGTCATCGACCAGGAGACCGGGCGCGTCGTGTCCGCCACCGAGGTCCTGCCCGGCTGGGCCGGGACGCCCGTCCGGGACGCGCTGGCCGAGCGGACGGGGCTGCCCGTCGCCGTGGTGAACGACGTCCGGGCCATGGCCTACGGCGAGGCCCGCGACGGGGCCGGGGCCGGACATCACCGGGTGCTGCACGTCTCCGTCGGCACGGGGGTCGGCGGCGCGCTGACCACGGGCGGGCGCCTCGAACACGGAGCCCACGGCACCGCCGGGGAGATCGCGCACCTGCTCGTTCCCGAACGGGGGCCGGTGCCGTGCGGCTGCGGGCGGCGGGACCACCTGGAGGCCGTCGTCTCCGGCCCGGCCATCGAGGCCGCCGGGGATGCGCCGCACGCCGGGTCCGTACTGGGCCGGGCGCTGGCGGGGCTTCTCGCCGTCCTCGATCCGGACGCCGTCGTGATCGGCGGCGGCGTCGCGCAGATCGGCGCGCCGTTCCTGGACGCGGTCACCGCCGCGTTCCGGGCGGAGGCGCTGCCGCCGCTGCGCGCGACGCCGATCGTCCCCGCCCGCCTGGGCACGGACGCGCCGCTCGTCGGCGCCGCCCGTCTCGCGATGACCCTCCGACCGCAGGGAGGCACCCGATGACCCCCGAATCGTTCGCCGCGGCCGTCGCCGGACGGCTGATCGTGTCCTGCCAGGCGGGGGAGGGGCATCCGCTGCGCGACACCGCCGCCCTCGTCAGGATGGCCCGCGCCGCCGTCGGCGGGGGCGCCGCCGCGATCCGCTGCGGCGGGGTCGGCGGCGTCCCGGACGTGGCGGCCGTCGCCGCCGCCGTGGACGTTCCCGTCATCGGCCTCACCAAGGACGGGACGGGCGGGGTGTTCATCACCCCCACGCTGGAGGCGGCCCGCGCCGTCGCGGCGGCCGGCGCGCAGGTCGTCGCCGCCGACGCCACGTTCCGCCCGCGCCCGGACGGCCGTCCGCTCACGGCTTCGATCGAGGCCGTCCACGATGCCGGGGCGCTGTTCATGGCGGACGTGTCGGCACTGGACGAGGGCATCGCGGCGTCCGAGGCGGGAGCCGACGCGATCGCCACCACGCTCGCCGGCTACACCGGCCCCGGCCCGGCCCCTGACGGGCCCGACGTCGAGCTCGTCCGCGCGTTGCGGCACGCCCTCCCGGACGCGCTGATCGTCGCCGAGGGCCGCTACCACTCGCCCGCGGCGGCGGCCTCGGCGATCGAGGCGGGCGCGACCTGCGTCGTGGTCGGCACCGCGATCACCGACCCTCAGTGGATCACTTCGCGGTTCGCGGCGGCCGTGGCGTCCTGACCGGTGGTGAGCAGCCCGCGCAGGTCGGCGGCGGCCTGCCGTGCCGCGCGCTCCGCGGTCGCGGAGACGCCGCCGAGCCCGAAGAAGCCGTGGTTGAGCGTGGGCCATTCGCGGTGGATCACCGGGACGCCGGCCGAACGCAGGGCGGCCGCGTAGGCGTTGCCCTCGTCCCGCAGCGGATCGAACCCCGCCGTGTGGACGGCCGCCGGCGCGACGCCGGCGAGATCGGCCGCGCGCAGCGGCGACACCCGCCAGTCGTCCCCGCGGCCGGGCGGGGCGTAGAGCTCGGAGAACCGGCGCATGCCCGCGAGCGTGAGCCCGTAGCCCTCCTCCCGCTCGCGCCGTGACGGGTGGCGGCCGTTCACTCCGGGGTCCGCGTAGCCGCCGGTGACGTCGGTGACCGGGACGACGAGCAGCTGCGCCGCCAGCGGCACCCCCCGGTCGCGGCAGGCGAGGGCGACGGACGCGGCCAGTTGCCCGCCCGCGCTGTCGCCGGCGACGGCGAGCAGTCCGGCGGAGGCTTCGGCGACGTGCAGCGTCGCGGCCAGGCAGTCGTCGAACGCCGCCGGATACGGGTGCTCGGGCGCCAGCCGGTAGTCGACGCCGACGACGGTCGAACCGGTCTCCACGGCGAGCCGCCGCATGTGCTGCAGGTGGGTGCCGAGGTCCCCGGCGATCCAGCCGCCGCCGTGGAAGAACATGACCGTGGCGTCGGTGAACCGGGTCGCGGGCTCGGTCACGCGGGCGGGCACCGGACCTGCGGCCGTCGCCAGGACGATGTCGTGCTCCGCGGCGGGGACCGGCGGATCCGCGAGGAGTGCGCGCGACCGCTCGTTGACGGCGCGGGAGTGGATGCGGGCGCCCTCGACGGACGCGTCGGCGGCCGTCGGATCCAGGGCGCGCTGCCGGAGCCACTCGGCGATGTCGGGGTCGAAGCCGGTTCCGTCGGTCATCAGGAGCCTCCCAGTCTGGACGTCGGACATCCTATGTCCTGGATCGCGGGTGACGAAGTCTCTTGAGTCACGCGACTCTTCGGTAGCGGGTCACCGGACACAGAAGGGGCGCGACCGGGCGCCTACCGTCCTGAGTAAGAGCTGATCGCCTTGATCGGTGACGGCGGCGGGGCCGGGGTGCCGGGCCCCGTGGGAAAGGAGCGCCGATGTTCATCATCGTGTTCGTGGCCCTCGCGGTGGTCGGGCTGCTGGCCGGCCTCGTGTACCTCTGGGACTTCTCGCGCGCCAGCCGGCGCGACGCGCTGTTCCTGCCGGCGCAGGACCGCGGCGCGCGCCGCGCGCGCCGCGTGACGGGAATGTACGTGCGGGACTACCGGCATGACGAGGAGCTGGTGGGCCGCTGACCCGGCTCCGGCGGATCGGGGGTCGCCGATCCGCCGGGACACGGGGAATGGGCGCCGACCCCGCACCGGGGTCCGCGGTCGGCGCCGGGGCGTGCGGGTCGTCCGGGCGGGGGGACGGCCCGCACCCCTCAGGTGAGGGTGCGGGTGTTCGGGACCTCGTCCGGGACGCGGGCGAACGTCCCGTTGGCGCGGTCGAGGACCTCGACCGTCGCGGTCGAGATGTCCAGGTAGAGGCCGACCAGCTCGATCTCGCCGGACTCGACCCGCTCCTGCAGCCACGGATAGGTCAGCAGGTTGTCGAGCTGCTGCATCACGTTGATCTTGCAGAGCCGGGTGAGGGGCGGCTCGTCCCAGCCGTCCGGGTCGGTGGAGAGGAAGCGCGCGAGGCTGTGGTTGCCGTGGCGGAGCCAGCGCGACAGGCCGGTCAGGCGCTCCACCTCGGTGCCGCCCGCGAGCAGCGCCGCCATCGCGCCGCAGTTGGAGTGGCCGCAGATGGTGATGGTCTTGATGTCGAGGACGTTGGTGGCGTACTCGACGGTGGCGGAGACGGAGTCGTCCGGCGTCCGGGAGCCGTGCCGGGGCACGAGGGCCCCCACGTTCCGGTTGATGAACAGGTCGCCGGGACCGCTCGCGGTGATGATGTTGGGGACGACGCGGGAGTCCACGCACGTGATGAACAGGTGCTGCGGCTTCTGCTTCATCGCCAGCTCGGACATGATCGGCCGGACGAGGCGGGCCGTGCTGTCGTGGTACTCGCGGATGCCGTTCAGGAGCACGTCGGCCGGGGAGGTCTCCGGTGCGTCGAGCTCGGCCTCGGGGCGGCGCCGCCGGTTCGCCCAGGGGGCCCACCAGCGGGCGGGCGGAGCGGCCTTGCCTGGCTGAGTCATGTCACCTGTCACGGCTCTTTCATACCAAGCCTCGTGAACCTCGTCGATGTCGACCCTCCCCCCTTGGCGCTCGTGCGCGATGCGCCACTGGTGGATCGCGTCGAAGGCGGCGTGGTCCATGAAGTCGACGTTGAGGTCCAGATCGACCCCGCAGCCTGCCGGGATCTCCCGCAGCGCCCGCGTCACCCGGGGGACGCCGAGGAAGGTGAACGTCCCTTCGACGACCACGTGCCGGCGGGGCGGGACGGGCCCGTCGCCCGGCACGGGCACGAGCTCCTCCGTCCGGACCGACAGCCGCGTCAGCCGCCGCAGCGCCATCACCGCCATGATCGCGATGCCGACCAGGACGCCCTCGCCGAGGCCCAGCAGCACGACGCCGGCGAGGGTGCCGTAGTAGGCGGGGGCCTCCCGGTGGTGCCGCAGGTCCCGGACGCGGGCGGGGTCGGTCAGCCGGACGCCCAGCACGATCAGCAGCGCCGCGAGCGCCGACAGCGGGACCCGCTCGATGAGCGGCGCGCAGGCCAGCGCGAGGACGAGCACCCAGACGCCGTGCAGGACGGGGGACAGCCGGGTGCGGCCGCCGGCGTCCACGTTGGCGGTGCTCCGCACGATCACGCCCGCCACCGGCAGACCGCCGAGCAGGCCGGACACGGCGTTCGCGGCGCCCTGCGCCCGCAGCTCCCGGTCCAGGTCGGCGGGCGGCACCCCGGGCGGCCGGATGCGGTCGACCGCGACACTGCACAGCAGGGACGCCACCGCGGCCACGAGCGCGACGGACACGACCGCCCCCGCGACCCCGAGCGGAGGCCCGTGCGGCAGGACCGGCGCCGACCAGCCGCCGAGCGGCGAGTCCGGCAGGTCGACCCGCGGCACCGGCAGGGCGAGGGCCCAGGCGGTGGCGGTCGCGGCGGCGACGGCGGGCAGCGGGCCGGGGACCAGCCGCAGCCGGCCGCCGCGCGGCAGCCGCGACCAGCCCAGCAGGACCAGGACGGTCAGCCCGCCCAGCAGCGCCGTCGGCAGGTCGGGGCGGGCGAGCTGGCCGGGCAGCTCCCGCAGGTTGGCGACCGCGGACTGCTGCGGGCTGCCGCCGAGGACGACGTGCACCTCCGCGAGGACGATGACGGCGCCGACCCCGGCGAGCATGCCGTGCACGACGGCGGGGGAGACGGCGAGGGCGGCCCGCGCGATCCGGCCGGCGCCGAGGGCGAGCTGGACCAGCCCGCCGAGCATGGTGATCGTGCAGGTGGCGCGCCACCCGTAGGTCTGGACGAGTTCGGCGACGAGCACCGTGAGGCCGGCGGCGGGCCCGCTCACCTGGAGCGGGGAGCCGCCGAGCAGCCCGGCGACGATCCCGCCGGCGGCCGCGGCGACCAGCCCGGCGGCGACCGGCGCGCCGGACGCGACCGCGATCCCCAGCGAGAGCGGCACCGCGACGAGGAAGACGACGAACGACGCGAGCAGATCCCGTCGCATAATGGACACGTTGCGTGTCTTTGAAGTCACACACCGTATATAAGCATGATTAACCGCGGCTTCGCGGTACGCGCGGGCCCCGACACGGCGAGGGCCCGCCGGATCGGAATCCGGCGGGCCCTCGGTCGTGCGCGTGCGCGTCTAGCGGCGGTAGTTCTCCCAGTCGTCGGCGGGCTGGCGGTTGCCGTAGTGGTTGCCGTCGTTCTGCTGGCCGCCCTGCTGGCCGCCCGGGTAGCCGCCCTGCTGCTGCGAGCCGCCGTAGTAGCCGGAGCCGTACGCCTGGGTCGCGTTCGGGTCGGGGTAGCCGCCCTGCGCGCCCGGGTCGTGCGGCGCGGCCAGCGGGTCGCCGGGGCCGTTGTAGCTGCTGCCGCTGAAGTCGCCGTAGACGCCGCCGGAGCCGGAGCCGCCGTAGGAGTCGTGGCCGCCGCCGAGCGGGTCCTCGTAGCGGGTGGACTCGCCGTAGGCGGGGGCGGTCGGGTAGCCGTCGTTCTGCGGCTGGCCCTGCCCGTAGCCGGACGTCCCGCCGAGGCCGGAGTCGTAGCCCGGACCGGACCCGAGGCCGGAGTCGTAGCCGCCTCCCTGTCCGCCGGAGGGCCCGCCGGACGGCCACGGGCCGGTGTTGCCGGTGCTCGCGGGCGGCGCGCCCGTCCCGTAGGAGCCGGTGCCGAGCGGGTCGCCGAGCGGGTCGTTCAGGGAGCCGCCGCCGTAGGAGCCGCCCGTGTCGGACGAGGACGGCCCGCCCGACGAGCGCTGCCGGTCGGACTGGATGCGCTGGAGCAGTTCGTCCACCGTCGGGAGCTTGTGGCCGTCGGTGTCGGACCCGCCGCCGGAGCCGGCGTGCGCGGCGGCCGGGGCCGGGGCGGGCGGCGCGGAGGGCGGGGGCGAGGACGGGAGCGGCGGGGCCGGGGGCGGTCCGGCCGGCTCGTCGGGACGGCCGAGCGGCAGCCCGAGCGGGTCGGACACCCGCGGGTCGCCGCCGCGCGGGCCGGACGGGCCGAGCGGCATGTCGAAGTCCTGCCGGGGGGCGGGCGGCGGGCCGGCGGCCGGGCGCCCGCCGAGCGGGTCGGAGCCGTAGTCGCCGTAGGACGGTTCGCGGGAGCCGTACGGGGGCTGCTCGGGAGCGCCGTACTGGTCGTGGCCGCCGTAGGAGGAGTCGCCCGGGCCGTAGTCGGCGGCGCCGTACGCGGGCTGCGGCTCCTGCCCGCCGTAGGACGGCTGGTCGGGAATGCCGGGGCCGCCGTAGGACGGGCCGCCGAGGTCGGCGGGGACCGGGTCGAGCGAGGTCGCGCCGGGGTCGCTGCCGAACGGCGCGCCGCCGGGGAACCCGCCGGGGGCGGGCATCTGCTGCGGGCCGGTGCCGCCGCCCTGCCCGCCGTGGCCGCCCGGGCCGCCGAGGCCGTTGAGGACGGTGCCGTCGGCGCTCAGCGAGACCGGCTGGGTCAGCTGCGGCGGCTCGATCTGCTGCTGCTCGGGCGGCGCGGCCTGCGCGTTCAGCGGGTCGGCGGCGAGGTCGGGCTCGGGGCCGCCTTCGTGGTCGCGGTCGTGCTGCCAGGGGAACTTGGGCTTGTCGAAGGTGATCGTCGCCCAGTAGTCGTCGTCCTCCATCTCGTCCGACGCCTGGCCGCTCGGGGCGGGGGGCGGCGGGGACGGGGCGGCGGTGGGCGCGGCGAGCGGCCCGCCGGCGACGCGGCGGTCGGGGACGGGCTCGGGCGCGCGGTCGTAGCCGCCGTCGTAGCCCTCGTCGTACCCGTCGCCGTAGCCGGGGCCGTAGTCGTCGTGGCCCATCTGGTCCTGCGGTGGGACTCCCCGGCGGCCGCGCGGCTGCTGCGGCTCGTCGTCCATCCAGTCGTCGTCGTCGCGTCCCGCCCTGCTGGCCCGCAGGCCGAGGGCCACGAGGACGACCACCAGGACCACGACCACAATGAGGCCGAAGACCACGATGTAAGAAGTCATGCCACCACCCAATGCCTTGGCCCAGCGAGAGTCGCCGGCGCGGACCGCGGGTCCGTCCCGATTGTCGCAAGCGTCCGGATCGTCGCGGGCCTCCGCCGCCGGGGCTCAGCCCGATTCTCTCCGACCGCTATGACCGTTGTCACACCATTCGCGCACATTTACCCTCACACGGCGCGTACCGATCGGCCAACCTCGCCGATCCGCACACCCCTGTCGGCTCCGGCCCCCCGAGGGGTCCGCCCTGACCCTGCGCCTGCGGGCACCACGGTCAACGCGCCTGCTCGCCGCCGAAGTTCCCGATGATCCGCCCGCGTCCGATGGTGTGCTCGGCGATGGCGGGGAGCGAGACCTTCAGTGCGGCGCCGTTCTGGAACGGTGCCGGATCGTCCAACGCGTAGATGGTGAACCGGTACCGATGCTCTTCTCCCTTGGGCGGGCACGGCGGCGCGTAGCCCGCCTTCTCCTCTGTGGTCAACCCTTCGACGGTCCTGTCCAGCCGGGCATCTTCCACGATCTCGTTCACCGTTCCGTCGATGCCCGCGATCACCCAGTGGACGTAGGCGCCGCCCGAGGCGTCCGGGTCGTCCATGACGATCGCGAACGACCTGGTCCCGGCCGGCGTGCCCGACCACCGCAGCGGCGGGGTCTTCCCCTGCCCGCCAGGGTACGTCGTGCAGCCGTACCGCGGGGGCAAGTCGCCGCCATCGCGGAAGACCGGGCTGGTCACGGTGAACCACTCCGACAGTTCGGCGCTCTTGTTCTGCGGCTGCCCGATCAGCCCGCAGCCGCTCAGCACGCCGGCGAGGGCGAGGGCGAGGACGCCCGCCGCGGTCGCCATCGGACGCCGGTCTCTGCTCATCATCGATACGCTCCCGGGCGAGATCGTAGCCCGCGCGCCGCCGGGCCGCCGTCGGCTCGGTCCGCTCATCGGCCGCGCGCGCGTCCCGCCGCCGGCGCCCCCTTCCTCGTCCGCCCCAACGATAGGGCTTTCGCGGGGGTGCGACGGGCGGTTCGCGGCGCCGTTCGCGGGCCCGGCCGACAAAGATCCCTGTGACGTGCGTCATGCGTGCTTTGACCCGTTCCATCCCAATATTTGGGAAGGAGTGGCGGGTTTCACACCCGATCCGGCCCCCAGGTTTACCCGGGCGGGAAGTTCTCCACTTCTTCCCTGGTTATTCGTTGGTGTCAGGCACGTTCCATCGGATAGCTTGTGAATGTCTTCACAAGCCGACCGTGACATTGGAGGGCCGCAATGGCCAGGACCGCCGAGGAGACCTCTGGCGCTCCCCACATCCTCATCGTGGGTGGCGGCTATGTGGGCATGTACACCGCGCTGCGCCTGCAGAAGAAGCTCAAGCGTGAGCTGAGACGCGGCGAGGTCAAGGTCACCATCGTCGACCCCAACTCGTACATGACGTACCAGCCGTTCCTTCCCGAGGCCGCCGCCGGGAACATCTCCCCGCGGCACGTCGTCGTCCCGCTCCGCCGGGTGCTGCCCAAGTGCACCGTGCGCAAGGCGCGCGTCACCGAGCTGAACCACGACGAGGGGTGGGCGATCGTCCAGCCGCTGTCCGGCCCCCCGGAGCGGATCTCCTACGACTACCTGGTCATGGCCGCCGGCGCGGTGCCGCGGCTGCTGCCGATCCCGGGGCTCGCCGAGCACGGCATCAGCCTCAAGACCGTCGGCGAGGCCATCCACCTGCGCAACCACGTGCTGGAGCAGCTGGAGATCGCCGAGTCGACCGACGACGTCGAGCTGCGCCGCAAGGCGCTGACCTTCGTGTTCGTCGGCGGCGGGTTCGCCGGCGTGGAGGCGGTCGCCGAGCTGGAGGACATGACCCGCGACGCGACCAAGTACATGCGCAAGGTCACCCCGCAGGACCTGCGGTTCATGCTCGTCGAGGCCGCCGACCGCATCCTGCCCGAGGTCGGCCCCGACATGGGCAAGTGGACCGCCGAGCAGCTGCGCGGCCGCGGCATCGCGGTGAAGATGAACACCTACCTGGAGTCGGCCGTCGACGGGCAGATCGAGCTGTCGGACGGCAGCAGCTTCCCGGCCGGGACGCTGGTGTGGAACGCGGGCGTCAAGCCCTCGCCCGTCGTCCGGCACGGCGACCTGCCGCTGGACGAGCGGGGCCGCGTCAAGGGCACCGAGTACCTCACCATCGAGGGCCTGGTGCGGGCGTTCACCGCCGGCGACAACGCCGCCATCCCGGACCTGACGCAGGAGGGCATGTTCTGCCCGCCGAACGCGCAGCACGCCGTCCGGCAGGCCAAGCTGCTCGGCGACAACATCGTCCGGTCGCTGCGCGGCAAGACGCTCAAGCCGTACGTGCACGCCAACATCGGCGCCGTCGCCGGGCTCGGCCTGCACAAGGGCGTCGCGCAGACCTACGGCTTCAAGGTCAAGGGCTGGCCGGCGTGGTTCATGCACCGCAGCTACCACGGCGCGAAGGTCCCGACCTTCAACCGCAAACTGCGCGTCGTCGCCGACTGGACGCTCGCGCTGTTCCTCAAGCGCGAGACCGTCTCGCTCGCGACCGTGGAGCAGCCGCGCGCCGACTTCCAGCTCGCCGCCCTCGACGACCCCAGGGTCACGACCGCGGCCGACACGGGCGCGGCCAAAGAGACGGCCGCCTGACCCGGCCCGGCCCGCGCTCCCTCCCGGCGCCCCGGCGGTTCCCCGCGAACCGCCGGGGCGTTCCGCGTTCCGGGAGTAAGGGACAATCGCCGGGTGCGGATCGGGATCCTGGGGCCGCTGGAGGTGCGGGCGGCGGACGGCGGCACGCCCGTCGCCGTCGGCGGGGCACGGCTGCGCGCGCTGCTGACGCTGCTCGCGCTCGACCCCGGCGCGCTCATCCCGGCCGAGTGGATCATCGACGCGCTGTGGGAGGACGGCGTGCCGGGCGGCGCGCCCAACGCGCTGCAGTCCCTCGTCCGGCGGCTGCGCGCCGCGATCGGCCCGGAGCTGGTCGAGACCCGTCCCGGCGGGTACCGGCTCGCCGTCCCGCCGCGGGACGTGGACGCCCACGACTTCGAGGCGCGGGTCCGCGACGCGCGCCGGGCCGCGTCGCCGGCCGACCGGTCGGCCGGGCTCGCCTCGGCGCTCGCGCTGTGGCGCGGCCCGGCGCTCGCCGACGCCTCCGGGCTCCGGTTCGCGGACGCGCCCGCCGCCCGCCTGGACGCGCTGCGCCGCGCCGCGCTGGAGGAGCGGCTCGGCGCCGACCTCGCGCTCGGCCGCCACGCCGAGGTGATCCCGGAGCTGCGCGCGCTCGCCGCCGCCGACCCGCTCCGCGAACCCGTCACCGCGCTGCTGATGCGCGCCCTCTACGCGGCCGGGCACCAGGCCGAGGCCCTCGCCCGCTACGACGAGGCCAAGCGCGCCCTGGGGGAGGGGCTCGGCGTCGACCCGTCCCCCGAGCTGGAGGCCGTCTACCTGGCGGTGCTGCGGCGGGACCCGTCCCTCGCACCGGCCGCACCGCCGCCGCCCGTCCCGTCCGATGAGCGCACGGGCAACCTGCCCGCCCGGCTGACCAGCTTCATCGGCCGCGGCACCGACCTGGAACGGGTGGACGGCCTGCTGGCGCGGGCGCGGCTCGTCACGCTGACCGGCGCCGGCGGCTCCGGCAAGAGCCGGCTGGCGCTGGAGGCCGCCGGACGGGCGCCGGGCGACGCCTGGCTCGTCGAACTCGCCCCGGTCACCGACCCGGCCGAGGTCCCCGCCGCGGTCAGCACCGCGCTCGGGCTCCGCGAGATGGCGCTGATCGGCGGCCACGCGACGGCCCCGAACCCGCTCGACCGGCTCGTCTCCGCCCTGTCGGGACGGCGGCTCCTGCTGGTCCTGGACAACTGCGAGCACCTGCTGGACGCCGCCGCGCGGCTCGCCGGGACCGTCCTGGAGACCTGCCCCGGCGTCCGGATCCTCGCGACGAGCCGGGAGCCCCTCGGCATCACCGGGGAGACGCTGTGGCCGGTCGAGCCGCTGGAACCGCCGCCGCCGTCCGCCGGCCCGGAGGAGGCGGCGGCCTCACCGGCCGTCCGGCTGTTCGCCGACCGGGCCGCGGCCGTCTCGCCGGGCTTCGCGGTCACCGCCGGCAACGCCGCCGCGGTCGTGCGGACCTGCCGGGCCCTGGACGGCATGCCGCTGGCGATCGAGCTGGCCGCCGCCCGGCTCCGCGCGATGACGCCCGCGCAGGTCGCCGACCGCCTCGACGACCGGTTCCGGCTGCTCACCGCGGGCAGCCGCACCGCCATGCCGCGGCACCGGACGCTCCGCGCCGTCGTCGAGTGGAGCTGGGACCTGCTGGAGGAGCCGGAGCGGACGCTCTGGCGCCGCCTCGCCGCCTTCCCCGGCGGCGCGACCCTGGACGGCGCCGAGGCCGTGTGCGCCGGGCCCGGCCTGGACCGCGCCGCCGTCCTCGACCTGCTCACCGCGCTCGTCGACAAGTCGCTGCTGACCATCACCGGCCCCGAGCCGCGCTACCGGATGCTGGAGACGATCCGCGCCTACGGCCTCGAACGCCTCGCCGAGTCCGGCGACGAGGCCGCGACGAGGCGGGCGCACGCCGAGTACTTCCTCCGCCTCGCCGAGGAGGCCGAGCCGCACCTCTACCGCGCCGGCCAGCTGCCCTGGCTGCACCGCCTCACCGCGGAGCTCGACAACACCTCCGCCGCCCTGCACTGGGCGATCTCCGCGGGCGACGCGCCGCTCGCCATGCGGTTCTGCGCGGCGCTCGGCTGGTACTGGTTCCTGCACGGCCGGCTCGGCGACGCCGTCGACGGGCTGACCGAGATCCTCGCGCTCCCGGACGTCCCCGACGACGAGACCACCGCCCGCGCCCTGGCGATCGGCGCCCTCACGCTGCTGGACGACCAGCAGGGCGCCGACCGCATCCCGAGCTGGCTCGCCCGCGCGGAGGGCATCTGCGGCGGGCTCGACCGCGCGTCCCTGCACCCGGTGCTGCGGCTGATGCTCGAGACCGCCCAGATGTACACGGGCGGCTGGAACCCGGCGTCCGCGCCCGGCATCGACACCCTGCTGGACGACCCCGACCCGTGGGTGCGCGGCCTGGCGTACTTCGTGCGCGGCCAGATCGCCAACAACTTCGGCCGGACCGGCCAGATCGAGGACGACTTCGACCGCGCCCTCGCCGCGTTCCGCGAGTCGGGCGACCGCTGGGGCCTGTCGGTCACCCTGACGTCCCAGGCGGAGATCCTCGGCCGCCGCGGCGACCACCGCGGCGCCGTCGGCCTGTACGAGGAGGCCCTGCGGCTCAACGCCGAGCTGGGCGGCGGCACGGCCGGGCTGCTGCACGTCCACATGAGGCTGGCGAACGGCCTGGACCTCATCGGCGAGCGCGACCGGGCCGAGGCGCTGCTGCACGCCGCCCTCCGCGACTCCGTCTCCACCAACGCCGAGGAGACGGCCGCCCTCCACTACCAGCTCGGCGAGTTCGCCCGCCGCTCCGGCGACACCGCCGAGGCGCTGCGCCGCCTGGCGCACGCGGACGAACTCACCGCGGACCTCCCCGGGCCGGCCCAGTTCCGCGCCATGATCCTCTGCGCCCGCGCCCAGCTCGACCTGTCGATGGGCGCCGTGGACGCCGCCACCGCCCGCCTGGACGAGGCCCTGCGCGCCGCCGCCCGGGCCCAGGACTACCCGATCGTCTCCCACGTCCTGGCCGGCCACGCCGAACGCGCCCGCGTCCTGGGCGACCCGGCCCGCGCCGCCGAACTCCTCGGCACCGCCGACGCCCTACGAGGCTCCCGCGACCTCTCCCTCCCCGACGTAGTAGCCATCGAGACCGCCACCCGCGCAAACCTGAGCGAAGAAGCCTTCACAACCGCCTACAACCAAGGCCGCACGAAAACCTTCAAAGACGTCCTAACCACCTTCGCCCTCCCCCAAGACCCGCCATAGGGGGTGGCCCCCTGGGGGATTACGCGCGCTGTTTGAAGGCGCGCAGGGAGAGGGGGGCGAAGACCAGGGAGATGCCGACGCCCCAGGCGAGGGCTATCCAGGCGTGTTCGAAGACGGGGCCGCCGACGAGGAGGCCGCGCATCGCCTCGACCAGTTGGGTCACGGGGCTGTTGTCCATGACGAAGGCGACCGGGCCCGGGATGCCGTCGGTGTTCGGGATGAACGCGGTGCTGAGGAAGCTCAGCGGGAAGATCACCACGAAGCCGAAGATCTGCACCTTCTCCGGTTCGTTGACCTTCATCGCGATGTAGACCGACGTCCAGGAGAACAGGACCGCGAAGGCGAGCAGGAGGACGAACGCGCCGAGCAGCGCGAACACGTTCGTGCCGATGCGGAAGCCGATGGCGAAGCCGACGAGCAGGAGGATCAGCATCGACCACGCCTGCTTGGCGGTATCGGCGATGATCCGCCCGGCGAGCGGGGCGCTGCGGGCGATCGGCAGGCTGCGGAACCGGTCGAACACGCCCTTGGTGATGTCGGTGTTCAGCCCGAAACCGGTGCTCATCCCCGCGAACAGGGCGTTCTGGGCGATGATGCCGGGGATCACGACCGGCAGGTACGCCTCGACGCTTCCCGCCATCGCCGGGCCGAACACGTACGCGAACAGCAGCACGAACATGATGGGCTGGATGGACAGGTCCAGCAGTTCCATCGGGTTGTGCTTGATCTGGACGAGGTTGCGCCAGGCGAGGGTGGCCGTGTTGCGCACGGCCGTGCCGGGCGCGACCCGCTTGGACAGGTCCTGCGGCGCGAGTGACGCGGTGGTCATGTCGACGCCCCTTCCTTGTCGACGGACTGGGCCAGTTCGCCGGCCTCGGCGTCGATGTCGTCGGTGTGGTGGCCGGTGAGGGCGAAGAACACCTCGTCCAGGCTGGACTTGCGGAGCGACAGCTCGCCGACCGCGACGCCGGCGTCGTCGAGGCGGCGCACCACCGCGGGCATCAGCCGCGGGTCGGTGATCGGCGCGCTGATCAGGCCGTCGCGCAGCTCCGGCTCGGCGCCGGCGAGCTCGCCGACGATCTTCGCCGCGGCGGCGGCGTCGCTCCCCTGGAGCGGGCGCACCTCCAGCACCTGGCCGCCGACCTGCGACTTCAGCGTGTCGGACGTGCCGTGCGCGATGACCTCGCCGCGGTCGATCACGATGATGTCGTCGGCGAGCTGGTCGGCCTCCTCCAGGTACTGCGTGGTGAGCAGGACGGTGACGCCGTCGTCGGTGAGGCCGCGCACGATGTCCCACAGGCCGCCGCGGCTGCGCGGGTCGAGACCGGTGGTCGGCTCGTCCAGGAAGAGGATCTGCGGGCGCCCGACCAGGCTCGCCGCCAGGTCGAGGCGGCGGCGCATCCCGCCGGAGTAGGTCTTGGCCGCGCGCTCGGCGGCGTCGGTGAGCTGGAACCGCTCCAGCAGCTCGGCCGCCCGCGCCCTGGCGGCCCGGCGCGGGATGCCGAGCAGCCGCCCGATCAGGAGGAGGTTCTCGGTGCCGGTCAGCATCTCGTCGACCCCGGCGTACTGGCCGGTCAGGCCGATGAGCTGCCGCACCTTGTGCGCGTCGCGCAGCACGTCGAACCCGCCGACCTGCGCGGTGCCGGCGGTCGGCTCGATCAGCGTGGCGAGGATCCGGGTCATGGTCGTCTTGCCGGCGCCGTTCGGCCCCAGCACCCCGAGGACCGTCCCGGGTTCGGCGGTGAGCGAGACGCCCGCCAGCGCCCGGGTCTCACCGAACCGCTTCTCCAGGCCCTCGGCCTGGATCGCGTACGTCATGTGATCTCCTAGGGAGTCGTCTGCCGGACGTCTGTGCCCCTCCGATGGGGGACCAGCCAAAATATGCGGTGTCCGGGGTGGTGTGCATTCGGTTTTCCTGCCGCCCCTTGCCGCGCCCCGGCCACGGGCGCGGGACGCGTCACCAACATCGCACGCGTCACTGACAAAACGCCGCCGGCCGCGCGATCGTGCCGCCGATTCCGGCGGCGCGCGCCGGACGGAGGGGCTGGAGGAGGCCTCCGGCGTTCTAAACTCGCGGTGTGACGACGGTGCGGCGCGGTCACCACGAGGACGGCGGGGGGCCGCACCCGCCGCGGCTGCGGCCGCCCGAGAACCGGGTGTCGCCGCGCGCCGTCGCGCACTGGGCCATCGAGTACCTGCTGCTGTGGGGGCTCGCGTTCGGGCTCGCGCTGGGCGTGGCCGCCTGGGTCGGCGACTCCGACTGGGACGCCCTGCCCGGCTGGGCGTCCGGCCGCGTGGGGTGGCTGCCCTACATCATCGGCGCCGCGGGGCTGCTCATGACGACCGTCGCCCCCGTCTGGCGCTACCGCGTCCACCGCTGGGAGGTCAGCGCCGACGTCGTCTACACCCGCACGGGCTGGTTCAGCCGCGAATGGCTCCTCGTGCCCGTGGGCCGCATCCAGACCGTCGACAGCAAGCAGGGATGGATCGAGCGGATGCTGGGCCTCGCCACCATCGAGGTCAACACGGCGTCCCACACCGGCTCGTCGGAGCTGTCCGGGCTTCCGGTGGACGTGGCGACGCGCCTGGCCGAAGACCTGGCGCACCGCGCGCACGACCTCCGCGACGACGCGACGTGAACGTGCGGCTGCATCCGCTCACGTTCGTCGTCGGCGCCGTCCGCGAACTCATCGCGCTGCTCGCGGCGGGGGCCACGGGGCTCCTGGTCGGCGGCATGTCCACGGCGTTCTACTTCACGCTGGTCGGCCTCACCCTGGGGCTGGTCTTCCACGTCGCCGACTGGATGACGTTCACCTACGTCCTGCACGACGACCGCATCGAACTCCGGCGCGCGCTCATCGGGCGCTCGGTCAAGAGCATCCCGCGCGACCGGATCCGCGGCGTCGACGTCAGCGCGTCCCTTCCGCACCGGCTGCTCGGGCTGGCGATCGTCCGCATCGACGCGGGGGCGGACGGCGGCGAGGGCGAGCTCAACGCGGTCTCCCGCCACGAGGCCGAACGGCTCCGCCGCGTCCTGCTGGCCAGGGACGGCCATGCCCCGCCCCAGCGCGTCCTCGCCCGCATGAGGCCCCGCTGGTACGTGTACGCCCCGCTCAGCGGCGCCTACCTGCTGACGCCGTTCGCGGTCGCGGGCAGCCTCCTCGGCACCCTCTACAACCTCGGCGACGACCTGGGCCTCATCACGCGGGAGCGGGTGGAGAACTTCGGCCACGACGTGGTGGGCCTGTCCACCGCCGTCGTCCTCGCGCTGATCATCCTCGTGCTGATCGCCATGCCGGTCATGTCGGTGATCGCCTTCACGCTCTTCAACTGGGACTTCACCGTCCGGGAGCGGGACGGCTCGGTCATCGCCGAGCGCGGCCTGGTCACCCGCCGCAGCGTCTCCCTCGAACGCCGCCGGCTGCGCGGCGTCGAGCTGATCGACAACCCGTTCGAGCGCCTCGCCGGGGTGGCGCGGGTCGGCGCCCTCATCACCGGCCTCGGGGACGCCGCGCACCGCGGCCGGCTGCTGCCCGCCGCGCCCCGCCCGGTCGCCGAGTCCCTCGCCGCCCGCGTCCTCGGCCCCGTTCCCGCGCCGCTGACCGCGCACCCGCCCGCCGCCCGGGGCCGCCGCATCGTCCGCGCGGCGGCGCCCCCGGCCGCGTTCGCGGTGCTCGCGGTGCTGGCCGGCCCGCCGTGGGTCGCCTACCTGTGCGCGGGGCTGGCCGTCCTCGCCGTCCCGCTCGGCCTGGACCGCTACCGGCAGCTCGGCCACGCCTCCGGCGGCGGGCGCCTCACCGTCCGGTCGGGCTCGCTGCGCCGCCGCCAGATCGTCGTCGAGCACGGCGCCATCGTCGGCTGGCGCATCCGCCGCACGCTGTTCCAGCGCAGGCTCGGCCTCGCCACCCTCGTCGCCGCCGTCGGGGCGGGCGACGGCGGCTACTCCTCGGCCGACATGGCGGAGGAGGACGCGGTGGCGCTGGCCGCCGCGATCACCCCCGACTGGGTCGCCCCGTTCCTGGCCGCCCCGCCCCCTACTCGGGGCGGCGCGCCCCGAACATGATCTCGTCCCAGGACGGGACGGAGGCGCGCTTGCCCTTGGCCTTGCGGCGCCGCGCGGGCCGCTGCGCCGCCGGTCCCTCGCCGCTCGCGGCGGCGGGCGAGCCGGTGGCCGGCTTGTCCTGGGCGGCGGCGGGCATGGTGGGACGGGTCGCCGGCTTCTTCTTGGCCGGGGCCCGCGGCGGCTGCCGCGGCGCCGGAGGCTTCTTCACCGGCGCCGGCTCACTCCGCGCAGGCTCCGTCCGTGCGGACTCCGTCCGTGTGGACTCGGTCCGTGTGGACTCGGTCCGCGTCGGCTCCGTGCGTGCCGGCTGGGGCTCGGCCGATGCGGCGGCTCCGCGCGACTCCTGCTCCGGCTCGGGCTCCGGCTCCGCTTCGACCGCTTCCTCGGCGGCCACGGGCTCGGGCGCCTTGCCGGTCTGACGCTCGGGCTCGTCCCGCCGCGCTTCGTCGGCGCCGTCCTCGGCTTGGACGGCAGCCTCCGCCGGAGGCTCGGCATGCTCGGCCTCGGCCGGCTCCTCGGGCCGCGCCTCGGCGACGGTGTCCTCGGCCTGCTCGTCCTCGTCGTGCGACTCGGACGCCTCGTCGGCCTGCGCGGCCTCCTGCTCGTCTTCCGCGGAGGCGGTGGCGGGCTCCTCCGGCCGGTCGGCCGGCTGCGCCTGAGCGGGCTCTTCGGCGTGCGCCTCCTCGCCGGACTCGGCGGCCGCGCTCTCCTGCGCCTCGGCGGTTTCGCCCTCGCTCGCGAGGGGCGTCGCCTCGTCCTGCTCCGGGGCGGTGCCCGGCGTCTCGGACACCTCGCTCACCGAGCCCGCGGCCCGCGCGTGCGCGGCCTCGGCGGCCTCGTCCGGCTCGCGCTCGTCCCGCGACGGCGCGGGGCTCGGCGCCTGCGGCGGGCGCGGGGACGCCTCGCCGGGACGGAACCCGGCCGGTGCGGACGCCTCGCGCAGCGGCGCGCTCTCCGGCGCCTCCCGGAAGGCGGGACGCGGGTCGATCATGCGGCCGCGCTCGATGATGTACTCGCGCGCCTCGGCGGCGCGGAACGGCCCTGGCGGCCCGGCCGGACCGTGCTGCTCGGGCTCGGCGGGCAGCCCGCGCACCTCCCGGTCGCTGCCGACGACCTTCATCGCCGGACGGCGCGGGACGAGCGGCGTCACGGTGTCGGACAGCCCGTCGTCGTCCCACTCGACGGAGGTGAGGCGGGCGGCGATCTCATCCAGCGGGGAGACGTGCCGGCGGCGCGGGTCGAAGGTCCACTCGGCGGCGTGCGGGCGGCCGCCCTCGAAGAAGGACAGCCGGACGCGCCAGGTGCCGTCCTCGCACTTCCAGGAGTCCCACTCGACCTCTTCCAGGTCGACGCCGCCGCGGCCGAGCCGCTCCTCGACGGTCTCGCCGAGCGGCGGGCCGGGGGTGGACTCGCCCGGCCGGCGCACGGTGACCCGCTGCGCCTGCTGGGCCATGTACTCGCGTTCCTGCAGGACCGGTCCCTCGAACCAGCGGACGCGCTCGACCGGGATGCCCGCCGACTCGGCGATCTCCTCGGCGGTCTCGCCGGACCGGATGCGGGCCTGGATCTCCTTGGGGCGCAAGGGACTCTCCACTTCGATCTCGAACTGGCCGAGGCGGGAGAAGTGCCCACGGACCGCTGCGCGGAGCCGGTCGTCGACGGGCAGGGTGAACCGGGTGCCTCGGCCCGCGGTGGCCAGGACGAGGTACGTACCGTCCTCGCTGACCGCGACGAGGCGCAGCTCCTGCATGCGTGTCCTTCCTGCCCTGTCTTGACGGCACGGAGGACCCCGGACCGGTCGACCGTGCTGTCACGGTCGGCCGCCCGATGCCCACCGAGGGCGCATGCGTGCCCTTTCCCCCGGGTTCCCGAGTCTCTCTTCCGGACACACCTGCTGCCAGCACCGTACCCGGCATGTCCGAACATCGCCGCTCTCGAAGCCCTCTTCACGAGGTCGAAGAGGGCACCTGACCAAGCTTGCCCGCGCCGCGACCCGCGAGAGGGCGCCATGCCCGATTCTTGTGCATCCTTTTCCACACTGTGCCTGAGAGGCGGCCCGGGTTCCAGGGTGCGGACGCGGCCGGACGTTGCGAGAGTCACGTCCTGGGCAGGAACACGTAGATCTTCCGGTTAGTTTCAGTTCGGGGGAATAGTCAGGGCCTGTGCGGCGCCCGCCGATCCGGACCGGCGGCGGGTCGGCGGCGGGTCGGCCTACGGGGACAGGGGTGAGCCAGGGGATGCCGCGCAAGCTGCCGGATCTCAGCACGACGCAGCTGATCGCGAGTGCGGTGGCGACGGCGGTCGCCGCGCTGGGGGCGTCCTACCTGGGCGTGTACGGGACGATCATCGGCGCCGCGCTGATGAGCGTGATCTCGACGGCCGGGTCGGCGGTCGGCAAGCACTACCTCGACCAGGGCCGGGACCAGATCAAGGAGCTGACGCACCTGCAGTCGGCGGTGCGGCGGCGGGCGGCCGCCGAGGGCGCGGCGGACGAGGCGACGAGCGCCGACCCGACCCGGACCGTGGTGTGGTCCGGGGACCCGAACGCCACCCGGTTCGACGCCCCGTTCGGCGACCCGAACGCCACCCGGCTCGATCCGGGCGGCGACCCCGGCGCCACGCGCCTCGATCCGGTCGACGCGGTCGCGGGCTCGCTCGCCGAGGAGGCCGGCGAGGACGCGGTCCGCGAGGTCGTCCGCCGGACGGCGTGGCAGAGCACGGTCGAGTGGGCCAGGGCGCACTGGGTGAAGCTGGCGGTGTCGTCGGCGGCCGTGTTCGCCATCGTCATCGGCGGGATCACGGCCTACGAGGCGGCCACCGGCGAGCCCATCGGCGGGGGCGGCAAGCGGGGGCTCACCGTCACCAGCGTGCTGGACGGCGGCGGCGGGCAGCCGGACGGCACCCCGTCGCAGAACCCGTCGGACGGCCCCACCGAGCCCGGGGTCACGCCGAGCCGGACGCCCACGGGCGGCGCCCCTTCGACCGAGCCGACCACGCCGGCGCCCCAGCCGACCGACGGGCCGACCGGGCGGCCCACGGAGCAGCCGACGACGACGGTGCCGACCACCCCGGAGACGCCGGCGCCGACCGACGGACCGCAGGACGGCGGCCAGGACGGCGGCACGGGCGGAGGCGGAGGCCAGGGCGGCCAGGGCGTGCAGCCCCCGCAGACCCCGGGCGGCTAGTCGCCGAACACCTGCCGCGTGTAGGGGTTGGCGAAGCGGCGCTCGGGGTCGAGCTCGTCGCGCAGGGCGCGGAAGTCGCCGAAGCGCGGATAGACCTTCTCCAGATAGGAGGCGTCCCGCGTGTGGAGCTTGCCCCAGTGCGGGCGCCCGCCGAGCGTGGTCAGGAGTTCCTCCACGCCGCGGAAGTAGTCCTCGTGCGGGTCGCGGTGGTAGACGTGCACGGCGATGAACGCGCTCCGCCGCCCGTGGGCCATCGACAGCCAGGCGTCCTCCTGCGGCAGCAGCCGGACCTCGATGGGGAAGCTGATCCGCCAGTCGCGCTTGGCGAACAGGGCGCGGAGCTCGCGCAGCGCAGGGACGAGCTCCTCGCGCGGGATCGCGTACTCCTGCTCTTTGAAGCGGACGGTCCGCGGGCTGGTGAAGACTTTGTAGGACGTGTCGCTGTAGGTGCGCGCCCCGAGCGCTTTGGCGGAGATGCGGTTCACGTACGGCGTGGTGGCGGGCGCCAGGTGCGTGACCTTGTTGATGAGCCCGAAGACCGTGTTCGACAGGAACTGGTCGTCCATCCAGTACCGGAATTTGGACAGCGGCTCGGGCGGGCCCTCGACGCGGTTGTTGCGCTTGGTCAGGCAGCCCTCGGTGTGCGGGAACCAGTAGAACTCGAAGTGCTCGTTGGCGGCGTCGAACTCGTCCACGCGCGAGAGCACCTCGTCCCACTTCATGGGCTCCTCCTGCGCGCGCAGGACGAACGCAGGGACGGTCCGCCACGTGATGGCGGTGACGATGCCGAGCGCGCCGAGACCCGCGCGGGCCGCGTCGAACAGGTCGGGGCGCTCCTGCGGGGAGCACGTCACGGCGGTGCCGTCGGCGAGGACGAGGTCGAGCGCGGCGACCTGGGAGGCGAGCCCGGCGCTGTCGCGTCCCGTGCCGTGCGTGGCGGTCTGCAGGGCTCCGGCGACGGTCTGCTCCTGGATGTCGCCCATGTTCGCCAGCGCGAGCCCGTGCTCGTCCAGGACGCGGTTGAGCGCGTGCATCGGGAGCCCGGCCTCGACGGTGACGAGCCCGGTCGCGGTGTCGACGGAGCGGACGGCGGTGAGCGCCGTCGGGCGCAGCAGGACGCCCTCGGCGACCGCGGCGCCGGTGAAGGAATGCCCGGTGCCGGTCATGCGGACGGTGCGGCCCTCGGCCGCGGCCGAGCGCACCGCCGCGGCCACCTCGTCGGCGGTGCGCGGCGTCACGACGCGTTGCGGTGTGGCCTGCTGGTTTCCCGCCCAGTTCTGCCACGTTCGGGGGTTCTCGGGGGACATGCGGCGACTCTACTCGGCAATTGATTGTGAGGAAAGTTCATGTTTAGGGGCCGGGACGGGGTAAGGATCCGGCGATAACGTACGATCCCGTAACCACGGCTGGGTAACCGTCCGTAGCGAGACTCGTTGGGAAAAGGTGTGGCTTCTCCATCAGCATCACGCACCGGCCCCGTCGCGGGAGCGTCCGGCGATGGCGAGGCGCGCGGCGCCCGCCCGCCGGGCCCCGGCCCGAAGCGGCCGCGGCCGGAGAAGAAGCGGCGCGGTCCGCGCGCGGACGCGCCGGGGCGGCCGGGCGGCCGGGCGCTGCCGTTCCTCATCGGCGGCATCGCCGTCCTCGCCGTCGCCAGCACCTCCGGCGGCGTCTACGCGGCGCTGACCACCGAGACGAAGGCGGAGCCCGCCGCGTCCGACGGGCCGCAGGAGCCGCCGCCGAGCGCCGGCGACCCGGTCAACGTGGCCACCGGCGGCCAGGTCGCCCCGCTGCGCCGGGTGGTGCCGCCGGACGTGCTCGCGGTCGGCGCCGGCTCGATCCCCGCCGCCAAGATCAGGCAGATCGCGAAGCTCGGCCGGGTCAAGGACGTGGCGGCCGTCGCGGGCGGCGCCGTCCAGCTCCAGGGCCGCCAGGTGAACGCCTTCGCCGTGGACCCGTCCGCGTTCCGGTCCTGGACGCCGCCCGGCACGGCCAAGAAGACCGAGTTGTGGGAGGCGCTGGCCGGCGGCAAGTTCGTGGTCTCGCCGGCCGCCGCCGAGCAGTTGCAGCTCACGACCGGCTACCAGTACCCCGTGGTGGGCCGGACGATGCCGAACCTCGTGATGGGCGGCTCCGGCCCGCTCGGCCTGCCCGGCATCGACATGCTGCTCGACAAGAAGTCCGGGGAGGAGATGGGGCTCGTCCCGAACGTGGCGGTCCTCGTCAACGCGCCCGGCGTGAGCCCCGCCAAGGTCGTCAAGGCCGTCTCGGCAGTGCTCGGCCCCGGCACGGACGTGCTCAACCTGCACGAGAGCAAGTACCAGTCGTCCGGCGGCGGCCGCTCCGTCGGCTACCTCGACCTCTACAAGCAGGCCGCGACGACGTGCCCCGGCCTGTCCTGGACGGTCCTCGCCGCCATCGGCCAGGTGGAGAGCGACCACGGACGCAACGCCGGCCCCTCCAGCGCCGGCGCGCTCGGCCCGATGCAGTTCATGCCCGCGACATGGAAGGCGTACGGCGTGGACGGCGACAGGGACGGCAAGGCCGACATCATGAACCCCTTCGACGCCATCCCGGGCGCCGCCAAGTACCTGTGCGCCAACGGCGCGGGGCGCGGCGGCAAGCAGCTCTACCGCGCGGTGTGGCACTACAACCACGCCGACTGGTACGTCCAGAAGGTCCTCAACCTGGCGAAGGCGTACGCGGCCCGGTACGAGTGACCCCGGCGGGGGCTGGTTGGATGGAGGCATGACGTCGTACGACGCGTTGCTTCTGCTGTCCTTCGGGGGACCGGAGGGGCCCGAGGACGTGATCCCGTTCCTGGAGAACGTGACCCGCGGCCGGAACATCCCCAGGGAGCGCCTGGAAGAGGTGGGGGAGCACTACTACCGGTTCGGCGGGGTCAGTCCGATCAACCGGCTCTGCCGGGACCTCAAGTCCGCGATCGAGGCGGACTTCGCCGCCCACGGCGTGGACCTGCCGGTCTACTGGGGCAACCGGAACTGGACTCCCTACCTCGCCGACACCGTCCGGCAGATGAAGGCCGACGGTATCCGGCGGGCGGCCGCGTTCGTGACGTCCGCCTACAGCGGCTACTCCACGAACGACCAGTACCTCAACGACATCACGCGCGCGCGTGAGGAGGTCCCGGACGCCCCCGAGATCGACAAGCTCCCCGTCTACTGCGACCGGCCCGGCTTCATCGACCCGTTCGTGGACGCCGCCCAGGACGCGCTGAGCCGCCTCCCCGAGGGCGCGCGCCTGGTCTTCACCGCGCACAGCGTGCCCTTGTCCCAGCCCAACCAGGAGCTGTACGTCGCGGAACTGGAGCAGGCCGCGCGCACGGTCGCCGACAGGGCGGCCCCGGGGGCGCCGTGGGATCTCGTCTACCAGAGCCGGAGCGGGCCGCCCGGCCAGCCGTGGCTGGAGCCGCAGATCACCGACCACCTGGAGAACCTCCAGGGCAAGGGCGTCCGCGCCGTCGCGGTCGTCCCGATCGGGTTCGTCTCCGACCACATGGAGGTCAAGTACGACCTCGACGTGGAGGCCGCCGAGCGCGCCGCCGAACTCGGGCTCGCGTTCGCCCGCGCCGCCACGCCCGGCACCGACCCGCGCTTCGCCGCGCTGCCCCGCCATCTCCTGGGGGAGACCCGATGAGCGAGGCGAACCGGGGGGCGCGGGGGGTCGTCCCCCCGCAGGGGACGGGGCTGAGCCTGGCGGACGAGCTGCTGGAGATCGCCGTCGAGACCGCGCGCGAGGCCGGCCGGATGCTGGTCGACAAGCGCCCGGTGGACGGTCCGGACGTCGTGCAGACCAAGTCGTCCCCGACCGACGTCGTCACCCAGATGGACCGCGCCGCCGAGCAGCTGATCATCGAGCGGATCCGGGCCCGGCGCCCCGACGACGCCTTCCTCGGCGAGGAGGGCGGGACCCGCGCCGGGGGCAGCGGCGTCCGCTGGGTGGTCGACCCGATCGACGGCACCGTCAACTACCTCTACGACCTGCCCGACTGGGCGGTCAGCATCGCCGCCGAGGTGGACGGCACGGCCGTCGCCGGCGCGGTGGAGCTGCCGCGCCGCGGCGAGACGTACACGGCGGTGCTCGGCGGCGGCGCCCTCCAGCACTCGGCGTCCGGCACCCGCGAACTCCGGGTGAACGCGGAGGTGCCGCTCGGCAGGGCCCTGGTCGCCACCGGGTTCGGCTACGACGCGGTGCGGCGCGCCGGGCAGGCGCGGGTGCTCACCGGGGTGCTGCCGAACATCCGCGACATCCGGCGCGGCGGCTCCTGCTGCGTCGACATGTGCGCGCTCGCGGCGGGCCGGGTCGACGCCTACTACGAGCGCGGCGTCCAGGCGTGGGACATCGCCGCCGGCGGGCTGATCGTCCGGGAGGCGGGCGGACGCGTCGAGGGGCTGCACGGGGCGCCCGCGGGCCCTGAGCTGACCGTGGCGGCCGGGCCGGGCACGTTCGAGGCCCTGCACGCCCTCCTCGCCCCGCTCGACCCTGCGCGCGACTGAGCGGCGGAGAGCCCGGGGCGGCAGGCCGTCCCGGGCTCTTCGGCAGGGGTCGCGCCGAGCGGCGCGCGGCGGGTCAATCGCAGCGGGGTGGTTCGACGCCGATGTCGTTGTTCGCTGCGATCCGGCGCAGTTCGCTGATCTCCTCCCGGCGGATGTCCGCCAGGTAGGCGTCGCCCTCTGCGTGGGCGGTGCGCAGCGACGCGTACGCGTCATCGAGCCGCTGCTGGATCATGCGTGACAGCTCGCCCATGGGCCTCCTCCCGGATCGTTTCCATGCCCTACCCAGACCTAAGCTCAAAGCAAACCTGTTCGCGGATGCAATTTTCGCGGATTCTTGCGTCGCTGGGGCCATCGCACGGCGTAAGGCGAGATGAACGCCCGTTTACGAGCGTCTTACGGCGCCCGTGGCATATCTGGGGGCCCGGGGCCGCCGCGCCCGACCAGGAGGGGGACCTTGTGCGTGTACTAGTCGTCGAGGACGAGCGGGTGCTCGCCGACGCGATCGCCACCGGCCTGCGCCGGGAGACGCTGGCCGTGGACGTGGCCTACGACGGCGCGGGCGCGCTGGAGCGCGCCGGCGTCAACGAGTACGACGTGATCGTGCTCGACCGCGACCTGCCCAAGGTCCACGGCGACGACGTCTGCAAGCAGCTCGTCGCGCAGCGCTACCCGGCGCGGATCATCATGCTGACCGCCGCGGGCGAGCTGGACGACCGGGTCGAGGGCCTGTCCATCGGCGCGGACGACTACCTCGCCAAGCCGTTCGCGTTCGCCGAGCTGATCGCCCGGGTGCGGGCGCTGGGGCGGCGCGCCGCCGCGCCGCTGCCGCCCGTCCTGGAGCGCGCCGGGATCACCCTCGACCCCGCCCGCCGCGAGGTCGCGCGGGACGGCCGCCCGGTCGAGCTGACCCGCAAGGAGTTCGCGGTCCTGGAGGTGCTGCTCAGCGCGGACGGCGCCGTCGTCAGCTCCGAGCAGCTCCTGGAGAAGGCGTGGGACGAGCACATCGACCCGTTCACCAACGTCGTCCGGGTCACGATGATGACGCTGCGCAAGAAGCTCGGTGACCCGCCGGTCATCGAGACCGTGCCCGGCGTGGGGTACCGGCTGTGACGGCGCAGCCCCCCGGCGACGACGACACCCGCCCGAACGCCGGCCCGAGCGCCCGCCCGAGCACCGAGCCGGACGGCGGCGCGCAGGCGACCCAGCCGACCGCGGTACCGGGCGGCGGTCCCGGCGGTCCCGGCGGCGAGGGCGGCCGGCGCGGCGGCCGGTGGCGGCGCCCCGGCCCGCAGCAGGTCCCGCAGCCGCCGCCGGCCGCGAAGGGCATGTGGCGCGCGGACGGCGGCCCGCTGACGGCGCTCCCCGGCCGGATGAGCGTGCGGCTGCGCCTGACCCTGCTGTACGGGCTGCTGTTCTTCATGGCCGGCGCGCTGCTGCTGTTCGTGATGTCGTTCCTGATGGCCAACATCCTCGGCAACGTCAAGGTGATCGGCTACGGCCTCACCGACGCCGAGTCCGCGGAGCTGCAGCGCCAGTTCGTCGAGCAGACGATGAAGCAGCTCGTCGGCCGGTCGCTGCTCGCGCTCGGCGGGGTGGGCGTCATCACGCTCGTGCTCGGCTGGTTCGTCGCCGACCGGGCGCTCGGCCCGCTGCAGCGGGTCACCACGACCGCGCGCCGGCTGTCGGAGAGCACCCTGCACGAGCGGATAGCGCTGGAGGGCCCGGACGACGAGATCAAGGAGCTGGCCGACACCTTCGACGCGATGCTGGAGCGCCTCGGGCAGGCGTTCGACTCCCAGCGCCGGTTCGTCGCGAACGCCTCGCACGAGTTGCGCACCCCGCTCGCGATCAACCGGACGCTGCTGGA
Organism: Actinomadura chokoriensis; assembly: GCF_039529475.1. Taxonomy (NCBI): domain Bacteria; kingdom Bacillati; phylum Actinomycetota; class Actinomycetes; order Streptosporangiales; family Thermomonosporaceae; genus Actinomadura; species Actinomadura chokoriensis. The sequence goes on along the minus strand of NZ_BAAAMW010000008.1, from coordinate 321,836 downwards.
GGTCGCGCTCGGCGACCCCGAGGCGTCGGACGACCTGCGCACGGTCGGCAGGACGCTGCTGGCCACCAACGCCCGGCACGAGCGGCTCATCGAGGGCCTGCTGCTGCTCGCCCGCAGCGAGCGGGAGCTGACCGCCCGCACCCCGGTCGACATGGCCGAGGTGGCGGCGACGGTGCTGGAGCAGTCGGCGCGCCGCGACCACGACAACGACGTGGCCGTCCACCCCGAGCTGACGCAGGGGACGGCGCTCGGCGACCCGGTGCTGCTGGAGCACCTGGTGTCGAACCTCGTCGAGAACGCGATCAAGCACAACGAGCCGGAGGGCGGCGAGCTGTGGCTGCGCGCCGGCATGCTCGACGGCTACGCCACCGTCCAGGTCGAGAACACCGGGCCCGTGGTGCCCGCCTACGAGGTGGAGCGGCTGTTCGAGCCGTTCCGGCGGCTGAACGCCGACCGCGTCGAGTCGTCCAAGGGCGCGGGGCTCGGCCTGTCGATCGTCCGCTCGGTGGTGCTCGCGCACCGCGGCGCCGTCTACGCGGCGCCCCGGCCGGGCGGCGGGCTGATCGTCACCGTCCGGCTCCCGCCCGGCTGACGGCACCGCGGCGTCCGACGCCCGCCGGCGCCCCGGCGCGCGGAACGCCCTGACCGGCCTCCAGGAGACCGGTCAGGGCGTTCGACTCGAACGGGATCACACCCCGTGCGGGGTCACGCCTTGGACACCGTCCCGTACGCGGCCGGGCTCGGGTCGGACTGGTCCTGCCGCCACTCCCACCGCATCGAGCCGCTCGAGGACTCGGTGAAGATGATGTACCCGGCGGCGCATTCCTTCTCGTCCATCCCCGCCATCGGGGTCTCCCGGTACTCGACCTTGCCGCCGCTGTCGGACAGCAGCGACAGGCGCGTGTAGCACTTGTCCTGCGCGCCGGACGGGTAGGTGTACGTCGCGATGCCGGTCCGGTAGATCAGCGAGAACTTGACCTCGAACCGCGTGTGCCCGGCGCCGGCCCCCGGCTGGTTCCCGTCGCCGGTGAAGTTGCCGACCAGGCCGCCCGTCGCGCGCGGCGTCGGGGTGTCGTCGTCCGGCGGCGTGTAGGTGCTGGTCGGGTACGCCGTCGGGAACGGGTCCGGGTCCTCCTCGGTGTTGGCGCCGATGATCGCCAGGACCACGACGACCAGGATCACGATCAGCGCCAGCGCGCCGCAGCCGATCGCGATGATCGGCCCGGTGCTGGACCGCTTCGGCGGCCCGTAGCCCGGCCCCGGCGGCATCGGCATGCCCGGCTGCCCCATCCGCTGCTGGCCCATGTTCGGCGGCGGCGGGGGCGGCGGCGCGGCCGGGCCCTGGTACATCGGCATCGGCGGCGGCGTGATCGGCTGCGGCGGGGGCGTCGCCGGGCCGCCCATCGCGCCCTGGTGCATCGGCATCGGCGGCGGGGTGATCTGCGGCTGCGGCCGGTGCTGCGGCGCCGGCGGGACCGGGGGCGGCGGTGGGAGCTGCGAGGCGATCCGGGTGCCCTGGTTGAGCAGCTCCTCCTGCCCGGCGGACTGGCCCGCGGGCGCGGCGCCGACGGCCCCGAGCAGGTTCAGCAGCAGCTGCGGGGCGGGCGGGCGCAGCCCCGCGTCCTTGGACAGGCACCGCCCGATCAGGTCGCGGACGGGGCCCGGGGGCAGCGCCGACAGGTCCGGCTCCTCGTTGAGGATCCGGTTGATGATGACCGGCAGCGTGTCGGCCTCGAACGGCGACTGCCCGGTGGCGGCGAACACCATGGTCGCGCCCCAGGCGAAGATGTCGACCGCGGGGGTGAGCGGCGCGCCGGTCAGCTGCTCGGGCGCCAGGTAGCCGGGCGTGCCGACCACCATGCCGGTCGCGGTGACCGCGCTCTCCTGCGAGTTGACCGTCCGGGCGATGCCGAAGTCGACGACCCGCGGGCCGTCGGACGCCAGCATCACGTTGTTCGGCTTGAAGTCGCGGTGCACGATCCCGGCCTCGTGGATGGCCGCGAGCGCGGTCGCCGTGCCGATCGCGAGCCGCTCCAGCTCGGCGGCGCCGCGCGGCCCGTCGTGCGCGACCACGTCGTGCAGGGACGGTCCGTCGATGAACTCGCTGACCACGTAGGGCTGGTCGCCGTGGACGTCGGCCTCCAGCACCCGGGCCGTGCAGAAGGGCTCGACCTTCTGCGCCGCACTCACCTCGCGGGTGAACCGGGCACGCGCGGCCGGATCGTTGGCCATCTGCGCGTGCAGCAGCTTGACCGCGACGTACTCTCCCCCGGGGGCCTTGCCCAGGAAGACGGCGCCCTGGCCTCCGGCGCCCAGCCGTCCGATGACCTCGTACTGTCCGAGTGCCCTAGGATCGCCCGGCTCCAGCGGAGCGGCATCCGGCATCTGACCCTCCATTGACCCGCAGTGATGTCCGCGACATTGTGCGCCGGACCCGCCGCGGGCCCCGGGCCGGCGCCTGAACCGCGTCGCCGGGTCGAATCTCCGCAGGGGGCCCGCCCCCAACCTCAGGCGGGCACGATATCGCGTTAGTTCAGACGTTTCACCGATCAATCTGGTTCGCCGTCCCGGCGGCCGGGTAGGGCCGTCCCGGTGCACGTCCCGCAGCACCTCCCGCAGCACCTCCCGGCACGCCCTCCGGACCGCCGCCGGGAACACGTTCCGGAACACCGGCCCGGTCGGCGCGCGCAACGCCGCCGGGACCGATATGATCCCCGCCGCCGCGGGAACTCCGGCAGGTGCCCCCGGCCCGGGACCCGGGCCGCCGGCACGCGCCGGGTATGTGACGGAAGACACAGAACGAGGAAAGATCCGGGTGACCCGTGTCACTCGTGGGAACGGTCGCGCCTTGTGTGTCGCAGGTCACCAACCGTGACAGAATTTCCCGCCCGGATCGGGCACAAGAACGGTCCCTTGAGCGTTAGATCCGCGCGACGGGGCGCATAAAGCACTGAGGGGGATGGAGATAGAAGATGGCGACCGACTACGACAGCCCACGCAAGACAGACGACGATCTCAGCGAGGACAGCCTCCAGGAGCTCCAGGCCCGGCGGGCCGACAAGGCCGCCAGCATCATCGACGAGGACCTGGACGCCGGTGAGGTCGCCGAGCTGCCGGGCGCCGACCTGTCCAACGAGGAGCTCACCTTCCGGGTGGTTCCGCGGCAGGCCGACGAGTTCACCTGCACGCGCTGCTTCCTGGTGCACCACCGCAGCCAGCTGGCCGGCGAGAAGAACGGCCAGCCGATCTGCCGCGAGTGCGCCGCCTGACCGGGAGTGGCCGCGGGTGTCGGGAGAGATCGAGAAACGTCATGACGCGGTGGAGCCGGCGCACGGCGACGGCTCCACGGAGCTCGGTGAGCTGATCGGACGGCTCACCGCCGATGAGGACATGGACCGCGAGACCCGCGGCCGCCTGCTCGGACGACTGGCCGCACTGCTCGGCCGGAGCGCCCGCAAGGTGGGGGCCGCGGGGGTCGCGCGCGGGAAGTGGCTCGGCGACCTCCTCGTGGAGGCCGCGCCGCACATCCCCATCCGCGACCTGGAGACGCTGCAGGCGCACCACCACGGGCTGATGGGCGAGGCGCTCGCCGACCGGCTCGTCAAGGTGGCCGGCAACGGCACGACCGCCGTCGGCGCGGCGGGCGGCGCGCTGGCCGCCGTGCAGTTCACCGCCCCGCCGCTGCTGCTGACGGCCCCCGCCCAGCTGGCCGCCGAGACGCTCGTCGTGGCGGCCATCGAGGTCAAGATGATCGCCGAGCTGCACGAGGTGTACGGCGTCCGCGTGCAGGGCACCGGCACCGTCCGCGGCGCGGCGTTCGTCACGTCCTGGGCGCGGCAGCGCGGCGTCAACCCCCTGGAGGCGGGGTCGCTCACCAGCGCCCTCGGCACCGCCGCCAAGACCGCCCTCCGCAAGCGCATGCTGCGCACCTTCGGCCGGAGCATGAGCACGATGGGCCCGTTCCTCACCGGTGCGGCGGCGGGCGCCGCCCTCAACCGGTCCGCCACGAAGGCGCTGGGGATGAAGGTCCGCAACGACCTGCGGCACGCCGCCGGGATCACGCCGCCGATGCCCGGGACGTACCAGAAGCGCCTTCCCTGACCCTCCGGCCCCCGCCTCTCCGGCCTTTCCGGGCGGTCGGCGACGGGCCGCCCCAGGGGGTCGCCCCCCTGGAACGACACCGGTCAGGCCTCGACCTTGAGGTGGGCGGGGAGCTCCCCGGTGCCCTTGGCGTACTGGTGCGCCACGGCGCGGGTCGCGAGCAGCCGGGCCAGCTCCATGCCGACGCCCATCACCACGGCCCATCCGACCGCCTCGGCGAGGTCCACGTCCGGCGACTCGGGGTTCGTCGGGGGCTCCTTGCCGGTGCTCTTCTTCCAGATCATCGTGATGGCCTTCTTCGCGACGAACCCGCCCGCGAACGCCGCGGCGCCGGCCATCACCCGCCAGCCGATGTCGCCCTTATCCGCCATATTCGTCCTCCAGTCGTCTGTCGTCTCCGACGCTACCGGAACGGTCCGCCCCCGGCAGCGGAGCCGGCCGCCGCGTCGACCGTCCTCCAGCCCCCACCCGCCGCCGATCAAAGGACGAGCTCCGCTCGACGCTCGTCATTGGCATGCGGCCCCTGCCGATGTCAATACCATTGGCTCATGACAGAGCAGCCGCGTACTCCGCACGTCCCTCCGAAGCCCTCCCTGGACGGCCTGGAGGAGAAATGGGTACGCGCCTGGGAGGACGAGGGCGTCTACCGCTTCGACCGCACCCGGCCGCGCGCGGAGGTCTACTCGATCGACACCCCGCCGCCCACCGTGAGCGGGTCCCTCCACGTCGGACACGTCTTCTCCTATACCCACACCGACACCGTCGCGCGGTTCCACCGCATGCGCGGTCGCGCGGTCTTCTACCCGATGGGCTGGGACGATAACGGCCTGCCGACCGAGCGCCGCGTGCAGAACCATTTCGGCGTCCGGTGCGATCCGTCCCTTCCCTACGACCCGGACTTCGCGCCGCCGGCCAAGCCCGACCCGAAACGCCAGCAGCCGGTCTCGCGGCGCAACTTCATCGAACTGTGCGAGCGCCTTACCGAGGTCGACGAGAAGGCGTTCGAGGAGATGTGGCGCCAGGTCGGCCTTTCGGTCGACTGGAACCACCTCTACACGACCATCGGGGACGTTTCCCGGACGGCGTCGCAGCGCGCGTTCCTGCGCAACCTGGCCCGCGGCGAGGCGTACGTCTCCGAGGCGCCGACGCTGTGGGACGTCACGTTCCGCACGGCCGTCGCGCAGGCCGAACTGGAGGACCGCGAGCACCCCGGCGCCTTCTACCGGATCCGCTTCCACGGCGACGAGCGCCCCGTCTACATCGAGACGACGCGGCCGGAACTGCTGCCCGCGTGCGTCGCGCTGGTCGCCCACCCCGACGACGAGCGCTACCGGGAGCTGTTCGGGACGACCGTCCGCACCCCGCTGTTCGGTGTGGAGGTCCCGGTCCTCGCGCACCGGCTGGCCGAGCCCGACAAGGGCTCGGGCATCGCGATGATCTGCACCTTCGGCGACGTCACGGACGTCACCTGGTGGCGCGAGCTCGACCTGCCCACCCGCGCGATCATCGACTGGGACGGCCGGCTGGCCGCCGACCCGCCCGCGGGCGTCGCCGCGGAGCCCTACGCGGAGCTGGCCGGCAAGACGGTCTTCTCCGCCAAGGAGCGCGTCGTGGAGCTGCTGCGCGACTCCGGCGACCTGGACGGCGAGCCCCGCAGGATCAGCCGGCCGGTGAAGTTCTACGAGAAGGGCAGCAAGCCCCTGGAGATCGTCACGACCCGCCAGTGGTACATCCGCAACGGCGGCCGCGACGAGGGCGTCCGCGCCGAGCTCCTCGCCCGCGGGCGCGAGCTGGAGTGGCACCCCGGCTACATGCGGGCCCGCTACGAGAACTGGGTCGAGGGCCTGAACGGCGACTGGCTGATCTCCCGGCAGCGGTTCTTCGGCGTGCCGATCCCCGTCTGGTACCCGCTGGACGACTCCGGCGAGCCGCGCTACGACGCGCCGATCACCCCGGCGGAGGACGCGCTGCCGGTCGACCCGTCGTCCGACGTCCCGCCGGGCTTCACCGAGGGCGACCGGGGCAAGCCGGGCGGGTTCGCCGGCGACCCCGACGTGATGGACACCTGGGCCACCTCGTCGCTGACCCCGCAGATCGCGGGCGGGTGGGAGCGCGACGCCGACCTGTTCGGCCGCGTTTTCCCCTACGACCTGCGGCCGCAGGCGCACGACATCATCCGGACCTGGCTGTTCTCCACGGTCGTCCGCGCGCACCTGGAGCACGGCTCGCTGCCGTGGAAGGGCACCGCGCTGTCCGGCTGGATCCTCGACCCGGACCGCAAGAAGATGTCGAAGTCCAAGGGCAACGTCGTCACGCCGATCGACCTGCTGCGCGAGTACGGCTCCGACGCCGTCCGCTACTGGGCGGCCAGCGGGCGCCCCGGCACCGACACCGCGTTCGACACCGGCCAGATCAAGGTCGGACGCCGCCTCGCCATCAAGATCCTCAACGCCTCCAAGTTCGTGCTGGGGCTCGGTGAGGTCGAGGAGGGCGCGTCCGTGACCGAGCCGCTCGACCGGGCGATGCTTGCGGCCCTGTCCGGCGTCGTCGGGGACGCGACCGAGGCGTTCGAGGGCTACGACTACACGCGGGCGCTGGAGCGCACCGAGCGGTTCTTCTGGGAGTTCTGCGACGACTACCTGGAGCTGGTCAAGGCCCGCGCGTACGGGGACGGCGCGGAGGCGCGGTCGGCGCGGGCCGCGCTGCGCACGGCGCTGTCGGTGCTGCTGCGCCTGTTCGCGCCCGTCCTGCCGTTCGTGACCGAGGAGGTCTGGTCGTGGTGGCGGCACGGGTCGGTGCACGCGGCGCCGTGGCCGTCGGCCGCCGAACTGCCCGCGGGCGGCGACCCGGCCGTCCTCGCCGCGACGGGCGAGGCGCTCCGCCAGGTCCGCAAGGCGAAGTCGGAGGCGAAGGCGTCGATGCGCGCGGACGTGTCCCGCGCCGTCGTCCGGGGCGCGGAGGTCGCGCACATCGCCCGGCCCGACCTGGCCGCCGCCGGCCGCATCGCCGACCTCACGCTGGAGGACGCCCCCGCCGACCTGACCGTGGACGTCGTGCTGGCCCCGACCAGCTGACGCCTGCGTGCTGGCCGAGCACCTGCCCTGCTCAGAACGTGCAGGGCAGGTGCTTGATCCCGTTGATGAAGCTGGAGAACAGCCGGTCCGGCTCGCCGGTCGCCCGGATGCCGGGGACGCGGGTGAACAGCTCGCGGAACATCACCGTGATCTCGCGGCGGGCGAGGTTCGCGCCGAGGCAGAAATGGGGCCCGGGGCCGCCGAACCCGACGTGCGGGTTGGGGGAGCGGGTGATGTCGAAGACGTCCGGGTCGGTGAAGACCGCCTCGTCCCGGTTGGCGGAGTTGTAGAACAGCAGGACCTTGTCGCCCTCGCGGTACTGGTGGCCGTTCATCTCGTAGTCCCGCGTCAGCGTCCGGCGGAACTGGATGACCGGCGTCGCCATCCGGACGATCTCCTCCACGGCGCCGGGCATGTGCGCGTCGAAGTCCTCCAGCAGCAGCGCGCGCTGCTCCGGGTTGTCGGTGAACAGCTTGAGGCCGTGCGACATCGCGTTCCGCGTCGTCTCGTTCCCGGCCACCACGAGCAGGATGAAGAACGAGCCGATCTCCTGGTCGGTGAGCCGCTCGCCGTCCACCTCGGCGGAGATCAGCGCCGAGACGAGGTCGTCGCCCGGGTACCGGCGGCGGCGCCGGGCGAGCTTCATCGCCAGGTGGTTCAGCTCGTACCCGGCGGCCATCACCTTGAGCAGCCCGTACAGCGCGCCGAGGCGGGTGATGCCGTCGCGGGTGTAGTCCTTGCCGCCGCTGTACTCGGGGTCGCCGAGCCCCAGGATGATGTTGGTCCGCTCGTACACCATCGGCCGGACGGGCTCGGGGATGCCCATCATGTCGCAGATGACCTGCAGGGGGAGCCGCGCCGCGACGTCGGTGACGAAGTCCGCCGACCCTTTGGCGACCAGATCGTCCACGATCCGGGTCGCGGCGGCCTGGAGGTCGGTCTCCATCTTCTCCAGGACGCGGGGGGTGAACGCCCGCGACACGATCTTGCGGATCTTGGCGTGCCGCGGGTCGTCCATGTTGATCATCGAGCCGAAGTAGCGGGCCAGGTAGCCGGGCATGTCGGCGATGCTGTTGGAGCACGGCTCGCTGCTGAAGACCTGCGGGGTGCGGCTGGCCTCGACGACGTCGGCGTGCCTGGCCAGCGCGTAGAAGCCGGGCCCCTGCTTGACGAACGGCAGCTTCAGCTCCGGGAAGAACGCCGGGTGCTCCCGCCGCCGCAGCTCGGCGAACTCGGCCGTCCGGCGGTCCGGGGGCAGCGCCCAGAAGGCCAGATCGGACACGCTCGGCCTGCCGGCGTCCGGCACCGTCGTCGTCACTGCGCACCGCCCTTGTCCAGAACCAGGTTCGGTTTCTATCGAACCGAGACATCCGCGACCGCGTCAAGGGCGAGTGGGCCGCCTCGTCCGCCGCGAGGGGGCGAAACTCGCGTCTTTGGGCATGGGCGGGAACGGGTAGGGTCAACTGCCGGACTCGGGCTGCGGCGTTTCGGCGGCGGCCGGGGGCGGCGCCGTCGGTAGGGTCGGGTGGTCCTCCGGCAGGTACGCGTTGAGGTGGAGCCCGTGAGCAAGGTCGATGTGCTGATCCGGCGGCTGGATCCCGAACTGCCGCTGCCCGCCTACGCGCACGCGGGGGACGCGGGCGCCGATCTGGTCGCGGCCGCGGACGTCGAGCTGCCGCCGGGCGAGCGCGCCGTCGTCCCGACCGGGATCGCGATCGCGCTGCCGGACGGCTACGCCGCTTTCATTCACCCCAGGTCCGGATTGGGCGCTAAGTTGGGAGTGACCATCGTCAACGCACCCGGTACGGTCGACGCCGGCTATCGGGGTGAGATCAAGGTGACCCTGCTGAACACCGACCCCCGCGCCACGGTGAGGCTGCGGCGCGGAGACCGCATTGCGCAGATGGTCGTGCAGCGGGTGGAGCGCGCGGTGTTCCACGAGGTCGCCGCCCTTCCCGGAGCGGCGCGCGGTGCCAACGGCTTCGGATCCACCGGCGGATTCGGCGCGGAGCGCGCATCCGGGGACAATGAGCACAGTCGAGAAGGAGTGTGAGTCGTGGCTTTTGGACGTCGCCGGCAGGCCGAGGAGCCCGAGAAGGGTCCTGAGGCGACCGAGGAGCCGGCGGAGAACGCCGAGGAGGCTCCCGCCGAGGCGGAGTCGGCCAAGGGCGGTCCGTGGGACTCCGAGGACTCCTTCCCCGAACTGCAGCGGCTCGACTTCGGGTCCCTCCAGGTCCCGGTCGCGCCGGGGCTGGGTTTCCAGGTGAACTTCGAGGCCACCCAGGTGGACGAGGAGGGCAACCCGCTGGACGGGCGGCCCGTCGCCGTGCTGGTGCAGTACGAGGAGAGCGCCATGCAGCTCCAGGTGTTCGCCGCGCCCAAGCGCAGCGGCATCTGGGACGACGTGCGCCGGGAGACCGCCCGGGACATCACCGAGGAGGCGCAGGGCCAGACCCAGGAGGGCGAGGGGCCGTTCGGTCCCGAGCTGCTGGCGATGGTCCCCGCGGCGCTGACCGAGGAGGTCCTCGCGGAGATGCCGCAGGAGGTCCGCGAGCAGATCCCGGCCGAGTTCGTCGAGCAGGGCTGGGCGCCGCAGATCATCCGGTTCCTCGGCGTGGACGGCCCGCGCTGGTTCCTGCAGGCCGTGGTGCAGGGCGCCGCGATCGAGGACGAGGAGCAGTGGCAGGTCCTGGAGGACGTGCTGCGCGGCGTGGTCGTCGTCCGCGGCGACGCCCCGATGCCGCCCCGCGACCTGCTGGAGCTGCAGATCCCCAAGGAGTTCAGCGAGGCCGGGCAGGACGAGGAAGAGGAGGCCGTGGAGACCTTCGACCCGTTCGAGCGCGGCCCCGAGATCACCGAGGTCCGCTGAGGCGGGCCGTGCCCGCCCGCGCCGCACGCCTTTTCGGGCGTGCGGGCGGGCGGGTTTCGTCTTCCGGCGCCCCGGCGGATTCCTTGCCTTGACCGCCCGTGCGGGTGGTCAATCGGGACATGTCGAAGAAGACGCGCAAACGCCGGGCCCGCAAGCGCGGCAGGCACAACAAGGGCAAGCGCCCCAACGCCCGCCACTGACCGGCGGGCTAGCTCCCGATCATCTCGAACGGCATCGCGTGCTCGACGCCGGCGGCCCGCCCGGCGGGCTCGGCGATGCCGGTGAGGAACTCCGCGGCGTCGAAGTCGGCCCCGAGGTTGCCGAAGTACACCGTGTGGGCGAGCAGTGAGTCGATGCCGGCCTGCAGGTGGCCGGTGACGTCCACGTAGTGCGCGGCCTGCGGCGACCCGCTGAACAGCGCGAACCGGACGCCCTGCCACGGTTCGAGGTCGAGGTCGCGGAACACCCACCGGTTGGCGGCGTCCCTGATCGCGTCCGCGACGGCGAGCCCGAGGACGCGGTGGTCGGCCATGTTGAACCCGCCGCCGGGGAAGCCCTCCCGGAAGTTGACCGAGAGCACCACCTCGGGCCGGTGCCACCGGATCGCGCCCGCGATCGCGCGCCGCAGCGGCAGGCCGTACTCCAGCATCCCGTCCTGCAGGTCCAGGAACTCGACGGTCTCGACGCCGACGCGCCGCGCGGCCTCGATCTGCTCGGCGGTGCGGATCCGGCGGACCTCGTCCGGATCCATCGAGTCGATCCCGGCCTCGCCGCGGGTGGCGAGCACCTCCGTCACCGTCTTGCCCTGCGCGGTCCACTTGGCGATGGCCGTGGAGCACCCGTACTCCAGGTCGTCCGGGTGCGCCACGATCGCCAGGGCCCGGTCCCAGTCCTCCGGTACCTCGTCCATGCCCCCATCCTGGCCGATCACCGGGCGATCCGGGGGAACGTGCATCATGGTCATAACGTGAGAGAGGTGGGATTTTGGCCGTTACCGGGATCATCCTTGTGGCGTCGGGCGTGCTCCTCGCCGTGGTCGGCAGGCTCGCCGCCACGGGCCGGATCAAGCGCAACGAGTTCCTGGGCATCCGGACGAAACGGAGCAAGGCCGATGACGAGTCGTGGCGCATCGTGCATCAGCGGGCGCAGCCGTGGATGCACGCGTCCGGCGCCGCGCTGCTGGTGACGGGCGCGGCCGTGCTCGCCATCGGTTCCGACGGCGCGGTGACCGGCCTGCTGACCCTGGCCGGCGTGCTCGTCTGCATGGTGTTCGCGCTGCTCGGGGTCGCCGCCGGGCACCGGGGACTGGCCCGCCGCGACCTGCCGAGGTAGGGCCTACAGGTAGCGGAGCCAGAGGTACGGCGTGGAGAGCGCGACCGTGACGAAGGTGACGACCAGGCCGTAGCGCGTGAAGCGCCAGAAGCTGATCGGGGTGCCGTTGCGGGCCGCGATGCCGAGCACGACGACGTTGGCGCTGGCGCCGATGGCGGTGGCGTTGCCGCCGAGGTCGGCGCCGAGCGCGAGCGCCCACCACAGGACGTGCCCGTCGCCGCCGGGGTGCTGCTGGACGAGGTCGGCGACGATCGGGCTCATCGTCGCGACGTAGGGGATGTTGTCCACGATCGCCGACAGCGCGGCGGACGCCCACAGCAGCACCATCGCGGCGAGGCCGAGGCGGCCCTCGGTGGCGTCGGCGGCGGCCCTGGAGACGTCCCCGATGACGCCGGTCTCCACGAGCCCGCCCACCATGACGAACAGGCCGGCGAAGAACACCAGCGTGGACCATTCGACCTCGCCGAGCGCCTCCTCGGTGGTCACCTTGGTCGCGGCGACGAGCAGCCCGGCGCCGAGCAGCGCGACCACCGACGGCTCGTAGTGCAGGACGGGGTGGAGCACGAACGCCGCGATCACGATGGCGAGGACGCCGAGGCCCTGCGCGAGCAGCCGCCGGTCGGTGATGGCCTCCCGCTCCTCCAGCTCCATGACCTCGGCCGCGAGGTCCGGGTCGTAGCGGAAGGCGGAGCGGAACAGCCGGCGGCAGAGCAGGCAGAACACGGCGACCAGCACCACGATCAGCGGCGCCAGGTGGACGAGGAAGTCGTTGAACGACAGCCCGCCCCGGCTCGCGATGATGATGTTGGGCGGGTCGCCGACGAGCGTCGCGGTCCCGCCGATGTTGGACGCCATCACCTCGGCGATCAGGTACGGCTCGGGCGCCAGCGCGAGCCGCTCGCAGACGAGGAACGTCACCGGCGCGATCAGCAGGACGGTGGTGACGTTGTCCAGCAGCGCGGACGCCGACGCCGTCAGCACGATCAGCATCACCATCAGCCGGTAGGGCCGTCCCCGCGCGCGCTTGGCGGCCCAGATCGCCACGTACTCGAAGACGCCGGTGCGCCGCAGCACCGAGACGATCACCATCATCCCGAGCAGCAGGAAGATGACGTTCCAGTCGATCCCGGACTCGGAGGAGAAGAAGGCGCCGTGCGCGTCGGTGATGTGCAGCAGCAGCATCAGGCCCGCGCCGCCGAGCGCCACCGCCGTCCGGTGCACCTTCTCCGACGCGATCAGGACGTACGCGCAGACGAAGATGACGATGGCGGCGGTCGCCTGCACGGAGCCTCCAGGTCGGCATGCGGATGACGGGACCTGCCGACCAGACTTCCCGGCGCACCGGGGCGACTCTAGTCCGCTCGCGGGGCTCCCGGTCAAGACCGGGCCCAGGCAAGGGTGGGGTTTTGCCTACCCCGATGGGCGTGCTGGACCCATCCTCGGCGGCGCCCGCCGTCCGTAGCGTCGTTCCCGAGGCGCCCCGCGAGGGGGCGCCGGGCGGAGGCCGGAACGGAAATGAACCGACGTAAGGGACCCGCCCCGGCGGCGGGCGAGGCGCTCCGGCTCGACGGGGTGCGCAAGGTCTACGGCGCCGAGGGCAACCGGGTGGTGGCGCTGGACGGCGTGTCGCTGTCGCTGCCCGCCGGGTCGTTCACCGCGGTGATGGGCCCGTCCGGGTCGGGCAAGAGCACGCTGCTGCAGTGCGCGGCGGGCCTGGACCGTCCCACCGAGGGACGGGTCTTCGTGGACGGCGCCGAGCTGACCGGCGGCGGCGAGGCCGCGCTGACCAGGTTCCGCAGGCAGCGGATCGGGTTCGTCTTCCAGCAGTTCAACCTGCTCCCCACGCTGGACGTCCTGCAGAACACGGTGCTGCCGCTGAAGCTCGCGGGACGCAAGGTGGACCGGGCGGCGGCGCGGGCCGTCCTGGAGCGGGTGGGCCTCGGCGACCGGCTCGGCCACCTGCCGGCGGAGCTGTCCGGAGGGCAGCAGCAGCGGGTGGCGATCGCGCGGGCGCTGGTCACCCGGCCCCGGGTGGTGTTCGCGGACGAGCCGACCGGCGCGCTCGACACCCGCAGCGCCCGCGACGTGCTGCACCTGCTCCGCGAGTCGGTGCGCGAGTCCGGGCAGACGGTGGTGATGGTGACCCACGACCCGGTCGCCGCCTCGTTCGCCGGCTCCGTCCTGTACCTGGCGGACGGGCGGATCGTCGGCCTCCAGACCGCGCCGACGGCCGAGACCGTCGCCGCGCGGATGACGCACCTGGCCGACGAGGTCGAGCGGCAGCGCGCGACGGCGGGGGTGTGACCGTGTTCGGGCTGGCACTGCGCTCCCTGCGCAAGCGCGCGAGCGCGTTCACCGCGAGCTTCCTCGCGATGCTCCTCGGCGCCACCATGATCATGGCGTTCGCCTCGATGCTCGACACGGCCGAGGCGAGCGGCGCGACCGGGACCGCCCGCGAGACGCTGACGACGATGGCGACCGTGGTCGGCGGCTGGGGGCTGCTGCTGGTGGTCTTCGCGGTCACCTCGACGCTGACCCTGTCGGTCCGGCAGCGGGCGGCGGAGATCGCCCTGCTGAAGAGCGTCGGCGCCACCCCCGGGCAGCTCGCCCGGATGATCGTCGGCGAGGCGGCCGGGCTGGCCCTGGCGGCGGCGCTGCTGGCGATCGTGCCCGCGATCGCGGCCGGCCGGGCGCTGCTCGGGCTGCTGCGCGACACCGGCCAGGTCCCGGCGGAGACCGGCTACGGCTTCGGGCCGGTCGCGCTGTCGATGGGGATCGGCGTCACGCTGGTGTCCGCGGTCGCCGCCGCGCTGATCACCGCGCGGCGGGCCGTCCGCGTCCGGGCGGCCGAGTCGATGGCGGCCGCCGCCACCGACGACGCGCGGCTGAGCCGGAAGCGGATCGTGTTCGCGGCGGTGTTCCTCTTGCTCGCCGTGTCCGAGGCGGTCGTCACGGTCACGGTGATGGACGGCGAGGGCAGCGACGCGATGGCGACGTCCGGGCAGGCCGACATCTTCGCCGCGATCGGGCTGGCGCTGCTGGCCCCGGCGATCATGCGCCGGGTGGCGGCCCTCGCCGCCGGGCCGCTGCGGGCGCTCGGCGGCGCGGCCGGCGACCTCGCGGCGGCCACGATGCGCCGCCGGACCGGCGCGCTGGCGTCCGCCGTGACACCGGTCGTGCTGTTCGTCGGGACGGCCGTCGGCACGCTGTACCTGCAGGCCACCGAGAACGCGGCGATGGACGCGGCGGGCCTCGCCAAGACGGCCGACCAGAAGAACATCGAGACGCTCAACTTCGTCGTCATCGGCATGGTGGTGCTGTTCACCGCGATCATGCTGGTCAACACGCTGATCGCGGCGACCGCGCACCGGCGCCGCGAATTCGGGCAGACCCGGCTCGCCGGCGCCACCCCGGGCCAGGTGCTCGGCGCGGTGGCACTGGAGTCGGCGGTGCTGACCGCCACCGGCGTCCTCGTCGGCACGGTCGCGTCGGTCTTCACGATCGTGCCGTTCGGCCTCGCCCGGCGCGACTCGCCCCTCCCGGCCGGCGACGTGTGGACCTACCTCGCGGTCGCCGCCCTCGCCGCCGTCCTGACCGGCGCGACGGCCTACGGCGCGACACGCCGCACGATCCGCGTCCCGGCCGTGGAGGCCGCCCTCCGCTGAGCGCGGCCCGCCCGCGCGCGCGTCCCCGGAGATCGGCCGTCCGGCCGAGGACGGGGACGCGCGCCGCGGGCATACTGGCATTTCCGGGGGTGGTGCCGATGGACGGGACCGGCAAGCGCCGGATCCTCATGCCGCGGGTCATCGAGGAGGCCGAGCGCGCCGAGCCGCCCGGCGAACCGGAGCCGGGCCTCGCCCCGGTCCGCGACCCCGGCGACGTCGCCGATCCGGGCACCGCCGACCGGCAGGCGCCCGAGGGCGACGAGATCGGCGGCGCCGCGCAGGCCGCCCCGCCCGGCGTCGCTCACTCCAGCGCCGTCATGGCGGTCGGGACGGTCTTCAGCCGGCTGACCGGCTTCCTGCGCACCGCCGTGATCGGCGCCGCGCTCGGCACCGCCCTGCTCGGCGACGCCTACCAGGCCGCCGAGATGATCCCCTACACCGTGTACGAGCTGCTGCTCGGCGGGCTGCTCGCCAGCGTCTTCATCCCGTTCCTGGTGAAACGCCGGATGCGGGACGCCGGCGGGGGGAGCGGCGACCGAGCAGCGGCTGCTCACCGTCGTGCTGCTGGCCCTCGCCGTCCTGACCGTCCTCGCGGTGCTGGGCGCCGGCCTGCTGATCGACCTGTACGCCGGCTCCTACACCGGGCGGCAGCGCGAGGTCGCGGTGCTGCTCACCCGGCTGCTGCTGATCCAGATCTTCTTCATCGGCGTGAGCGGCCTCGCGAGCACGCTGCTGAACGTCCGGCAGCGGTTCGGCGCGCCGATGTGGGCGCCCGTCGTGAACAACGTGGTCACGATCGGCGCCGGGCTGCTGTTCCTCCTGGTCGCGGGGCGCGGGCAGACCACCGCCACCGTCACCGACGGGCAGCTGACCCTCATCGGCCTCGGCTCCGCGGCCGGGACCGTCGTGCAGAGCGCCGTCCTCGCCTGGACGCTGCGCTCCGCCGGGTTCCGGTGGCGCCCCCGCCTCGGCCTGCGCGGCTCCGGCTTCGGCGAGGCCGTCCGGACGGCGACCTGGATGCTGCTCTACATCGTCGTCGCGCAGGCCGGCGTCCTGGTGACCGCGAACGTCGCGACCCGGGCGGGCGACCGCGCCGGCGCCGCCGGGAGCGGCCTGGCCGCCTACAAGTTCGCCCTCGTCGTCTTCCAGCTCCCGTACGCGATCATCGCGGTCTCGGTGATCACGGCGCTGCTCCCGCGGATGAGCGCCCACGTCGCGGACGGGCGGCGCGACCTCGTCCGCGACGACTTCTCCCGCGGCCTCCGGCTCGCGAGCGCGCTGCTCGTCCCGCTCTGGCTCGGGATGCTGGTGTTCGCGATCCCCGGCTCCGTCACGTTCTTCGCCTACGGGAGCCTCACGGTGGACGGGGCGCGCCGCATCGGCGCCATCCTCATGGTGTTCGCCGTGATGGTGCTGCCGTTCACCCTGCACCAGTTGCTCATGCGGGTCTTCTACGCCCTCGGCGACACCCGGACGCCCGGCCTGATCGCCGTCCCCGCCGGGATCGCGCAGGCGGCCGCCGCGTTCGCGCTGCTGCGGTCGGTCCCGGCGCGGCAGGTCGTGATCGGGCTGCCCGTCGTCTACGGGCTGTTCTACGCGCTCGGCGCCGCCGGGGCCGCGCTCGTCCTGCGCCGGCGCCTCGGCGGGATGGACGGCCGCCGCATCCTCCGCGCGCTCACCCGGCTGCACCTGGCCGCCCTGCCCGCCCTGGCGTTCGCCGTCGCGGCCGTGTGGGCGTTCGGCCGCCTGCCCGGCGACCGCGTCCCGAGCCTGCTGGCCCTCCTCGTCGGCGGCCTCGGCGGCGGGGCGCTCTACCTCCTCACGGCCCGCCGGATGCGCGTCCCGGAGATCGGCTACTTCACCGCGATGGCCGGTGCGCGGCTCCGGCGTTCCTGACCGGGCGAGGGGGTCGATTCGCGTGGGGATGTCATACGCTTCGAGGTATGGACGAGGTTTCGGCCCGCACACCGCCCCCGGCGGGCCCCGAGCCGCGCGAGCGCGGCCGGAGCGGCCTGCGGCGGTTCCTGCGGCGGATGACCGCCGGCAACGCCGAGCTCGAGGCCGAGGAGCTGCAGAAGACCACCGGCCACGAGGGCGCGACGCCGATCACCGACTGCGCCGCGCGCAAGCGGCACTGCGTAGCGGGTACGCTGCGTACCGTGACCCTGCGCCCGCGCGGCGGCGCGCCCGCGCTGGAGGCCGAGCTCTACGACGGCACCGACGTGATCAGCCTGGTCTGGCTCGGCCGCCGCAAGATCGCCGGCATCGACCCGGGCCGCCGGCTGCGCGCCGAGGGGCTGGTCAGCGTGCAGGACGGGCGCAAGGTGATATTCAATCCCCGGTACGAGCTGCGCGGCGGCTCGTGAACAGCGTGAGTGAGTTGAGGGCGTGAGCGAGACGGCAGCGCAGACCGGGCGGGAGACCGCCGCGCACGACACCGTCGAGGCGGCGGTGCGCGCCCAGCTCTCCAAGGCGCTCGGCGGCGTCCGCGGGATGCTGGAGGCCGCCGTCCCGACGATCGCGTTCACCGGCACCTACGTCGCGGCGGAGAACATCAGGCTCGCCGTGGGCGCCGGGATCGGCGCGGCGGTGGTGCTGCTGGTCGTCCGGATCGCGCAGCGCTCCAGCCCGCAGTTCGTGCTGAACAGCCTGGTCGGCATCGCGATCGCCGCGTTCTTCGCGCTGCGCTCGGGCAAGGCCGAGGACGCCTTCCTGCCGGGGATCATCCTCAACGCCGGCTACGCCGCCGCGATGATCTTCTCGATCACGGTGCGCTGGCCCGTCGTCGGCTTCATCATCGGCTCGGTCACCGGCGACCCGACCGCCTGGCGGCGCGACCCCGGCATCGTGAGGCTGTGCTCGCGGCTGACCTGGCTGCTGGTGCTGCCGTGCGCGGTCCGCGTCGCCGTCCAGTACCCGATCTACCTCGCGGACGGCGACCAGAGCGGCCTGCTCGGCACCGCCAAGATCGTGATGGGCTGGCCGCTGCAGGTCGCCGCGCTCGCGGCGATGGTGTGGCTGCTCGCCCGCGGCCGCACCCCCATCGAACGCGAAGAACCCGCCTGACCGATCCGGCCGGGCGGGTCCTCGGCGATGCGCGGGCGGCGTGCCGGGCGGTGTGCCCGGTGACGTGCCCCGCAGCGCCGCTCAGCGTCCGCCGAGCAGCGCCGCGAGTTCGTCCTCGACGTCCTGGCTGGCGACGAACATCAGCTCGTCGCCCGGTTCGAGGGTGTCGTCGGCCGAGGGGACCAGCACCCGCCCCTCCCGCAGGATCGCCACGAGCGCGGTGTCGCGCGGCCACTCCACCGACCCGACCCGCTGCCCGCCGAGCGGCGCGTCGTCCGGCAGCGTCAGCTCCACCAGGTTCGCCTCGCCCTGCCGGAACGTCATCAGCCGGACGAGGTCGCCGACGCTGACGGCCTCCTCCACCAGCGCCGACAGCAGCCGCGGCGTGGACACGGCCACGTCCACGCCCCACGACTCGTTGAACAGCCACTCGTTGTTCGGATGGTTGATCCGCGCCACCACGCGCGGCACCCCGTACTCGGTCTTGGCCAGCAGCGACACGACCAGGTTGACCTTGTCGTCGCCGGACGAGGCCACCACGACCTGGCAGCGCTCCAGCGCCGCGTCGTCCAGCGCGGAGATCTCGCAGGCGTCCGCGAGCAGCCACTCCGCGCGCGGCACCATCTCCACCTTGATGGCCTTCGGGTTCTTGTCGATCAGGAGCACCTCGTGGCCGTTCTCCAGCAGCTCCTGGGCGATGGAGCGGCCCACCGCGCCGGCCCCGGCGATCGCGACCCGCATCAGGCGTCCTCCCCGTTCCGTGCCGCGACGGCGGCGTTGATGCGCTCCAGGTCGTCGGCGCTCGCCATCACGTGCACGATGTCGCCGTCCTGGATCACCGTGTCCCGGTCGGGGACGAGGGCCTCGCCCATCCGCGAGACGAACGCCACCCGGGTGCCCGCGTGCTCCTCCAGCTCACCGATCTTCTCGCCGACCCACAGGTGCCCGGAGTCCAGCTCGGCGAGGACGACCGCGCCGGTCGGGTCGCGCCACAGCGGCTCGGCGCCCTCCGGCAGCAGCCGGCGCAGGATCTGGTCGGCCGTCCACCGGACCGTCGCGACCGTGGGGATGCCGAGCCGCTGGTAGACCTCCGCGCGGCGCGGGTCGTAGATCCGGGCCACCACGTTGTCGACGCCGAACGTCTCGCGCGCCACCCGCGCGGAGATGATGTTGGAGTTGTCGCCGCTGCTGACGGCCACGAACGCCGACGCCCGCTCGATGCCCGCCTCCGCTATCACATCGCGGTCGAACCCGAACCCGGTGATGCGGCGGCCCCGGAAGCCGCTGCGCAGCCGGCGGAACGCCTCCGGGCTCTGGTCGATGATGGCCACCGAATGGCCCTTGTCCTCCAGGATGTGGGCCAGCGTCGAGCCGACCCGCCCGCATCCCATGATCACGATATGCACGGCCGTTCCCCGTTGTCCGTCAATGCTCACTGCCGGGCTGCAAACCTACACATCCCCCCAGGCGAGCACTACCCAACCAGGTCCCCGCCGGGCCCGGAGTACGCCGTCGGCCCGGCGGGCTAGGCTCTCTATCCGTGTCAAAGGTTCCGGACCTCGCGAAGAGGCTCCTCCTCGGCCGCGCGCTGAGCAGTTCCCAGCAGCACGAGCAACTGCTGAAGAAACGGATCGCGCTCCCCGTCTTCGCCAGCGACGCCCTGTCGTCGGTGGCGTACGCCCCGCAGGAGATCCTGCTCGCGCTCGGCGCGGGCGGGCTGGTCATGTACCACTACACGCCCTGGGTCGCCGCGGCCGTCGTGGTGATCCTGCTGACCGTGGTCGCGTCCTACCGGCAGAACGTACGGGCCTACCAGAGCGGCGGCGGCGACTTCGAGGTCGCGACCACCAACCTCGGCAGCAACTGGGGCGTCCTCGTGGCGAGCGCACTGCTCGTCGACTACACCCTCACCGTCGCGGTGTCGGTGTCGTCCGGCGTGGAGAACCTCGGCGCGCTGCTGACGGTCATGCAGCCGCACGAGGTCGCCGTGGCGATCGGCATCGTCGTGATGCTCACGATCGGCAACCTGCGCGGGATCAAGGAGGCCGGGGTCGCGTTCGCGATCCCGACCTACCTGTTCATGTTCGCGGTCTTCAGCATGCTGGCGTGGGGCCTGATCAGGCTCGTCGCGGGCGCCGAACTGCAGGCGGAGACCGCGCACCTGGAGGTCCGCGGCGATGAGACCGATATCGCCGGTTTCGCCCTGGTCTTCCTGCTGCTGCGGGCGTTCTCGTCCGGCTGTGCGGCGTTGACCGGGGTCGAGGCGATCAGCAACGGGGTGCCCGCGTTCCGCAAGCCCAAGGGCGAGAACGCCGCACGGACCCTGCTGGCGCTCGGGCTGGTCGCGATGACGATGTTCGGCGGGGTGGTCGCGTTCGCCTTCATCACCGACGTGCGGTTCACCGACGTCGGTCAGGACAGCAGCCTCGTCGATCCGGCCACCGGGCAGGTGGTCGAGCACGCCGACCCGGTGATCGCGCAGGTCGCGCACACCGTGTTCAGCAACTTCACCCCCGGTTTCGCGCTGGTCACCGCGATGACGGCGCTGATCCTGTTCCTCGCCGCCAACACCGCGTTCAACGGGTTCCCGGTGCTCGCCTCGGTACTCGCGCAGAACCGCTACCTGCCCCGGCAGCTGCACACCCGCGGCGACCGGCTCGCCTACAGCAACGGCATCATCATCCTCGCCACCATGGCGGGGCTGCTGATCTACGCCTACGACGCGTCCGTCAGCCGGCTGATCCCGCTCTACACCGTCGGCGTGTTCGTGTCGTTCACCGTCAGCCAGGTCGGCATGGTCCGGCACTGGAACCGGCTGCTCGCCACCGAGCAGGACCCGGCGCAGCGCCGCCGGATGAAGTCCTCCCGCGGCATCAACGCGTTCGGCGCCACCCTCACCGGCATCGTCCTCGTCGTCGTGCTGATCACCAAGTTCGCGCTCGGCGCCTACATCGTGTGCATCGCGATGCCGGTGCTGTTCCTGCTGATGAAGGGCATCCGGCGGCACTACGACCGGGTCGCCGCGGAGCTCGTGCCCTCCGGCGAGGACGTCGCGCTGCCCGCCCGCAACCACGGCATCGTGCTCGTCTCCAAGATCCACAAGCCGACGCTGCGGGCGCTCGCCTACGCCCGCGCCACCCGTCCGTCCACGCTGGAGGCGGTGACCGTCGCGGTGGACGCCGAGGAGTCCCGGCGCCTCCAGGAGGAGTGGGACGCCCTCGACATCCCCGTCCCGCTGAAGATCCTCGACTCGCCGTACCGGGAGATCACCCGGCCCGTCCTCGCCTACGTCAAGAGCGTCCGCCGGCGCAGCCCCCGCGACGTCGTGACCGTGTTCATCCCCGAGTACGTCGTCGGCCACTGGTGGGAGCAGCTCCTGCACAACCAGAGCGCGCTGCGGCTCAAGGGGCGGCTGCTGTTCCAGCCGGGCGTCATGGTGACCAGCGTCGCCTGGCAGCTCCAGTCGTCCGACCGGCTCAAGGGACGGGTCGAGCCGCCCGGCCCCGGCTCGTCCCGGCGCCCGCCGCGGACCGGGGCGCACCCCGGTGCCGGTAATGTTTCGGATCGTGACTGAACTCGAACCCGACGTCCTCGAACTGGAGGTCGGCAACGTCGCCAACGGCGGTTTCTGCGTCGCCCGGCACGAGGGCCGCGTCGTCTTCGTCCGGCACGCCCTGCCCGGCGAACGGGTGAGAGCCCGCGTCACCGACCGGACCAAGACCTTCCTCCGCGCCGACGCCGTGGAGATCATCGAGGCGTCCCCGGACCGCGTCCAGGCCCCGTGCCCGTTCGCCGGGCCCGGCCGCTGCGGCGGCTGCGACTGGCAGCACGCCTCCCTGCCCGCCCAACGGGCCCTCAAGGCGGCCGTGGTGGAGGAGCAGCTCCAGCGCCTCGCCGGGATCACCCGCACGGTGACCGTCGAGGAGGTGCCGTACCCGGTCGACTCCGAGGTGGCGCCGCCGCCCGGACTGGGCTGGCGCACCCGCGTGCAGTTCTCCGTCGCGTCCGGCACGGTCGGGCTCCGCAGGCACCGCTCACACGACATCGAGCCCATCGACGAATGCCTGATCGCCCATCCGGGCGTGGAGCTGATGGGCATCGAGCGCAAGCGCTGGCCGGGCGCCACGGGCGTCGAGGGCATCGTCTCCGCCACCACCGGCGACCGCCTCGTCGTGCTGCGCGGCCGCGACCGCCGCAAGATCAAGGTGCCGCGGCTGGACGTGCCGGTCCGCCTCGTGCGCGGCAAGCCGGAGCCGGGCTCCATGCTGCCGTACATCCGCGAGGAGGTCTCCGGGCGGCTGTTCCAGGTGAGCGGCAGCGGCTTCTGGCAGGTGCACCCGGGCGCCGCGCAGCTGCTCGCCGACGCCGTCCTGGACGCCCTCGAACCGAAGCCCGGCGACATCGCCCTCGACCTGTACTGCGGCGTCGGGCTGTTCGCCGGCGTCCTCGCCGACCGCATCGGCCCGGACGGCCTCGTCGTCGGCGTCGAGTCGGACGGGCAGGCCGTCCGCGACGCCCGCCACAACCTGCGCGACCTGCCGAACGTGTCGATCGAGCGCGGCCCGGTCGAGGAGGTCGTCGCCGACCTGGAGTTCGGCCGGGCGTCCAGCGGGTCCCGCACCCAGAACAAGCGCGGCGGCGGCCACCACCGGGGCGAGCGCGTCCGCCGCGCCGACCTCGTCGTCCTCGACCCGCCGCGCACCGGCGCGGGCCGCGACGTCGTCGAGCACATCACCCGGCTCGCCGGCCGCAAGATCGCCTACGTGTCCTGCGACCCCGCGACGCTGGCCCGCGACCTGGCCTACTTCAGCGAGCGCGGCTGGACCCTGGAGACGTTCCGCGCCTTCGACGCCTTCCCGATGACGCAGCACGTGGAGTGCCTCGCGACCCTGGTCCGCGGCTGAAAAAACGGTTGCGGCCCCGGCATACGGTGGACGCATGATCGAGATCAGGGACGTACCCGAGAGCGAGGTCGGCCGGATGGTCGACCTCGCCGGCACGGCCTTCCACGTCCGCGTCGACGACGAACGCGACTCCTGGAAGCCGCGCCGCTCCGAACGCGTCGGCGCCTACGACGGCGACGTCCTGGCGGGGCAGCTCGCGGCGCTCCCGATGCGCCTCGCCGTCCCGGGCGCGTTCCTCGACTGCTCCGCGGTCACCTTCGTCGCCGTGCTGCCGACCCACCGGCGGCAGGGCATCCTCACGTCCCTGATGGACCGCATGCACGCCGACGCCATCGCCGCCGGCCGTCCCGTCGCCGCGCTGTGGGCGTCCCAGGGCGCCATCTACGGCCGCTACGGCTTCGGTCTCGCCACCCGCGCGATCGCCCTGGAGGTCGACACGTCCCGGCCGCTGGCCCTGCGCACCGCCCCGGACGAACGGCCGCTGCGGCTGGTCGGCGCCGCGTCCGCACCCGACCTGCTCGACCCGATCCACCGGCGCGCGCTCGCCGCCCGGCCCGGCGGGCTCGTCCGCGACCCCGAATGGTGGGCGCGCGCCATCCTGCGCCCGGTCGACACCGAGGCCGCCGAGTACACCGAGCCGCGCGTCGTCGTCCACCCCGCCGGCTACGCCGTCTACCGCGCCTGCGGGAAGGGGACGGTCAGGGTCGTCGACCTCGTGGCCGACACTCCCGCAGCCGAGGCCGCCCTCTGGCGGTACCTGGCGTCGATCGACCTGACGTCCCGGATCCACGCGCCCAGCCGCCCCGTGGACGACCTGCTCCCGCACATGGCCGCCGACCCCGACCAGGTCGCCGTCAAGGAGGACTACGGCGCGCTGTGGCTCCGGCTGGTCGACGTCCCGGCGGCCCTCCGCGCCCGCTCATGGGCCACCGAGGACACCTTCGTCCTGGAGGTCGAGGACGCCCGCATCCCCGCGAACTCGGGCCGCCGGCGCCTCACGACGGGACCGGCCCCGGCGTGCGACCCGGCGACCGAGCCACCGGACCTGGCGCTCTCCGCCGCCGACCTGGCCGCCGTCTACCTGGGCGGCACGAGCCTGGCGGCCCTCGTCCGGGTCGGCGCGGTCACCGAGCACACGCCCGGCAGCGCGCGCCGCCTGGACGCGTCGCTCGCCGTCCCGCTGGCCCCCTACATCAACGACGACTTCTGACGGGCGCGGCGCCGGGTCAGCGCCAGAAGAGCAGCTTCGCGTCGGCGTCGGTGACGGTCGCCGCGGCGGTGCCGTGCTGGACGAGCTGGAAGCGGACGCGGTGCCCGGCCGTGACGCTGTCGGCGGGGAGGCCGTAGACCAGGTTGGTCGTGTCGCCGGACGAGAGGAAGTCCTGGACGGGCCCGGCCGAGTAGCGGCTGGCGTCCTTGATCTCGACCTCGATCGCGCGGGCCTGGATGAGGGTTCCGGCGGGCACGCCGCGCACGGTCGCCGACACCGTCAGGCTGTAGCGGGCGTGGCCCGCGAGCAGGCTCGGGTAGCTGCCGGGGTCGCCGTGCTGGTCGGTCGCGTCGGAGTACTCGTGGTCCCAGCTGATGGTCGTCCACTTGCCGGGGGACAGCCGCTGGTCGGCGTCGGCGCCGAGGGACACGTAGTCGGGCATGTCGTCCTCTCCCTCGGGCGAGACGCCGATGCGCCACTGCCCGTAGTCGCTCTTCACGGCCCGGTCGTAGTCGACGCCTACGCCGTTGATGGTGTGGTCGTTGGAGTACTGCTGGAGCTGCGCGCGGGCGTCCCACCGGCCGCCGGACCACGCGTACGTCTGCCAGCCGTAGGCGATCTTCCCGGCGTCGAACGCGCGCTTCACGGGCCCGTAGCCGCCGTAGAGGCCGACGCGGTCGCGGCCGATGACGCTCGCGGCGCCGTCCAGGTAGGCGTTGATCTCGTCCTGCTGGGAGGCGGCGGCGTCCCAGTCGGCGGCGAAGTAGACGGGGCGGTCGTCCGGCATGCCGCAGGCCCGCGCCTGGGCGGCGGCGTCCCTCGCGTCGGCCGCGCCTGCGGACCGTCCGGCCAGCGGCCGCTTCGCGGTGGACTCCCAGACGACGACCACCCAGATGCCCGCGTCGGACAGCTCGTCGGCCTCCGACCGGGTCAGGTTCTTGCCGGTCGTGTCGTGCGACAGGTACCG
This sequence comes from Actinomadura chokoriensis, assembly GCF_039529475.1. Lineage (NCBI taxonomy): Bacteria > Bacillati > Actinomycetota > Actinomycetes > Streptosporangiales > Thermomonosporaceae > Actinomadura > Actinomadura chokoriensis. The sequence continues at coordinate 296,648 of NZ_BAAAMW010000008.1, read as the reverse complement.
GCACGCGAACTTCGCCCCGGCCCGCTTCAGCGCGGCGGCGCCGGGGCGCCCCCACGCGTAGTCGACGCCGAAGACAGCCATGTCAACTCCATGGGTCGGAGATCGGTATCCGCCCGATTCAACAGCTTCCGCAGGTGGTGTCGCAGCGGATTCGTCATGTTCGCCGTTCGGGCACCGTCCGTGACGACACGCCGACGGGGCGCTAGGCGGCCGGTCCGCGGCTCGCTAGAACGGACGTGTCCGCAACGAATCCGCAGGCCACGGGGGTCTCATCATGGTCAGGACACTGAAGGGGCGCGGCCTGGTGCTGCTGGTCGCCGCGCCGTTGCTGGGGGCCGCGCCCTTCCTCGGGGCGGTGCCGGCGTCCGCCGGCGGCCCCGGCCCGACCACGCACAAGGGCGACAAGGGCGGCACCTCGAAGCCGGCGCCCCGCCCCAGAACGCACACCAAGCCGAAGGCGCACACCAAGCCCAAGGCCCACGCCGACTCGAAAGCGCACGCCAAGCCGAAGGCGCACGCGAAGCCGAAGGCGCATGCGAAGCCGAAGGCGCATGCCAAGCCGAAGGCGCATGCCAAGCCCAAGGCGCACGCGAAGCCCAGGGCGCACGCGAAGCCGAAGGCGCACGCGAAGCCGAAGGACCATGCCAAGCCGAAGGCGGAAGCTAAGCCGAAGGCGCATGTGAAGCCGAAGGCGCACGCCAAGCCGAAGGCGGAAGCTAAGCCCAAGGCGCATGCGAAGCCCAAGGTGCACAGCAAGCCGAAGGCGCATGTCAAGCCGCAGGTGGACGTCAAGCCGAAGGGGCAGGCGGCGCCCAAGGTGCAGGCGATCAGGCTCGACATGGAGAGTCCGCGGCGTGCGGTCGTCCCCGGGCGCACCTACGAGTGGAGGTTCACGATGACCGCCGAGGGGCCGGGGAAGCCCGGCAAGGCGGTGTTCAGGACGACGCTGCCGAGGTCGCTGGCGTTCGTGTCCGGGGAGAAGCACTGCAAGGCGTCCGGGCGGAAGGTGGTGTGCCGGCTCGGGACGCTCAAGGACGGGCGGGAGACCACCGGGACGATCAGGGCGAAGGTGTCCCGGCGCGCCGAGCCGGGGGAGTCGATCGGGCTGCACGGGACGGTGACGTGGGGCGGGACGCGCGCCAGCGTCATGTTCCCGCCGGTGCGCGTCGCGCGCACGCCGGGCCTGGCGCTGTCGAAGCGCTGACCTGGTGGTGCGACCGGTGCTCGGCGGGTACCAGGATGGAGTCATGCGTCTTCGGATCTTCACTGAGCCCCAGCAGGGGGCGAGCTACGACACACAGCTGGCGGTCGCCAAGGCGGCCGAGGACCTCGGCTTCGACGCGTTCTTCCGGTCCGACCACTTCGTCAAGATGGGCGATGTGACCGGCGAGCCGGGCCCGACCGACTCCTGGGTCACGCTGGGCGCGCTGGCGCGGGAGACCCGCCGGATCCGGCTCGGCACGCTGGTCACGGCGGCGACGTTCCGGTACCCGGGGCCGCTCGCGATCGCGGTCGCGCAGGTCGACCAGATGAGCGGCGGGCGGGTCGACCTCGGTCTCGGGACGGGCTGGTTCGAGCAGGAGCACACCGCCTACGGCATCCCGTTCCCGAGCCTGCGGGAGCGCTTCGAGCGGCTGGAGGAGCAGCTCGAGATCCTCACCGGGCTGTGGGGGACGCCCGCCGGCGAGACCTACTCCTTCAGCGGCGACCACTACACGCTGGCCGACTCGCCCGCGCTGCCGAAGCCGGTTCAGGCGGGCGGGCCGCCGATCATCATCGGCGGGTTCGGGGCGAAGCGGACGCCGCGGCTCGCGGCCCGCCACGCCGACGAGTACAACGTCCCGTTCCACCAGGTGAGCGAGACCGGCGAGGCGTTCGGCCGGGTGCGCGCGGCGTGCGCCGAGGCGGGCCGGACGAAGCCGCTCGTCTACTCCGCCGCCCAGGTCGTCTGCTGCGGGCGGGACGAGGCGGAGCTGAAGCGCCGCGCCGACGCGATCGGGCGGGAGGTGTCCGAGCTGCGCGACAACGGCCTGGCCGGGACGCCGGGCGAACTGGTCGACAAGATCGGCCGGTTCGGCGAGCTGGGCGCCGAGCGCCTCTACCTGCAGGTGCTCGACATGCACGACCTCGACCACCTGGACCTGCTGGCCTCGGAGGTCATGAGCAAGGTCTGACGGCGCGAAAGGCCCGCGGCCGGGGGACGTCCCCCGGCCGCGGGCCTTTCCGTGGTGTCAGGCCATCTCCTCTTCCGGGCGCGGGTGCATCGGCAGCAGGAACGTGGCGAGGAACGACAGGCCGAGCAGCCCGACCTCGACCCACAGCGTGATCTTCATGGCGTCGCTGAAGCCGGCCTTGGCCGAGTGCTCGCCGGCCTCGGCGACCGCCTTCTGGACGGCGGGCGCCGACTGCGGCGCGGCGGCGATGGCGGCCCTGACGTCGTCCTGGAGGCGGTGGCAGGACGCGGGGACGGCGGCGGAGTCCTTGGCGGTGGCGCGGTCGTGGCCGCAGTCGCGCAGGCCGTCCGCGATGCGCTCCTGCTGCGCGGCGGGGACGGACACGGCGGCCAGGTCGCGGCGCAGCGCGGACGCGCCGTCGTCGGCGGCGGCCGCGACGTGCCCGCCGAGCAGCCCGAAGAAGATCGTGCCGAGCACGGCGGCGCCGAGCGCGCTGCCGAGCTGCTGGACGGCGGTGAGCGTGCCGCCCGCGGACCCGGTCTCCTCCGGCTCGACCCCGGCGAGGACCGTGTCGAAGAACGGCCCCATCAGGAGGCCCATGCCGAGGCCGGTCACGGTGAGCGCGGGGATGAGCTGCCAGGGCGTGACGCCGATCCCGGCGTACTGCAGCGTGGCGGCCAACCCGATGATGCCGGCCGCCATGATGAGGGCGCCCGCGTGGATCACCTTGCGGCCGAACCGCTGGACGGCCTGCATGACGCCGAACCCGATGATGATGCCGACGGACCACGGGATCTGCGCGAGGCCCGCCTTCAGCGGGGAGTAGCCGAGCCCGAGCTGGAAGAACAGCGCCAGCACCAGGCCGAGGCCCGCGACGCCGGAGAAGAACACCAGGCCGAGGACGAGGCCGCCGGTGAAGCCGCGCTTGCGGAACAGGCTGGGCACGATCAGCGGGTCGCCGCCGGACTTCTGCTTGCGGGTCTCGTACCAGGAGAAGACGCCCCAGACCAGGAGCGAGGCGGCCATCATCGCGAACGTCCAGGCGGGCCAGTCGTGCTCGCGCCCCTGGACGAGCGGGTAGATCAGCAGGCCCGCGCCGACCGAGGCCAGGGCGGCGCCGGTGAGGTCGAGCCGGGACGCCTGCTCGGCGCGCCCGGCCGGAAGGAACCTCAGGCCGGCGAGCACGGCGGCGGCGCCGAGCGGCACGTTGATCAGAAAGATCATCCGCCAGCCGGTGCCGAAGAAGTCGGCGTCGATCAGCCAGCCGGCCAGCACCGGGCCGCCGACCGACGACAGGCCCATCACCGGTCCGAACAGGGCGAACGCCTTGCCCATCTCCGTGGCGTCGAACATCTGCTTGATCATTCCGATGCCCTGCGGCAGCATCAGCGCGCCGAACAGGCCCTGCATGGCGCGGGCGCCGATCAGCATGCCGGGGGAGACCGCGACGCCGCACAGCAGCGAGCCGAGCGTGAACCCGGCCGCGCCGATGAGGAACATCCGCCGGCGGCCGTACAGGTCGCCGAGGCGGCCCCCGGTGATGAGGCCGACGGCCATGGCGAGGGTGTAGCCGGCGGCGAGCCACTGGATGGTCGCGGCCGATCCGCCCAGCTCGGCCCGGATGGTGGGGGCCGCGATGTTGGTGATCAGCGCGTCCAGCATGTCCATGGTCTCGCCGGCGAGGATCACGAAGAGGGCGACCCAGCGCCAGCGGTAGCCGGCGTCCGCGGTGTCCCTCCCGGGGGAGGTCAGTGTCTCGGTCATGACGATCTCCAAAATCTTCGAACGGTGTTCGTAAGTACGAACGCTGTTCTAAGGCCGAACAGCGTTCGTGTCAAGTACGATGTTCGTGTCAGCACCGCACATCTCTCGCTAGGAGAGAAGATATATCGCGTTTCGCGATAGTCAAGATGTATCGCGAGATTGGGAGGTCCCGACGTGGCCACCGCACGCCCGGACGGGCCGGCGTCCGAACCGCCGGCCCGCGAGCTTCCGACGCCGCCCGGCCGCAGGCCCCGCAGGACCGCGCCGCCGAGGCGGCCGCCGCTCACCCGGGAGGCCATCGTCGAGACGGCGATCCGCGTCCTGGACGCCGAGGGACTGGAGGCCGTGACCATGCGCCGCGTCGCCCAGGAGCTGGGCACCGGCCCGGCGTCCCTGTACGCGCACGTGTCGGGCAAGGAGGAACTGCGCGAGCTGATGCTCGACACGGTCGCCGCCGAGATCAGGCTCCCCGAGCCCGACCCGGCGCGCTGGCAGGAGCAGCTGAAGGAGCTGGCGCGCGAGATCCGCCGCGTCTACACCTCGCACCGCGACATCGCCATGGTGTCGATGGGCCTCATCCCGACCGGCCCCCACCTGCTGGACGTCGCCGAGGCGCAGCTCGCGCTGATGCGGGCCGGCGGCGTCTCGAAGGAGATCGCCGGCATCGCCGTCGACACCCTCGGCATGTTCCTCGACGCCGACGCCATCGAGGACACCCTCTACGTGGCGAGGACGCCCGCGGGCGCGGACCCGTGGGAGCACGTCCAGGCGTACGTCGAGCAGATCCAGGAGTACTTCGCCGCCCTGCCGCCCGACCGCTACCCCCACCTCGTCGGAATGGTGGACGAGCTCACCGCCGAGGGCGGCGACGGGCGGTTCGAGTTCGGGCTCGACCTCATCGTCCGCGGCATCGCCTCCTACGTGAAGGACGGAGAGGCCAGAGAGGGCGAGAACCCCGCTTAGGCGAAGGCCCGCTCGAAGGCGGCCTGCCTCGGGGAGCCCTTGGCGGTGTCCCACACCGCGAAGACGACGTGCTCGAAGCGTCCGGCGAACTCACCGCCCGGACGCAGCGGCTCGGCGAACGCCTCCGCGACCTCGGCCGGGTCGTTGCGGAACACGCCGCAGCCCCACGCGCCGAGGACGAGCCTCGCGTGCCCGTTGGCCAGCGCGGCCGCGAGGACCTTGCGGGCGCGCAGCCGCAGCACGGCGGGGATCCGCTCGGCCTGGGCGGGGTCGCGGATCGCGCCGCGGTTCGGCGCCGGGGACGTCAGGAACGCGACGCCGTACGGGTCGTCCAGCAGCCGCCCGGCGTCGTCGCGGAACACCGGCACGCCGGGTGAGTAGATCATGTGGTCGCTGTAGAGGAGGTCCCCCTGGGCCCGGTGGAAGTCGTAGAACTCCCTGGCCGACCGCAGCGACGTGTACAGGCCGGACGAGCGCGCGAGCCCCTCCTCCTGGGCGTGCGCCCCGTTCAGGAACCCGCCGCCCGGGTTCTTCGCGGACGCGAAGTTGAGCGCGAACGGGGCCGTGCCGCCGCCGCACAGGCGGCGCGCGGCGGCGAGGGTCGTCTCGCCGGTGACCTCGATTCGGGTGTCGGCGCCGGCCCCGGCGGGCGGATGCTCCAGGAGCGCGTCCAAGTCGTCCGGCCGGTAGAGGACGGTTCCCTCGACGGCGCGGGCGAGGCCGCCGGCGATCGAGACGGTGCGGCCGGAGGGCGCCGTGTAGCCGCCGCGTTCGAGAACGGCCACGGTCTCCTGCGCGGTCATCCGGCGGGGATGTCTGCTCATGTCGCGCCGCATTCTGCCGGAAAAATGAATGCGGATCATCCGGTTATGTCCGCCACACTTGGGGCGTGCTCCTGACGATCACCACGACCCTGGACCAGGCGACCGACCTGGGATTCCTCCTGCACAAGCACCCGGACCGGGTGCAGCGGTTCGAGCAGTCCTTCGGCACGGCGCACGTCTTCTACCCCGACGCCGGGCCGGAGCGCTGCACGGCGGCGCTGCTGCTGGACGTCGATCCGGTCAAGCTCGTGCGCACGCGCGGCAGAGGCACGCCCGACTTCTCCCTCGGCCAGTACGTCAACGACCGCCCCTACGCGGCGTCGTCACTGCTCGCCTCCGCGATGGCGAACGTCTTCCGTACCGCGATGCGCGGGCGGTGCGATGCGCGTCCCGAACTGGCGGAGTCGCCGATTCCGCTGGAAATCGTCCTGCCGGCCCTTCCATGCAGGGGCGGGCCGGGGCAGGCCGAACGATTCTTCGCGCCGCTCGGCTGGGACGTGTCGGCGGTGCCGGTCCCGCTCGATCCGGAGTTCGCCGAATGGGGCTACTCCCGCTACGTGACGCTCACGCTGACCGGGACGCTGCGGCTCGCCGACGCGCTCAACCAGCTGTACGTGCTGCTGCCCGTCCTGGACGACGCGAAGCACTACTGGCTGGCGCCGGACGAGATCGACAAGCTCATCCGGGCCGGCGAGGGATGGCTCGCCGCGCACCCCGACCGGGGCGCCATCACGCGCCGCTACCTGGCGAACCGGCGCGGGCTCGTCCGTACCGCGCTCGGCCGTCTCGCCGACGCCGAGGACGCGCCCGAAGAGGAACTCGACCCCGTGCAGGTCGAGGAGGAGCCGACCCCCGCGGAGGACGAGGCGGCCCAAGAGGAGACGGCCGCTTCGCTCGCGGAGCAGCGGCTCCAGGCCGTCGTGCAGGCGCTGCGCGACGAGAACGCGCGGCGCGTCATCGACCTCGGCTGCGGATCGGGGAAACTGCTCGCGCGGCTGCTCAAGGACGACTTCTTCAGCGAGATCGCCGGCGCGGACGTCTCGCACCGCGCGCTCGGCCACGCCTGGCGGCGGCTCCGCTGGAACGACCGGCCGCGCCGGGAGGACGACCGCGTCCGGGACGTCTTCCAGGGCGCGCTGACCTACGCGGACGAGCGGTTCGGCGGCTACGAGGCGGCCGTGCTGATGGAGGTCGTCGAGCACATCGACCCGCCGCGCCTCGGCGCGGTCGAGCGGGTCGTGTTCGGGCGCGCCGCACCCCGCGTCGTCGTCGTGACCACGCCGAACGCCGAGCACAACGTCCGCTACGAGGGGCTCGCGCCGGGCGCGATGCGCCACTCCGACCACCGCTTCGAATGGACGCGGGCCGAGTTCCGCGCCTGGGCCGAGCGGGTCGCCGCCGCGCACGGCTACCGCGTCCGCCACGTGCCCGTCGGCGGCGACGACCCCGAGGTCGGCGCGCCGACCCAGATGGGAGTGTTCACCCGATGACCGAGATCAAGGTCCCGGAGACGGGGCTCGTCGTGCTGGTCGGCGTGACCGGGTCGGGCAAGTCCCACTTCGCCCGCAAGCACTTCGCGCCCACCCAGGTGGTCTCGTCCGACTTCTGCCGCGGGCTCGTCTCGGACGACGAGAACGACCAGTCCGCGTCCGGCGACGCGTTCGACCTGCTGCACCACATCGTGGCCACGCGGCTGCGGCGCGGGCTGCTGACCGTGGTGGACGCGACGAACGTGCAGACCAAGGCGCGGGAGGCGCTGCTGCGGATCGCCAAGGACCACGACGTCCTGTCGGCCGCGATCGTCCTGGACGTCCCCGAGAGCGTCGCCGCCGAGCGGAACGCCTCCCGTCCCGACCGGGACCTGCCGCCGCACGTGATCCCGCGGCAGCGCCGCGAGCTGCGCCGCGGGATGCGCGACCTGGCCCGCACGTTCCGCCGCCACCACGTGCTGACCGGCGCCGACGAGATCGACGCGGCGACGATCGTGTACGAGAAGGCGTGGAACGACAAGCGGGAGCTGACCGGCCCGTTCGACATCGTCGGCGATGTGCACGGGTGCCGTGCGGAGCTGGAGGACCTGCTCGCCGGCCTCGGATACGAGATCGAGCGGGACGCGCAGGGACGCGCCGCAGGGGCGAACCATCCCGGTGGGCGCACCGCCGTGTTCGTGGGCGACCTCGTCGACCGCGGGCCGGATTCGCCGGGCGTGCTGCGTCTGGTGATGGGGATGGTGGCCGCGGGCAACGCGCTGTGCGTTTCGGGTAACCACGAGGCGAAACTCGTCCGGGCCCTGCGTGGACGCAAGGTGCGGGCGACGCACGGTCTTGAGGTGTCCCTGGAGCAGTTCGCTGCCGTGGACGACGACTTCCGCGCCGACGCATTGGCGTTCATGGACGGACTCATCAGCCACTACGTGCTGGACGGCGGCCGCCTCGTTGTGGCCCACGCCGGGCTCAAGGAGGAGTACCACGGGCGTGCGTCCGGACGGGTCCGCTCGTTCGCGCTCTACGGCGACACTACGGGGGAGACCGACGAGTACGGGCTTCCCGTCCGGTACCCGTGGGCTCGCGACTACCGGGGCAAGGCCATGGTCGTGTACGGGCACACCCCGGTGCCCGAGGCGGAATGGGTCAACAACACCATCTGCCTGGACACCGGTGCCGTGTTCGGCGGGAAGCTGACCGCGCTCCGCTACCCGGAGCGTGAGCTGGTGTCCGTCCCGGCCGGGCAGGTCTGGTACGAGCCGACGCGTCCCCTGGAGAGTCCGCCTGCGGGAGGCCACCGGGACAACGAGGTCCTCAATATCGGGGACGTCCTCGGCAACCAGGGGGTCGAGACCCGCCTCATGGGCCGCGTCGCCGTCCGCGAGGAGAACGCGATGGCCGCGCTGGAGGTGATGAGCCGGTTCGCCGTCGACCCGCGCTGGCTCGTCTACCTGCCGCCCACCATGGCGCCCGCCGACACCTCGCCGCTGCCGGGATACCTGGAGCACCCGGCCGAGGCCCTCGCCGGCTACCGGGACAAGGGCATCGCCCGCGCGGTGTGCGAGGAGAAGCACATGGGCTCGCGCGCCGTGGCCGTCGTCTGCCGCGACGCGGCCGCGGCGGCGGACCGCTTCGGCGTGGACGACGGCACGACCGGCGCCGTCTACACGCGCACCGGCCGCTCGTTCTTCCGCGACCCGTCCCGCACGGCCGAGGTCCTGGACCGGCTCCGCGCCGCGATCGGTGCCGCGGGGCTGTGGGACGAGCTGGACACCGGATGGCTCGTCATCGACGGCGAGCTGCTGCCGTGGTCGGCCAAGGCCATGGACCTCATCCGCACGCAGTACGCGGCGACCGGCGCGGCCGCCCGGGCGGCCCTGCCGATGGCGTCCGGCGTCCTCGCGCGCGCGGCCGCGCGCGGGCTCGGCGTCGGCGGCCTCCGCGAGCACATCGACCGCCGCGCCGCGAACGCGTCCCGGTTCCGGGACGCCTACGCGCGGTACTGCTGGACGGTCGACGGGCTCACCGGCCTGCGGTTCGCCCCGTTCCAGATCCTCGCGGGAGAGGGCCGCTCCTGGGCGGACGCACGCGACCATGAATGGCACATGACCGTGGCGGACCGGCTTGCGAAGAGTGACGCGAGCGGATTCGTCCAGCGGACGGAGTCGGTGACCGTCGACCTCGGATCGCCGGAGTCGGAGTCCGCGGTCACCGCGTGGTGGGAGAAGCTCACCGCGGCGGGCGGCGAGGGCATGGTCGTCAAGCCGCTGGGGCCGCTCCCCGGCGACGCGAAGATCCAGCCGGGCGTCAAGTGCCGCGGGCCGGAGTACCTGCGGATCATCTACGGCCCCGACTACACCGAGCCGGAGAACCTCGACCGGCTGCGCCGCCGCTCCCTCGGCCGGAAGCGGTCACTGGCGATGCGCGAGCACGCGCTCGGCGCCGAGGCGCTCGCCCGGCTCGCCGGCGGGGAGCCGCTGTGGCGCGTCCACCAGGCGGTGTTCGCCGTCCTGGCGCTGGAGTCCGAGCCCGTCGACCCGCGGCTGTGACGCGTGCGGCCCGCCTCGTGAGGGGCGGGCCGCATCGGTCCGGGACCGGGCGGGGCCGGGTCCGACCAGGTCGGATCAGGTGGAGAACAGCATGTTGAAGACGCTGCCGTGGTGCGGGCGGTGGTGGCCGTGGTGATGGTGGTGCACCGCCGGGGCCGGCGCTCCCCAGCCAGGCGCCGCCGCGGGCGGGGGCGCGGCCCGGTAGTGCGCCTCCATCTGGGCCAGGGCCTCCAGCTCGCCGTAGTCGAGGAAGATCCCCCGGCAGCTGTCACATTGCTCGATGTGGACGCCGCTGCGGGTGTAGGTCCGCATCACGCCACGACACTTAGGGCAGTGCATCGCCTTGTCGTCCTTCCGGTATGGATCCCCAGGTAGAGGCTAAATGTAGGGCAGGTTTCGCGCCACGTCATGCCGCGTCCCCCGCCGCGGATATTCTCACGCAGGCGTCGATCATCGCCTGCTCCGGCCCGTCGAGTGTCCGATCATCCCTCCCCGCGGATATGACGCACGTGGCGGCTATCTGGATCGCAAGACTTCGCGCGGGTATGTCCAGGCTCGTCCACGGGTCGCCCTGGGCGGGAACGGCCGGACCTTCCGCGGCCGTGTAGGCGCCCAGGAATTGCTCCCAATCGTCCGGGGGGAGGACTCCCGCGGAGTAGAGCGCCGCAGGGCGGGCGAGATCCCAGGCGGGGTCGCCCCTGCCCATGTCCTCGATGTCGATGAGCCGCCAGTGCCCGTCCCGGGCGCGGACCATCTGGCCTAGGTGCCAGTCCCCGTGGATGAGGCGTTCCGTCCGCGCCGGGGGCTCGTCCTCCTCGCCGCGTATCCAGGCGGGAAGGGTGGCGAATGCACGCCGCACGGCGTCCTCGGCGGGACTGTCGCCCAGCCGGGAGACAAGGCGCGCCACACGGGTCGGACGTCCCCAGGACGGTGCCTCTGCCGGAACACTCTGCGAATGGAGAGCCGCCAGAAGCCGGCCTCCCTCCTTCCAGGGCAGCTCCTGGCTCGGGTCGACCGGCTCACCGAATGGGGCGATCGTGACCGTCCGGCCGTCCACGGTGAGCGGCGGGTCATGCGGCGCCAGGACGAGTTCCGGAAGCGTGCCGGCGAGCCGTATCCGTGCGAGGAATCGGGGGCCGTGCTCACGGTCGTCCTGGTGCGCCTTCACGACGACGTCACCGACCCGCACCACGAGCACACCGTGCCGGTCGTAGAGCGTCTCCGGCGGCGCGGCGGCCTGGGCCGCACCGTGCCCGATCTCGGCGAGCCGGGCGAAAAGCCCGGAGTGGACGGTCTGCATCGGCTCAGTCAACCACTCTGCGCCGATCCCATCCGCCCGTGCGGCGACCCATGCGGGGACTCGGCGAACTCGTCCCGCAGCCGCTGCCGGACGACCTTGCCCAGCAGGTTCCTGGGCAGCTCCGTACGCGGGTGGAACTCCGACGGGACCTTGTAGTGCGACAGGTAGCGCTCGCAGTGCGTCCGCAGTTCCTCGGCGGAGAAGAGGTAGGCGGGGTGCTCCACCACGTGCGCGATGATGCGCTCGCCGCGCCGGGCGTCCGGCACGCCGACCACCGCGCAGTCGTGGACGGCGGGATGGCGGCGCAGCACCTTCTCCACCTCGGTCGGGAACACGGTGAAGCCGCTCACCTTCATCATGTCCCGCATGCGCTCCAGGATGGTGATGAAGCCGTCCTCGTCCATCACGGCGATGTCACCGGTGCGCAGCCACCCCTTCGACAGGGTCTGCGCGGTCGCGAGCGGCGCGTTCCAGTAGCCGGCGAAGACCTGCGGCCCCCGCACGACCAGCTCCCCGGGCTCCCCGGGCGGTAGGACCTTGGTCGGCTCGTCCTCGGCGACGACGACGGCGTCGGTCATCGGCAGCGGCAGGCCGACGGTCAGGTTCCGGGCGGTGCCGTCCAGCGGGTTGCCCGTGACGGCCGGGGACGCCTCCGTCAGGCCGTAGCAGTTGATCAGCCCCTTCGCGCCGAGCCGCTCCAGCCGGTCGATGGTGCCCTGCGTCAGCCCCATCGCGCCCGAGATGAGCACGCGCAGCGACTGCAGGTCGGCGGGCTGGAACCCGGGACTGTCGAGCACCTGGTCGTACAGCGTCGGCACCCCGGGGAAGATCGTCGGCCGGTACTTGCGGATCGCGCGCAGCACCCGGTCGCCGTCGTAGCGGGGGAGGAGCACCACCGCGCCCGCCGTCATCACCGGCGCCACGAGGCAGCTCATCAGCCCGAACGAGTGGAACAGCGGCAGGACGGCGAGCGTCACGTCCTCGCCGGGCCGCCGCCCGTCGACGTCCCACGCGTGCTGCTGGCAGGCGTTCGCGACGAGGTTGCGGTGGGTCAGCATCGCGCCCTTCGGGCGGCCCTCCGTCCCGCCCGTGTACTGGATCGCGGCCAGGTGCCGCGCCGGGTCGACGGGCAGCTGCCGCACCGGGCGCCGCGCGGGCCGCTGCAGCTCCCGGAACGGGACGACGCCCGGATCGTCCGGCACGTCCGCGGTGAGGGCCGCGCGGCGCCGCTGCGTCTGCACCAGCGGCAGCCGCAGCGCGATCCGCCGGGGCATCGGCAGGAAGTCGACCAGGGACGTCACGACGATGTGGTCCAGGCGCAGCCGGGAGCGCACCGCCCGCACCGTCGCGAAGGAACGGTCCAGCACCACCGCGACCCGCGCGCCGCAGTCCGCGAGCTGGCGGAGCATCTCCTCCTCGGTGTAGAGCGGGTTGTGCTGGACGGCGATGGCGCCCCGGCGGAGCACCCCGTAGAACGCGATGACCTGCTGCGGGCAGTTCGGCAGGATCAGCGCGACCCGGTCGCCGGGCTGGACGCCGAGCCGGTGCAGCCCGTCGGCGAACCGGTCCACGGCCTCGCGCAGGTCGCGGTAGCAGATCTGCCGGCCGAAGAAGAACAGCGCGGGCCTGCGCGGGTAGGCGTCCGCGGCATCGTCGAGAAACCGAGTGACAGGGATGTCCGGGATGTCGAAGTCGACGGGAACACCGGGCTGATACCTCTGTCGCCAGGGCTTGGACCGCAGTGACGAGTGCCACATAGTGCCCGATTCAACCATTTCTCGGGCGTTCGTGCCGCCGCTTCCGGACGTCCAAGATCCCGTGGCGCGCGCCGGCGCGGTGATCGGTCAGATGCGCCCGGTGCCGCGGCAGACGTTGCACCTCTCGTGGGTGGCGGTGCTGGTCCCGGTCCCGTCGCAGCCGGGGCACGACCGCGTCGCCGGCTTGTTGTGCTTGCCCACGTCCACCACCTCCCCGGCGCTCATCCTAGGGGGTCCGGCCCGCCGGGCGCCGTTCCCGTCCAGCAGTTCGGACGCGGACCGCCGGGTGGTTCATCCGGAGTGTCGTATTGATCACGTGTGCCGGGGCCCGCGCCCGCCGCCTCCCGGCGCTTGTACCCTGTCCTTCACGAGCGCCGACCTGCCGATGTGGCGCACCGAGTGAGGAGAACGCGCGGGTTGGTGCCCCTGCCGCTGTCCACCGTGATCCGGCCCTACGACTGGGGGTCGCGGACCGCGTTGCCGGAACTTCTCGGCGCCGAGCCGACCGGTCGTCCGCAGGCGGAGCTGTGGGCGGGCGCGCACCCCGCCGCCCCCTCGTCGGTGGACGGGACGCCGCTCGACGCCCTCATCGCACGCGATCCGGCCGGGATGCTCGGCGCGCCCTCGGTGGCCCGCTTCGGCCCGACGCTCCCTTACCTGCTCAAAGTGCTGGCCGTCGAGAAACCGCTCTCCCTCCAGGTGCACCCCACCATGGCCCAGGCGGAGGCGGGCTTCGCCGCCGAGGAGGCCCGCGGCATCCCGATCGGCGACCGCACCCGCACCTACAAGGACCCCTTCCACAAACCGGAAATGGTCTGCGCGCTCACCGACTTCCACGGCCTCTGCGGTTTCCGCGACCCGGCGGAAACGGCGGACCTCCTCGACGGCCTCGCCGTTCCCGAACTCCGCCCCTGGATCACCGCGCTGCGCACCGAGCCGGCCCCCGCCGCGCTCCGCACCGTCCTGACCCAGATGCTGGACGAAAGCTCCCGCCCCATCCTCACGGCGGTCGAACCGGCCCTCACCGGCGTCTACGCCGACATCGCCCGCGTCCACCCCGGCGACCCCGGGGTCCTCGCCGCGCTCCTGCTCAACCACGTCGAACTCAAGCCCGGCGAAGCCCTCTACCTCGCCGCCGGAGTCCCCCATTCCTATCTGGGCGGCCTCGCGATCGAGGTCATGGCGAACTCCGACAACGTCCTGCGCTGCGGCCTCACCGGAAAGCACATGGACGTCCCCGAACTGATGCGCGTCGTGGAATTCGCCCCGTCCGCCCCCGCCCGGGTCGAACCGTCCGGCAACCTGTACAGCGCCGCCGCCGAAGAATTCACGCTCGTCCGCCACGACCTCTCCGACGACCCCGAAGAGCTGCCGAGCGGCCTCCCCCAGACGCTCCTCTGCCTGGAGGGCGAGGCCCGCGTCGGCCCCCTGGCCCTCGCCCGGGGCGAGGCCGCCTTCATCCCCGCCGGAGCCCCGGCCACCGCACTCACCGGAAAAGGCACGCTCTACCGCGTGCTCCCGGGGATCGGGTCATGACCGTCCTCGCTGTCGACATCGGCGGCTCCAAGTTCGCCGTCGCCCGCGTCGACCCGTCGGGGACGCTCCTCGACCGCGCCGAGCACCCTGTCGGCCAGTCGCCCACCGCCACCCTCCGCGGCCTCGTCGCCGACTTCGCCGACCACTCCGTCACCGCCGTCGGGATCGGCTCGGCCGGCCCGATCGACGCGGCCGCGGGCACGGTCAGCCCCATCAATATCCCCCGCTGGCGCGGCTACCCCCTCGTCGCCGCCGTGCGGCGCCTCGTCCCCGGCGTCCCCGTCTCCCTGGCCGGCGACGCCCAGTGCATGGCCCTCGGCGAGTGGTGGCGCGGCGGCCACTCCGGCTCGTCCCTGCTCGGCATCGTCGTGTCGACCGGCGTCGGCGGCGGCCTCATCCTCGACGGCCGCCCCTGGACCGGGCGGACCGGCAACGCCGGCCACATCGGCCACGTCCTCGTCGACCACGACGGCGAGCCCTGCGTCTGCGGCGCCCGCGGCTGCCTGGAGACGGTCGCCTGCGGCCCCGGCATGGTCCGCTGGGCGCTCGCCCAGGGCTGGACCCTCGCGACCGGCCGCCCCGACGCCAAGGCCCTCGCCGCCGCGGCCCGCGACGGCGCCCGCATCCCGCTGGCCGCCTTCCAGCGCGCCGCGACCGCCCTCGCCACCGCCGTCCTCGGCACCGCCGCCGTCCTGGACATCAGCGACGTCGTCATCGGCGGCGGCGTCGCCGCGGCCGGCGACCTCCTCCTCGACCCGCTCCGCAAGGCGATCGCCGAACGCGCGGGCATGCCCCACCTCCGCGACCTGCACGTCGCCGCCACCACCCTCGCCCGCGACGCCGGCCTCTACGGCGCCGCCGCCCTGGCCCTCCTGGCCTCCGGCACCCCCCTCACCCGCTCCCCCCGAATCCCACCCTCAACGCTTCCTTAACGCGGGCATAAGGGGGGTGCCGCGGGGGGCGCGGGGTGCGAGGTTCGTGGCGTGGCACTGCGAATGGGCAAAGACACCGGTTCGTTCGTCCCCGGCGTGCCGGGGCGGCGGATGCGCCCCGCGGTGGTCGCCCGGGCCTTCCAGGCGCTGCCGCCGGCGCACCGCGAGATCCTCACCGAGACGGTCTTCCGCGACCGGTCGGTCAACGAGGCCGCCGCCTCGCTGGGGGTGCCGGTAGACGTGGTCAAGGCCCGCGTCTACCACGCCCTCCGCGCCCTGAGCGCGGCTCTGGATGCTCCACGGTCCACTGTGTGACACTCCACGGCCGGTGGACCGGAGCGGCGGGTGAGTGCGATCCTCGCCTGGGTCTCGTCCGTGGGAGGCGTCCAGGTCGTGAGGTCGCGCCGGACGGCGTAGGCGGCACGCGGCGGAGACCCGCGATGTCGAAGTGCGTGTAGATCGAGGCGCGGTCCGCGATAAATCAGTTGTGGAGCCTAGATCCGTCGCGGCACTATGGGCGTCAGACGGAACGAGAGCGGAAGGGGACGGAAGATGCTTCGCCAGCGAATGCATATCAGTCGTCTTTTCGGTCTCGGGAGTCGGCTTCGGATGTGAGCATCGTGTTCTGATGCGGCCGCCCGGGATCGACGGGCGGTCTTTTTCTTTTTCCCGGAGGGTTGGCCGAGTGGGAAGGCAGCGGCTTGCTAAGCCGTGGTCAGGGTCACCCCTGCGCGAGTTCGAATCTCGCACCCTCCGCGCCAGGTGAGGATGCTGGTGTGTCCGGCGGATTCATATCCCGCACGAGGCAGGTTCGATTCCTGCACCTGGTACGTCAGTGACAGGTCTCCGTGGCGCAGTGGAGAGCGCGCCGGGTTGCGGACCCGGAGGTCGCAGGTTCGATTCCTGCCGGAGATACGGCCTTCGTGGTGTAGTGGTCTGCACGCCGGGTTGTGGTCCCGGAGGTGTCGGTTCGATCCCGATCGAGGGCCCTTTGTCCTGTGACGCGCGGCAGATATTGCCCATGCGCTGATGTCCGGTTGCGTTGTGTTTGATCAACTGTGGAAAAGCATTCCACATGTACAACTCCTCCCTTCGCGCGATGCGGTCCCGTCTTCCGGCCCTCTGCATGCTGGCGGTGCTCGCGCTCGCCGCCTACGGCGGGCCCGTGCGGGCCGACCCGGGGCCCGCCCCCTACCTGGACCCGCACCTGTCCGTCCAGGACCGGGTCGACGACCTGCTCGACCGGATGAGCCTGGACGACAAGCTCGGCCAGATGACGCAGCCGGAGCGCCGGTATGTCGGTCCCGAGGAGATCACCCGGTACCGGATCGGGTCGGTGCTGTCCAGCGGCGGGTCCGCGCCCGATCCGAACACGCCGGAGAGCTGGGCGGACATGTACGACGGGTTCCAGAAGGCCGCGCTGGCCGGGCCGCTGCACATCCCGATCATGTACGGGGCGGACGCGGTGCACGGCCACAACAACATGGTCGGCGCGACGATCTTCCCGCACAACATCGGGCTCGGCGCGACCCGCGACCCGGCGCTCGTCCGCGCGATCGGCGCCGCGACCGCCGCGGAGATGACGGGAACGGGCGTGGACTGGGACTTCGCGCCGTGCGTGTGCGTCGCTCGCGACGACCGGTGGGGACGGACGTACGAGTCGTTCGGCGAGGTCCCCGAGCTGCCGTCGATGATGACGACGATCATCGACGGGCTGCAGGGGGACGAGCTGGGCGGCCCCGCGTCCGTCCTGGCCACGGCGAAGCACTTCGTGGGGGACGGCGGCACCGAGGACGGCGACGACCGGGGCGACGCGAAGATCTCCGAGAAGGAGCTGCGCGCCGTCCACCTGCCGCCGTTCCACGCGGCGGTGAAGCGCGGCGTCGGTGCGGTGATGGTCTCCTACAGCTCGTGGAACGGGCTGAAGATGCACCAGAACAAGTACCTGATCACGGACGTGCTGAAGGGCGAGCTGGGCTTCACGGGGTTCGTCGTGTCCGACTACAACGGGATCGACGAGATCGACGGCAAGCCCGGGTTCACCAAGGACGAGGTCGCCGCCGCGATCAACGCCGGGATCGACATGGTGATGGTGCCGACCGAGTGGCGCCGGTTCATCGACTACCTGCGCGACGAGGTGAAGGACGGCGACGTCCCGATGGAGCGCATCGACGACGCGAACCGGCGCATCCTGACGAAGAAGTTCGAGCTGGGCCTGTTCGAGCATCCGATGGCCGACCGCACGTACCTGAAGACGGTCGGCAGCGCCGCGCACCGGAAGCTGGCGCGGCGGGCGGTCGCCGAGTCGCAGGTGCTGCTGAAGAACGACGACGACGTCCTGCCGCTGGACGACGACGACAAGGTGTTCGTCGCCGGCCGCAGCGCCGACGACATCGGCATGCAGTCGGGCGGCTGGACGATCACCTGGCAGGGCGAGCCGGGCCCGATCACGCCGGGCACGACGATCCTGGACGGCATCCGCAAGGCCGCCGACCCGGACGCGACCGTCACCTACAGCAAGGACGGCACCGGCATCGACTCGTCCTACGACGCGGCGATCGCCGTGGTGGGGGAGACCCCGTACGCCGAGTACCACGGCGACCGGACCGGTGGCCTGGGCCTGGACGACGCCGACCTGAAGACCATCGACCGGCTCCGCGCCGCCGGCGTCCCCGTGGTCGTGGTGCTGGTGTCGGGCCGTCCGCTGGACATCGCCGCGGACCTGCCGAAATGGGACGCGCTGGTCGCGGCCTGGCTGCCGGGCACCGAGGGCGAGGGCGTCGCGGACGTCCTCTACGGCGACGCCGATCCCCGGGGCAGGCTGCCGGTCACGTGGATGCGCAGCAGCGACCAGGAGCCGATCAACAAGGGCGACGGCAAGAAGCCGCTCTTCCCGTTCGGATACGGCCTCACCTACGACGACTAGGCGGCATCCCTTCCCTTGACTGAGATCCTCGCGGCGTCGGCGCTGGTGGCGTCGGCGCCGCCGGTCCTGGCCGCCGTCCATGGGGCGCCACCGCGCGATGCGTATGACGACGTCCGCCAGGCGGCCGGCGGCAAGGCGTCGCGGTGGACGAGCTCGCTGGACGGATGAACGATGGCTGACGGTGGAGGCCGTGGAGCACGGTCGCGTCGTCGGTTCCGGCCAATTCGCGGCGGGAGGCACTAAAGTCCCCGGAATTAACAGGAAACCCGTCGGAGCGGCAAAGGTAAGCAAGAGCGGCAAGGAAGTCGTCGTCACCGGAAAGGGATTCCGGTACGTCTCCGACAAGTCAGGGGGACGCGCCTATACCTACAAAACGCTTTTGTATCCTCTTCCGGCGACGGATGTGAATACGCCGAGTCCCGCGAAATGACCCTCCGTCCTGTCGGTGGGACCTAGTAGGGTCCCGGTGTACGGGAGAGTGGGACCGGACCAGGGAGACGGGAGCGACATGAGCGCAGAACCACTGGAGCCCCCTGTGCCGTTCTCGGGCCCCGGCTACGGGATCCAGCGGACGATCAAGAGCATCAGCGAGCGGCTGCCCGAGGAGAAGCGCGCGCTGTTCATCGAGCAGGTCACGACCGCCGAGTTCGGGGCCGACCTCGACGAGGTGATGCTCGTCTGGTGGGGGCAGGCGGTCCTCTCCCAGGATCCGGGCAGGGAGAAGCGGCTCGCCGACGCGCGGGCCGGGCGCAACCTCGTAGCGCTCTCGGAGGTCCAGCGCCGGCTCGAACGCCGTGACGGCGGCGGGTGACCTTCCACAGTCGTGGATGGACCGTCTTCTGCACCGAGAAGGTGGTCAATGTCCTTCTGGCCATGCCGAAGCCGGTGGAGGACATTCTCAACCGGCAGCTCTGCGACCTGGCGAAGCGAGGCGGTGAGGCGATCGACGCGGGCCTCCCGCCCCCGGGAGTGCCCCTGGACACCGTCGGTGTTCACTACTCCTTCTCGCTCAAGGAAGGCGTGAAGGGGATCGTCGAATACCTCGTGATCGCCGACATCAGTGAGTTCTACGTCACCGCACTTCTCTTGGTCGACTGACGTGAGGGCCGAGGGCTAGGGGGTCAGCGGGTCGCCGAAGGTCCAGCCCTCGGTGAGCAGGGCGTCGGTCGCCGCGACGGCGGTGGCCAGGCGGTGTTCGTGGGAGCCCGTCACGGTGATGTGCGGCAGGCCCCGTTTCTCGAGTTCCTCCTCGAAGCGGCCCGACATCCAGGCCCGGATCGACGCGCCGTCGCGCCAGCCGTCCTGTTCGAACGGGACGCCCTCCGGCGACGTCAGGATCCACAGATCGTGCGCAACGCGCTCGTGGACGGCCTCCACCTCGGGCGCCGGGGCGCCGACGTAGCGCTCGTGCCAGACGGCGGTGGCGAACGCGTCGGTGTCGCAGACCACCAGCGGTGAACCCGAGCGCGCCGCCGCGTCCTCCAGGGCCGCGTGGTGCTCGGCGATCCGCAGGAACTCCGGCGACTCCCAGACCAGGTCGTCCAGCCACAGCGACGGGTCGCCGGCGGCGCGGCGGGCGGCGGCCAGCTTCTCCTCGGTGAACGTCCGGCCGTACTCGGGCACCCAGCGGGTCGCGGCCCAGACGCCGCCTCGCGCCGCGTAGTGCGCGGCCAAGGCGCGGGCCAGCGTCGTCGTCCCGGTCGACTCGGCGCCGACGACCACGACCCGCCGTGCCAGGTACGCCCGGACAGGGGGCGACAGGAACTCCCAGTTCGCCACCGGGTCGGCCCGCACCGCGGTGCCGCTGACCGGGAAGCGGTCGCGCGGCGGGTCGACCGGCACGTGGACGGCGGAGAAGCGTTCGGCCAGTTCCGGCCCGTACGCCTCCGAGCTGAACACCGCGTCGACCGGCGGGACGGGCACGCCGAGGCCCGACCGCATCGCGAGGCCCGCCCGGAACGCCGCGACGTGCGCCGACCAGATCTCGTCGGACTCGTAGTCGATCTCCGCGTCGTCCACGGCCGGGAAGATCTCCACGTGCGGCTGCCGGTGCACCTCGCGCAGCCACGCCGTCCGCAGCGCGAGCGGGATGCTCTCGGCGGTGGACGCCGCGACGACCACGCTGACCCGGGCGCACGCCGCCGCCGCGGTGTCGATCAGGTGGTGGTGCCCGGCGTGCGGGGGATAGAACTTGCCGATGACCAGGCCGTGCGCGTACCTCACGCGGCCGCCGGCGCGGGGGTCGCGGCACGGTCGTGCAGGTCGCGGCGCCACGCGAGCAGCCCGAACACGCACAACGTCAGGAAGATGACGTACAGGACGCTCGTGAGCTTCAGGTCCTTGTAGAAGTAGAGCGGGATGTACACCAGGTCGGCGGTGATCCACAGCCACCACGACTCCAGCAGCTTCCGCGACTGCCCGTACGTCGCCATGAGCGAGATCGCGGTGGTGAGGGCGTCCCAGAACGGGACGGTGGAGTCAGTCCAGACCGACAGTGCCCAGGTCAGGAACGCGGTCCCGGCCGCGCCCGCCGCGATGAGCGCCGCCCACTCGGCCGCCCGCGTCCGCCGCACCGGGAGCGCGTCCCGGCCGTTCCCGCCGTACAGCCACACCCACCACCCGTACGCCTGGAGCGCGACGTAGACGACCTGGAGGCCGGAGTCGGCGTAGAGGCCGCCGTCCAGGAACACCAGGCCGAGCAGGATCACGTTCGCGATGCCGATCGGCCAGTTCAGGATGTTCTGCCGGACGACGAGCCAGACGTTCACCGCGCCGGTCCCGAAGCCGAGCAGCTCCGCCCACGTCGTGGGCACCGACCCCAGGTGGAAGGCGGGGTCGAGCAGCGGACCCAGCGGAACATGCACCGACATGCCCGCAATGATCACATATCGTCAGAAGGACGACAAGGGTCAGGCCGGATCCAGCAGCACGAGGGGCGCCGTGGTCGGGCGCGCGGAGCCCCCGGCCGGCTCGACGGTGACGCCCAGCCGGTCGGACGGGCGCCACGTCCCGGCGACGACCGGGCGCGTCCGGTCGCCGGGCAGCAGGCCCGCCGAGCGCGGGCCGCCCGCGCCGATCAGCCACAGCTGGTAGGCCTTCGAGGACGGCAGCGTCCGCAGCCCGGACGACGCCACGACCACCCGGCCCCGCGACGCGGACGCCACGACCGTCACCGTCCCGCCGCCCGCGGCGCGGCCCGTCGCCGAGCGCGCGTCCGGCGCGGACAGCACCGAGGCCACCTCCCGGTACGCGGCCTCCGTCCGCTCCACCCGCTGCCGCTCGCGGATCGCGACCCCGGCCGACGCGGCCGTCACCAGGCACGCGGCGGCGGCCAGCCCGGCGGCGACCGCGCGCCGCCACCGCCGCGGCCGCACCGGACGCGCGACGGCCCGCCGCGAAAGCTCCGGCGGGAGCTGCCGGACGTCCCGGATACCGGCCAGCACCCGGTCGCGCACCCGCGGCGGGGGAGCCTCGGCGA
This sequence comes from Actinomadura chokoriensis, assembly GCF_039529475.1. NCBI lineage: Bacteria > Bacillati > Actinomycetota > Actinomycetes > Streptosporangiales > Thermomonosporaceae > Actinomadura > Actinomadura chokoriensis. Next base: position 274,961 of record NZ_BAAAMW010000008.1, on the reverse strand, counting down.
CCGCCATGCCCAGCCGGGCCGTCGTCGCCCGGAACTCGCCCAGCTCGGTCGCGCACGTCTCGCACCCGGCGAGGTGCGCCTCGAACAGCCGCCGCTCCTCGGCGTCGTCGATCGCGTCCAGCGCGTACGCGCCGGCGAGCGCGTGCGGATCGTCCGTCATCGGCCCACCCCCAGGCAGTCGCGCAGGCGGATGATGCCGTCGCGCATCCGGGTCCGCACCGTGTTCGGCGGCGCCCCCACCAGCTCCGCGACCTCCCGGTAGGAGTGGCCGCCGTAGTAGGCGAGCGTCACGGACTCGCGCTGCAGTTGCGTCAGCGTCCGCAGGCAGCGCCGCACCCGCTCGTGCTCCAGCCGCGTCTCCACCCGCTCGGCCACCGGATCGTGCGCGCCGCCCGCACCCCGGTGCGCGGCCCGCGCCTCGCGCTCGCCCGCGGACTGCTCGCGCCGCACCCGGTCCACGGCGCGGCGGTGCGCGATCGTCATGATCCACGCCATGGCGCCGCCGCGCTCGGGGTCGTACCGGGCCGCCGACCGCCACACCTCGATCATCACCTCCTGCGTCACCTCCTCCGCCATCGCCGGGTCGCGGACGACCCGCCGGGTCAGCCCGTGCACGGGCGCCGCCACCGCGTCGTAGAGCAGCTCGAACGCGCGCTCGTCGCCGCGCGCCGTCCGGCCGAGCAGCAGGTCCGCGTCGTGCGCGGACACCGTGCCGCCGCCCGGCGGTCCCGTCTCTGCCGGCATGCCGCGCTCCCCTCGGTGGCCGGCCCCGCCGGCACCGCGCAGCGGGCGCCGCCCCGGACCGGGCGTCATGGGACGAGGCTGCGGAGCGTCAGCCCGAGCCCGAGGACGACGACCGTCGCGGACGTCCCTATCGGCATCATTCCGTGCGGAAGCCGCAGCCGCGTGGCCGGAATGCGCCGCGTCAGCGCCCGCCCGGAGCCGACCGCGAGGAGGCCCACCGCCACCAGCGCGGCGGCCAGCCCGAGCCCGTAGGCGAGGACGAGCACGACCCCGAACCACGCCCGCCCGAGCGCGGCCCCGCCGACCAGCACCACCACGGCCGACGGACTCGGCACCATCCCGCCCGCGAGCCCCATCAGCACGACCCCGCCCCGCCCCCGCGGAGCGGAGCCCCCATGTCCGTGCCGATGACCATGGCCGTGTCCGTGCCCGCCTTCGGGGCCGTGGGCCTGTCCGTGGGCGTGGGCGTGGCGGCGGTTGCGCAGGGCGCGGTGCATGAGGACGGCGCCGGCCGCCATGACGAGGACGCCGCCCGCCGCGCCCAGCCAGGGGAAGAGGGCGCCGGGGGCGACGAGCGTCCCGGTCGTCACGAGGAGGCCGAGGGCGAGGACGCCGGCCGTGTGGGTGAGCGCGACCGTGAGGCCGAGGGCGAGGACGTCCCGCGCCCGGCGCCATGTGTCCCCGATCGCGTGCGCGGCCATGATCGTCTTTCCGTGGCCGGGGGCGAGCGCGTGCAGGCCGCCGAGCAGCAGCGCGATGAGGAACGCGAGCGCGGCGAAGCCGGGCGTGAGGTCGTGCCGCGCGACGAGGGAGGTGAACCGCCGCGTGAGGCCGTCCGCACCGCGCGGCGGCAGCGACTCCGGGCCGCCGCCGGCCGCGGAGCCGGCGAGCGGCGGCCCGCCCGGCCGCGCGGTGAACGTGGCCGACCGCTGGTCGAGCGGAGAGGCGAGCATGTCCTCGGGGTAGGCGGTGAGGCGCCGGCTGCGGGACGGGCCCGGCACATCGGACGCCGCCAGCGTCATCCGGTCGCCCCGCGCGGTGATCTCCCGCCAGCCCATGCGGCCGTGCGCGCCGCCGTCCCGGAACGAGACCGTCCCCGGCCCGGCCGGTGCGGTGATCCGGCATTCGAGCCGCAGCGTCGTCAGCCCCGCCTGCCCGAGCGGCGCCGCCGCCGAGGCCGCCCGGACGGACGCGGTCACGGCGTGCCCGTCCACCGTGATGCGCATGGACGACGCGGCCCGCGCGCAGGAGCCGGCGGCCCACCGGGACAGCTCGGCGGCGGACGGACGCCCGTCGTCGTCGGTGTCGACGTCCGGCATCGCCTGCGCGGCGGGGATCTCCGCGAGGTCCTCGACATGGTCGATGCGCAGTTCGTGCGGGGCCGCGACGAGCCCGTCGTAGCGGTTGGCCGTGAAGTCGCCCAGCGGATGCGCGGCGAGCAGTCCGGTCGCGATCACGGCGGCGATCACGAGGCGCCTCCCAGGTCGTCCAGTGCGGCCTTGGCTCGGGGCGCCCACAGCGGCGAGAACCGCGGGTTGCGGCGCAGCGACTCGGCCAGGTCGCGCCGCGCGGCGGCGCGCTTGCCGAGCGCCTTCTCGATGGCGCCGAGGTGGAAAAGGAACTGCGCGCGGCGGTATCCGGTCGCCGTCGCCTGGCGGGCGTAGCGCAGGGCCTCCGCGTCCCGGCCGTTGACGTGCAGGGCCCATGCGAGCGCGTCGGCCGCGTGCACGCCGCACCGCCGGACGCCGCGCCCCGGGCAGCGCCGCTCGTACTCGGCCCGCGCCGCGCGCAGCGCCGCCTCCGGATCGCCGTGGTCGCTCTCGAACAGCGCGATGTCCAGGTCGGCGTCGACACCGTTCGCCGCCGCGATCCGCGCCCATGCCGTCGCGACGGCGTACTGCCGCTCCGCCTCGTCCCGGCGTCCGGCCGACTCCAGCAGCTCCCCGTACTCGGTGAGGTACTGCGGCAGCGGCAGCCGCCGGACGATCTCCGCCCGGCCGGTGAGCGCACCCGCGACATCGCCCCGTCCGGCCCGGACGCGGGCGCGTCCGTCCAGGGCGGGCACGTGACCGGGCGACACGCGCAGTGCCTCGGCGTACTCGCGGTCCGCCCGCGCGAGGTCGCCGTCGTTCCACGCCAGCTCACCGAGCTGCACCGCGATGTAGGCGAGGTCTCCCCGCTCGGTCGCCGACGCGCGCGCCAGCCCCAGCACGCGCCGCGCCTCCCGCACGTCCCCGCGCAGCTCCCGCACGTACGCGAGCCGCGTGAAGACCGGGATGCCCGGACGGGCGGCGTCCGCGCGCCGGGCGGCGGCCAGGGCGTCGCCGTAGCGGCCCAGCTCGACCAGCGCGTCCACCCGGACGGCGGCGGCCCGCTGCCCGTACGGATTCGCCTTGAGCGCCCGGTCCGCATACCGCAGCGCCCCGTGGAAGTCGTGCCGCGCGGCGGCCAGCGCCCCCAGCCCGGCCAGCGCGCCGTCGTTCCCGGGCGCCTCGCGCAGCGAACGCCTCAGCACGCTGTCGGCTTTCGGATAGCAGGTCGGGTCGCCGGTCACCCGCGCCCGCTCCACGTAGGCGGCGCCCAGCGATGCCCAGCCCGCCGCGTCGCGCGGCTGCTCGCGGAGCCGCGCCTGCAGAGCGGCGATGCCGGAGCCCGGGGCCCCGGCGGGACGGGCCGCGGCCGGCGCCCCGGACGGGCGGCCGAGGGCGACCGCCGATCCGAGCGTCAGCGCCGCGACCAGCCCGGCGGCCGAGGCCCCGGTGAGAAGGGGACGCATCAGGTCTCGTTCCGTCCCGCCGCGGGACGCCGGCGCCGCCGCCACAGCAGCCCGCCGGTCAGCACGAACGCCCCGGCGCCCGCCAGCGCGGCGACCGGCAATACCGAGAGCACCCCGGAACCGCCGTCCGGCTCGGACGCGTCCTCGGCGGCGCCGGCGTTGCGGAAGTCCAGCTTCTCGCCGCCCTTCCCGGACGCACCGGACGCCGCCGTCCCGGGCTTGCGCGCGCCGCGCACGTCCGACCCCGAGTGCGGCTGCGCGACGTACGGGAACGTCTTCTCGAACCCGAGGTCGTTGGCGTTGACGGCGTCCCCAAGGTCGTTCTTCGTGCCGAGCAGCTCGCCCTCGACGGCCTGGAGCTCGATGTCGACGACGTCGTCGGTGAGCCGCCGCCCGTTCGGGAAGCCGGCCCTGTCGCCGCCGAGCACGCCGAGCCGGTCCGGCTTCGCGGCCGGCCCGATGGAGGTGTTGAGCCGCAGCAGCTCCGCCGGCCGGACGCGCGCGGGCCGGTTCAGCCCCGGTACCCCGGTCAGGAACGCCTGGACGAGATCCTTGCGCGGGCCGGGCGGCGCCGGGATCCGGTAGATCTTCTCGATCAGCTTCGGCAGCTCCGGATCGGTGACGAACCCGGCGAACTGCGCGTCCTGCCACGGCGTGGACGCGTTGAACGCGTCCTTCCTGCCGCGCGGGACGACCACCTCGTTCACCAGCGGGCTCCCGAGCCGCGACACCTGCGCGTACTCGCCGGACGCCGTGAGCCGCGACACCGTCGAGTTCACCCCGATGACGGGGTCGTGCCCCTTCACCAGGTGCCGCGTCGGCACCTGCACCGCGACCGTGTTGACGTTGTAGCCGCTCAGGGTGTCGTTGCCGACCTCCTTGAGGTTCGCCCCGTAGAGCAGGTCGAACACCCGCAGGTCGAGGAAGAACGAGTCGTCGGCCTGCCCGGCGAACGCCATCGCCCCGTCTCCCACCGGCCTGATCGCCTGCGCGCGCAGTGTCGCGTAGTCGGGCATGGACGCCTTGCCCACGTTGGACGGCGCGACCGGCGCCCCGGCGGCGAGCCCGCGGACGCTGTGCACGTTCCCGTCCACCCGCCGGACCAGCGTCAGGTCGTAGGTCTGCGTGAAGTTGAGGTCCGGGTCGTCGAGGCTCGTCACCGGCCCGGTGTTGTAGAGGAACGTGTTGCCGTTCTTCAGCCGGTCGTGGAACTGGAAGCGGTAGGTGAGGTCCGGCAGCGAGTCCCCGTCGTTGTCGATGTTGAGGTCGTACCGGGCGTCGCGCGCGAACGTGAAGAAGTTGGGCCCGCCGGCCGGGTCCTGGAACGGGATGAAGTTCGCGACCAGCGTCGTCGTGTCCGGCTTGTCCGGGCTGACGAACGCGTACACGTCGGTGTTGTCGTACTGCGGCTGCCCGGAGATGAGCGGCGCCTCGCGGTGGCTGGACGCGGTGCCCGGCCTCGGCGCGAGCCCCGCGATCCCGCCCGCGAGCAGCAGGCCCCCGGCGGCGGCCAGCGCGGCGGCCCGCGCCCTGGACGTCTGGACTGTCGGCATCGTGAATCCCCTGCCGGTCCCCGGGTGCCCGCCGCGGCGGCGCCGTTCCGCCGGCGCTGGGCCAGGTCTGCCGCGACACCGGATCGACCGGTCTTCTCGCCATGCCCGCCCCTACTTCGCGCGCCGCCCCCGACCTGATCGGTCCGTGCCGCGGCTGGCCGGATACGGCCACTTGACGAATGAGTGAGCACTCACTCAAACTGGAATGAGCGGGCACTCAGTCCACCCGCCCCGACACGTTCGCAGGAGGACCCATGTATCCCGAGCTCAACGGAACGGTCGCCGTCATCACCGGCGGTTCGCGCGGCATCGGCGCCGCCACCGCCCGCGCGTTCGCCGCGGAGGGCGCGAAGGTCGCCGTCATCGGACGCGATCAGGCCGCCCTCGACGGCGTCGCCGAGGAGGTCGGCGGGGTCGGCGCGGCGGCCGACGTCACCGACCTCGCCGCGGTGGAGGCCGCCCGCCGCCGGATCGAGGACGAACTCGGCCCGGCCGGCGTCCTGTGCGCCTTCGCGGGCGGCGGCATCGCCCGCCCCGGCCCGGCCGCCGCCATGACCGAGGAGGAGTGGCGCTCGGTCGTCGACGGCAACCTCACCGCGACCTTCCTCACGCTGAAGGCGTTCCTGCCGGGCATGCAGGAGCGGAAGGCCGGCTCGATCATCACGATGTCGTCGTCGGCCGGGCGCCTGCCGACGAACCTGCCCGGCGGAGGCGGCCGCGAGCTGGGCAACCCGTGGGGCGCGCCGGTCGCCTACGAGGCGGCGAAGGCCGGCGTCCAGGCGCTCACCCGGCACGTGGCGGCCGAGGCCGGCGCCGACGGCGTCCGCGTCAACTGCGTGGCCCCCGCCACCATCCGCACCGAGCGGACCGCCCGGTTCATGCCCCCGGAGGTCCAGGAGGCGGTCGCCGCCGCGCACCCCATCGCCAGGCTGGGCGAGGCGGGCGACGTCGCGGCCGCCGCCCTCTTCCTCGCCTCGTCCCAGTCCGGCTGGCTGACCGGCCTCACGCTCGACATCGCGGGCGGCCGGGTCATGCTCTAGCCCGTTCCGCTACGCCACGATCAGCAGCGGGTTCTCCAGCAGGTCGGCCAGGCGGTCCAGGAACCGGGCCGCCGTGGCGCCGTCGGTGGCGCGGTGGTCGACCGACAGGGTCACCGCCATGCGCTTGCCGGGCACGACCTCCCCGTCCCGGACGACGGGCTCGTCGCGGACGGCGCCGACCGCGAGGATCGCCGCCTCCGGCGGGTTGATCACCGCGGAGAACGAGTCGACGCCGAACATGCCGAGGTTGCTGACGCTGAACGTGCCGCCGCTCATCTCGTTCAGGGAGAGCTTGCCCTCGCGGGCCTTCCCGGCGAGCTCGCGGGTCTCCGCGCCGATCTGCGAGACGCTCTTGCGGTCCGCGTCCTTGACGACGGGCACGATGAGGCCGTCCTCGACCGCCACCGCGATCCCGACGTTGATGCGCTTGTGGAAGAGCAGGTTCTCCTCGGCGTAGGAGACGTTCACCGCCGGGTGCTCGCGCAGCCCGGTCGCGACCGCCTTCACGATCAGGTCGTTGACGCTGACCTTGGCCGGGGCGAGCGCCTCGTTCAGCGTCTTGCGGAAGGCCAGCAGCGGCTCGGCGTCCACCGTGCGGTTCAGGTAGAAGTGCGGCGCGTCGCGCTTGCTCTCGGTCAGCCGCTTGGCCGCCACCTTCTGGAAGCGGTTCAGCGGGACGGCCTCGACGTCCGGGTCCTCCGCGCGCGCCCGGGCGGGCGGCGCCGACGGCGCGGCGGCGGGAGCCGGGGCGGACGGGGCGGCCGGGGCCTCGGCCGGGGCGCCGCCGCGGATCGCGGCCTCGATGTCGGCGCGCACGATGCGCCCGCCCGGACCGGAGCCGCTCAGCGTCGACAGGTCGATGCCGTGGTCGCGGGCCAGCCGGCGCGCCAGCGGCGACGACGGCGGGCGGGAGGCCGCGGAGCGCTCCGGCGCCCGTGCGGGCGCGGCCGGCGCCGCCTCGGCCTTGGGCTCTTCTTCGGCCTCGGCCTTGGGCTCGGGTTCCGGCTGCGGCTCGGGCTCCGCCTTCCCGGCCGGTTCCGCGGGCGCGGTCTGCTCGGCACCGCCCGCCGGCGCGATCCGGGCGATCGGCGCGCCGATCGCGGCGGACTCGCCCTCCGGGACGAGGATCTCCTCGAGCACGCCGGCCTCGTAGGCCTCGTACTCCATGACCGCCTTGTCGGTCTCGATGTCGACGATGACGTCGCCGACCGCGACCTCGTCCCCGGGCTTCTTCTGCCAGGAGCTGATGACGCCCTCCTCCATGGTGTCGGAGAGGCGGGGCATGAGGATCTCGGTCATGAGGTGGGCTCCAGGACGGGACGGCCGGTGGCGCGGAGCGTGTCGCGGACGGCGGTGAGCAGGGACTCTGCGGACGGCAGCGCCGCCGACTCCAGGGACTTGGCGTAGGGGAGCGGCACCTCGGCCATCGCGACCCGGCGGACCGGGGCGTCCAGCCAGTCGAACGCGCCCTCCTGGATCGTCGCGGCGATCTCGGCGCCGATGCCGTAGGTGAGCCAGTCGTCTTCGGCGACGACCGCGCAGCCGGTCTTGCGGACCGACTCCACGATGGTCGCCCGGTCCAGCGGGCGGAGGCTGCGCAGGTCGACGACCTCGGCGGACACGCCCTCGGCGGCGAGCTTCTCGGCGACCTCGCCGGCTACTCGCGCCATCCGCGAGTAGCCGATGAGCGTGATGTCGGTGCCCTCGCGGGTGACGCCGGCCCGGCCGATCTCGGCGGGCTCGATGTCCTCGATCGCGTCGGGGACCTCGGCCTTGGTGTTGTAGAGCGCGAGGTTCTCCAGGAACAGCACCGGGTCGTCGTCGCGGATCGCGGCCTTCAGCATCGCGGACGCCTCCGCCGGGGTGGACGGCGCGACGACCTTCAGCCCGGGGATGAACGAGTAGAACAGCTCGACGTTCTGCGAGTGCGTGGCGCCGAGCTGCTGCCCGCCGCCGCCCGGGGTGCGGATCACCATCGGGACGCTGGACTGCCCGCCGAACATCCCGTAGATCTTGGCGGCGTGGTTGACGATCTGGTCCAGCGCGAGCAGCGAGAAGTTGATCGTCATGATCTCCACGACCGGGCGGAGGCCGAGCATCGCCGCGCCGATCGCGGCGCCGACGAAGCCCTCCTCGGCGATCGGGGTGTCGCGGACCCGCTTCGGCCCGAACTCCTTGAGCAGCCCCTCGGTGATCTTGTAGGAGCCCTCGAAGAGCCCGATCTCCTCGCCCATGAGCAGGACGTTCTCGTCCCGCAGCATCTCGGCGCGGAGCGTGTCCCGGAGGGCCTGGCGGTAGGTCACGGTTGCCATGGGGGTGCCTCTCAGGAACGGAATACGGGGTCGGCGGGGAACCGGTGGAGATCGCCCGGCACCGGCGTGGCGTAGGTGTAGTCGAACAGCGTGGAGATGTCGGGCTCCGGGCTCTCGTCGGCGAACTTCGCGGCCTCGTCCACCTCGGCGGTGACCTCGGCGTCGAGCCGGTCGCGGTCCTCGTGCGAGAGGATCCCGGCCTCCTCCAGGTCCAGCGCCATCTTCGCCAGGGGGTCGGCGGCCTTCAGCGCGTCCTTCTCCTCCCGGGTCCGGTAGCGGGCCGGGTCGACGACCGAGTGGCCCTTGAGCCGCGGGCTGAGGGTCTCCAGCAGGTAGGGCTTGCTCTCGGCGCGGGCGCGCTCGACGGCGGTGCGGGCGGCGTCCCGCACCGCGACCACGTCGGTGCCGTCCACGCGGGCGCTCTCCATCCGGTAGGCGGCGCCCCGCTTGTACAACTCGGGCTCCGCGGAGGAATTCTCCACGGTCGTGCCCATACCCAGGCCGTTGTTGATCACAACGAAGACGATCGGGAGGTCCCACAGGCCCGCGATGTTCAGCGACTCGTGGAACGCGCCGATCGCGGCCGTCCCGTCGCCCATCTGGCACATGACGATCTCGTCGCCGCCCTTGTAGGAGATGGCGAGCGCGGCGCCGGTCGCGAGCGGGAGCTGGCCGCCGACGATGCCGTACCCGCCGAGCATCCGCGCCTCGGCGTCGAACAGGTGCATCGACCCGCCCCAGCCCTTGGAGACGCCGGTGGACCGCCCGTACAGCTCGGCCATGACCCGGTCCGCGCCGATGCCCTTGGCGATGGCGTAGCCGTGGTCGCGGTAGTTGGTGAAGAGGTAGTCGTCGGGGCGCAGCGCGGCCATCAGCCCGACGACCGTGGCCTCCTCGCCGAGGTTCAGGTGGCAGTAGCCGCCGATCTTCGCCTCGGTGTAGGCGCGGGCCGCGCGCTCCTCGAACCGCCTGATCAGGAGCATCTGCCGGTAGTAGCCGACGAGCGTCTCGGCGTCCTCCGCCGGGACCTTCGGCGGCGCCGCGGCGGTCTTCGACTCCGAGCCCTTGGACTCCGAGCCCTTGCCGCGCGTTCTCCGGCCTCGCGCCGGAGCGGCCTTGACGGTCTCAGCCATTCGGCGACCTTCCTCTGTCCGGGGCAGCGTCGTAGGATCGCCACGACACTCCCGATCATCATTGATCTATGATCGATCATATTCCACGGAGTCAGGATTCGCCTACCCCATCACGAGGTACTTACCCATCGTGGCGCTACGATCGAGTTTCGTGAACACGCCCGCCCAACTGCTGCGCACCGGACTCGCCGACCAGATCCGGGAGTTCATCGTGGAGGGCATCAGCTCGGGCCGGTGGGAGCCGGGCGAGCGCGTCGTCGAGCGCCGGATCGCCGCCGAACTCGGGGTCAGCCAGGGCCCCGTCCGCGAGGCGCTCCGCCAGCTGGAGGCGCAGCGGCTGATCGAGTCGCTGCCGAACCGCGGCGCCCGCGTCCGCGACTTCACCGAGCGCGACCTCGCCGAGATCTTCCCCGTCCGGGCCGGGCTGGAGCGGACGGCCGTGGAGCTGGCGCTGCCCCGCCTCGCCGGCTGCGTGGACGCCCTGGAGGAGTACAACGACCGGCTCGCGGAGGCCGCGCGCGAGGGCGAACTGCAGGCGCAGATGCGGCTCAGCATCGCCTTCCACCGCGAGATCGTCGAGACGGCAGGGAACCGGCTGCTCGTCTCGGTCTGGGAGGGGCTCGGCATCGAGCTGTGGACGACGCTGTCGCTGCGCCTCCACCACACCGAGATCTACTCCAAGTCGGCCGAGCACGCGGAGCTGATCGAGGCGTTCCGCCGCGGCGACCCCGAGGCGCCGCAGCTCCTGCACGACCACGTCATGAACTACGCGCCCCAGTGATCGACGTCCAGTGATCGACGTCCGGTGACCGGGCGGCGCCGGGTCACTCGTGCTCGCGGTAGGCCTTCGTGAGCTGGGCCTCGGCGTCGTCCAAGTAGGAGCGCAGCTCCCGCTCGGCCTCCGCGAAGCCGCCCCGCGCGATCAGGTCGTAGAGCCGCCGGTTGCGGGCGAGGTACGGCTCGTGGAACTCGCGGGGCGAGCCCATCTCGTGGAAGACGAGCCGCATCTCGGCGAGCAGGTGCCGGGTCATCTCGTCCACCCGCGGGCTGCCCACCAGCGCGGCGAGGGCCTGGTGGAAGCGGATGTCGGCGGTGCCCACGTCCGGCCACCGCTCGGCCGCCGCGGCGCGCTCGCCGTCCAGGACCGCGGCCTCCAGCCGGGCGAGGGCCCCGGGCGGGGCGTCGGGCGCGCACCGCACGCCCTCGCACTCCAGGATCCGCCGCACCCGGTACAGGTCGGCCAGGCCGTCGGCGGTCACGCGGCGCACGAAGACGCCCCGGTTGAACTCGTGGACGAGCAGCCGCTCCTGGACGAGCAGCCGGAACGCCTCCCGCATCGTGTTGCGGGACACCTTCACCGCGCGGCACAGGTCCTCTTCGGGGAGCCGCGCGCCGGGCACGAGCCGCCCGTCGGTGATCTGGTCGCGGAGCAGGTCGGCGACCCGCGCGGCCGTGCTCGACCGGTCCAGGCCGTGCCGCGCCGCCGCGATCTCGTCGAGCCACGACTCCGTCATCGACCGCCCCTCCGCGTGCGTGGGGCAAGCGTATCCCATCGGCCGGAAAATCTCTCAACAAGGGGATTGCTGGATTGTTGAACAATCTCTACCCTGACGGAAAGCCGATACCCGAGAAGGGTCACCCCCATGACGGACCGGACCGCCCTGGACACCCCACCGGCACCCCCCGCCTCGTCCCGCCGCGGCGCGCTGCTCGGCGCCATGTTCCTGATGGCGACCAGCGCCATCGGCCCCGGCTTCATCACCCAGACCACCGTGTTCACCGCCAAGCTCGGCGCGGCGTTCGCGTTCGCGATCGTCGTGTCGGTGCTGGTGGACATCGCGATCCAGCTGAACGTGTGGCGCGTCGTCGGCGTCTCCGGAATGCGCGCCCAGGAACTCGGCAACCGCGTCCTGCCCGGCGCCGGCTACGGGCTCGCCGCCCTCGACGTCTTCGGCGGCCTGGTCTTCAACATCGGCAACATCGCCGGCACCGCGCTCGGGCTGAACGCGCTGCTCGGCCTGGACGTCAAGATCGGCGGCGGGCTCTCCGCGCTGGTCGCCATCGGGATCTTCCTGAGCCGCCGCGCGGGCGTCGCGATGGACCGCATCGTCGTCGTGCTCGGCGCCGCGATGATCCTTCTGACGCTGTACGTCGCGTTCGTGTCCGACCCGCCGCTCGGGGACGCGCTGAAGCAGAGCGTCGCGCCCGAGACCGTCGACTTCCTCGTCATCACCACCCTGATCGGCGGGACGGTCGGCGGCTACATCACCTACGCGGGCGCGCACCGCATGATCGAGTCGGGGCTGACCGGGCGCGAGAACGTCCGGGAGATCAACCGCAGCGCGATCACCGGCATCCTCGTCACCGGCGTGATGCGGGTGCTGCTGTTCCTCGCCGTCCTCGGCGTCGTCGCCGGCGGCGTCACCCTGGCGAAGGAGAACGCCCCCGCGTCGGCGTTCGAGCACGCGGCGGGCGAGGCCGGGCTGCGCGTCTTCGGCCTGATCATGTGGTCGGCCGCGATCACCTCGGTCATCGGGGCCAGCTACACCTCGGTGTCGTTCCTCGTCTCGTTCTCCTCGTTCGTCGAGCGGTACCGCAACCGCCTGGTCGTGGCGTTCATCCTCGTCTCCGCGACGATCTACCTCGCGATCGGCACCGCCCCGGCCACGCTGCTCATCCTCGCCGGCGCGCTCAACGGGCTCATCCTGCCGTTCGGGCTCGGCGTGCTGCTGTGGGCCGCCGGGCGCCGCCGCGACCTGCTCGGCGGCTACCGGTACCCGGTCTGGCTGCTCGTCCTCGGCGCCGCCGCCTGGCTGCTGTCGCTCTACCTGGGCTGGAACTCGCTGTCCGAACTCGACGACCTCTGGAGCTGACGGGTGCGGATCCTCCCGAGCGGCGACGCGGCACTGCTGGTCGAACCACCCGACCCGCGGGCCCTGTACGCGGCGCTGGCCGCGTCGCCGCCGCCCGGCGTCGCCGACGTCGTCCCGGCGGCCCGCACGCTGACGCTGCTGCTCGACCCGTCCGCCGACCCGGCCGCGGTGGCCGCCGCCGTGCGCGCCGCCCGGCCGGTCCCAACGGACGGCGGCGCCGGCGCCGTCGAGGTCCCCGTCGTCTACGACGGCGCGGACCTCGGCGAGGTCGCCGCGCTCACCGGCCTGACCCCGGCCGGGGTGATCGCCGCGCACACCGGGGCCCCGTGGCGGGTCGCGTTCACCGGGTTCGCGCCCGGATTCGGCTACCTGGAGGGCGGCGACCCGCGGCTGGACGTCCCGCGCCGCGCCGTCCCGCGCGTCCGCGTCCCCGCGGGTGCGGTCGGCCTCGCCGGGCGCTACAGCGGCGTCTACCCGGTCGAGTCCCCGGGAGGCTGGCGGCTCATAGGACGCACGGAGGCCGTCCTATGGGACCTCGACCGCGACCCGCCCGCGCTGCTCCGGCCCGGGATCTCGGTTCGTTTCGCGGAGCGGGAACCATGAAACGGGGGCTGGACGTTCTCCGTACGGGTCCGCTGGCGACAGTCCAGGATCTGGGCCGACCGGGTCTGGCGGCGCTCGGCGTGGGGGTGTCGGGCGCCGCGGACCCGGTTTCCCTTCGCCTCGCCAACCGCGCCGTCGGGAATCCCGGCGGCGCGGCCGCGATCGAGACCACCCTCGGCGGGCTGCGCGTCCGCTGCCGGGGCGGCGTCTTCGCCGCCGTCACCGGCGCGCCCGTCCCGCTGCTGGTCGACGGGCGACCCGAGGCGCCCTACTCGGTCCTCCACATCCCGGACGGCGCCGAACTCGGCATGGGCGCACCGCCCGCCGGCCTGCGGAGCTACCTCGCGGTGCGCGGCGGGATCGCCGTCCCGCCCGTCCTCGGCTCCCGCGCCACCGACACGCTCGCCGGCCTCGGTCCGGCCCCGCTCAAGCCCGGCGACCTGCTCCCCGTCGGCCCGCCGCCGCGCGAGGCGCCGCTGCTGGACGTCCTGCCCGTCCGCCCGCCGGCCGCCGGCGACGTCGAGCTGCGCGCGCTGCCCGGGCCGCGCGCCGACTGGTTCGCCCCCGCCGCGCTGGACGCGCTCTTCACCGCCCCCTACACGGTGACCAGCGACATCGACCGCGTCGGCATGCGGCTCGACGGGCCCGGGCTGGCCCGGCGGCGGCGCGGCGAGCTGCCCAGCGAGGGGACGGTCACCGGGGCGCTCCAGGTGCCGCCGTCCGGGCAGCCCGTCCTGTTCCTCGCCGACCATCCGCTGACCGGCGGGTATCCCGTCATCGCGGTGGTCGCGTCCGCCGACATCGGGCGTGCCGCGCAGGCCCGCCCCGGCCAGCGGCTGCGTTTCCGGCCGCACCCCGCCCCGACTCTCGGAAGGGATCCATGATGACCGCACCGATCGACCCCGGCGCGCTCAGCCCGGAGCAGGCCCGCTCGCTGTTCCGGGCCGGCCTCCGCGTCCCCACCTCCGGCTGGTGCGCGGGCTGGACGCAGGCGAACCTCATCAGCGTGCCCCGCGAGGACGCCTACGACCTGCTCCTGTTCGCCCAGCGCAACCCCAAGCCGTGCCCGGTCCTGGACGTCACCGAGCCCGGCGGGACGTCCGCCTCCCTGTTCGGCGGCGACCTGCGCACCGACCTGCCCGGCTACGTCGTCTACGAGCACGGCGAACCGGTCGCCGAGGTGTCCGACGCGACCGAGTACTGGCGCGACGACCTCGTCTCGTTCCTCATCGGGTGCAGCTTCACCTTCGAGGACGCGCTCCGCGAGGCCGGCGTCCCCGTCCGGCACATCGAGCAGAACCGGAACGTCCCGATGTACCGGACGAACCGGATGTGCCGCCGCGCCGGCGCGTTCGGCGGCCCGCTCGTCGTCTCGATGCGGCCGGTCCCGGCCGCGCAGGTGGCCGACGCCGTGCGGGTCACGGCCCGGTACCCGTCCGTCCACGGCGCGCCCGTGCACATCGGCGACCCCGTCGAGCTGGGCGTCGACGACCTGGACGCGCCCGACTTCGGCGACCCGGTCGACATCCGGGTGGACGAGATCCCGGTGTTCTGGGCGTGCGGCGTGACCCCGCAGGCGGCGGTGATGGCGTCCCGCCCGAAGCTCGCCATCGGGCACGCGCCCGGCCACATGGCGATCACCGACGCCCGCGACACCCGGTACCTCGTGCCCTGACTCCGGCATAGGCTTCGTCCCATGCCCGAGATCGTCGCCCCCGGCGACCGCCTGGGGGACCGCTACCGCCTGGACCGCCCCCTCGGCGCCGGCGGCATGGCGACCGTCTGGCGCGCGGTCGACCTCGTGCTCGGCCGCGCCGTCGCCGTGAAGGTGCCCAAGGAAGGGTGGCCCGAGGAGTTCACCCGGCGCCTCCGCCAGGAGGCCCAGGCCGCCGCGGGCCTCACCCATCCCAGCATCACGGGCGTCTACGACTACGGCGAGCACCAGATCGGCCCCGAGGGGCCTGGGGGGTCCCTTGCCCAGGGCTCCGTCCCCTATGTCGTCATGGAGCTGCTGGACGGGGAGAGCCTCGCGGCGCGGCTGTCGCGCGGGCCGCTGCCCTGGCGCGAGGCGGCCGGGATCTGCGCCCGTGTCGCGGACGCGCTGGCCGCCGCCCACGCCGCCGGGATCGTCCACCGCGACGTCAAGCCCGCGAACGTCTTCCTCACCTCGGTCGGCGTGAAGGTCCTGGACTTCGGCATCGCCTTCACCGGCCCCGCCACGGCCGGCGGGCCCGTCCTCGGCACGCCCGCCTACGTCGCCCCCGAACTGCTGACCGGCGCGCACCCGACCCCGGCCGCCGACATGTACTCGCTCGGCGTGGTCCTCCGCGCGTGCCTGACCGCCGGCCCGGACATCCCGGACGAGGTCGCCGCCCTCACCGCGGACTGCCTGCGCGACGACCCCGAGACGCGGCCGTCCGCCCGCGAAGCGGCGCGCGTCCTCGCGGACGCCGCCGGCGTCCAACTGGAGCAGCTGCCCCCGGCCGGAGCCGCGAGCGTGCCCGCCGACCAGGGCCGCCGCGTGCCCGACCGGCCCGCGGGCCCTGCCGGGTCCGCCGGGGCGGGGCCGGAGGGCGAGCGGCAGAAGACGCGCGTCCTGGACGAGCCGCCGCCCGCGGGGCCCGCGCCCGCGTCGGCGCGGAGGCCGCTGATCATCGCCGGGGCCGCGGTCGGCGCCGTGGTGCTGGTGGCGGTGCTGCTGGCCGCGCTGGCGCCCGACGCGTCCCGCGAGCGGGCCGCGCCGCCGTCCGCGAGCCCGTCCGGGACCCGGACCGCCGCCGCCTGCTCGGTCTCCTACACGGTCGACGGGACGTGGCCGCAGGGCTTCCAGGCGACGGTGCGCATCACGAACCTCGGCGACGGCGCGATCGACGGCTGGAAGCTCGGGTTCGAGTTCCCGGACGGCCAGGCGATCACGCAGCTGTGGAACGGCAGCCAGGTGCAGGACGGGCCGTCCGTCACCGTGACGGCGGCGGACTGGAACCGGTCGATCCCGCCGCACGGCACCGCCGAGTTCGGGTTCCTCGGCCGCCGGGACGGCGCCAACGGGGCGCCGGCCGCGTTCACCCTGAACGGCGGCGCGTGCGGCGGCTGACGTCCGGCAATGGGAGCGCTCCCAGATCATTTTCGCAGGTCACCGCGCCCATGGCCGAATTGATGCCGGCCGACCTATTGTGTCGCCCCTGGTCGAGGACTTACGATCCGGGACAATCGAAGCGCTTCGACAGATCGACCGTTCGACAGGTCCGGCCATCGGTCCCACCCCGGAGGAATCCCATGATCAAGGCAGGCAGGAGCGCGGCCGTCCTCGCCGCCCTTGCCGCGGCGGCGCTGTCGCTCACCGCGTGCGGCGGCGACGACGGCGGCTCCGGCGGCAAGGAGCTGAAGCTCTGGCACTACGAGGCCCCGGACAGCGCCATGGGCAAGGCGTGGAACGAGGCCATCAAGGAGTTCGAGGCCACCCACCCCGGCGTCAAGGTGAAGTTCGAGGAGAAGGGCTTCGAGCAGATCCAGAAGACCGCGCCGATGGTCCTGAACTCCAAGAACGCCCCCGACGTCATGGAGTACAACAAGGGCAACGCGACCGCCGGCCTGCTGTCCAAGCAGGGGCTGCTGACCGACCTCACGCCCGAGGTCGCCAAGCGCGGCTGGGACAAGCTGATCAGCCCGAACGTCCAGGTCACCGCGAAGTACGACGCCAAGGGCACGATGGGCGGCGACAAGTGGTTCGGCGTCCCCAACTACGCCGAGTACCTGCAGGTCTACTACAACAAGGACCTGTTCAAGAAGTACGACGTCGAGATCCCGAAGACCTATGACGAGCTCGTCGCCGCCATGGACGAGTTCGTCGCGAAGGACGTCACGCCGCTGACCAACGCGGGCGCCGAGTACATGGCGCACCAGTTCGTCTACCAGCTCGCCCTCGACAAGGCCGACCAGAACTGGGTGCAGGCGTTCCAGCGCTACACCGGCAAGGTCGACTTCCACGACCCCGCCTGGACGTACGGGGCGACGACCTTCGCCGACTGGGTGAAGAAGGGCTACATCGCCAAGAACTCCGTCAGCCTCAAGGCCGAGGACGCGGGCGTCGCGTTCATGAGCGGCAAGTTCCCGATGATGTTCTCCGGCAGCTGGTGGTTCGGCCGGGTCGCGTCGGAGGCGAAGTTCGACTGGGAGACCTCGGTGTGGCCCGGCGCGAAGATGACGCTCGGCTCCGGCGGCAACCTGTGGGTCGTCCCGAAGGGCTCGGAGAACAAGCAGCTCGCCTACGACTTCATCGACATCACGATGAAGAAGAAGGTGCAGAACATCCTCGGCAACGCGGGCGGCGTCCCGGTCGCGGCGGACCCGGCCGCGATCACCGAGCCCAAGGCCAAGAAGCTCACCGACGACTTCGACGCCCTCGCGAAGTCCGGCGGCCTCGCCTACTACCCGGACTGGCCCGTCGCCGGCTTCTACGACGTGCTGGTGTCGCAGACGCAGAAGCTCATGAACGGCGAGTCGCCGGACAAGGTCCTCGGCGGCGTCCAGAAGGCGTACGAGGACGGTCTGCCCAAGTGACGGCGCGGGGCCGCGGCCGGTCGCGGGAGCAGTGGGGGTACGTGCCCTACCTGCTCCCCGGCCTGCTCCTCTTCACCGCCGTCATCGGCGTGCCGTTCCTGATGAACATCGGGACGAGCTTCACCGAGTGGACGGGCGTCGGCACGCCGAAGTGGATCGGGCTCGGCAACTACCGGGAGCTGGTCCGGGACGAGCAGTTCTGGGCCTCGTTCGGGCACAACGCGCTGATCATCCTCGGCATGGCGGTCGTCCCGACCCTGATCGGGCTGGTCCTGGCCGCCGCGCTGACCGACCTGATCGGCCGGCACTTCGGCCCGCGGGCGGCGAGCTTCCTGCGCGCCTGCATCTACCTGCCGCAGGTGCTGCCGATCGTCATCGCGGGCGTGGTGTGGAGCTGGCTGCTGGCGCCCGAGGACGGCGCGGTGAACGTCCTGCTGGGCAAGATCGGCCTCGGCTCGCTCGCGCACGACTGGCTCGGCGACCCGGCGACCGCGCTGTGGAGCGTCATCGGGGTGATGGTCTGGATCCAGATCGGCTTCCCGCTGGTGATCTTCATGTCGGGGCTGCAGCGGGTCGACCCGTCGCTGTACGAGGCGGCGGAGATCGACGGCGCCACCTGGGTGCGGCGGTTCTGGCACATCACGATCCCGCAGATCCGCCCGGAGATCTTCGTGGTGCTGCTGTGGACGACGATCGCCGCGCTGAAGGCGTTCGCGCACATCTTCGTCCTGACGAAGGGCGGTCCGGGCGGCGCGACGAACGTCCCGGCCTACTACTCGTGGGTCAACTTCTTCGAGAAGTCGGACGTGGGCTACGGCTCGGCCATCGCGACCGTGCTGACGCTCCTGATCATCGCGCTGACCATCGTCTTCCTGCGCATGCAGGGCAATGAGCTGGGAGAAGAGCGGTGACCGCGACCCTGTCGAAGAAGTCGAGCGCGCCGCCGCGCGCGGGGCGTGACGCGCCGCACCGCCGCCGCCGGGGTCCGTCCGCCTACGCAGTGCTGGTGGCGCTGACCGCGTTCGCCGGCGTGATGCTGATCCCGTTCGTGGTGGTGGTCTTCAACGCGCTGAAGACGCCGGAGGAGCTCACCGCGCACGGGCCGCTGTCGCCGCCGGACGGATTCAACCTCGACACCATGCGGGCGTTCTGGGAGCGGACCGACTTCGGGCACGTCCTGTTCAACAGCGTGCTGATCAGCGGGTCCGTCGCCGTCCTCGCCGTCCTGCTGTCGGTGCTGAACGCCTACGCGCTCGGCATCGGCCGGATCAAGGGGCGGATGTGGGTGCTGGTCCTGCTGCTGATGGCGAACACGGTGCCGCAGGAGGCGCTCGTCTACCCGCTGTACTACATCTCCAAGCAGGTCGGCCTGTACGACACGAGGCTCAGCGTGATCATCGTGTTCACGGTGATCCAGGCCGCCTTCGGCACCTACCTGCTGTCGTCGGTGCTGTCGGCGTTCCCGCGCCCGCTGCTGGAGGCCGCCCGCATCGACGGCGCCGGCCGCTGGCAGGTCCTGTGGCGCGTCGTCGTCCCGGTGGTGCGCCCGACGCTGTCGGTGCTGCTCGTCTTCTTCTTCGTGTGGACGTGGAACGAGTTCCTGATCCCCATGACATTCCTGATCTCCAACGAGAACCAGACGGTCTCGGTCGCGCTCGGCGTGCTGCACGGGCAGAAGCTCATGGACACCACGATGTCCAGCGCCGCGTCGCTGCTCGGCCTCCTCCCGACCGTCGTCTTCTTCCTCATCTTCCAGCGCACTCTGTCGCGCGGACTAACAGCGGGGGCCATCAAGTAATGAAGTTCAGTGACGGCTACTGGATGATGCGCGAGGGTGTGCGGGCGTTTCATCCGGTGGAGGTCCTCGACGTGGACGCCGGGGCGGACTCGTTCACGGTGCACGCGCCCGTCGAGCGGATCCGGCACCGCGGCGACCTGCTCAAGGGGCCGGTGGTGACGGTGACGTGCGAGTCGCCGATGCCGGACGTCATCGGCGTCACCCTCACGCATTTCGCGGGGGAGAGGCGGCGCGGCCCCGATTTCGAGCTGGCCGCCGACCCGGGCGGTGAGGTGTCGGTCGACGAGCAGGCGGCGACGCTGACGTCCGGTGCGCTGTCGGTGCGGGTCGGACGCGGGGAGAAATGGTGCGTCGACTTTCTCGCGGACGGACGCCGGCTGACCGGCAGCTCGCCCAAGGCGCAGGCCGTCATCGACACCGACGACGGGCGCCACTACGTCCGGGAGCAGCTCGATCTGGGCGTCGACCACTTCGTGTACGGGCTCGGTGAGCGGTTCGGGCCGCTGGTGAAGAACGGCCAGTCGGTGGACGTGTGGAACGCCGACGGTGGCACGGCCAGCGAGCAGGCGTACAAGAACGTGCCGTTCTTCCTGACGAACGCGGGATACGGCGTGTTCGTCGACCATCCGGGACGCGTGTCGTTCGAGGTGGCGTCGGAGGCGGTCGCGCGGACGCAGTTCAGCGTCGAGGGCCAGTCGATGCGGTACTTCGTCATCTACGGGCCGTCGCCGAAGGAGATCCTGCGCAAGTACACCGCGCTCACCGGGCGGCCCGCGCGGCTGCCGGAATGGTCGTTCGGGCTGTGGCTGTCGACGTCGTTCACCACGTCCTATGACGAGGAGACCGTCTCGTCGTTCATCGACGGAATGGCGGAGCGCGACCTGCCGCTCAGCGTCTTCCATTTCGACTGCTTCTGGATGCGCGAGTTCCAGTGGTGCGACTTCGAATGGGACCCGCGCGTGTTCCCCGACCCGCCCGGCATGCTGCGGCGGCTGCGGGAGCGCGGCCTGCGGGTCTGCGTCTGGATCAACCCCTACATCGGCCAGCGCTCGCCGCTGTTCGAGGAGGGCCGTTCCCACGGCTACCTGTTGACACGCCCGAACGGCGACGTCTGGCAGTGGGACAAGTGGCAGCCCGGCCTCGCCGTCGTCGACTTCACCAACCCGGAGGCCCGCGAATGGTACGCGGGCAAGCTCGAAGCGCTCCTCGACATGGGCGTGGACTGCTTCAAGACCGACTTCGGCGAACGCATCCCGACCGATGTCGTCTACCACGACGGCTCGGACCCGGAGAGGGCGCACAACTACTACACCTTCCTTTACAACCAGACCGTCTTCGACCTGCTCCGCAAGAAGCGCGGCGAAGGCGAGGCGGTGGTCTTCGCCCGGTCCGCGACGGCCGGCGGGCAGCAGTTCCCGGTGCACTGGGGCGGCGACTGCGAATCGACGTTCGAGGCGATGGGGGAGAGCCTGCGCGGCGGTCTTTCCCTGGGCGCGTCGGGATTCGGCTATTGGAGCCACGACATCGGCGGCTTCGAGGGGACGCCCGATCCGGCGCTGTTCAAGCGGTGGATCGCGTTCGGCATGCTGTCCTCGCACAGCCGCCTGCACGGCAGCCACTCCTACCGGGTGCCGTGGCTGTTCGACGAGGAGTCGGTGGACGTCCTGCGCGGCTTCACCCGGCTGAAGATGCGGCTCATGCCGTACCTGGCGGGCGCCGCCCGGCAGGCGGCGGGGGAGGGCCTGCCGATGATGCGGGCGATGGTGCTGGAGTTCCCCGACGACCCCGCCTGCACGCACCTGGAGCGCCAGTACATGCTCGGCGATGACCTGCTCGTGGCACCGGTGTTCTCGTCCGGCGGCGACGTCTCCTACTACGTGCCGGAGGGTGTGTGGACGCACTACCTCACCGGTGAGCGCGTGCGGGGCGGCCGGTGGGTCCGGGAGCGGCACGGCTTCGACAGCGTTCCCCTGCTCGTCCGTCCGGGCGCGGTCATCCCCGAGGGCGCGGTGGAGGACCGTCCCGACTACGACCACGCGGACGGCGTCACGCTGCGCGTCTACGAGCCGTCCGACGGGACCACGGTCACCCGGATCGGCGACGCCGCCTTCACGATGGTGAAAAACGGTGAAAACGTGCGCGTGACCGGCGAGGGAGCCTGGAACGTCCTTCTCGTCAACGCACGCGTGGCGGCCGTCGAGGGCGGCGAGCCGTCCGGCCATCCGCACGGAGTCCTCGTCAAAGCGACCGGTCGCGAACTGGTCATCACCCTGGAAGAGGAGAACTGATGGGGTTCCCGGAAGGGTTCCTGTGGGGCGCGGCCACCGCCGCCTACCAGATCGAGGGCGCCGCCCGGGAGGACGGCCGCGCGCCGTCCATCTGGGACACCTTCAGCCACACGCCGGGCAAGGTCCTCGACGGCGACACCGGCGACGTCGCCACCGACCACTACCACCGGTGGAAGGAGGACGTCGCGACGATGGCGGCCCTCGGCATCGGCGCGTACCGGTTCTCGATCTCCTGGTCGCGCGTCCTGCCGGACGGAACGCCCAACCAGAAGGGCCTCGACTTCTACTCCCGCCTGGTCGACGAGCTGCTGGAGCACGACATCGCCCCGGTCGCGACCCTCTACCACTGGGACCTCCCGCAGGGCCTGGAGGACGCGGGCGGCTGGCCGGAGCGCGACACCGCCCGCCGGTTCGCCGACTACGCCGAGCGGATCGGACGCGTCCTCGGCGACCGCGTCCACACCTGGACGACCCTCAACGAGCCCTGGTGCTCGGCCTTCCTCGGCTACGCGTCCGGCGTGCACGCCCCCGGCCGCACCGAGCCGGCCGCCGCGCTGGCCGCCGCCCACCACCTCAACCTCGCGCACGGGCTGGCCGTCCGGGCGCTGCGCGGCGTGACCCCGCCGTCCGCCCGGCACTCCGTCACGCTGAACCTGCACCACCTGCGCGGCGACGCGGAGGCCGTCCGGCAGGTGGACGCCGTCTCCAACCGGGTGTTCCTCGACCCGATGCTGGGCAGGGGCTACCCCGCCGACCTGCTGGCGGACACGGCGTCCATCACCGACTGGGCCTTCGTCCGCGACGGCGACGAGGCCGTCATCGCCGCGCCCCTGGACGTGCTGGGCGTCAACTACTACTCGCCGACCCTCGTCCGGGTGTGGGACGGGACGTCCCCGCGCGAGCACGCCGACGGCCACCGGCAGGGCGCGGCGTCGCCGTTCGTCGGCTGCGACCGCGTCGAGTTCGCCGGGCAGCCCGGCCCGTACACGGCGATGGGCTGGCCGATCGACGCGAACGGCATGGAGGAACTGCTGCTCCGCCTGCACCGCGAGTACCCCGGCACCCCGCTGATGGTCACCGAGAACGGCGCCGCGTTCGACGACGCGCCGGAGGGCGGACGGGTCCGCGACGCCCGGCGCATCGACTACCTGCGCGACCACATCGCGGCCGTGGAGCGGGCGAGCGCCGCCGGCGCCGACGTCCGCGGCTACTTCGCGTGGTCGCTGCTGGACAACTTCGAATGGGCCTACGGCTACTCCAAGCGCTTCGGCCTCGTCCACGTCGACTACCCGACCGGGAAGCGGACCTGGAAGGACAGCGCCCACTGGTACCGGGACACGATCGCCACCCACCGCGGGAGCGCCTGACGATGGAGCGGGAGCACCCGATGACGGGGCGGGCGGGGGCGGCCGTCGCGGCGCTGGCCCTCGCCGCGTTCTGCTTCGGCACGACCGAGAACCTCCCGATCGGGCTGCTCCCGCTCATCGCCGGCGACCTGGACGTCTCCGCCTCCGCCGTCGGCCTGCTCGTCACCGGCTACGGGATCGTGGTCGCGGTCGTCTCCGTCCCGCTCGTCAAGATGACGGTCCGGATGGGCCGCCGCCCGCTGCTGACCGGCGTGATGGCCCTGTTCATCGTGATGAGCTTCGCGGCGGCGGCCGCGCCCGGCTACGGCACGCTGTTCGGCACGCGGCTGGTGACCGCGCTCGGGCAGGCGGTGTTCTGGCCGGTCGCCGTGGTCGCCGCCGCCGGGCTGATGCCGCCGGAGGCGCGGGGCCGCGCGGGCGCCTACGTGTTCGCGGGCGGGTCGATGGCCATCGTCCTCGGCGTCCCCGCCGGGACGTGGCTCGGCCGGGCCATCGGGTGGCGCGCGTCGTTCGCCGCCCTCGGCGTGCTGTGCCTGGTGTCCCTGGTCGCGATCGCCGTCCTGCTGCCGGGTGGGAGGACGACCGGCCGCGACCCCGTCCCGGCGTCCGCGCCGGACGCCCGGCGCTTCCGGCTGCTGGTCGTCACGATCATGCTGCTGATCGGCGGGTTCTTCACCGCCTTCACCTACATCACCGAGTTCCTGACGCGGGTGAGCGGCTTCTCCGGCGCCGCCATCAGCCCGCTCCTGCTGGTGAACGGCGTCGCCGACATCGCGGGGGTGGTCATCGCCGGGATCGTGGTGGACCGCGGCCCGCGCGCGCTGGCCGCCGGGTCCGCCGCGGTGCTGGCGATCGCCATGCTCGGCCTGTTCGCGTTCGGCACGGCGGCGGTCCCCGCGGTGGCCATGCTGATCCTGCTGGGCATCGGGATCCCGGGCGCCGCGACGGCCTTCCAGGCCCGCGTGATGGAGTCGGCGCCGGGCGACACCGACATCGCCTCGGCGTGGACGTCCTCCGCGTTCAACGTCGGGATCGCGGGCGGCGCCCTGCTCGGCGGCGCCCTGCTGCCGCTGACCGGGGTGCGCGGCACGCCGCTCGCGGGCGCGGCGGTGGCGGCCGCCGCCCTCGCGGTGATCCTGCTCGACCAGCCGCCGCGAGCACGCGCACCGGCGGCACCCGCCGCGGCTAGCATCGAGTCCGCTGTGAAACGCTTCGACGCCGACGGGACGGTCCGTGGTCAAGATCACTGATGTGGCGCGGCACGCGGGAGTGTCGCCGAGCACGGTCTCCTACGTGCTGAGCGGCAAGCGCTCGATCTCCGAGGAGACGCGCCGGCGCGTCCGGGAGAGCATCCGCGAACTCGGCTACCGCCCGCACGCGGGCGCGCGGGCGCTCGCCAGCAGCCGCTCCAACGTGCTCGCGCTGATGATCCCGCTGCGCTCGGGCATCGCGGTGCCCGTCGTCATGCAGTTCGCGGTGTCGGTGGTGACGGCCGCGCGCCGGCACGACCACGACGTCCTGCTGCTCACCCAGGAGGAGGGCGAGGACGGCCTGCGCCGCGTCGCCGACAGCGCGCTCGTCGACGCGCTGATCGTCATGGACGTCCAGATGAAGGACCCCCGGCTGCCGCTGCTGCGCTCCCTGGACCGGCCGAGCGTGCTCATCGGGTTCCCCGCCGACGCCGACGACCTGACCTGCATCGACCTCGACTTCCACGCCGCCGGCGCCGTCTGCGTCGAGCACCTCGCCGGGCTCGGCCACCGCGAGATCGCGCTGATCGGCTCGCCGCCCGAGGTGTACGCGCGGCAGACCGGCTACGCGCAGCGGGTCGCGGACGGGTTCGCCGCGGCGGTGGCCTCGCACGGCCTGAAGGGGGACGTCCACCCGTGCGAGGCGACGGCGGACGCGGCGCGGGGACTGGTCGCGCGGCTGCTCGCCGAACGCCCCGGGCTGACCGGCGTCCTCGTCCACAACGAGCCGATCGTCGGCCCGGTGGTGCGGGCGCTGCGCGCGGCCGGGCGGCGCGTCCCCGAGGACGTGTCGGTCGTCGCGATGTGCCCGGACGAGCTGGCCGAGCACGCCGAGCCGCCGCTGTCGTCCGTCGCGATCCCGGCCGACGAGGTGGGCGGGCGCGCCGTCGACCTGCTGATGGCCAAGCTGGACGGCGCCGCCGTCCCGGCCGCGACCCTGCTCCCGCCCACCCTGACCCGGCGCGCCAGCAGCGCCGCCGCCGCTCACTGACATCGACGAGAAGGAGGCCCGGGGCCTTTTCACGGCCCGTTATCGAAGCGCTTCGACACGTCACTCGGGGGCAAGCCCAGAGGAGAATCGGTGAACAGACCCCATCGAAACCCCCGTTCCCCCGGCCGGCGCAGCCGGTCGCTGACCCTCGTCCTGGCCGCCGCGCTGGCGGCCCCCCTCACCTGGGCGGCACCGGCCGCCGCCCGGGAGACCTACCCGTTCCGCGACCCCGGGCTGTCGGTGGACGCCCGCGTGGACGACCTGCTCGGCCGCCTCACGCTCGACGAGAAGATCTCCCTCCTGCACCAGTACCAGCCGGCGATCCCGCGCCTCGGGATCGGCCGGTTCAAGACCGGGACGGAGGCGCTGCACGGCGTCGCCTGGTCCACCGACATCCACAACAGCGGCGCGGTCGTGACCGCCAAGGGCACGGTGTTCCCGCAGTCGGTCGGGCTCGGCGCCACCTGGGACCCGGCGCTGCTGAAGAAGATCGGCTCGGCCGTCGGCGACGAGGCCCGCGGCTACAACAGCGAGAACCCGGACGTGTGGGGCCTGCAACTGTGGGCGCCCGTCGTCAACCTGCTGCGCGACCCGCGCTGGGGCCGCAATGAGGAGGGCTACTCCGAGGACCCGCTGCTCACCGGCCTGCTCGCCACCGCCTACGGGCACGGCATGCAGGGCGACGACCCGGACCGCCTCAAGACCGCGCCGGTGCTCAAGCACTACATGGCCAACAACAACGAGATCCGCCGCGACCAGACGTCGTCCGGCCTGCGGCCGCGGGTGAAGAAGGAGTACGACGAGGTCCCGTTCGAGATCCCGCTCTCGCGGGACGCGGCGACCGGGATCATGACGTCGTACAACCTGGTCAACGGCCGTCCCGCGACGGTCACGCCGGACGCCGGCGACCTCGTCCGCTCCTGGACGGACCGGACGCTGTTCAACGTCACCGACGCGGGGGCGCCCAACAACATCGTCAACTCGCAGAAGTACTACCCCGACCTCGCCTCCGGTGACGCGGCGATCGTGAAGGCGGGCGTGGACAGCTTCACCACCGACGACACGAACTCCTCCATCACCGTCAACGCGATCAAGGACGCGCTGTCGCGGGGCCTGCTGGCGGAGGCCGACGTCGACCGCGCTGCCCGGAACATCCTCAGCATCCGGGTGCGGCTCGGCGAGTTCGACCCGGGCGGCGGCCCCTACGGGAAGATCACCAAGGACGCGGTGGACAGCCCGGCGCACCGCGCGCTCGCCCGCGAGGCCGCGGCCGAGCAGATGGTGCTGCTGAAGAACAAGGGCGGCGCGCTGCCGCTGTCGTCCGGGAAGGTCGCGGTCGTCGGGCCGCTCTCGGACACGCTCTACACCGACTGGTACTCGGGCTCCCTGCCGTACCGGGTCACGCCACTGGACGGCATCAGGAAGCGGGCCGCGTCGGTGGCGTCCAGCGAGGGCGTCGACCGGATCGCGCTGAAGGACGTCTCGACCGGCAAGTACATCGCGGGCGGGACTGGATCGGGCGCCGTCCTCAGGACGGGACCGGCCTCGGCCTCCGACGCGACCGCGCAGTTCGACGTTTTCGACTGGGGCCAGGGCGTCGTCACGCTGCGCAGCGCCGCGAACGGCAAGACCGTCGGCCGCTACAACTGGGGCGACACGTTCGCCAACGACCAGGACCAGCCGAACGGATGGTTCGTCCAGCAGATGTTCAAGCTGGAGAAGCAGGACGACGGCGCTTACCTGCTCCGGTACGCGGGTTACGAGAAGGCCTACGACTGGGCCGACCCGGCCAAGACGTATGTGAAGGCGCAGGACGACGGAACGCTCGTCCTCACCGCCAAGGACGGCGCTTCCCGGTTCGCCAAGGACGTCGTCAGCAGCGGAGTGGAATCCGCGGTCAAGGCGGTGACGGGCGCCGACTCCGCCGTCGTCGTGGTCGGCAGCATGCCGTTCATCAACGGCCGCGAGGACCACGACCGGACGACGATGGCGCTCGCGGAAGGGCAGTCGGAACTCATCAAGGCCGTCCGGAAGGCGAATCCGAACACGGTCGTCGTGGTGGAGAACAGCTACCCGACGACGCTCAACTGGGAGCAGGAGAACGTCCCGGCGATCCTGTGGACGAGCCATGCGGGCGCGGAGACGGGCAATGCCCTGGCGTCCATCCTGTTCGGCGACGAGAGCCCGTCCGGGAAGCTTCCGCAGACCTGGTACCGGTCTGAGGCGCAACTGCCGGACATTCTCGACTACGACATCATCAAGTCGGACCGGACGTACCAGTACTTCAAGGGAAAGCCGCTCTACCCGTTCGGGTACGGCCTCTCCTACACCACGTTCCGGTACGGCAAGCCGCGGCTGAGCAGCCATTCCGTGGGAAGCGACGGAACGGTCACCATCACCGTGCCCGTCACCAACACCGGTAGGAAGGCCGGGGACGAGGTCGTCCAGCTCTACACGCACCAGCGGACGTCGCGGGTCAAGCAGCCGCTGCAGAAGCTGCGCGCCTTCGACAAGGTCCACGTCGCCCCCGGAAAGACGGTGACGGCGAAACTCCGGCTGAACGCCTCGGACCTCGCGATCTGGGACGTCACCCGCAACAAGTGGACGGTCGAGAGGTCGAGGCAGGACCTGCTGATCGGCTCCTCCTCCGCCGACATCCGGCAGCACACGACGCTGAACGTGCGCGGCGAGCGCATTCCCGACCGGGACCTGTCCGCGGTGACCCGCGCCGCCGACTTCGACGACCAGAACGGCGTCCAGCTGGTCGACGAGACGAAGGTGAAGGGCGACGCGGTCGCCGGCGCGGCGAACTCCTGGCTGAAGTTCGCGGACGCCGACCTCGGCCGCTCCACCGGCACGATTACCGCACGTGTGGCGGGCACGTCGGCGACGACGATCCAGGTTCGCCTGGACCGTCCCGACGGGCCGGTCGCCGGAACGCTGAACGTTCCGTCGACCGGTGACGAGTACACCTACAAGGAGATCAGCGCCGCGCTGCGGAACGTCCGCGGTGACCACGACGTGTATCTGGTCTTCAACGGCGAAACCCGTCTGAGCACCTTCTCCCTCACCCGATGAATCGCCGGCCCGCCCCGGCGACGCCCGGGGCGGGCCGGTCCGCTGCAAAGGACGCCATCCATGCGTGCCAACAGCAAACCCACCGCCATCATCGCCGCCGTCCTCACCGCTGCCGCGCTCCTCATGGCCCCGGCTCCCGCCCACTCCGCGCAAGCCGCGACCCACCATGTCGGCTACGACCGCTACTCGCTCACCGTGGACGGGCAACGCGTCCTGCTGTGGGCGGGTGAATTCCACTACTTCCGGCTCCCGAGCCCGGCCCTCTGGCGGGACGTCCTGGAGAAGGTCAAGGCCGCCGGATTCAACGGCGTGTCCCTCTACTTCGACTGGGCCTACCATTCGCCGGCTCCCGGGAAATACGACTTCACCGGCGTCAGGGACGTCGACCGGCTCCTGCGCCTGACCGACGAACTCGGCCTCTACGTCGTCGCGCGCCCCGGCCCGTACATCAACGCCGAAACGACCGGCGGCGGCCTCCCCGCCTGGCTGAAGACCGTCCCCGGACGGGCCCGCTCAAGCGACCCGAACTACACCCGCGCCTACCGCGACTGGCTCGCCCACATCGACCCGATCATCGCGAAGCACCAGGTCACGCGCGGAGGATCGGTCGTCGTCTACAACGCCGAGAACGAGTACGCGGCCAACACCGACCCGGCCTACATGGAGGACATCCAGCGGCAGGCCCGCGCCCACGGAATCGACGTCCCCATCTCCCACAACCAATGCTGCGACGCCTCCTGGACGCCCACATGGGCGACCGGTCAGGGCGCCGTGCAGATCCCCGGCGTGGACGACTATCCGCAGGCATTCGAATGCCGCGAGCCCGAGGTCTGGGGAACCTGGGGCGAGGGGGTGACCGAACGCCTCAGCCCGGACGCGCCCGCGTATGCCGCCGAATACCAGGCAGGCGCCATCGACGCGAACCGCGCCGGCTACGACAAGTGCCGCGAACTCACCGGCCCGAAGTACATGAAGGTCTACTACAAGTCGAACCTCATCACGTCGGGCGCCACGATGTTCGGCTACTACATGGCCTTCGGCGGCACGAACTGGGGACGCCTCGCCCAGCCGAACGACGTCTACACGTCCTACGACTACGGCGCCCCCATCACCGAGAACCGGCGACTCACCGCCAAATACGACGAGTTCAAACGCCAGGGGCTCTTCTTCACCACGGTGGCGCCTCTCACCAAGACCGACTCGACCGAGGCTCCCGCGTCCGACAACGCCGCCGTTCACACCGAGGCCCGAGCCAACCCCGACACCGGCACGCAGTTCGTCCTCGTCCGGCACGCCGACCGCAAAACCGATGCCGACCAGTCGGCGAACCTGACCTGGAACACCCCGGACGGCACCTACAACCTGCCCGTGACCCTGAAAGGCCGGGACGCGAAGATCCTCGTGGCAGGCTACGACATGGGCGGCCAGCGTCTAGCCGCGACGACCTCCGAACTTCTCACCCACACGACCGCCAATGGCCGAGACATAGCCGTCCTGTACGGCACCGAAGGCGTAGCGGGAACGACCGTCCTCCGCTACAAATCACGCCCTGAGGTCAAGGTCCTGGACGGCTCGGTGAAGTCGAGCTACTCCAACGGCAACCTCGAACTCGACTACGAACACGAGGGTCTGGCCCGGGTCCAGATAACAGACGGAGGCCGGAAACCCCTACTGCTCCTCATCGGCACGGACGCCGAGGCCGCCGAGTTCTGGCGCTCGGGCAACACTCTCGTCCGAGGCACCGACCTCGTCCGCTCCGTGCAAACCAAGAACGGCACAGCCGCGATACGAGCAGATCTGGCCAAGGCAGGCGACATCGAAATCTTCACCTCAGCTCATCGCCTGACCCTGAACGGCAAGAACCTCCACGCCCGAACAACACCAAGCGGCACACTCCTGGCCCACGCCAAGGGCCCGCGCCCAGTAAAACTCCCCTCCCTCAAGCACTGGCACGCAAAGCAAGGTGCCCCCGAATCGTCCCCCGACTTCGACGACTCGGCCTGGAAGGTCGCCGACCACACCACCACGGTCAGCCCGATCAAGCCGAAGAATCCACCCGTCCTCTACGCCGACGACTACGGCTTCCACCACGGCCACGTCTGGTATCGGGGCCACTTCACCGCAACGGGCGCGGAGAAGACCGTCAACCTGAACGCCATCACCGGAAAGCACGGCATCTACCAGGTCTGGCTGAACGGCCGCTACCTCGGTTCGGCGGCCGGCGGCGAACAGAAGGACGCAGACGCCCCCATCAACGAGAACCCGGGCCCGGGCGCCTTCGAAATCCCCTCCGACCTCCTCCAGAAAGGCCAGAAGGCCGTCCTCTCCGTCCTAGTGGAGAACATGGGCCACAACGACGACTGGACGGCGGACGACTACCGCCAGAAGCAGCCGCGCGGTCTGGTCAACGCCGAAGTGACGACGAACCCGGTCACCTGGCGAATCCAAGGCACCCGCGCCTACGACCCCGTCCGCGGCCCCCTGAGCACAGGCGGCCTCTACGGCGAACGAGAAGGCTGGCACCTACCGTCCGCCCGCACGAAGACCTGGCAGCAAGCCTCCCCGACCGACACCCTCGACCCAGGCGTCCGCTGGTACAGCACCAACACCCACCTAGCGATCCCCAGAGACCAGGACGTCCCGGTAACCCTGCACTTCGACAAGGGCACAGGCCACTACCGAGCCCTCATCTTCATCAACGGCTGGAACATGGGGGAGTACGTCAACGGTGAAATCCAGCAGGACTTCACCCTCCCCGACGGCATCCTCCACCCCCACGGCAGCAACACCATCACCCTGGCCGTGATCGCAGAAGACACCTCCCACCCCGGTGGAGTCTCCCTGAAGGCAGCCGCGAACCTGCGAGGAGGCGTCCCGGCCCCCTGACCCGCGCTCACCCGGCGGCGGCCAGGCTCCGCAACGACCGCAAAGCCTCGGCCGCCGCCCCCGACCCCGCCGTATAGAAGACGGTCCACTGATCGCGCGCCGGGTCGTGCAAGGCGTCGCACTCGAGATCGAGCCACCCCACCACCGGATGCAGGATCCGCTTGCGCGTGGAACGCCGAACCTGGACCTCACCCTCGTCCCACAGCGCCCGGAACTCGGCACTCGCCGCCAGCAGCCGCTCGACCAATCCCCGCACCCCGGGATCGCGCGGGTACCGAGCCGCCACCGTGCGCAGGTCGGCCACCGCCTCCCGAGCGAACCGCCGGGCGTCCTCGGGATCGATCCAATCCCGTGCCGACCGCGCGAAGAACCGCCAGACGACGTTGCGCTCACCCTCGGGCTGCGCGCCGAAATCGCCCAGCAGCGCGGCGGCCATGGGATTCCACGCAAGGATGTCGTACTTGGCGTCGCAGATGAGCGCGGGAGTGTCGTCCAGCCGCTCCAGCAAATGCAGCAGGCCCGGCCGCACGTCCCGCACCGGCGCGTGAGGCGGCACCGGCACCTCGCCCGCCAGGTAGTGCAGATGCGACCGCTCGTCATCGGTCAGCCGCAGCGCCCGCCCGAGCGCCGCGAGCATCTGCCGCGACGGTCTCGGCCCCCGCCCCTGCTCAAGCCGGATGTAGTAGTCGACCGACATGCCCGCCAGTTGCGCGACCTCCTGCCGCCGCAGCCCGGGCGTGCGCCGCCGACCCGGTTCCAACCCGACGTCGGACGGCTGGATCCGCGCACGCCACCGCCGCAGGAAGGCGGCCAGCTCGGCCCGATCCCCGTACTCCACCCACCCAGTCTCGCCGTCCGGCGCCCCCTCCACCATGGGACCGCCGATACCAGCCTCAACAGTGCTCTCCCGCTTCGCGCCGCCCACCGCGAGGGTGTTCCCATGACCAGCAAGAAGATCGTCTTGATCACCGGCGCCACCAAGGGGATCGGCCTCGCGACGGCCGCCGCACTCGCCCAGGACGGCCACGCCGTTCTGCTCGGAGCCCGCGACCCCGGCCGCGGAGAAGCCGCCGCCGCCACCCTGACCAGTCGAGCCCTGGACGCACGCTTCATCCACCTGGACGTGACGGACCCCGCGACGATCACGTCCGCGGCCAAGCTGATCGAAGCCGACTACGGCCGCCTGGACGTCCTCGTCAACAACGCCGCCATCACCCGCGACCAGTCACGTCCCCCCGGGGAGATGCCGGTGACGGACGTCCGCGAGATCTACGAGACCAACGTCTTCGGCGTCATCGCCGTAACGAACGCCATGCTCCCTCTGCTCCGCAGATCGGAGTCCGGCTACATCGGCAACGTCTCCAGTGGCCTGGGCACCTTCGCGCTCCTGAGCAACCCCGGCAAGGAACTCGCCCAGTACGCGACCCTGCTCGGCTACAACTCGTCCAAAGCAGCCTTGAACGCCATAACCCTCATCTACGCCAACGCCCTCCGCGACGCGGGCATCCGGGTCAACGCGCTCTCCCCGGGCTTCTGCGCCACCGACCTCAACGGCCACACGGGCACCCTGAGCGCGGACGAAGGCGGAGCCCACATAGCCCGCCAGACCTCCGCCCCCGAAACCGGCGTCTTCCTCAACGAAACCGGCGGCACCTACCCCTGGTAATCGAAGCCGGCATCCCGGTGATGAGTTATCGCGCTCGCAGCCGTCATACATACGACGGGACAGGACGACGCGGAGGGATGACGTGATGAGGGCGGACGCGCGGCCAGAGCTGGGCGAGGTCGACCAGGCGGCCTTCTCGGGGGTGACGGAGCGGCATCGGCGGGAACTGCATGTGCACTGCTACCGGATGCTCGGGTCGTTCGACGACGCCGAGGACGCCGTGCAGGAGACGTTCCTGCGCGCCTGGCGGCGGCGGGAGACCTTCCAGGGGCGGTCGACGCTGCGGGCCTGGCTGTACCGGATCGCGACCAACGCCTGCCTTGACCTGCTCGCCAAGCGCCGACCGGAGCCCGCGACCGGCGGCGAGGTGCCATGGCTCCAGCCCTACCCGGACCAGCTGCTGGACGAGGTGCCCGCAGGCGATGCGGACGAGCCCGAGGCCGTCGCCGTCGCGCGGGAGACGATCGAGCTGGCGTACCTGGTCGCCGTCCAGCACCTGGCGCCGCGCCCCCGGGCCGCGCTGATCCTGCGGGACGTGCTCGGCTGGCCGGCCAAGGACGTCGCGGAGCTTCTCGGCGACTCCGTCAACTCCGTCAACAGCGCGCTCCAGCGGGCCCGCGCCGGCATGCGCGAGCACCTGCCCGCCGAGCGGCAGGACTGGACCGGCGGCGAGGACGACGCCGGGACACGCGAACTGGTGCGCCGCTTCACCGACGCCAGCGTGGCCACCGACATCGACGGGCTCGCCGCCCTGCTGCGCGACGACGTCCGCTGCTCGATGCCGCCCACGCCCGGCCTGCAGGTCGGCCGGGACGCGGTCGTGAACGACTGGGTCGCGGACGGCTTCACCCGCTTGACGGGCCTGCGCGCCGTCCGGACCTCCGTGAACCGGCAGCCCACCGTCGCCTTCTACCTCTGGCAGGAGCGGGAGGGCGCGTACCTGCCGCTGACGATCGACGTCCTGCGCGTCACCGGCGGGGCGATCACCGAGATCACCACCTTCCACGCCGACCAGTTCTCCCGGCTCGGACTGCCGGAGCGCCTGCCGGCCGACGAAAGGCGATGACATGGCCGGCATGAATGACACCGGGGCGGTCGCGGGACCGGCACCGGCTCGGGTCGGCCGCTTCCGCCGACTCGCCGTCACCGGCATCGCCGCCGCGCTCGTGGCGATGGCGGTCACCACCCTGGCCGCTGCGGCGGCTCAGGCCGCCGGCGCCGACTTCGAGATCCCCGATGGCGGCGAGTCGATCCCGTTGCCCGGATTCGCCGTGGTGACCGGCTTCTTCTCCGTCGTGGGCCTCGCCATCGCCGCCGCTCTCCTGCGCTGGAGCGCTCGTCCCGCCACACGATTCGTGTGGACGGCGGTCTCGCTGACCGCGATCTCGTTGCTTCCGCCTCTCCTCTCTGGGGCCAACACCGGCACCACCGCAGCTCTTGTTGTGCTGCACCTGGTTCCTGCGGCGGTGATGATCCCCGCCCTGGCGTGGTCTCTCCGCCGCCTGAGTTAGCGGTGGCCTCTGGGGGTTTCGTTCGGCTTGGGAGATCGTGTCGGTAGGAGCAATGGGGGCATCAGCCCGTATACGCCCGCCGCCCGTCGCGTGGTGGAGTCCGCACCCGCGCATGCCGCCGCGCTGGGCCACGTGCCGCCGACACCGGGCATCTGCTGCTCGGCCTGGTCGCTGACGACGGGCGGGGCATGGCCGGGGTGCTACTGCATGAACTGCGCATCCAGCCCGCGGTGCTCCAGCACGCCGTCGAGCGGCGGATGGGGCTCGGCCCGCAGCTGGCCGGGAAGGTCGTGCCGCTGTCCGAGGCGGCGGGCAGGGCACTGAACCTTGCTCTGGAGGAGAACCCCGTTGCGGGGCCGGGCAGGATCGGGACCGATCACCTGCTGCTCGGCCTGCTGGCGGAGGGCGGGGCCGCCGGTGAGGTGCTCGCGGCGCACGGGGTCACGGCCGAAGGCGTCCGAGCCGCGCGGGAGCAGGTCAGGCCCCGGATGTGCTACGGGTGCGCTGAACGTGCCGGTGGTGAAACGGCCGTCGGCGGTTCTCCGGTGGGGCTGCCCGACGAGTTCACCGCCGTCATGGCGCGGGTCGCCGCTTTGCGGCGGGCCAAGGAGGACGCCGTCGATGCCCAGGATTTCGTGCGCGCGGCCGCTATCAGGGACGAGGAGAAAGGCGTCCTGCGACGTGCCGTGGGGGAACTCGACGAGCAGGCGGCCAAGGACCGCCTTGCCGTGGCGATTGACACCATCATGAAGTTGCGGACGGAGGCGGGGCGGCTTCGGGGGCTTTTGCATCACCGGCATGGGGGCGGTGTCTGAGCGGTTGCTTCGCCTGTTATGAGGTGGGGCGGACGTGGGCGGGTAGGTACTCCGGGTGGGTCAGGTGGTGGGTTACGTCGCCGGCTAGGTCCATGGTTATGCGGCGTTCGGTGAAGCGCCAGTGGCCCTCGTGGAGCTCGAAGGTGTCGTGGTAGGTGCCGCAGGCTATGGGCTGGAGCGGGAGGCCCGGGGCGGCCTGTAGGACGGTGTAGTACGCCTTTGAGGTCGCGGTGCCGGCGGTCTCGTCCACCTCGATGGCGACGTTCGTGGTCACGTGCTTGGTGCGCAGGGTGCCGTCCTCGTGGACGATCACCGTCTTCTCGAACATGCGGGCGATCGCGTCGCCGCCGCGGAGGGTGCCGCCGCTGCCGGAGAAGGCGGCGTCGGCGAACAGGTCGCGGATGCCCGCGAAGTCGGCGTTGTCCACGCACTCGGCGTAGCGGTAGATCAGGTTGGCGATGGCCTGGTGAGCGCACGGCATGCCCCATCTTCGGCGGGCGGCGCCGGCCGTTTGGAACGTGCTCCCGGTGAGCGGGACGGGATATCACATATCCGGGTCAATTTGTGTCCAAGTGGCATTGCACAGTTGGGCAGACTTGATTTAAGTATTGACCGGTGGCCAGGTTGGGACTTGATTTGCCCTTGTTCGTGGGAGTTTGCGGCATTTAGTGTCTGGATGCGGCGGGACGTCCACCACAATGCGATGTCCCGGCCGGCCCGGTGCCGCAGATCGCGGCGGGCGAATCCAGGGAGGAAGACATGCACATGTCGCGTGCCCGTTTCCGGTGGGCGGCCGTGCTGGCGGGAATGGCGGTCGGCGCATCGGCCGCCCCCGCGCTGGCGGTCGGACCGGTCGGCTCCTACATGCTCACGGTGGTGCACGAACTGGGGCCGAAAATCGAGCGCAGCCTGCACTGCGACCCGGACGGCGGGACGCTCATCCAGGCGTCTAAGGCCTGTGACCAGCTCAGACTCGTCGACGGCAAGGTCGAGCGCATCCCCGCGCGGACGGGGGTGTGCACGCTGGAGTACGCGCCGGTCCGGGTGATCGCGCGCGGCACCTGGGACGGAAGGCCCCGGCGTTTCGAGCGGAAGTACCCGAACCGCTGCGTCGCCGTGCGCGAGACCGGCGGGATCCTTTTCGGCGGATAACCCCCACAGACCGCGGGCCGCCGGAATGGGGAAGCGGGGTGCTGTCCGGCGGCCCGCATCAAAAGGAGGCGTCAATGCTCGCTTTCACCGGGCCCGACGTGCTGGTCACCTACGAGCGCACCGGAGGATTCGCCGGAATCCAGGAACGGGTGACCGTCGGGAATTCGGGAACGGCCCTCGTCAACGGGAAAAGGGTCGCGCTCGCGGACGACGAGATGCGCGGCCTGCGGGACGCGCTCAGCGGCATCGTCACCACCGACTCGTCCGAGGCGGGGTGCCGGGTGGCCGACCACTTCACCTACACCCTCGCCCATGACGGGCACCGGGCGACGCGGTGCTGGCTGCCGTCCGACTGGCGCGCGGCCGTCGAACGGCTGGAGGCGCTGACCCGCAGGTGAGACGTCGCCGCCCTCAGGCGCAGGCGCGGGTGTGCAGGTCGCGCATGGTCGCCTCGAGGGCGGCGACCGGCCCGTCCACCCGGACGCCCGGCACGACGTCCTGGATCGGGATGGCGTTGACCGGCCCCGGCGGGACGCCCAGCTCGGTGCGCAGGCCGACCAGCTGCCGGGCCGACATGATGTACACGATGCGGCCGAGGCCGACCCAGCCGTGCGCGGCCGAGCACATCGGGCAGTGCTCCCCGGACGTGTACACGGTCGCCGCCGCGCGCTCCTCCGGCGTCATGTTCGCCGCCGCCCAGCGGGCGATCTCGAACTCCGGATGCCGGGTCTGATCGCCGCCCGCCACCCGGTTGCGGTCCTCGAACAGGACCGTCCCGGAGGCGGCGACCAGCACCGACCCGAACGGCTCATCGGCCGACTCCAGCCCCTCGGCGGCCAGCTCGACGCAGCGGTTCAGATGGCGGAGTTCCTCGGCGGACGGTTCGTAACCCATCAGCCGATCGTAGATCACGCCGATTCGCGCAGCACCAGGTGAGGCTGCAGGATGACCACCGGGTCGGCGACGGTCTCGCCGCGGATCCGCGACACCAGCAGCCGCGCCATCTCCACGCCCATCTCCTCCAGCGACTGGTGGACGGTGCTGAGCGGCGGGTCGGCGAGCGGCGCGGCGGAGGAGTCGTCGAACCCGATCACCGCGACGTCGTCGGGGATGCGCCGCCCGCGCCGGTGCAGGATGCGCAGCGCCCCGAACGCCATCGGGTCGCTCGCCGCGAACACCGCGTCCAGCCGCGGCTGCGCGGCCAGCAGCTTCTCCGCGGCGGCGATGCCGCTGGCCTCGCCGAAGTCGCCGTACTCGACGTACTCGGGCAGCCCCGCGTCGGCGAGCGCCTCCCGGTAGCCGGCCAGCCGGTCGATGCCCACCCCCATGTCCTGGGGCCCGGCGATCGCCGCGATGTGCCGCCGGCCCCCGGAGATCAGGTGGCAGACGGCCTCGCGGGCGCCGCTGCGGTTGTCGACGTCGACGTAGCTGACCGGGGTCAGGCCGGGCGGGCAGCCGCCGAGGACGGTCGGCACGCCGTTGGCCTCCAGCTTCGCGGGCAGCGGGTCCTCGGCGTGCAGCGAGGTGAGGAGCACCCCGTCCACGTGCTGGGTGGTGAGGTACTCCTCCAGCCGGCCGTACTCGTCGGGGGAGCGGGCGAGCGCGAGCAGCAGTTGCAGCCCGGTGTCGCCCAGCCCGTTGCTGATCCCGCGGATGATCCCCGCGAAGTACGGCTCGCCGAACAGCCGCTGGTCCGACTCGGCGACGACGAGCGCGACGGTGTCGGTACGGCGGGTGACGAGCGTGCGGGCCGCCCGGTTCGGCACGTACCCGAGCTCCTCGATCGCCCGCAGCACCGCTTCGCGGGCCTGCGGGCTGACCCGCGGCGAGCCGTTGACCACGCGCGACACCGTGCCGCGGCCCACTCCGGCGCGCGCCGCGACCTCCTCCAATGTCGGGCGCGTGCTCCTGCCCGTCATCCGGCCCCCCTCTTCTCCGTACCGTCCACCGTCCCCCGAGGTCAGGCCCGTTCGGGCAGCCCGCCCTGCCGGATCACCCCGGCGTACCAGCGCGCGCTGTCCTTCGGCACCCGGCGCTGCGTGGCGTAGTCGACGTGCACCAGCCCGAAACGCTTCGAATAGCCCCAAGCCCATTCGAAATTATCCAGCAGCGACCAGGTGAAGTAACCGTGCAGCGGCACTCCGTCGGAAATGGCCTCGTGGCAGGCGCGCAGGTGCGCGTCCAGATAGGCGATGCGGCCCGTGTCTTGGACCGTGCCATTCCCGTCAAGTGTCTCGTCGTAGCCCGCGCCGTTCTCGGTGATGTACAGCGGGACGGACGGGTACTCGCGGTGCAGCCTGGTCAGGACCTCGTACAGGCCGCGCTCGTCGATCTCCCAGCCCATCCCGGTGACGGGACGGCCGGCCGGGACGAACCGGACATGGTCGCTGCCCACCCACGGCGAGTGCGTCGAGAACGGCGACGACGCGGTCTGCGCCGCCTCGCCGGGCGTGCCGGCGACCGTGTGCCGCGAGTAGTAGTTGATGCCGAGCTGGTCGATCCGCTGGTTGATGACGGCGAGGTCGGCGTCCGGCGGGGTGAACCCGTAGCGGGACGTGTCGGCCAGGACGTCGTCGGGGTAGCGGCCGAGCAGCAGCGGGTCGAGGAACAGCCGGTTCTGCAGCCCGTCGATGCGGCGCGCCGCGTCCACGTCGGCGGGGTCGTCCGTCGCCGGGGACACCGCGTACAGGTTGACGGCGGCCCCGAACCGGTTGTCGGGGTGGCGCGCCCGCATCGCCTCGACGGCGAGGCCGTGGCCGAGCAGCAGGTGGTGCGCGGCGAGCAGCGACGCGGCGGCGTCACGCCGTCCGGGCGCGTGCTCGCCCGACGCGTAGCCGAGGAACGCCGCGCACCACGGCTCGTTCACCGTCGTCCAGTGGTGGACGCGGTCGCCGAGCGCGGTGTGCACGTGCGCCGCGTACTCGGCGAACCGGTGCGCGGTCTCGCGCTCCGGCCAGCCGCCCTTGTCCTCCAGCGGCTGCGGGAGGTCCCAGTGGTAGAGGGTCGGCCACGGCTCGATGCCGGCCTCCAGCAGCGTGTCGACCAGCCGCCGGTAGAAGTCGAGGCCCTCGGTGTTGAAGGTCCCGGCCCCGTTCGGCTGCACCCGCGGCCAGGAGATCGAGAACCGGTACGCGGTCAGGCCGAGGCTCGCCATGAGCGCCACGTCCTCGCGGAACCGGTGGTAGTGGTCGACGGCGACGTCGCCGTTCTCACCGTTGAGGACCTTGCCCGGCGTCCGGCAGAAGGTGTCCCAGATGGACGGCCCGCGCCCGCCCTCCCCGGCGGCTCCCTCGATCTGGTAGGCGGCGGTGGCGGCCCCCCAGCGGAACCCGGTCGGGAACGGTGCGGCGGGAGCCGCGCTGGTGTCGTCCTGTAGGGAGGTCACGCCTTCACTGCACCTTCCATGATTCCGCCGATGATCTGGCGGCCGAAAATGACGAATACGACGAGCAGCGGCATCACCGCGACCGCGGTACCGGCGAACATGAGCGTGTAGTCCTGGAAGTAGGCGTTCGCCAGGTTGTTGATGGACAGCTGCACGGTCGGGTTGTCGGGGGTGAGGACCGCGAGCGGCCACATGAACTCGTTCCAGGTCTGCATGAACGTGAACAGGCCGAGCACGCCCGCGGCCGGGCGCAGTGCGGGCAGCACGACGCGCCAGTAGATGCCGAACGTGGTGCACCCGTCGACGCGGGCCGCCTCGATCAGCTCGTCGGGGACGGCCTGGTCGGCGTACTGCCGCATCATGAACACGCCGAACCCGGTGACCAGGAACGGGACGATGACCGCCTGGAGCTCGTTCTGCCAGCCCAGCTTCACCATGATCATGTACAGCGGGATGATGCCCATCTGCACCGGGATCATCATCGTCGCGACGATCGTCAGCAGCAGCGCGTTCTTGCCGCGGAAGCGCAGCTTGGCGAACGCGAACCCGGCGAGCGAGGCGAAGAAGACCGTGGAGATCGTCACCGCGCTGGAGGCGATCATCGAGTTCAGCAGGCCCTTGGCGAAGTAGGCGTCCGGGTTGTCGAACAGCCGGCCGAC
The DNA here is from genome assembly GCF_039529475.1 of Actinomadura chokoriensis. Taxonomy (NCBI): domain Bacteria; kingdom Bacillati; phylum Actinomycetota; class Actinomycetes; order Streptosporangiales; family Thermomonosporaceae; genus Actinomadura; species Actinomadura chokoriensis. The sequence goes on along the minus strand of NZ_BAAAMW010000008.1, from coordinate 234,521 downwards.
GTTGTCGCCGCCGTGCGAGCCGGGCAGCAGCGGCGGCGGCACGTCGGAGACCACGCTGTTGGTGCGGGTCGCGACGATGATCATCCAGTAGATCGGGAAGATCGACAGGGCCAGCGCGGCGATCAGCGTCACGTAGGTCAGCGGGCTCGCGTTCCACAGGCCGCGGAAGCGGCCGGCGGTCGCGGCGTGCTTGGGGTCGGGGCGCCGGTTTCCGGGGCCGGCCAGGAGCGTGGTCACTTTGCGCCTCCGGTGCGCCGCACGGCCAGGAAGTTGATCAGGGAGAACACGATGATCATCACGAACAGCGCCCACGCGACGGTGGCGCCGTAGCCGTACCGGTCATGGCCGAACGCGTTGTCGTACATGTACATCGTGATCGTCTGGAACTGGTGCAGCGGGCCGCCGTCCATCTTGTTCGGCGTGCCGACGCTGAACAGCACGGGCTCGGTGAACAGCTGCAGCCCGCCGATCGTCGAGATGATCACCGTGAACAGGATGGTGGGGCGCAGCATCGGCACCGTGATCTGCCAGAACTGCCGGATCCGGGAGGCGCCGTCGATCGCGGCGGCCTCGTACAGGTCCTTCGGGATCGCCTGCATGGCGGCCAGGTAGATCAGCGCGTTGTAGCCGGTCCAGCGCCAGTCGACCATGACCGCGATGGCGACCCAGGACCAGCCGCGGCTGGTCGTCCACTGGATCGGGTCGACGCCGAACAGCCCGACCACCCAGTTGATCAGGCCCCAGTGCGTGTCGAACATCTGGGTGAACACGATCGCGACGGCGGCGGTCGAGGTCACCAGCGGGGCGACCATGCCGATCCGGAAGATGGTCGGCATCCGCATCCGCCGGTTCAGCGCGTTCGCGACGAACAGCGCGAGCAGCAGCTGCGGGACGGTCGACAGCATGAAGATGCCGAGGGTGTTGACCGTCGCGTGCCAGAAGTCGGCGTCGGTCAGCAGGTAGTCGAAGTTGTCGAGCCCGATGAACTTGCGCGTCCCGGACGCCAGCTCCCAGTCGTGCAGGGAGACCCAGAGCGTGTAGACGAGCGGGAACGCGCCGAAGATCAGGAAGACGAAGTAGAACGGCGAGATGAAGGCATAGGGGGCGCCCTTCACATCGAGCCGGGCCAGGCGGGCCCGCCAGGTGCGGCCGGGGCCCGGGCGGACCTTCGCCGGCGGGGGCGGCGGCGGGCCGTTCCGGCTGGGGCGCAGATCGGTGGTCACGTCGTGCGCCTCCTTTCCGAGGACGGGACGGGGCGGGGGAGGAGAAGTGGAACGGCGGCGGCGCCGGCGGGGAGGTAACGGCGCGGCGCCGCCGCCGTGGTCACATGGCCGGTGCGGTTACCGGGCGGCCTTCTTGGCCTCGTCGACGGACCGCGCCCAGGCGTCCTCCGGCTTGACCCGGCCCTGGCCGACGGACGTCAGCACGTTCTCCACCGCCGCGCGGACGGCCTCGTTCTTGGGGCCGAGGTGGACCGGCTTCACGCTGGCCACCAGGTCACCGAAGATCTTGCCGACCGGGGCGTCGCTGAAGTACTCGTCCTTCGCGCCCGCGACCGCCGGGTCCTGTGCGGCCTGCGGCGAGGACGGGAAGACGTTCGCCTCCTTGAACGCGCCGACCTGGCCCTCGGGGGAGGTCAGGAACTTGGCGAGCTCGGCGGCCGCCTTCTGGTGCTTGGACTGCTTCGGCACGGCCAGCCAGGAGCCGCCCCAGTAGCCGGCGCCGCCGGGTGTGGTCGCCACGTCCCACTTGCCCTTGCCGTAGTCGCCGGAGAACTTCTGGATGCCGCCGAGCATCCAGGACGGGCACGGCACGGTGGCGAACGTGTCGCGCTTGAGGGCGGTCTGCCACGGCGGGGTGAACACCGACAGGTCGGCGGTGAGCTTGTTCTCCTCGAACTTCAGCGTCGTGTCGAACGCCTTCTTCACGGCCGGGTTGCTGTCGAAGACCAGGTTGTTCTGCTTGTCGAAGTAGCTGTAGCCGGGTCCGTTGCCGGCGTCCTGCAGGACGGTGGCACGGAGGACGGCGGGGGCACCGTCCAGCCACTTGGTCTTCGGCGACTTCTCCTGGAACTTCTGGCCGGTGGCGAGGAAGTCGTCCCACGTCGTCCAGAGCTGGCTGACCTTCTCGCGGTCGGTCGGCAGGCCGGCCTTCTTGAAGAGGTCCTTGCGGTAGCAGATGGCGAGCGGGCCGACGTCGGTGCCGAGGCCGACGAGCTGCTTGCCGTCCGGGGTGATGCCCATGTTCCACTTCCACGGCAGGAAGTTCTGCTCGAGGGACTTGCCGCCGTAGTCGAAGAAGTTGACGAACTTGTTCGCCTGCTGCATGTAGAGCGGCAGGATGCCCTCCTCCAGCATGACGACGTCGCCCGCGCCGCTGCCGGTGGCCATCCACTGCTGGATGCGCGGCATGTACGCGTCCAGGTTGTCGACCTTGCGCTGCTTGATCTTGACGTTGGGGTGGGACTGTTCGTACTGCTTGTAGAGCGCGTCGTAGCCGGGCGCGCCGAAGACGTCGACGGTGAGCTCGACAGGCCCGCTGTCGGAGCCTCCCTTGTCGTCGCCGTCGCCGCCGCACGCGACGGCGACGCTGCCGACGAGTACCGCCGCCATCGCCGTACTCAGTCCGCGCCGCATGATGGCCCTCATGGCGGACCCCTCTCAGGTTGTGTCTTGCAGTGGTGTGGGAGCGCTCCCACGAAGGAAAGACCGTGACTGGGCTCACTGTCAATCGCCGAGATGGAACCGTTACAAGAAGCTGGCCGCCGGGCGAGTGCGGTCAGGCCCGCTCCGACCCTCGGTCAGCATACGGTCAAGGCGTCATGACCGAGACCGTCACCCCTCCTTGACCGGGGTCAGCCGGGCCGCCGCCGGAGCCGGCGCCGTGGACCGCCGGACGACCAGTTCCGGCCGGTAGAGCAGCTCCGTACGGGACGCGCGGACGCCGCGGATCTCGTCCAGGACGGTGCTCACCGCGGCCATCGACATCTCCCGCACCGACTGCCGGATCGTGGTCAGCGGCGGGTCGAGGTAGGCGGTCAGGAGCGAGTCGTCCATGCCGGTCACGGACACGTCCTCGGGAACCTGGAGCCCGCGCGCCCGCGCCGCCCGGATCGCCCCGAGCGCCATGATGTCGTTGCCGCCGCAGATCGCCGTGCAGCCGGCGTCGAGCAGTTCGGCCGCCGCCGCCTGCCCGCCCTCGACCGTGTACATCGTGTTGACGATCAGACCCTCGACCTCGTCCGGGGAGAGGCCGGTGTGCGCGGCCATCCCGCGCCGGAACCCCTCGGTCTTGCGCCGCGTCGGCACGTACACCTCCTGCCCGATCGCGAGCCCGATCCGCCGGTGGCCCATTGCGGCCAGGTGCGCGACGATCGCCTCCAGCGAGGCCACGTCGTCGTTGGAGATGAACGGCGCGTCGATGTCGGGCCGGTACCCGTTCACCAGGACGATCGGGAGCGCCTGCTCCAGCAGCCGCGCGTACCGGGCCCGGTCGGAGTTGGCGTTGGCGTGCAGGCCGTTGACGAAGATGATCCCCGCGACGCCGCGCTCCAGCAGCATCTCGATGTAGTCGTCCTCGGCGACGCCGCCCGGTGCCTGCGAGCACAGCACCGCCATGTACCCGTGCCGCGCGAGCGCGCTCTCGATGACCTCGGCGAACGCCGGGAAGATCGGGTTGGTCAGCTCCGGGATGATCAGCCCGATCAGCCCGGCCCGCCGCTGGCGCAGCCGGGCCGGGCGCTCGTAGCCGAGCACGTCCAGGGCGGTCAGCACCGCCTGGCGCGTGGTCGGGGACACGCCCGGCTTGCCGTTGAGCACGCGGCTCACGGTCGCCTCGCTCACCCCGGCGTGCGCCGCGATGTCCGCCAGACGCGTCGTCATGGGTTTCAAGTTATCCCTCCTCGACGTCCCACCACAGGGCGGTGTCCGGGGGAAGCTCCAGGTGGCCGCCCTCCGTCCGGACCGGTCCGCTCGCGAGGAGCGGGGTTCCGCGCAGGGGCACGCGGGCCGCGCGGTCGCCCGTGTTCACCGCGCAGACGAGGCGTCTTCCCCCGTTCTCCCGGACGAAGACCAGTGTGCCGGGCGGACCCGCCTCCCAGCGCAGTCCGCCGTCGCCGAGCGCCGGGTGCTCGCGCCGGAGGCGCAGCGCGTCGCGGTAGAGCGCCAGCATGGAGCCCGGGTCGGCGTCCTGTGCGGCCACGGTCAGGTCGCGCCAGGCGGTGGGCATCGGCAGCCAGGAGGTTTCGCCGGCGCCGAAGCCGAACGGCGGCTCCTCGCCCTCCCACGGCAGCGGGACGCGGCAGCCGTCCCGCCCGGCGCCCTCGCCGCGCAGCCGCTGCGGGTCCTGCAGGAACTCCTCCGGCAGGTCGAGCACCTCCGGCAGGCCCAGCTCCTCGCCCTGGTAGACGTAGGACGAGCCGGGCAGCGCGAGCGTCAGCAGCGCCGCCGCGCGGGCGCGCCGCAGCCCCCCGTCCCCGCCGCCGTACCGGGTGACGTGCCGTTTCACGTCGTGGTTGGACAGCACCCAGGTCGCGGGGGCGCCGACCGCGCCGGCGGTGGCCAGTGACTCCTCGACCACCTCGCGCAGCCGGTCCGCGTCCCAGGGCGCGGTCAGGTAGTGGAAGTTGAACGCCTGGTGCAGCTCGTCGGGGCGGGTGTAGTCGGCGAGCCGCCGCGGCGTCGGCGCCCACGCCTCGGCGACGGCGATCCGCTCGCCCCCGTAGGAGTCGAGCAGCCGCCGCCACTCGCGGTGGATGTCGTGGACGGCGTCCTGGTCGAAGTACGGCAGGACGGCCGTGCCGAGCATCTCGACCTGGTTCGGGCGGCCGACGTCCGGCAGCCCCGGGGCCTTGGCCATACCGTGGGCGACGTCGACGCGGAAGCCGTCCACGCCGAGGTCGAGCCAGAACTTCAGGATGTCCGCGAACTCGGCGTGGACCTCGGGGTTCTCCCAGTTCAGGTCGGGCTGCTCGGACGCGAACAGGTGCAGGTACCACTGGCCGTCCGGCAGCCGCGTCCAGGCGGGGCCGCCGAACACCGACTCCCAGTCGTTGGGGGGCTCCGCGCCGTCCGGGCCGCGGCCGTCCCGGAAGATGTAGCGGGCACGCTCGGGGGAGCCGGCGGGCGCGGCGGCCGCCGCCCGGAACCAGGCGTGCCGGTCGGAGGTGTGGTTGGGCACGACGTCCACGATGATCCGCAGGCCGTGCGCGTGCGCGTCCGCGATCAGAGCGCGGGCGTCGGCGAGCGTGCCGAACAGCGGGTCGACGTCGCGGTAGTCGGCCACGTCGTAGCCGAAGTCGGCCATCGGGGAGACGTAGAACGGGGTCAGCCACAGCGCGTCCACACCGAGGCCGGCGAGGTAGGGCAGGCGCGAGCGGATGCCGGGCAGGTCGCCGACACCGTCGCCGTCCGCGTCGGCGAAGCTGCGCACGTACACCTGGTAGATGACGGCGTCGCGCCACCAGCGGGTGCCCGCCTCCTCGCGGGAGGCGCGGGCGAGCAGCGTGTCCTGGGTCATGAACGTCCTTCGAATCGGGAGCCGTCGGGAATCGGGTGCCGTCGGGCCTATTTGACGCCGCCGGCGGTGAGCCCGGCGACGATCCGGCGCTGGAAGACCAGCACGAGCACGATGAGCGGGACGGTCACGATCACCCCGGCGGCCATCTGGGTGCCGAACGGCTGGTCGAACCCGGAGACGCCGGTGAACTTGGAGATCGCGACCGTGGCGGTCTGCATCTCCTTCTTGTTGACCATGGACAGCGCGATGAGGAACTCGTTCCACGCGGCGATGAACGTGAGGATCGCCGTGGTGAACACCCCGGGCGCCGCCAGCGGGACGATGATCTTGCGGAACGCCTGGCCGCGGGTGCAGCCGTCCACCATGGCGGCCTGTTCCAGCTCGAACGGCAGCTGCCGGAAGAACGCCGTCAGCAGCCACACCGACAGCGGCAGCGCGAACCCGAGGCTGGGCAGCACCATCGCCTGGTAGGTGTTGATCCACTTGATGTCGGTGAAGAGTTTCAGCAAGGGGACGAGCTGGGAGATTCCGGGGAACATCGTGGTCGCGATGATCAGCCCGAGCACCGCGTTCTTGAACCGGAAGTTCAGCCTGGCCAGCGCGTAGGCGGTGAACGTGCCGATCAGCAGCGTCAGCACGGTCGTGCCGCCGGCCACGATGACGCTGTTCAGCAGCGCCCGGCCGAAGCCGTTGCCGCCGGAGAAGACCGCGGAGAAGTTCTCCCACGACCACCGGGCCGGCACGATCGAGTTGTCGAACTGGTCCTGCGGGCGGCGGAACGCCGAGACCGTCATCCAGTAGAACGGCGCGAGGCAGTAGACCGCCACCGCGGCGAAGCCGAAGTAGGACAGCAGCCGTTTCGCCTGGGTCATGATGCCGCCTTCCTGCGCTTCGACTGCTGGCGGGCCTCGCCGATGATGTCCGCGCCGAGCAGCTTCACGAACAGGTAGGCGATCAGCGCGATGTAGAGGAACAGGACGGTCGCGTACGCCGCCGCCGACCCGTACCGCAGGTTGGACGCCTCGAACCAGGCGATCATCGTCAGCGTCTCCACGGACCTCTGGTTGACGCCGATCAGCACGGCGGGCAGGTCGAACATGCGCAGGACGTCCAGCATCCGGAACAGCACGGCGACCAGCAGCGCGGGCTTGACCAGCGGCAGCGTGATGCGGAAGAACTGCTGGACGGGCCCGGCGCCGTCCACCCGCGCGGCCTCGTAGACGTCCCGGGGGATCATCTGCAGCCCGGCGAGGACGAGCAGCCCGATGAACGGGGAGGTCTTCCACACCTCGGCGATGACGATGGCCGCCTTTGCGGCGAAGCCGTCGGCGGTCCACAGGATCTGCCGGCCGAGCAGGGCGTTCGCGGCGCCGTCCGCCTGGAAGATCCACCGCCACAGCAGGCCGGAGATCGCGGTCGGGATCGCCCACGGGACGAGGATGCTCGCCCGCACGATCGCCCGCCCCTTGAACGCCTGGTGCATGATCAGCGCCATCGCGACGCCGATCAGCGTCTCCAGCACGACCGTCGTCAGCGTGAAGAACGTGGTGTTGGAGAAGGCGTTCCAGAAGGCGCCGGCGCGGTCGCCCTGGAAGATCGCGGTGTAGTTGTCCAGGCCGACGAACCGGTCGCCCTCGACGACGAACCCCTGCGCGTCCAGGCCCTCGCCGCGCGCGTACAGCGATTCGCGGAACCCGGCGAGGACGGGGTAGCCGATGACCAGCGCGAGCACGAGCAGCGTGGGGGACAGCAGCAGCGCGGCGAGGCGCTTCGTCCCCTGCACGTCGCGCTTGCGGCGGGGCGGGTCCGCCGCGGAGGTGCCCGCGGCGGACGGCGTCTCGGCGGTGGTCACGGTCACTGCGCGGTCAGCGGCTGGAGCTTGGCCTGCAGGTCCGACAGGGCCTGGTCGACGGGCTTCTTGCCGGTCACCGCGTCGTACATCTCGCCCTGGATCGCGGCGGTCACGTCGCCGTACTTCACCGCGACCGGTCGCGGCTTGGCGTTCGCGATGGCCTGCTTCAGGACGGGCAGGTACGGGAACTTCTTCACCATCTCCGGGTCGTCGTACAGCGCGGCGACCGTCGGGGCCTGCGAGGTGGCGAGCAGGTTGGCGCGCTGCGACTGCTCACCGGTCAGGTACCGGATGAAGTCGAGCGAGGTCGCCTTGTTCTTGGCGAACGCCGAGATCGCGAGGTTGTGCCCGCCGAGGTTGGCGACGCCGGGGCCGTTCGGGCCGGGCAGCGGCGCGACCGCGAACTTGCCCGCGACCTTGGACGAGCCGTCCTCGGAGTTGGCGAGGGCGTACTGGTAGGGCCACTGCCGCTGGAAGACGAGCTTTCCGGACTGGAAGTAGCGGCGCCCGCCCTCGGTGTCGAGGGTGACGGCCTCCTTCGGCATGTGCTCCTTCTTGGCGTTCACGAGGAACTCGACGCCCTGCTTGGCCTGCGGAGTGTTCAGCGTCGGCCTGCCGTCCGCGCCGATGATCGAGCCGCCGGCGCCGCCGATCGCCTCGACCGCGCTGATCGTCATGCTCTCGGTCTTGTTGACCTCGGTGAAGAAGCAGTCGATGTCCTTGGCCTCGGGCAGCTTCTCGACCTTCTCGCAGGCGTCCCACATCTCGTCGTAGGTCTTCGGCGGTGCGGAGATCCCCGCCTTGTCGAGGAGGTCCTTGCGGTAGTAGAGCATCCCGGCGTCGGACGTGGACGGCACCGCGTACAGCCGGTCGCGGTACTGCCCGGTGGTGATCGTCGCGGGGAGCATCGTGGACAGGTCGATCTTGTCCTTGGGCAGCTCGGCGAGCCAGCGGTTGGCGGCGAACTCGGCGGTCCACACGACGTCGAGGTTCAGCACCGAGTACGCGTCCGACTTGGTGGTGGCGTTCTGGATCATCTGCTGGCGCTGGTCGTTGGGCTCGTCCGGCAGCTCGATGATGCGGACCTGCTCCTTCGGGTGCTCGGCGTTCCAGCCGTCGACCTGCTTCTGCAGGTGGCCGGAGCGGTCCTTGCCGGTGACGAAGGTGATGGGGCCGCGGCCGTCCAGCGCCGCCGCGCCCGCGCCGCCCGCGGTGCCGCCGCCGTCATCGCCGCCGCAGGCGGAGAGCGAGAGCGCGACGGCGGCGCACATGACCGTGGCGCCGATCAGGGGGATGCGCCGCATGGTGTCCTCCTTCGCGGGACGCGCCCTCGCCGGGCCGCCCGCAGGTCCGTACTGGGGTGACTGGACCGGGACGTTAGCAACGCGTTTCAGTCTCGTAAACCTCTTGCAGAAACTTTCTGCAAGTCTGTGGCCGATCTGTAACCGGCTTACAGTGGCCGGAGAATCCGCTCGACGCGCCCCCGGGGCCTGCGCCAGGCTGCCTCCGTGACGAATCCCGACCCCGGCGCCGCCCTGGACCTCGTCCGCGACCACACGATCCTGTCGGTGGTGACCGGCTCGCGAGCCTACGGGCTGGCGACCGATGCGAGTGACGTGGACCGGCGCGGCGTCTACGCGGCGCCGGCCCCGCTGTTCTGGCGTTTCACCAAGCCGCCGACCCATGTCGACGGCCCGCTGCCCGAGCAGTTCTCGTGGGAGCTGGAGCGGTTCTGCGAGCTCGCGCTCGGCGCGAACCCGACCGTCCTGGAGTGCCTGTGGTCGCCGATCGTGGAGAACGCCACACCCATCGGCGAGGAGCTCCTCGCCGTCCGCCGGGCCTTTCTGTCCCGTCACGCGCACCGCACGTTCCTCCGCTACGCCGAGTCCCAGTTCCGCAAGCTGGAAGGCGACTTGCGCAACGGCGGCGCGCCGCGCTGGAAGCACGTCATGCACATGCTGCGGCTGCTGGAGAGCGGCATGCACCTCCTCCGGTACGGGGAGCCGCGCGTGGACGTCGCCGACCTGCGCGACCGCCTCCTCGCCGTCCGCCGCGGCGAGGTCGGCTGGCCCGAGATCGACACCTGGCGGACCTCCCTGACCGCCGGAATGGACGAGGCCCTGGCCCGCACCCCCCTCCCGTCCGCCCCCGACCGCACGACGGTCGAAGACCTCCTGGTCTCCGTCCGCCGCAGGAGCGTGACCTGGTGAAACTCCCCGAAGGGCTCACTGCGCGGTTGGAGGGCGGGCGGTGGGCCAGTGGGCTGCCGGAATTCCCCGGAGGCCGACGTGCCCTGCACGACTTGGTGGTTCGTGCGCGCCTAGGGTGAACCCTGCGGTGCCTCCCCTGCGTGCCACCGGTTGTACGGACCGTTTTTGGACGCAACCACCTGGCGCGGTCGCCACGTACCAGTCAGCACGTACCGGGTGATCGCGGACCGAGGAAGGGGAGCGATGCGCGAGCAGGGCATCGACCAGAAGGACATCGCGGAGGCGGATCTGCGGACCAGGCGCGGCGTGTTCCGCGCCGTCGCGTTCCGGGACCCGGTGGACGGGCACGAGCACATGGCGCTGGTGCGCGGCGACGTCCGGGGGCGCGGGGACGTGCTCGTCCGGATGCACTCCGAGTGCATGACGGGCGACATCTTCGGCGCGACCCGCTGCGAGTGCGGGGACCAGCTCGGCGCGGCGCTGGACGCGATCGTCCGCGAGGGCGCCGGCGTCCTGGTCTACCTGCGCGGGCACGAGGGGCGGGGGATCGGGCTCGTCGCGAAGGTGCGCACCCACATCCTGCAGGACGACCAGGGCCTCGACACCGTCGACTCCGCGACCGCCATCGGGCTGCCGGTGGACGTCCGCGACTACGGGCCCGCCGCCCGGATCCTGCGGCACCTCGGCGTCCGGTCGGTGCGGCTGATGTCGAACAACCCGGACAAGGTCAGCGCGCTGGAGTCCTACGGGGTCGCCGTCGCGGTGCGGGTGCCGCTGCTCGTCCCGGTCAGCGACGACAACGTCCGGTACCTCACCGCCAAGCGCGACCGCCTCGGGCACGACCTCCCCCAGCTGGACGCCGCCGTTCTCGGTGAGGCGCCGGTCAGCGAGGTGCGCTGATGGCGCGGCCTGTGACGCTGACACGGCCGCCGGCGCGGCCGCTGCCGGCGCCGCGGGCGCCCGTCCCGCTGCCGCGCCGCCCGCGGGCGACCCGCGGGCCGGAGCTCGGCCTCGCGGTCGCGGCGCAGCTCGCGCTGCTGGCGGTGCTTCGTCCCGGCCACGCGGGCCTGGCCGTGGGCGTCGGATACGCGCTGGCGTCGTGGGCGGTCCTCACCCGGGCCTTCCGCGGCCGCCGCGCGCTCGGGCCGGCCGATCACGTGACGCTGGCCCGGGTCGTGCTGACCGGCGCCGCGGCGGCGCTCGTCGCGGCGCATCTCGCCGGTGCCGCGCACACCGCCGCGCTCGTCGCGGTCGCGTCGGCCGCGCTCGTCCTGGACGGCGTGGACGGGCAGGTCGCCCGCCGCACCGGCACCGCGTCCCGGCTCGGCGCGCGGTTCGACATGGAGACCGACGCCTTCCTGGTCCTGGTGCTGAGCGTCGAGGTCGCGTGGACGGCCGGGGCGTGGGTACTGGCGATCGGCGCCATGCGGTACGCGTTCGGCGCGGCGGCCTGGGCGGCGCCGTGGCTGCGCGCCGACCTGCGGCCGAGCCTCGCGCGCAAGGGCGTCGCGGTGGTGCAGGGGGTGGTGCTGGTCGCGGCCGCGTCCGGGGCCGTCCCGTACGCGGGACCGCTGGTCGCGGCGGCGCTCGCGCTGCTGGTGTGGTCGTTCGGGCGGGACGTGCTGTGGCTGTGCGCGCGGCGCGACCGGCCGGTGGAGGCGAAGCGGGGGAGGGGCACCGATGGAGCGCGACGCGCGGGCCTTCTGGATCCGGTCGCCCGGTGAGGGCGAGATCCGCGAGGCGGTCCTGCCCGAGCCGGGGCCGGGCGAGGTGGTCGTCCGGACGCTGTACTCCGGCGTGAGCCGGGGGACGGAGGCGATCGTGTTCCGCGGCGGCGTCCCGCCGAACCAGCACGCGATCATGCGGGCGCCGTTCCAGGACGGGACGTTCCCCGGCCCGGTCAAGTACGGCTACCTGAACGTCGGCGTGGTCGAGCACGGGCCGCCGGAGCTGGCCGGCCGCACGGTGTTCTGCCTCTACCCGCACCAGACCCGGTACGTCGTCCCGGCGAGCGCGGTCAGCCCCGTCCCGGACGGCGTGCCGGCGGAGCGCGCCGTCCTCGCCGGGACGGTCGAGACCGCCGTGAACGCGCTCTGGGACGCGGCGCCGCTGGTCGGCGACCGCATCGCCGTGGTCGGCGCCGGGATGGTCGGCTGCTCGGTCGCCGGGGTCCTCGCCGGGTTCCCCGGGGCCCGCGTGCAACTGGTCGACACCGACCCGTCCCGGGCGGCCGTCGCGAAGGCGCTCGGCGTGGAGTTCGCGCCGCCCGAGCAGGCGCTCGGCGGCTGCGACCTGGTCGTCCACGCGAGCGCGACCGAGGCGGGGCTCGCGCGGTCGCTGGAACTGCTCGCGCCGGAGGGCGAGGTCGTCGAGCTGAGCTGGTACGGCGACCGGCGGGTCGCGATGCCGCTCGGCGAGTTCTTCCACTCGCGGCGGCTGACCATCCGGGGCAGCCAGGTCGGCGCGGTGCCGCCGTCCCGCCGGGCGGGCCGCACCTTCGCCGACCGGCTGGCGCTGGCGCTGCGGCTGCTGGCGAACCCCGCGTTCGACGCGCTGATCACGGGGCAGAGTCCGTTCGCGGAGCTGCCGCAGGTCATGCCGCGGATCGCGAACGGCGGGATCCCGGCCCTGTGCCACCGCATCGCCTACTGAAATCGCCATTGGATCCGTAGGAGGAGGACGCTCTTGTTCGGTATCACCGTCCGCGACCACGTCATGATCGCGCACAGCTTCCGCGGCGAGGTCTTCGGACCGGCGCAGCGGCTGCACGGCGCCACCTACGTGGTGGACGCGACGTTCCGCCGGGCCGGTCTCGACCCGGACGGGCTCGTCGTCGACATCGGGCTCGCCACCCGCGAGCTGGGCGAGGTCCTGGGCGGGCTGAACTACCGCAATCTGGACGACGAGCCGGACTTCGCCGGGGTCAACACCTCCACCGAGTTCCTCGCCAAGGTGATCGCCGACCGGCTCGCCGAGCGGGTGCACGCGGGCGCGCTGGGCGAGAACGCGCGCGGCCTGTCCGGCATCACGGTGACGCTGCACGAGTCGCACGTCGCCTGGGCCAGTTACGAGCGCGACCTGTGACCGCGCCCGAGACCTGCGTCGTCGTCCCCGGCGACATCGACGACGCCGCCGTCCCGAGCGGCGGCAACCGCTACGACCGGCGGCTGTGCGACGAGCTGGCGGCGTCGGGGCGGCCCGTCCGGGAGGTGGCGGTGCCCGGCTCGTGGCCGCGGCCGGGCACCGCGGCGCGGGACGGCCTCGCCCGCTCCCTCGCCGCCCTGCCGGACGGCGCCGTCGTCCTGATGGACGGCCTGGTCGCCTGCGGCGTGCCGGACATCGTCGTCCCGGAGGCGGGGCGCCTGCGGCTGGCGGTCCTCGTCCACCTCCCGCTGGCGGACGAACCGGGGCAGGCCGACCTGAACGCCGGTGAGCGCAAGGTCCTGGAGTCGGCCGGGGCGGTCGTCGCGACCAGCCCGTGGGCCAAGGACCACCTCATCGCGCACCACGGGCTCGACCCGTCCCGCGTCCACGCGGTCGCCCCGGGCACCGATCCGGCGCCGCTCGCGTCCGGCACCGACGGCGCGGCCCGGCTGCTGTGCGTGGCGTCGGTGACCCCGCGCAAGGGGCACGACGTCCTCGTGGAGGCGCTGTCCGGCCTCGCGCACCTGCCGTGGCGCTGCGCGTGCGCGGGCCCGCTCGGCCGCGATTCCGAGCATGTGGCGCGCGTGCGCCGGCTGATCGGCCGGCACGGCCTCGGCGGCCGCGTCGACCTGGAGGGCCCGCTGACCGGCAAGCGGCTGGACGACGCCTACGCCACCGCCGACCTGCTCGTCCTGCCGTCCCGCGCGGAGACGTTCGGGATGGTGGTGACCGAGGCGCTCGCGCGCGGCGTTCCCGTCGTCGCGTCGTCGGTGGACGGCGTCCCCGACGCGCTCGGCTGGGACCCGACCGGCGCCGTCCCCGGCCTGCTCGTCCCGCCGGACGACCCGGGCGCGCTCGCCGCGGCGCTGCGCCGCTGGCTCGTCGAGCCGGACCTGCGGGGCCGGCTGCGCGCCGCCGCCCGGCTGCGCCGCGGCATGCTGCCCGGCTGGGACGACACGGCGCGCCGCATGGCGACCGTCCTGTCCCGCCTGCGCAGGGAGGCACGATGAGCTTCGACCCGGACTGGCTGGCGCTGCGGGAGGGCGCCGACGCCGCCGCGCGCGCCGCCGAGCTGCTCGACCCGCTCCGGGCCGCGCTGCCGCCGGACGAGCCGCTGGTCATCTGGGACCTCGGCTGCGGCACCGGCTCGCTCGGCCGCTGGCTGTCGGGGCGGCTGCGCGGCCCGCAGCACTGGATCCTGCACGACCGGGACCCCGCCCTGCTCGACCGGGCCCGCGCTGGCGCCTACGTCACCGCCGACGGGCTGCCCGCCACGATCGAGACCCGCGCCGGCGACCTCGGCGCGCTGCGCGCGGCCGACCTGGTCGGCGCGTCGCTCGTCGTCGCGTCCGCGCTGCTGGACGTGCTCACCGCCGCCGAGATCGACGCGGTCGCGGCGGCGACCGGCTGCCCGGCGCTGCTCACCCTGTCGGTCGTCGGCCGCGTCCGGCTCTGCCCGTCCGAACCGCTCGACGCCGAGTTCGCCGCCGCGTTCGACGCGCACCAGCGCCGCGCCGGCCTGCTCGGACCGGACGCCGTCACCGCCGCCATCGGGGCGTTCGGGCGGCGCGGCGCGACCGTCACGACCCGTCCGAGCCCGTGGCGGCTCGGCCCCGGCCAGGCCGCGCTGACCGCCGAGTGGCTGCGCGGCTGGGTCGGCGCCGCCGTCGAGCAGCAGCCCGGCCTGGCCCCGTTCGCGGACGACTACCTGGGCCGCCGCCTCGCCGACTGCGCCGCAGGCCGGCTCACCGTCGACGTCCACCACGTGGACCTCCTCGCCGTACCCGGGGGGACAGCATGAAGAAGCTCTGGCCGTGGGGGCGCCTGGCCATGGGACTGGGCATCCTCGGCGGGCTGCTGTGGTGGCACAGCACGGACGCCTTCGTGACGGCGTTCCACTCCATCGACGCCGAGTCCATCGTCTTCGCCCTCGCCATAGGGCTCGTGACCACGGTGCTCAGCGCGGCGCGCTGGTGGCTGGTCGCCCGGCGCCTCGGCCTCCACCTGCCCCTGGGCGGTGCCGTCACGGACTACTACCGATCCCAGTTCCTCAACGCCGTCCTGCCCGCGGGCGTTCTGGGGGACGTCCATCGGGCGGTGAGCCACGGCCACCGGTCCGGTGACGTCGCCCGCGGGGTGCGGGCCGTGTTCCTCGAACGGGTCGCAGGGCAAGGCGTCGCGATCGTCGCCGGAGTCGCCGCCCTGTTCGCCTACCCGGCGCTGCTGTCGGCGATGGCGCCCGCCCTGGTCGTGGTGGGGGTCGTGCTGGTGCTGCTGCTGGTTCTGGGCCGCTGGAAGCATCCCGCCCTGGCGTCCACGTTCACCGACCTGCGTGCCGCCGCGCGCGCTTGGCCCGGCATCGCGGGGCTGTCGGCGGCGGCACTGCTGGGTCATCTGGCGCTGTTCGTCGTCGCGGCCCGCCTGGTCGGTGCGACGGCACCGGTCGCCGAGCTGGCTCCGCTGCTGCTGCTGGCGCTGCTCGCGATGGTGCTGCCGGTCAACGTCGGCGGCTGGGGGCCGCGGGAGGCCGTCCTCGCGCTGGCGTTCGGCGCCGCCGGGCTCGGCTCAGCGCAGGGACTGGCCGTCTCCGTCGTGTACGGGGTGCTGAGCTTCATCGCGTGCCTGCCCGGCGCCGCGACCCTGCTGCTCAAGCACCGCGAGGACGTCCCCGAACGCCGCGACCAGGCTCCGCAGCGCGTCCCTGCCCTTGCCGGCGCGGGCCAGTGAGGGCCGCCCGATGACGCCCGACTCCGTGTAGGCGGCCATCCCCGCGGTGAGCAGATGCCGCCGGTCGTCGGCCAGATGATCGGCGGTGTCGTAGCCGTCCCTCAGCAGCTCCGGGCGGGCGTGCAGCAGGATCGACGCCTCCAGCTCCCCGGCGTGCATGTCGCTGTCCCCGGACGTCTCCACGCCCGCCGCCCACCTGGCCGCCTCCCACTCGTCGAAGCCGGGGAAGAGGGCCATGTCGCCGTGCGCCTCCTGCACGACGTTGCCCAGCACGTAGTTGCCGCCGTGCCCGTTGACCAGGACGAGCTTCGGCACCCCGGACCGGCGCAGCGACTCGGCGACGTCCCGCACGACCGCGTGCAGGGTCGCCGCCGAGATGCTCACCGTCCCCGGCCAGCCGGCGTGCTCGTGCGAGCACGAGATCGTCACGGGCGGCAGCAGCCGCACCGCGTACGCCTTCGCGATCTCCTCGGCGAGCGTGCAGGCGATCACCGTGTCGGTCGCGAGCGGCAGGAACGGGCCGTGCTGCTCGAAACTGCCCACCGGCAGCACGGCCACGGGGACGTCCGGCACCTCGGCGCTCGTATGCGTCGGCAACATGCCCCAACTCTGCCGCATCCGCCGGGGGCCGGCGCGCGCTCAGCCGCCGAGCAGCTCCCGCACGAGCCCGCCGACCTGCTCGGTCTCGGTGAGGAACCCGTCGTGGCCGGACGGCGACTCGATCACCCGCAGCCGGTCCGCGTGCGGGATGCCGGCCGCCAGCTCGGCCTGCTGGGACAGCGGGTAGAGCCGGTCGGAGTCGACCCCGGCCACCAGCGCGGGCGCCGTCACCCGGCGCAGCGCGGCGGCCGTGCCGCCCCGCCCCCGCCCGGCGTCGTGGCCGTTCATCGACTCGGTCAGCACCACGTAGCTGCCCGCGTCGAAGCGTCCGACCAGCTTGCCGGCGTGGTGGTCGAGGTAGGACTCCACCTGGTAGCGCCCGGCCCGCCGCGGGTCCTCGCCGCCCTGCGGACGGCGGCCGAAGCGGTCCTGAAGCTCCGGTTCGCTGCGGTAGGTGATGTGCGCGATCCGGCGGGCGATGCCGAGCCCGGCGTGCGGGCCCTCTCCGGCGCCGGCGTCGTGGTAGTCGCCGCCGCGCCAGCCCGGGTCCGACCGGATGGCGTGCAGCTGCGCGCCCGCCCACGCGATCTGCTCGGCGCTCGCCGCCGCCGTGGTGGCGAGCAGCAGCAGCGACCCGGTGCGCTCCGGATGCGACACCGCCCACTCCACGGCGCGCATCCCGCCCATCGACCCGCCGGTGACCAGCGCCCAGCGGCCGATCCCGAGCGCGTCCGCGAGCTGCACCTCGGCGGCGACCATGTCGCGCTGCGTCAGGTGCGGGAACGCGCCGCCCCAGGGCTGCCCGTCCGGGCGCCGCGAGGACGGCCCGGTGCTGCCCTGGCAGCCGCCGAGCACGTTCGGCGCGACGATGAACCAGCGGTCGGTGTCCAGCGGGCGGCCCGGCCCGACCAGCCCGTCCCACCAGCCCGGCGTCGGATGCCCCGGCCCGGCCGGACCGGCGACGTGGCTGTCCCCGGTGAGGGCGTGCAGCACCAGCACCGCGTTGGACGCGTCGGGGGCGAGCCGCCCCCACGTCTCGTAGGCGAGCCGCACCCCGGGCAGCGCGCCGCCGGACTCCAGCGGCAGCGGCCGGTCCAGGGTGATCCACTGCCGCCGTCCGGGCGGGTCCCCCTCCCGCCAGGCCCCGGAGGCCGGCGGGAGGGAGACCGGTGCGGTCTCGGCGTCGGTGCTCAGGACGCGCCCTTCGCCGCGCGGAAGCCGGCCTCCAGATCGGCCTTGAGGTCGGTGACGCTCTCGATGCCGATGCACAGCCGGACCAGCCCGGGGGAGACGCCGGCGGCGGCCAGCTCGTCCTCGTTGAGCTGGCTGTGCGTGGTGGACGCCGGGTGGATGATCAGGCTGCGCACGTCCCCGATGTTGGCGAGGTGGCTGAACAGCTCGACGCCCTCCACGAACCGCCGTCCGGCCTCGGCGCCGTCGCGCAGCTCGAAGCAGAGGATGGCGCCCGCGCCCTGCGGGAGGTAGCGCCGGGCGGCCTCGTGCCACGGGCTGGACGCCAGCCCCGGGTAGTGGACGGCCGACACCGCCTCGTGCCCCTCCAGCCACTCGGCCAGCTCCCGCGCGCTCGCCGACTGCCGCTCCATCCGCAGGCTGAGCGTCTCCACGCCCTGCAGCAGCAGGAACGCCGAGTGCGGCGCGATGGCCGGGCCGAGGTCGCGCAGCAGCTGGACGCGCAGCTTGATCCCGTAGGCGCCGGGGCCGAGCGCCGGCCAGTACCGCAGGCCGTTGTAGCTCGGGTCGGGCTCGGTGAAGTCGGGGAAGCGGTCGGGGTGCGCGCCGAAGTCGAACGTCCCGCCGTCCACGACCACGCCGGCGATCGTGGTGCCGTGGCCGCCGATGAACTTGGTCGCCGAGTGCACGACGATGTCGGCGCCGTGCTCGATCGGCCGCACCAGGTACGGGGTGGCGATCGTGTTGTCCACGATCAGCGGCACGCCCGCCGCGTGCGCGGCGTCGGCGACGCCCCGGATGTCCAGGACGTTGCCGCGCGGGTTGCCGATGCTCTCGGCGAACAGCGCCTTGGTGTTCGGCCGGATCGCGGCGCGCCAGGCGTCCAGGTCGTCGGCGTCCTCGACGAAGGAGACCTCGATGCCGAACTTCGGCAGCGTGTGCCGGAACAGGTTGTAGGTGCCGCCGTAGATGGTGGAGCTGGACACGATGTGGTCGCCGGCGCGCGCCAGGTTCCAGATCGCCATCGACTCCGCGGCCTGCCCGGAGGCCACCGCCACCGCGCCGACGCCGCCCTCCAGCGCCGCGATGCGCTTCTCGAACGCGTCCTGCGTCGGGTTCATGATGCGGGTGTAGATGTTGCCGGCCTCGGCGAGCGAGAACAGGTTCGCGGCGTGCTCGGTGTCGCGGAAGACGAACGAGGTCGTCTGGTAGATCGGCACCGCCCGCGCGCCGGTGGCCGGGTCGGGCGCGCTGCCGGCGTGCACCTGCTTGGTCTCGAAGGACCAGCCGGCCTCGGCGGACGGGGCGGGGTCGGCGTGCTCACTCATGGCTCTCCTTGGACTGGACGAGGGCAAGGGGACTGGCTCGTGCGGGTCCGGCGCCATCGCGGCGGTGCGGTGCGGTGGGTGCGAGCGGACGGGCGCCGGGGGCGCGCGCCGGGGTGGTGCGGGAGCGCGCGCGGGGGCTCGCGGGACGGCGCCGGGAGGGCGGCGGCGTCAGTGCGTCGCGCGACAACAGCCGCAGCTGGTGACGCGCCCGTAGTCGACATGGCGGCGCGCCACGAGCATGGTCATCTGGGCAGTTTACCCTGGTCAGGCTGATGGCTTCGGGTAACCTGCGTCACACCTGAACCGGATTCGGTCTCCGCCGCGGCGGCCGGTGCCGGCCGCCGCGCTCAGGCGGGCACGAGCTCGTCGTCGCGGGCCTTGTCGCCGGTGCGGCGGCCGCTGTCGCGATCACCGTGCGCGGCGGGGGAGCCGGTCGCCGGCCGGGCCGCTCGCGGCGTCTCGGCGGGCCGTGCGGGCGGCTGGGGGGCGGGCGCGGCCCTGGTCTTCATCGCGCCGCGCCGCAGCCGCCCGGCCGCCGAGAGGAGCGCCATGCTGCCCGCCAGGAGCGCGGCGGCGACGATCCCGTCCGTCCAGTAGTGGTTGGCCGTCACGACCACCACGAGCACCGTCGCCGGCGCGTGCAGCGCGACCGCCCAGCGCCACGGGCTCCGCGACACCCTGACCACCGCGACCGCCACGAGCAGCGCCCACCCGATGTGCAGCGACGGCATCGCCGCGTACTGGTTGGCGATCCCGTCCGCCGCCGCCGGGTACGCGGACGGTCCCACGGTCAGCATGGTGTCGACGGCGCCGATCCCGGCGAGCCGCGGCGGCGCCAGCGGGAAGAGCATGTGCACGACCAGGCCCGCCGCCGTCAGCGCCACCAGCTCGTTCCGCACCCGGGCGTAGGACGACCGGTGCCGCGCATAGAGCCAGACCAGCAGCAGGGCCGTCCCCGGGAAGTGGACGCCGACGTAGTACACGTTCGCCAGGAACGCGGTGTGCTCCCATCCGAGCGCCCAGTGCTGGAGCGCGACCTCGCTCGGCAGCCACGGCCGTTCGAACCCCCACAGCCACGCGGCGTTCGACATGGCCTGGCCGGGGCCCTGCTCGACGAGCGTCCGCCCCCACTTGTAGAACGCGAACAGGACCAGCAGGAGGCCGATCTCGACGAGCAGCGGCCGTGCTCTGCCCCTCAGCACTCCCCGTGCCGCCGCCGTGCTGACCATGGTGCCCCTCCCCGTGCCGGTGTTCCGCCCCATCACAACCTTCGCGTCCGACACTTCGGCGGGCACTGGGCCCAGCTCCATGAAAACCGGAGGAAAGGCCCATCCCCGGGGGTGGAGTTAACCCCACCCCTCCCGTAGATTCCGCAGCGTGATCACCGGCGCATGGCTGAACCCGCCCGCCGCCGTGGCCGAGGACGGCTCCGCGCTCCTCGTGACCGCGGTGGAGGGGAGCGACTTCTGGCGGACGACGTCCTACGGCTACGACCGCGACGGCGGCCACGCCCTGCTGTCGCCGTTCGGCCCCGAGGCCGCGGTCGAGGTCTCGTTCATCGCCGACTACGACCACCAGTTCGACCAGGCGGGCGTCCTCGTGCGCCTGGACGAGAAGACGTGGATCAAGGCGGGTGTCGAGTACTGCGACGGCGCCCTCCAGCTGGGCGCGGTGGTGACCGCCGGCGCCTCCGACTGGTCCTCGGCCCCCGTCCCGTGGCGCGGCCGCGAGGTGACGCTGCGGGCGAGCCGCTCGGGCGACGCCGTGACCGTCCGGGCCCGCGCGGGCGGCGGCCCGTGGCAGATGATCCGCCTGGCCCCCTTCCCGCCCGGCGTCGAGGCGGCGGCCGGCCCCTACTGCTGCGCCCCCGAGCGCGAGGGCCTCACCGTCCGGTTCACCCGCGTGACCGCGGGCCCGCCCGACGCTGCCCTGCACCCGTAGATACCCAAGCACTTACTTGGTAAGCTCCCGCGGACGAGTGCGGGAGGGATGGCACATGACGGTCGCGCCGGTGATCGAGGAACGCGCGGGATGCGGCCCGGGAGCGCGGCTCGCCGCCCGGTTCATGCGCCGCGCCGTGCGCCCGCTCGTCGAGCGGCTCCCGTGGACCCCGTTCACCCTGCGCTTCGTCCCGCTGCTCGACCTGGGCGCGGCCCTCCTGCTGCCGCCGCGCGGCACCCGGGTCGCCGCGGTGAAGGGCCTCGGCTGCGGCGCCGAATGGGTGCGCGGCCCCGGTGTCCCCACCGGCTCTCGGCGGGTGATCCTCTACTTCCACGGCGGCGGCTTCGTTGCCTGCGGGCTGCGCACCCACCGCCGCATGATCGCCCGCATCTCCCAGGCCGCGGGCATGCCCGTCCTGTCGGTCGCCTACCGGATGCAGCCGCGCGTCCCGATCCGGACGTCCATCGACGACTGCGTCGGCGCCTACCGGTGGCTCCTCAGGACCTACGACGCGGACGACATCGTGGTCGCCGGCGACTCCGCGGGCGGCTACCTGGCCTTCATGGCCCCGCTCCACGCCCTCCGCGACGGCCTGCCCCGCCCCGCCGGGATCGCGGCCCTGTCGCCGTTCGCCGACCTGGACATCGCCCCGAAGACCGCCCACGCCAACGCGGCCCTCGACCCCTTCATCCCGGCGCACCGCCTGTGGGACATGGTCCGCACCTGCTTCCCCGGCGCCGAGCCGACCGACCCGTGGCTCTCCCCGGTGCACGCCGACCTCGCCGGCCTGCCGCCCGTCCTCATCCAGGCCGGCGCGATCGAGGTCCTCCTCGGCGACGCCGAACTGATGGCCGAACGCCTCGGCGCCGCGGACGTCCCCTGCACCCTCCAGATCTGGGAGGGCCAGGTCCACGTCTTCCAGGTCTTCGCCGACATCTCCCGCGAGGGCCTCGTCGCCATCAAGGAGATAGGCGCCTTCGCCCGCCGCGTCACCGCCGCGAGCACCCCGCAGAAGGCCGCCTAGCACCACCCCGCCGCATGAGCTGACGGCGGATTCCGGGCGAGGCGGAGGAGGGCGAGTCCGACGGTCTCGGACCTTGGCCGGCCGGGGCGTTGCCGATAGCCTCCCCGCCATGCACCGCAGTCGACTGGTCGGGATCCTCATCGACACGCCTGCCGCGCAGGCAGGAGCGGCGGCGGACTTCTGGTCCGCGGCGCTGGGCGCCCAGGTGCGTCCCGCGCCCGGCGAGGAGCAGTTCACGGTGCTGGCGGGCGCGGTCCCCGGGCTGTTCACCGTCGTCCAGGCGGTGGACGACGCGCCGCGCTACCACCTCGACATCGAGACCGACGACCTGGCGGCGGAGGTCGCCCGCCTGACGGCGCTGGGCGCGGAACCGGTGTCGAGCTGGCAGGAGGCCCATACCCTGCGGGCGCCGGGCGGCCACCTGCTCTGCGTGGTGCCCGTGCTCAGCTCCCCCGAGACGTTCGCCGAGTCGGCCCGCACCTGGCCGTGAGCCCGGTGCGCCGCCGCGGCCGTCCGCCGGCGGCGCCCGCGGGGAAGGGCGTGGCCGTAAGAGGGGCACCGTGTGCACTGCGGCCGAACCGCGCGAGCGCGACGTCCTGGGGCGGTACGGCCTGTGACCGGCTCTGGTGTCCCGGATGCCGGCCATGGGTCAGGTGCGCCAGTGGCCGACCAGTTCGGCGTACAGGGGGCTGCGTTCCAGGAGCGTCTCATGGGTGCCGTGGACGGGGACCGGGCCGTCCAGAAGCAGGACCCGCTGGGCGCGCTCGGCCGAACTGATGCGGTGGGCGATGACGATGAGGGTGCCGCCGCGTCCGGCGAGGGCCAGTTCGGCGCGGGCCTCGGCGGCCGGCTGGAGGTGGCTGGTCGCCTCGTCCAGCACGAGGACCGCCGCGGGCGACAGGTAGGCGCGCGCCAGGGTGATGAGCTGCCGTTCGCCGTGCGAGAGGTCGGCGCCGCCGGGAGGCAGGTCCGCGTCGTAGCCGCCGAGGCGGTCGACCGTGTCCGCCAGCCCGACGGCGGCCACGGCCTCGTCGAGCTGTCCGGCGGTGGCGTCCGGGCGCAGGTAGGCGAGGTTGTCGCGCAGCGTCCCGGCGAAGACGTAGGTCTCCTGCGGGATGAGCGTGACCGCCGACCGCAGCTGCCCGGGATCGACCTGCCCGAGCGGGACGCCGCCGAGCGCGACGCGTCCGCGCTGCGGCGCCAGTAGGCCGGTCAGCAGGTTCGCGAGCGTGGACTTGCCGGTGCCGCTGGGACCGACCACCGCGAGGTGCGTGCCCTCCGGGACGCACAGGGACAGATCCCGGACGACGGGGGCGGCGTGCGGCGAGTAGGCGAAGGTGATCCGGTCGGCCTCGATGCCGAAGGAGCGGGCGGCCGTGCCGGCCGGGGCCGGCGCGGGGCGCGGGGCGCAGACCCCGGCCAGCCGGCCGAGGATCACGGCGAGGCTGAGCAGCAGGGTGCCGCCGGCGTCCACGAGGACGGTGATGCCCGGCTGCAGCCCGGTGACCAGGTACCCGGCCGCCCCCGCGATCTCCCCGGCGGTGAACCCGCGCGCGGTCAGGTACGGGGACAGGACGAGCAGCGCCAGCAGCGGCAGGTGCACGCCGAGCACCAGCACGGGCAGCCGGACGAGCCGGGTGCGTGCGTACGCGCGCAGCGCCCCGGCCTGCGCGTCGATCACCGCGCCGACGGTGCCGGCCGCGCGTTCCTCGGCGGCGCACGCGGTGACGTCCCGGACGCCGTGCACGATCACCGCGGCGGTCTCGCCGATCCGCTCCGCCTCCCGGACGACGGCCAGGTAGCGGCGGAACTGGAGCTTCACCGTGGCCGCGAAGACCCCGAGCGCGAGCGCCACCGAGAGGCCGGCCGCCAGCGCGAGCGGCGGCGCCAGCAGGGCGAGGCCGAGGAGCGCGGCGACCCCCGCCGACAGCAGCTGCCGGACGTTGCGCAGCGCCGTGCCGAGCAGCGCCCGGACGGCCTCGGCCTGCTCGGTGACCTGGGAGACCCCGGCGCCCGCCGCGTCCGGGGACCCGTCGCTCATCCGGTGCAGGGCGGCGGTCACGACCTCCCCGACCAGGGAGTCGCGCAGCGGTTCGACGGTCGCGGCGAGCCACGGGTAGACGCGGCCCGTCCCGACCGCGCCGGCGGCGTACAGGCCGGCCAGGGCGGCGAGCCAGCCGAGCCCCGCGAGGGGGCGGCCGGACAGGAACCCGTGGTCGATGGCGCGCGCCAGCAGCAGGCCCGAGGCGAACGCCGGCAGGCTCTCCAGCGCCGACCAGGCGGCGAGGCGGCGCAGCGCCGGCCACTGCCCCCGGATGTGGCGGTGCAGCAGCCGCGCCGCGGGCGGGGCCGTCACGGGCCCGCCACCCTCTCCGACGCGGGCTGTGCGGCGAACACGGCGCGGTAGCCCGGGTCGGGCCACAGGTCGGCGTGGGCGGCGAGGGCCCGCACCCGGCCGCCGTCGAGCCAGGCCACGAGGTCGGCGCGGGCGGCCGTGGCGGGGCGGCGCGCCACCACCAGGCTGGTGCGGCCCGCGAGGATCCGCTGGAGCGCGCGGGTCACCCGCATCTCCGTGGCGGTGTCGAGGCTGCTGGTGGCGTCGTCCAGCACGATGATCCGCGCGTCGCCGAGCGCGGCCCGGGCCAGGCCGAGGCGCTGCAGCTCGCCGCCGGACAGCGGGGCCCGGTCGAGCGGGGTGGCGTAGCCGTCCGGCAGCGCCCGGATGAAGGCGTCGGCGTCGGCGGCCCGCGCGGCGCGGCGCACCTCGGCGCGGGTCGCGTCCGGGCGGGCGTAGGCGATCGTGTCGTGCACGGTGGCGCCGAGGAGGGCGGGCCGCTCGAAGGCGTAGGCGACGGCGCGCCGGAGCCGGGGGAGCGGGACGGCGGCGACCGGGACGCCGTCGAGTTCGACGGTGCCCTCGTCGGGGTCGAGCAGCCGCCCGATCAGGGCCACGAGCACGCTCTTGCCCGTCCCGGAGGCGCCGGCGACCGCGACGGCGGCGCCGGGCGGCACGTCGAGGTCGAGGCGGTCCAGGACGGTCCGGCCGCCGGTCCGGACGGTGACGCCGCGCAGCCGGAGCCGGCCGGGCCCGTCCGGCAGCGGGATCGGGCGGGCGGGTTCCCGCACCGCCGGGGCGGCCGCCAGGATCTCGTCGATCCGGCCGGCGCCGACCTGGCAGTTGAGCAGCGCGACGACGGTGTCGAAGAGGGACGCGGAGGCCACGGCCATGGCGGCGTAGGACACGGCCGCCACGAGCTGCCCGGTGGTGATGTCGCCGGTGGACAGCCGGATCCCGGCGACGCCGACGACCAGCACCTGCGTGAGGGGCGCGAGCAGCGCGAGGCGCCGGCTCACCCGGCCCTGCGCCTCCCACGTCTCCCGGCCGGCCCGGCGCAGCCCGGGAAGCGGCGCGAGGACGCGGCGGGCCTCGGCCGCCGCGGTGCCGCTCGCCCGGATCGTCCGGATGCCCTGCCGGGCGTCCAGCAGCCGGGTCGCGATCGCGGCCTGGCACGCCTGGTAGCGCGCGAACGGCTCGGTGGCCCGGACGACGAAGACGCGCAGCGCGACGGCGAGCGGCGGAATGCCGGCCGCGAACGCGGCGGCGAGCCACCAGTCGATCATGGCGAGCGCGACCGCCGCGCCCGCCGTGGTCGCGATGCCGGCCGCCGCCGTCAGCAGCAGGACGGGGAAGGCCGCGGGCCCGGAGGCGCTCTCGGTGAGCCGGGAGAGCACGTCCCCGGTCGGAAAGCGCCGCTGCCCGGACGGTCCGAGCGCCAGCACCCGGCCGAGCAGCCGGTGCCGGAGCCAGGCGGTGATGTCGCTGCCGCAGTAGGCGCCGAGCACGTCCTCGCCGGTGTCGGCGAGGACCGCCGCGGCCAGGACGGCAGCCAGCCGCGCCGTGGCCGCGCCGAGGTGCTCCTGGGTGCGGGCGGCGTCGACGGCCCCGGCCAGCATGAGCGGCGTGGCCACGGTCGCGGCGACGCGGACGGTGGTGAGCGCTGCCAGCAGGCACACGCGCGCCCGGAACCGCCGCACGGCCTCGCGCAGCCGGCGCCTGCCGCCGGCGCGCAGCGCGGCGGGCGTGCCGGGCTCGGCTGGTGTCCGGACCACCCTCGTCGGCTCCGTCCGTCGTCGGCGTGCGTCATCTAGACTCGGGGAATGGGTCCGGTCACGGACCGGCTCGCGCCGGCCCGTGACCGGGGTTCTGCGGTCCGGGATTTCGTTCAGGGGTCCCGGGGGCCGCATGGGATGGCGCGGATCAGGCGCACGAGATGCCGACGCACACCGAGTTCAGCAGCGTGAGCAGGCCGACGCACGCACAGGTGCCGCTGAGCTGGATCCCCTCGATCTCGATGGGGTCCGTCTCCGGCAGCTCCTGCAGAGCGGCCACGAGGTCGCCTTCGAACGCGTCCATGTGATGTCACCTCCTTCCCTGGTCTGGTAGGGAGGTCCGCCCCGCCGCGAGGCAGAAGCGGACCACCGCTTCACGCAGGACCGGTGACCAGGCCTGGACGACGCCGTTGTGGTCGTCGTCGGCCTCCAGGTAGTCGAAGTCGACTCCCTCGGTCCTGCCGAGTTCGAGAAGGCGCGCGCGCAGCGCCCTGGACTGCGCCACGGGGACGACCTCGTCCCGGACGCCGTGGACGATGAGCAGCGGCGCGGTGACGGCGGCGCAGGCGCGCAGCACGTCGCGTCCGTCCCCGGGTGCGTCGGGCGCGTCGCAGCGGCTCAGCCGCGCCACGCGTTCCCGGACGGCGCCGGACGCGCCGCCGTGCAGTCCGGCGGCGGAGGTGAAGGGCGCCAGCGCGACGCAGCCCGACCACAATCGCGGGGCGCGGCAGGCGGCGAGCAGCGCCAGGAAGGCGCCGTAGCTGCCGCCGAGCACGACGGGGCCCGGCAGGCCCGCGGCGGCGCGGTCGCGCCCGATCTCCCGGGCCAGGTGGACGATGTCGTCCAGGTCGGCGCCGCCCCAGTCGCCGATGACCGGCCGCAGGTGCGCCTCGCCGTAGCCGGTGCTGCCCCGCTGGTTCGGCGCGGCGACGGCGGCGCCGGCGGCGGCCAGGTGCTGGAAGAGCGGCTCGAAGTCCAGCCGCCAGGACGCCAGCGGGCCGCCGTGCAGGGCGATCACGAGGTGCCGGGCGCGCCGCCATCCGGGGCCGCCGTAGACGATCGCCTCGATGGGCCCGGCCGGGCCCGGCAGTTCGACGGTGTCGGCGTCCGCCCAGCCGGTGTCCGCGTCCGGGTCGGGCGCCAGCCACCAGTCGGCGCCGGGTTCGCCGGGCACCACGGCCAGGGTGGGCGGCCGGTGCGGCGCGGCGTAGCGCAGGTGGATCCGGCCGTCGTCCGCCCACAGCGCGGGCGGCCACAGCATGCCCGGCGGACCCGGCACCGGGGTGAGGCGGTCCCGGTCCGGCGCGTAGACGGCGAGGCGTTCCGCGGCGCCCCAGGTCTCCCGGACGAGCAGGTTCTCCCCGGCCGCGTCGAAGGTCAGCGGCGTCCGGGGACGCGCGGACCCGTTGAGCGCCTCGGGGAACCGCACGGGCCCGCCGCGGGGGGACCGCAGCCCGATCTGCCCGGTGCCGGGCTGCTGCGCGCCCGGCGAGGTCGTGGTGACGGCGAGGGCGCCGGTGCGCGGGCTGAACGCCGCGATGCGGTCGGTCGTGACGTCGGACACCGACCAGACCCGCCGCCACGCGCGGTCGCGCAGATCGACGAGGACGCCCTCGGTGCGGTGCGCGGCGGTGGTGCGGTCGAGGGCGAGGGTCCGCCCGCCGTCGACCCACACGCCGCCGCCCAGCACGCCCGGGATCCGCACGACCGCCTCCAGGGCCGGCAGCCGCCAGTGCAGCCACCAGATCCGCGAGTGCCGCTCGTCCTCGACGGCGACGAGCACGACGGTGCCCGCCGGGCCGGGCGCCGCCAGCAGGAACCCGGCGAGCATCGCCGGGACCGGCCACGCGCGGGTGAACCGCAGCCCCCGGCCGGCCGGCTCCGCCGCGAGGACGGTCCCGTGCCCGGCCGGCTCCCCGTCCGCGCCGGTCGCGGGCCGCAGGACGAGGACGCGGCCGTCGTCCAGCGGCAGCACCCCGCAGCGCCGGTCCAGGCCGTGGCCGTCCGCCGCGCGTGCCGCGCCGCCGCCGGTGAGCGTGCTCCGGAGCGGGACGGGCCGCGCCAGCTCCCACCTCTCCAGCGCCACCTCGTCGCCGGTGGCGCGCAGGCAGGCGCCCCAGCCGCCCCGCCCGGAGAAGGCGAACCCGAACCGGGTCGCCACCGGGGGCAGGCCCCGCAGGACCGGCTCGCGCGCGGGTGCGGTCATGACGCGCGCTCCGCCCCGGCGGCCGCGGCCGCCGCCCCTCCGGCGAGGCCCGCGGGGACGTCGGCCGTCCACAGCCGCGGCGTGCCGTACAGCGCCCGCAGCAGGAAGCCGAGGATGCCGCTCATCCCGTCGCCCCACGTCACCGAGACCTGCCCGAACTCGTCGGGGAACACCGACCGGCGGCCGCGCTGCGCCCGGTTGGCGAGCACGATCCGGGCGAGCCGCCAGGCGGCGTGCCGGTACTCGCCGTCGCCGGTGAACGCGGCCATGTCGAGCAGGAAGTCGCCGTTGCCGGACAGCCCGTGGCACTGCCCGAGCGGCGCGCGCCAGCGGTGCTCCAGCACCGACCGCGCGGCCCGCTCCGCGCCCCGCGCGAACCGCGCGTCCCCGGTGGCGTCGGCCAGCCGCACGAGGAAGCCCCCGATCCCGGCGGCGCCGTGGCACCAGTACGGTGCCGTCGGCGCGTCGCCGGGACCGGCCCCCCACATCGCCGACCGCTCCGTGCCGGCCGCCTCGTCCAGCAGGTTCTCCCCGGCCGCGGCGGCCAGGGCCAGCAGGTCGGCGCGGCCGGCGGCCCGCGCGCACGCGGTCAGGAAGCAGCCCACCCCGGCGATGCCGTGCGCGAACCCGTAGTACCGCCGCCCGGCGAGCTTCGACTCGTGCTGCGCCGGGGTGCTCCAGGAGAGCTTCCCGGCCCGGTCCTCGACCGCGGCGGCCAGCGCGTCGGCGGCGGCGACGGCCCGCTCGGCGTACCGGACGTGCCCGGTGCGGACCCACAGGTGCAGGGCGGTCAGCCCGATCCCGGACGTCCCGTGGGTGATGTCGGGGGCGTCGACCGCCGTGGGGAGCCGGTCGGCCACCGCCAGGGCGGCGTCCACGAGACCGGCGTCCTCCAGGGCGAGGCCCGCGTCCAGGACCGCCCACGCCGCCCCGGCGGTGCCGAAGTAGAGCCCGGCCGGCCGCGGCGTGCCGTCCTCCAGCCGGGTGAGGATCCACTGGGCGGTGCGGGCGATCGCGTCCGGGAGGCGGCGGTCGCCGGTGAGCTCGAAGCAGCGGACCAGTGCGCCGAGCGGGCCGGCCGCGCCGTGCTGGAGGCTGCACGGGTCCGGCGCCCCGTGGACGCAGGACGCGGGCCACAGCGTGTCGGCGTCCCCCGCGTCCATGGAGTCGAGGAGGTGGTCGGTGATGCCGAGGACGGTCTGCCGGGTCTGCTTGCGCAGCCACCCCGACCGCAGCCGCGGCCGCCCGGCCGGAACCTCCGGCTCGGTGCCAGCGGGCACCGGCCCGGTGTCCCCGCCGCGCGCGGCGGCGAGCGTGTCGCGGGCCCGCTCCGGGCTCCAGCGGTGCCGCGGGTCGTCGGCCATCAGGCCGAGCAGCAGCGGGACCACCGCGGCGGGCAGGTCCAGGCCCTGGGTGCGCGCGGTCAGCCACTCCGCGAGCCGTTCGGTCACCGACCGCGCGGCCGGGTGCTCGTCCAGCAGGTAGGGCGGACCGCCGGTGAGCAGGTGGCAGAGCGTCGCGCCCAGCGCGAACCGGTCGGCCGCCGGGTCGGGCGCCGCGCCGTCCATCTGCTCGGGCGCCGCGAAGCCGGGCGTCCCCGCGCGCAGCGGGACGTCGTCCGGCCCGCCGGCGGTCGCGGCCAGCTCCAGGTCGATGAGGACGGGGGTGCCGTCCGGGCGGACCATGATGTTGTTCGGGGTGAAGTCCCGGACGACGAGCCCGGCGCCGTGCGCCTCGGCCATCACCTCGGCGAGCCGGACGGCCGTCTCCAGCGCGGGGGCGAGATGCGGGCCCCAGCCGCGCTCGCCGATCAGGTCCGCCGTCCACTGCCCCAGCGTGGTTCCGGGGATCATCTCCTCCGCCAGGAACAGGTGGCCGCTCTGCGTGAACAGCCGGACCGGCCGCGGCGCGAGCCCGAGGTCCGCGACGGCCTCCAGCGCGCGGGCCTCGGCGCGGAGGAGGTCGCGGGCGTCCCTGCCGTTCTCGCCGGCGGCCACGTGCGGGCGTGCCTCCTTCAGCACGACCTGCTCACCGGTCTCGGTGTCCGTGGCGCGGTAGACGCCGCCCTTGTTGGTGTGCCGGATCGCCTCCCGGACGGCGAAACGCGTCCCGATCAGAATCTCGTTCCGGTCGGTTCCGGCGGCGTTCCCACCGTGTTCGGGGCCGCGCGCCCGGTGTTCGGGAAAGGGACAGGACACCCACGGCGGCGGCGTGTATCGTCCGATCCGCTGATCCTCGACAGGGTTTCCTTCGGGATCGAGAATCGTCCACGCGTAGAATCCGTCGTTGGTGATGCGGCGCTCTTCGATGAACGCGCCGTAACGGTAATGGACGAGGCTGCCCGGCGCGTAGGGGCGGTCCGAGAGAATGCGCGGCCCGGGCAGCCCGGCCGTCGCCCGGTGCAGTTCCAGCGCCAGCCGGACGGCCTCGTCGTCGCTCACCGGGTAGACGGTCAGGAACTTTCCCGAATGGCCGCGTGAGGTGTTGCGCGCGTTCAGTGCCGCGACGTGGTCACGGGTGGCGGCGAACTTGAACGTCGAGCGGGCGGCCAGCAGCACCGGCAGCGCGCGGGTGAGCACCTCCACCGCCGACGCGGGGGTGGCCGACACGTGCAGCTTCCACCCCTGAGCTGGGCACTCACCGCCCTCGGGGACCACATGGCACCACACGCCGGCGCGCCGCGCCCGCCACCGCGCCGGCTCCCCGGCGGGGCCGCACGCCGCGTCGTGCGCCGCCGCCATCGCCCGGTCGAGGACATCGGCCAGGCGGGTGTCGCCGCTCTCCGCGGGCGCCGCCCCGGACAGGACGCTGAAATGGAAGTCCGCCATGGTGTTTCGTCGCTCTCTTTTCCATCCCTGCCGGCCGGATGAATGCCCCCGCCGTGCGATCTTCTTGCCTTTTCCCCAGCAATGGTG
This sequence comes from Actinomadura chokoriensis, assembly GCF_039529475.1. Lineage (NCBI taxonomy): Bacteria > Bacillati > Actinomycetota > Actinomycetes > Streptosporangiales > Thermomonosporaceae > Actinomadura > Actinomadura chokoriensis. The sequence goes on along the minus strand of NZ_BAAAMW010000008.1, from coordinate 203,756 downwards.
TCCGGCGGGTGCCCGACGGCTTCCGCGAACGAGGACACGTTAGCCGCGAATCTCCCATGAACGCCAGAGCGGATTTCTCGCGAAGAATGTCCGCCGCGCCGTTAGTAAAGTGTCACCGAGGGGTCCTGGTCCGTGTGACTCCTGTGACGGATGCGCCGTATGCACGGATTCGACAGGACAAGGACGGGGATTTGTCCACCTTGTCCATAGCATGGATCGTCGGAGACTTTGCCAATTAGATGACGAATGAGTTTCGGCTCCGGTCATGGCCGATGGCAGTCATGGAGACCTCTGGCGAGCCGCCGCCCCGATGTGCTAGCCGAACGTCCGGACCGGACGCGCCCCCTCGCGAAGGCAACGATGGCGGCAGGCGAGAGCACGCATGCGCCTCGCGAAGCCATCGCCGTCGGATCGCAAGGGCCGGCGGACGTGCAGTCCGCCTGGTGGAGCTGGGCCGCCGGCTCGCCCTCGGGACGCAACCCCGTCGAGGACACCACGGCGGAGTTCTGCGCGGCCGACCAGCCGTCCGACCTCTGGTTCCTGGCCGGGACGTTCGGCGGGTCCGTGACGCGTCGCTGCGAGATCCCGGCGGGCCGCACCCTCGTCGCACCGGTCGTCAACCAGCGCGGCCCCGAAGAGGTCTGCGCGGCCTTCATGGAGACCGCGACCGGAACCCTGACCCTGGACGGGACACAGGCGGCCCTCAAGCGCTGGTCGGCCATGCCCATCACGATCACCGGCGTCCCCGGCAACCCGGCGAGCGAGGAGGGCTCCGTCCGCGCGTACGGATGCGGGCTCTGGGGCGTCCTCCCACCGCTGCCCCCGGTCCGCACAAGGTCGAAATCCGCGGAACCAGCGGAGACTTCCACACCTCCGCGACCTACAACCTGACCGTGACCCCCTAACCCCGCCAGCCCCTCCCAACAGGCCGCGCTACGGTCGGTTGCTTTTGTGGTGGAGGGTGCCGGTTGTCCTCTTGGTCTTCTGGTTGGACGCGTAATAGACGATGTCGGCCTTGCCGTCCTTGCGTCTGGTGAGGGTGAGGTCGCCGACGTCGCATCCGGACTTCTCGTCGGGGAAGTCCGTCCGGATCTTCAGGGACTTCCCGGAATAGGAGACGGGGACCGCCTTTCCGACGCACCTGCCGTGCAGGTACCGCACTTCGCCGACGTTCTCACCCTCATCGAGGGTCAGTTCGACGGCCCATTTCGCGCGGTCGCCGTAGCGGTCCTTGACGGTTCCCTCCCATGTGCCCGCCAAGTCGGCGGGGACGGCCGCCTCGGCGGTCGGGCCGTCGGGGCGCAACGCCATGACCACGGCCGTGCCGATGAACAGGGCCCAGCACGCGAAGGTGAAGACCGCGCAGCCGATACCGAGCTTCGAGCGCCGGCGCGGGACGGACGGGTGGTAGTGGTGGATGTGCCTGACCCGGGGCGGGGGAGGAGGAGGTCCGGGGGCGGTGGTCGTCCAGGCGCCGGGGCGGTGTGCGCCCGCCGTGGCGGTGTCCCAGGGGTCGGGCTGCGCGGTGGTCGTCGCGGCGGTGTCCCAGGCGTCCTCGATGACCTCCTCGTCGGGCTCGGGGGCTCGGCGGGCTGCGTCGTAGGAGGCGCGGCGCTCGAGGAGGACGTCGCGGGCGGCGTTGATGAGGCGGAGGCGCTTCTCGGCCTCGGCCTTCCCGGCCGGGTCGGTGACCCGGTCGGGATGGTGGGCGGTCGCGAGTTTGCGCCAGGCCCGCTGGATCCGGTCCGACGAGGCGTCCGGCGGGACGCCGAGGACCTCGTAGGCGTCGCTGCCGTCCAGTTCGCGGAACGCGGGCGGCACGGGTCAGCGGCCGATCCGGCGGGCGACGGAGGCGCGGTAGCAGGTCAGCGCCCAGTGCGCGGTGGCATCGCCGTGCCCGGCCGGGACGATCTTGGTACCGGTCGCGAACGTCACGTCCTTCGCACCGGCGAGGTAGAACACGAACGCGTCCAGCCGGTGGTCGAAGCCCTCGTAGTACCAGTTCACGCGCAGGATCTTCTGCCCCGGCATGAACGGTGCCTGCAGCAGTTCCTGGGCCTTCGGCGGCAGGTTTCCGAGAACCCCCTTCGCCGACGTGCTGAGGCCGAGGTCGGGCGGTGGAGCCGCCGCGGCGGTACCGGACTGCACGGCGTGCGGCGGCGGCCGGTGGTCGACCTGGACGTGCCGCAGCGAACCGGGCGCGAACTGGAACGAGGAGATCGCGTAGACCGGGCGGTGCTCGGTGTTCACCCGCGGCTCGGCGATGGACAGCCCCGCCTCGCCGAGCGTCACGGCGTAGCAGCGCCCGTCGCCGCTCGATTCGTCCTCCCGGGCGAACCAGTCGATGGGGGCGCCGGACAGTTCCGCGAGACGCTGCCGGGTGCGGGCCCCGACCATCGTCCAGCACTCCTCGCGCAGCCGGCCGCCGGTGAGGCCCATCTCGCCCGGCCGGTGGACGGGGGCGGCGCCGCGCATCGCCACCGCCGAGCCGTCCCGCCGCACGTCGGGAGTGCCGGAACCGTACGGCACCATCGAACTCATCCGCGTCCCCCTGACCATTCATTGACAGCCCTTGATCAGGTTAGTGGGGTGGACGATGCCGCGGCAGGTTCGCTTCGTTGATCGTTACCTTATGGTGCCGCTGATCGGCGCGGTCGTCGCCATGGTCCTATGGGGCCGGCGCGGGAAAGAGTTTCTGCGGGCGGTCGCCGTCGCGCTGAGTGCGGTGCTGCTCGGACGGCCCTGCCTGGTTTCACCAAACGGATGTGATGACCACTTCGGGGTTTCCGAAGGTCGGCATAGAGCGCTTTCTGATCGTCGTTCCGGCGTTCGTGGCAAAGCGGCGGCGCCAGTGGACGGGAATGGCATGCGGCGCCGTGGCTACTGGGGGACGCTGTCGATGGCTTCCGGGGAGAGGATGTTGTCCAGGACCATTGCCGCGCAGCCCTTCAGGCCGGCTTGTTCGCCCAAGCGGCTCGGTTCTATCCGCAATGTGCGGGTCGCGAGGGCCGTGGAGCGCTGGTAGACGACTTCGCGCAGGCCCGCTATCAGGGGTTCGTCGGCGCCCACCAGGTCGCCGCCGAGGACCACCACGGCCGGGTTCAGCAGGTTGACGGCGGTTGCGACGACCTCGCCGATGCGGCGGCCGGCGTCGCGGAGGAGGGCGACGGTCGCCGGGTCGCCGGAGCGGGCGAGGGCGGCGAGGCCCGGCAGGTCGTCCGCGGGGGAGCGGGCCAGGAGGGCGGTGCCTCCGGCGATGGCCTCCACGCAGTTGACGTTGCCGCAGCGGCACGGGGCCTCGAGCGGTGACGGAATGGGGATGTGGCCGATCTCGCCGGCCGCGCCCAGGGCGCCGCGCTGGATGCGGCCGCCGGCGATGACGCCCGCGCCGATGCCGGTGGAGACCTTGACGAACAGGAGGTCGTCCACGCCGGGATGGGCCTGGTGCTCGCCGAGCGCGGCGGCGTTGACCTCGTTGTCGAGGTAGGCGGGGACGCCGAAGCGGTCGGAGATGGGCGTGCCGATCTCGACGGCGTCCCACCGCCCGGCGACATGCTCGACGGCGTCGGGGACGCCCAGGCCGACGCCGCGGATCGAGGACTCGCCGATCCCGGAGGACGAGAGCAGGGACGTCCACTCGTCCATGAGGCGGGGGAGCGTCTTGCCCGGGGACGTCTCGGCCGGCGGCCCGTCCGCGCGGGCGAGGATCGTGCCGGCCAGGTCGCAGACCGCGAGCTGCCCGCGCGACTGCCCGAGGTTCGCGACGAGGACCGTCCCGCCGGCGGCGTTGAACTCCAGGCGGACAGGAGGGCGTCCGCCGGTCGACGGTCCGGTGGTGTGCTCCACCACGAGGCCGCGGGAGATCAGGGCGGCCACGCGGGACGCCACGGCGGGGCGCGACAGGCCGGTGATGCGGCCCAGGTCGGCGCGGGTGGCGACGCCGTCCTCGCGGATCAGGCTCAGCATGTCGCCGACCGTGCAGGGACGAGCCGGGCTCCGCTCGTCCTTTGAATGGCGGTGGGTGGGGGCTGGAGGACGGCCGGTGACGGGGCGGGGCATCAGACCAGTCAAGCACGACCCCCTTCGGAGCGTCCAGTTGGCGCAAGATACGAACTTTTGTCATCTGAAATTCATAAGTCGGGTTGAAGAGATGACCTATGTCTCGGTAGCTTGCTGATCGAGAGATCCCCCCTGGTCTGGAGCGTTCTATGGCCGTACATCCCGTGTTGGAGGCAGTGACCCGGCGCGTCGCCGAGCGGAGCGCAGGAACGCGCGGCGCCTACCTGAGCCGGATCCGGGACGCCCGGACGGAGGGTCCGGTGCGCACCGGCATGGGCTGCGCGAACCTCGCGCACGGCTTCGCGGCCTGCGGCGTCCAGGACAAGCTGTGGCTCAGGGGCGACATCACGCCGAACATCGCGATCGTGTCGTCCTACAACGACATGCTCTCGGCGCATCAGCCGCTCCAGGACTACCCGGACATCCTGAAGGGCGCGATCCGCTCGGCGGGCGGGACGGCGCAGTTCGCCGGGGGCGTCCCCGCGATGTGCGACGGCATCACGCAGGGCCGCGCCGGGATGGAGATGTCGCTGTTCAGCCGGGACGTCATCGCGATGGCGACGGCCGTGGCGCTGTCCCACGACATGTTCGACGGCGCGCTGCTGCTGGGCGTCTGCGACAAGATCGTCCCCGGGCTGGTGATCGGGGCGCTGTCGTTCGGGCACCTGCCGGTGATCCTGGTGCCGGCCGGGCCGATGGCGTCCGGGCTGCCGAACGGGGAGAAGGCGAAGGTCCGCAAGCGGTTCGCGGCCGGGGAGATCGGGCGCGACCAGCTCCTCGCCGCCGAGGCCGCGTCCTACCACTCGCCCGGCACCTGCACCTTCTACGGGACGGCCAACTCCAACCAGATGCTCATGGAGGTCATGGGCCTGCACCTGCCGGGCGCCAGCTTCGTCCCGCCGGGCACGAAGCTGCGGGACGCGCTGACCGAGGCCGCCGGGCGCCGCATCCTGAAGCTGACGAACCTGGCGGACGACTACACGCCGATCGGCGAGCTGCTGGACGAGCGCGCGTTCGTGAACGGCGTCGTCGCGCTGCTCGCCACGGGCGGCTCCACGAACCACACCCTGCACCTGGTCGCCATGGCCGCGGCGGCGGGCATCGAGCTGACCTGGGACGACTTCGACGAGCTGTCCGCGGTGACGCCGCTGCTCACCCGCCTCTACCCGAACGGCACCGCCGACGTGAACCACTTCCACGCGGCGGGCGGCACCGCGTTCCTCATCGGCGAGCTGATCGACGCCGGCCTCCTGCACCCGGACGCGCGGACGGTCGGTGCCGCCACCCTCGACGACTACCGCAAGGTCCCCGAGTTCGCCGACGGCAGGGCCGAATGGCGGAACACCGTCGGCGAGTCGGGCGACACGAGCGTCCTGCGCCCGGTCGCGGAGCCGTTCGACACGCACGGCGGCCTGCGTACCCTGCGCGGGAACCTCGGGCGGGCGGTCATCAAGGTGTCGGCGGTGAAGCCGGAGCACCGGGTGATCGAGGCGCCCGCCCGCGTGTTCGACTCGCAGGAGCGGCTCCAAGAGGCGTTCGCCGCCGGGGAACTGGACCGGGACGTCGTCGCCGTCGTCCGCAACCAGGGGCCGCGCGCGAACGGAATGCCGGAACTGCACCGGCTCACCCCGCCGCTGTCGGTCCTGCAGGACCGCGGCCACCGCGTCGCGCTGGTCACGGACGGTCGTATGTCGGGCGCCTCTGGGGCGGTGCCCGCCGCGATCCACATGTCACCGGAGGCGGCGGCGGGCGGGCCGCTCGCCCGCGTCCGGGACGGGGACGTCGTCCGCCTCGACGCCGGAAGCGGCGTCCTGGAGGTCCTCGTCCCGGACGAGGAGTTCGCGGCGCGCGAGCCCGCCGTCCACGCGCCCGAGCAGACGTACGGCACGGGCCGCGAACTCTTCCAGACCTTCCGCAACGCCGTGGGCCCGGCCGAGCGCGGCGCGGGAGTCTTCGCATGAGCGGGCCGAACCGGCGGGCGGATTCCCCGCGGATCGCGGGCATGGGCGCGGCCGGCCGCGCGGCGCGGCTCGGGGGGAGGAACGCATGAGCGGGGTGTGGCTGGTCGCCGATGTCGGTGGGACGAACGCCCGGTTCGCGCTGGTGGAGGGCCCGGACGGGGTCCCGTCCGACGTCAGGTCGCTCCCCACCCGCGATCACCCCGGCCTCGCCGAGGCCGCCGCCGCATACGTGGACGCGGTCGGCGTGCGTCCGTCCGCCGCATGCCTCGCCGTGGCGGGCCCGGTCGCCGACGGGACATACCACCTGACCAACGCGGGCTGGCCGAAGGGCACGCTCGACGCGGTGCGCGCCCATCTCGGCCTGCCGCACCTCGACATCATCAACGACTTCGAGGCCTTGGCCTACGCCCTCCCGCGCCTCGGCGCGGACGACCTGATCCTTATCGGCGACCGGGCCCCGTCCGCCGACGCGCCCCTCGCGGTGGTCGGCCCGGGCACGGGTCTCGGCGTCGCGGGGCTCGTCCCGACGCCGTCCGGCTGGGTGCCGGTTCCCGGCGAGGGCGGGCAGGTCGACGTCCCGGCGGCGACCGACCGGGAGATCGAGGTGACACGCCTCCTGCGCGCCGAGAAGGGCGCGGCGACCGCCGAGTACCTGCTCTCCGGTGCCGGCCTGGCCCGCATCCACCGGTACCTGGGCACCCTCGACGGCGACCCCGGCGAGGACCTCACGGCGCAGCAGATCAGCGAACGCCGCGACGACCCGCGCTGCGACGAGGCCCTGCGCATGTTCTGCGGACTGCTCGGGTCGCTCGCCGGCAACGCCGCCCTCACGCTCGGCGCCCGCGGCGGCGTCTATCTCGGCGGCGGGATCCTGCCGCGCATCGTGGACGTCCTGCGGGACAGCTCGTTCCGCGCCCGCTTCGAGGGGAAGCCTCCCGTCGAGGACTACATGCGCGCCATCCCGACCGCCCTCATCGTCCACCCCGGCCCGGCCCTGGTCGGCGCCGCCGTCCGGCTCGCACAGAGCCTGCCCGACCTGGAGCCCGCATGATCGCCGAAGACCTGTTCGACCTCGCGCCCGTCATCCCCGTCGTCGTGCTGGACGACGCGGAGGCCGCCGTCCCGCTCGCCCGCGCCCTCGTCGAGGGCGGGCTCCCGGTGATCGAGGTGACGCTGCGCACCCCGTCCGCGCTGGAGTCGATCACCCGGATCGCCGCCGAGGTCCCGGACGCGGTGATCGGCGCCGGGACCATCGTCCGTCCCGAGGACGCGGAGCGCTCCGCCGCCGCCGGCGCCAGGTTCCTGGTCAGCCCCGGCTGCACGCCCCGGCTCCAGGCGGCGATGGTCGCGACCGGACTCCCGTTCCTGCCGGGCGCCGCCACCGCGTCGGAGGTGATCGCGCTGCTGGAGGGCGGCCTCACGGCGATGAAGTTCTTCCCCGCCGAGGCCGCCGGCGGCACCGCGTACCTGAAGTCGCTCGCCGGCCCCCTGCCGCAGGTCCGCTTCTGCCCGACCGGCGGAGTAGGCCCCGGGAACGCCGCCGACTACCTCGCACTACCGAACGTCGGCTGCGTCGGCGGCTCCTGGCTGACCCCGGCCGACGCCGTCCGCAACGGCGACTGGAACCACATCCGCAAACTAGCCGCCGACGCCGCCACCCTCCGCTGACCTCATCCCCAGGCCGACTCCCCGGCCATGGACACAAACCTAGGCCGACCTCCCGGGCATGGACCCATCCCTGGGAAGACCTGCCAGGCGTGGGCACATGCCTGGGGCGACGTCCTGGCCGCGGACGCATACCTGGGGAGACCTCTAGGCGTGGACACATGCCTGAGACGACGTCCCGGTCACCGTGGACACGTACCTGGGAGGACCTCCCGGCCGTGGACACACATCCTCAGGACGACCTCCCGGGGATGCGTCCACCTCAGTAGCCAGCCTGCGGTGATGTCACGTCCTGGGGTGGGTATCTCGTCTCCTGGACATGAACACGACATCGACGCTCGAGAGACTGAAGAAGCAGCGGACGGTCCTGCTGACGTCCTACCGGAAGGACGGAACGCCGGTCGGGACGCCGGTTAATGTCGTCGTGCGCGGCGACCATGCTTACTTCCGCACCTACGACAAGGCGTTCAAGTCCAAGCGGCTGGCGCGCAACCCCGAGGTGGAACTCGCCCCGAGCACCTTCAGGGGCAAGGCCACCGGCCCGGCAGTGCACGGCCGCGTCCGCCTGCTCACCGAGGACGAATCACATCCGATCCGCCGACTCCTGGCCCGCAAGCACCCGCTCCTGCAGGGCTTCGCAGTGCCACTCGCCCACAAACTGAAGCACTACCGAACCCTCCACTACGAAGTAACCCTCACCTAACCGCCCGCGCGCCCCAGACAGGCCCGCTCTAGGACGGGCGCAGAGCCAAGGTGCCGTGCCGTGCGGGGTGCGTGCCGTGCGGGGTGCGTGCCGTGCGGGGTGCGTGCCGTGCGGGGTGCGTGCCGTGCGGGGTGCGTGCCGTGCGGGGTGCGTGCCGTGCGGGGTGCGTGCCGTGCGGGGTGCGTGCCGTGAGAGGTGCGTGCCGTGAGAGGTGCCGCGCGTGCCGTGCGGGGTGCGCTGGGGTGTGGTGGGCGAGTTCGCGGGCTTGGTGATCATGTTCCTGGAGGGCCTGCTCGGCGCCGATCCGGTCGGCTTCCAGTTGCTCGGTTCGGTGAGCGGCAGGCTGCGGTGCGGGGGCGTCAGCGTTGGCCGGTGCCGTGGGGGCAGGGACCGGCCGTCAGGCGCCGAGACCCGGCGTGGGGGATGAGGTCCATGCGGAGCCGCCCGCAGGAGCAGCGGGTCCAGACGACGATGCCCTCGCTGGTGCGGTGCTGGGAGACAAGCGTGCTCTCGTTCATGCTCACAGTCTGCAACCGGACGAACGTTGCGGTCCATTTCAGATTTCCGCACTGAATCGTGCAATATGTTCACATGATTGATCTGCGGCGGCTGCACATGCTCCGGCTCGTCCACCAGCAGGGGACCGTCACGGCAGCGGCAGAGGCGCTGCATCTCACGCCGTCGGCGGTGTCCCACCAGCTGCGTGAACTGGCGCGCGAGTTGAAGGTGCCGCTCCTGGAGCCGCAGGGGCGCAAGGTCAGGCTGACCCCGGCCGCGCACGTGCTGATCGAGCACGCCGACGGGCTGCTGGCCAAGTGGGAGGAGACCCTCGCCGACCTCGAGTCGCACCGCGCCGGGGTCACCGGGCCGCTGCGCATGTGCGGGTTCACGACGGCGGTGGGCGGGCTCGTCGCTCCGGCCGCGGGCATCCTGCTGCGAGACGACCCGGACCTCCGCGTCGACGTTCGCGAATGCGACACCGACGTGGCCATGGGGCTTCTCGCCGCTGGGGAGACCGACATCGCGGTCATCGAGCCCACGCCGGATGCGCCGCCGCCCGGCGACCCGCGCTTCGACCGCGAACCGCTGCTGGAGGAGGCGTACGACCTCATCGTCCCGGCCGGGCATCCGCTCGCGCGCCGCACCGGCGTCCGGCTGGAGGACGCGGCCGACGAGACCTGGATCAGCGTCGAGCCGGAGGTCTGCGCCCACCATCAGCAGGTGCTGGCGTACTGCGGCGCCGCCGGGTTCACGCCCCGCTTCGCGCATCACGCCGTCAGCTGGTCGGTGATCTGGGCGCTCGTCGCGAACGGTCTCGGAGTCTCGCTCGTGCCGAGGCTGGCGGGCGGGCCGTCCGACCAGCCGGTCATTCGGGTTCCGCTGACCGGCGACGGTGTCCCGAAGCGCCGCGTACTGACCTGCGTACGGCGCGGCAGCCGCAACAATCCGCTGATAGCACGTGGCCTCCAGGCCCTTCAGGCGGCCGTCCCCGCCCGCTGCACCCCCGACATGGCAGCCTGACCCAGCAGTCTCCGGGGTGCGGGACTGATCACCGAGATGTGATCGCTCGCGAGCTGAGCGATGTCCATAACCGGGTCGGCGAGTGCGGTGGCTGGGTGTTGGGATGTGATCGCTTGGCGCGTTCGGCGGCGTCCATGTCGGGGTCGGCTGGTGCGGCGGCTGGTTGCTGGGGTGTGGTTGCTTGGTGAACTTGGCGGCGTTCATTCGCTCGGGTGTGTGTGGTTGCTCGGTGGGCTCGGTGGGCCCGGTGGGCTCGGTGGCGTCCGTGGCCGGGTCGGCGGGTGCGGTGGCTGGTTATTGGGATGTGATCGCTTGTAGGGCGTTCATTCGGGCGGCGCGGTGGGCGGGCCATACGGCGGCGATGACGCCGATCAGTGCGCCTGCGGCGACGCATATCGCCAGCCGTCCGTAGGGGATTGCGAGCACCTCCATGCCGCTGTCCCCGGCCGCCATCGCGTGTTGGACGATGATGCCCAGCAGGATTCCGGTGGCTACGCCCAGCACCGCGCCGAACAGCGAGACCACCACCGCCTCATAGCGGATCATTCGGCGGAGCTGCCGGCGCTGCATGCCGACGGCGCGGAGCAGGCCGATCTCGCGGGTTCGCTCGGTCACCGCGAGCGCGAGCGTGTTCACGATGCCGAGGGCGGCGACGATCACGGACAGCACCAGCAGCCCGAGGACGAGGTTGAGGAACAGGTTGATGTCCCCGGCGGCGTCGGCCTTGATCTGGGCTCGGTCTTTCAGTTGGAGGTTGGGCCATGGGGCGAGCGCCGCCTCCAGCGCGTTCCCGGACGCGGTCGTCACGTTGATCTCGATGCGGTCGATGGGCGCGTTCGGGTCGTGCCTGCGGTAGCCGGCCCAGTTGATGATCATGCCGGGTGCGGACGGGGTGAGGGACGGACGGTCGGCGTAGATCCCCGCGACGCGGAATGTTCGCTTGGCTCGGTCCTGGTACTGGCCCGTGACCGTGCTCCCGACCGTCCAGCCTTCGGCGCGCGCGATGCTGCGGCCGACGAGCAGCTCGTCGCCGCGGGGGGACGGGGAGCCCGTCTGGAGCGGGAGGCGAAAGTGGTTCAGCAGTTCGCCCGGCTCGCCGGCCGCGGCCGTCCGCACGGAGCCGTCCAGCTCGAACCGTGCCGTACGGATCGGGATCGCGGAGCGGACGCCGTCGACCTCCGCCATCGCGCGCACGGCGTCCGGCGCCACGGGCGTGATCTGGCTGCGCCCCGTGACCTGGTAGTCGGCGGTGAGGTCCGCATCGAACCGCCGGTCCACCGATGCCGCCATGGACTGGACGACCACCGACACCGTCGCGATCAGCGCCAGCCCGATGACGAGCGCGGACGCGGTCGCCGCCGTTCGCCGGGGATCGCGCAGCGCGTTGCGCCCGCCCATCCGGCCCGCGCTCCCGCCGAACCGCGCGAACGGCCAGGCCAGCAGCCGGATCGCCGGACCGCTCAGCACCGGTGACACCACGACCACCCCGACGAAGAGCGTCAGCGCACCGGTGCCGGTCGCGGCCAGTTCGTCCGATACGAGACCGGTCGTGACCAGGCCGCCGCCCGCGGCGAACGCGATGCCGGCGCCCACGATGCGGCGTCGCAGCGGCCGGCGCGAGGCGGCGTCCTCGCGGAGCGCCGCCACGGGCGGGACCCGCGATGCGCGCCGCGCCGGGATGAACGCGGCGGCGAGCGTGACGAGCGTCCCCACGCCGAACGACGCGATCACCGCTTGCGGGGATACCACCGGCGTCCCGAAGGGCAGCACCTCACCGTCCGTGACGACCGTCAACAGCCGGTCCAGCCCGAACGCGACGCCCGCGCCCACCGCGAGGCCGATGGCCGATCCGGTCAGCCCGACCCCGGCCGCCTCGCCGAGGACCGACCGCGTCACCTGCCCGCGCGACGCCCCGACCGAGCGCAGCAGCGCCAGCTCCCTGACCCGGCCGCTCACCAGCATCGCGAACGTGTTGAAGATGATGAACGATCCGACGAACACCGCGATGACGGCGAAGACCAGCAGGAACCTCCGGATCAGCTTCAGAGCCGACTTCACCGGTGCCGCCCGCTCGTCGATGGCCTGCCGTCCGGTGATGGCTTCGAGCCCGGGTGGCAGCGCCGTCGCGACCGCGTCCCTGAGCCGTTGCTGCGACACGCCCTCGTCCGCGTGCACGACGATCCGCGCGTAGGTCCCCGGGCGGTCGGAGAGGAGGCGCTGCGCGGCGCTCGGCGCGAACGCCGTCATCGAGAGCTGGCCGCTCAACGCCGAGTCGCCGACCTCGAACAGTCCCGTGAGTCGGAACGTCCGTGTGCCCGACAGCAGCGCGACCGTGACGCGGTCGCCGATCCGGTGCCCGGCGTCGCGTGCGGTGGCGGCGTCGATCGCGATCTCGTCCGGGGCGGACGGCGGACGACCCGACGTCAGGCGGGGCAGCGACAGGTCGGGGTCGCCGTCCCAGGCGACGCCCGTCTGCGGCTCGGCGCCGACGATCGTCCCGTGCCGGTCGACGACGGCGGCGAACCCGCTGACCTCCCCGTGCGCCTTCGCCACGCCGTCCACCCCTCGGACGGCCGTCAGCACCGATGCCGGGACGGGACGTTCCCCCGCCTGTTCGCCCAGCCCAGGCTCGAACGCCCGCTGCGAGCGGACGATCACGTCCGTGCCGCGTCCGAGATCGGCGAAGGCGCGGTCGAACGAGCGGTCCAGCGTGGCGGAGAAGATCAGCGTGCCGGCGACGAAGGCGACCCCCGCGACCACCGCGACCAGTGACATCAGCAGGCGGGCGCGGTGCGCGGCGAGGCCCCGGAGCGCGAGCTTGAGCATCATGCCGCCGATTCCAGCCGGACGGGGCGGCGCGCGACAGCGCGGAAGGTCGTGACCGACCCCTACGAACGGCGCGGGAACACGACTTTCGTAGGGGTGGCGGCGCCGCCCGGGCTGCGTACGGTGGTGATGTGCGCCCGCCATCGCCGCTTCCCGCCCTCGCGCGGCTCCTTCCCGCCGGACGGCCCCGAGACCTGGCCGCCGATGTCCTCGTCGTGCTGTCCGGGGCGGCGTTCACCTCGTCCACCATCGCGGGCCCGGACGTGATCGTCCGCTGGCGCGGCGGCGCGATGCCGGTGCTGTTCCTCGTGCCCGTCCTCGCCCTGCTGTTCCGCCGCCGCGCTCCGCTCACGGTCGGCTGGATCACCGCCGCGGTGGCCGTCCTCGTCTGGCTCGTGGAACTGGCCGCCCCCGGGACGCTGCTGCGGACGGACGCCGACCACAGCCTCAGCCCGGCCGTCTGGTGGCCGCCCACCGCGCCGCTCGCCGCCTACGCGGTGATGGCGTTCCCCCGAGACGGCGGTCGCCCGGTCTGGACGCGCGGGCTGCCCATCGCCGCGCTGCTCCTGCCCATCGGGCTCCTCGGCGACGTGCTCCCCGACTCCGCCATGCGGCCCTTCACGGCCGCGGAGACCGGCAGCGTCGACGCGATGATCTTCCGCAGCATGGGCATGGTCGCCGGCGGGGCGCTGCTCGGCATGTACGCGGCCGCACGCCGCCGCGTCATTCACGGGCTCGCCGAGCGGGCCGAGCGCGCCGAGCGGGAACAGCACCTGCTGGCCGAGCAGGCCCGCGCGGAGGAGCGCGCCCGGCTCGCCGCCGAGATGCACGATGTCGTCGCGCACCGGGTGACGCTGATGGTGCTGCAGGCGGGGGCACTGCGCATCCGGGCGCCGGACGAGCCCACCCGCGCGGCGGCCGAGGAACTGCGCGGCACCGGCTGCCAGGCCCTCGATGAACTCCGCGACGTGATCGGCCTGCTCCGCCGGGGCCCGGGCGACGGCCCAGCGGAGCCGCTGCCCGACCTGTCCGCGCTGGTCGCCGAGTCGACGGCGGCCGGTGTCCCGGTGGAGTTGGCGGTGCGCGGCGATCCGCCATCCGCATCGCCCGCCGTGGGACGCACCGCGTACCGGGTCGTCCAGGAGGCGCTGACGAACGCGCGCAAGCACGCGCCCGGCGCCGCCGTCAACGTGGACGTCCACTACCGCGCCGACAGCGTCGAGCTGAGCATCCGCAGCGCCGCCCCCGCCCGCGAACCGGACGAGGAGCTGGCCGCCAGCGGCTCCGGCACGGGCCTCGCCGGGCTGCGCGAACGCGTCGAGCTGATCGGCGGGACGTTCACCGCCGGTCCGCATCGCGACGGTTTCCGCGTGGCGGCGTCCCTGCCCGCCTACGTTCCGGTCATGGGGCCCGCCTCATGAGCGACGGGAAGTCCGGGAGGCGTCCCTGACCATGAACACCGGCGGGGCGGAGGGGGCCACTCCCGGCAGGAGAACCCAGATCACGGTGCTGCTCGTGGACGACGAGCCGATGGTGTGCGCGCACCTGCGCACGATCCTCGGCGCGGCCGACGACCTCCAGGTGGTGGCGGAGGCGCACGACGGGGCCGCCGGCGTGGAGGCCGTCGTCCGGTACCGCCCGCACGTCGTCCTCATGGACCTGCGGATGCCGGGCGTGGACGGCCTCGCCGCCATCGAGCGGATCGCCGCGCTGCGCTCCCCGCCCGCCGTCGTCGCACTGACCACGTTCGACGCCGACGAGTACGTGATCCGTGCCCTGCGCGCCGGCGCGGCCGGCTTCCTGCTGAAGTCGACGCCGCCCGAAGACCTGGCGCAACTGGTCCGGGTCGCCGCCGACGGGCACACGGTGATGTCGGCCGCCGCGACCATGCGCCTGGTCGGCACCGCCACCGGCCGCGCGTCCGACCGAGACCGTACGCGCACCCTCCTCGGCGGCCTCACCGAACGGGAGACGCAGGTGCTCGCCTCCCTGGGCCAAGGCCTGTCCAACGCGCAGATCGCCCGCCGCCTCCACCTCAGCGAAGCGACCGTCAAGGGCCACGTCTCCCGCCTCCTGGACAAGCTCGGCTGCGCCAACCGCACCCAAGCCGGCCTCATAGCCCGAGACGCCAACCTGCACTAACCGCCCCCACGACCAGCCGAGCAGAAGTGACCTCGAACAAGCGCCTCGCCCCACACCCGATTGCATCCACCACCAGCGCCGTGCCAGGGCTCCAAGAGCCAAGCTCACGCCGCCGTCAGCGTCCACCTCCACGCCCGTGCGGCCGACAACGCCCGTGCTGTACCGCCGATGCGAGAGCCGTAACTGTCGGTGCCTGTGCTCGTGCGGCCGTCGACGCCCCTGCTCGAACCGTCGTCTCGGCGGGGTTAGGGGTGGGGGGAGTGGCGGGTTCGGAGGGGGCGGGTTATTGCGCGGATTATCCAGATGACCAGGGCTATCTGCAGGACGGCCAGGACGCCTGTGCCCGGGCCGATCGTGAAGGTCAGTACCAGGAACACCGCCAGGAGGAGGGGGAACGCCGGGAAGCGGGGGCCGTGGTGGCGGCGGGCCATGTGGCGGTGGTGCTGCCACGCGGGGTGCCCCGGGCCGCCGAACATGAGGGGTGCGCCGAGGGCCGGCGTCTTCTCCGGTTCGGGCAGGCCGGTCGGGGGCGGCAGGTCCTTGACCAGGGTGCGAAGGTCGCCGCGCGTCTTGGCGGACAGGACAGCGTCGAGCCGCTCGTCCAGTTCGCCGCGGTCCAGGCGCCCCTCGGCGAAGTGGTCGTGCAGGGCGACCATGACGGCGTCGCGCTCGGCGTCGCCGATGCGGATCTCGTCTTGGCGTGCCATCTCTACTCCTCGTCGTCGGCGGCCGTCGGCCCCGGGTCTTCCAGGTCGTCGGCCAGGATGCGGTACAGGCTGCGCCGGGTCTCCGCCAGGACGTCCTTCGCCTGCGCGACCTGGCCGGGCGAGCCGGAGTGGACGATCTGCATCACCGCGGCCCCCGTCTGCGCGGCCTGCTTGAACAGTTCGGGGACGCCCTCGCCGAACTCGGGCGTCATCTCCGCCCACGGCTCGGCGAGCCGGTCGGCGTTCTCCTCGACGTAGCCGCGGCCCTCGTCGGTGAGGTGGTAGGTGCGGCGCCCGCCGGCCTCGTCCCCGGTGATCAGGCCCTCGTCGGCGAGCTGCTGGAGGGCCGGGTAGACGGCGCCGGGGCTCGGCTTCCACGCTCCGCCGCTGCGCTCGTTGATCTCCTGGATGATCTGGTACCCGTTGCGCGGCTCCTCGGCCAGCAGCACGAGGATCGCCGCGCGGACGTTCCCCTTGCGCGCCCTGCCGCCGCCGGCGCCGCGTCCCCACGGACCGCCGCGCCCGCGCGCCCAGGGGGGACGCGGGCCGGGACCGTGACCGAATCCGCCGGGCCCTCCGCCGAACGGGGCGCCGCCGCCGAACAGCGCGCCGAGGTTCGGGAGGTCGCCGCGGCCCCAGGGGCCGTGCCCGTGCATGTGTCCCATGTTCTACACCACCTTCTGAGATCTCTCTATGATCCCTCGCGATACGACAACGATATATCGAATACGTACGGATGAGCCAGAAGGTTCCGGGAGATTCCGCCGATCGGGGCAGGCTTCGCTGTGAGCGAACCGGGCATGATCTCCGATACCTGGTTTTGCGAATCTTGGGTACCTCCCTGGTGCGAGGGGGACGATGGGCACACATGAGGCGCTGACCGCGCGCGAGGCCGTCCGCACACCGGAGGCCGCCGGCCGCAGGCCCCGCGCCAGGAACGAGCTGCTGCTCGGCCTGGCGCTCTTCGCGGTGTACTCCCTGGTCACGATGCTGCCCGAGCAGTCCAGGCAGGCGGCGGCCCGCGGCCACGGGGAGATGCTGTACCGGTTCGAGCAGGCCCTGCACATCGACATCGAGCCGGCCCTCAACGGCTGGCTGGCGGACCAGCCGGCCCTCCGCGTCCTCGCCAACTACGAGTACGCGATCACCTACATCGCGAGCGCGCTGGCGCTGCTGACCTGGTTATTCCTCCGCCATCCCGAGCGGTACCGGACGGCCCGCAACGCGTTCGTCATGCTCAACCTGGCCGGCCTCGCCTGCTTCGCGCTGTTCCCCGTCATGCCGCCGCGGCTGATACCCGACCTCGGCTTCGTCGACACCGTCCTCGAGGGCCGCACATGGGGGTCATGGGGCTCGCCGATGGTCGAGCACGCCGACCGGTACGCCGCCGTCCCCTCCCTGCACATGGCCTGGACGCTGTGGGTCGGCGTCGAGCTCGCCCGCGTGAAGGCGAAGCGGTGGGTGCAGTGGTTGAACGTCGGGCACATCCTTCTTACCCTCTACGTCATCCTGGCGACCGCGAACCACTTCCTCGTGGACGCGGTGGCCGCCGTCCCCTTTGTGGTGGTCTCTGTGTACATCGCCGAGCGCATCGCCCATCCGTCCGTCGGCCGCGTCCAGGGACCCGACGCCTTCTTCCTCTCCGTGGAGACGCCCGCGGCGCCGCAGCAGGCCGGCGGCGTCATCATGCTCGACACCTCGCGGGGCGAGGTCGGACGCGACGACCTCGTCCGCGTCATCCGCGAGCGGCTCCCCGGACTGCCCCGCTTCCGGCAGCGGCTCGTCCGCCGCGGCCGCTGGCGCCGCCCCGTCTGGCGCGACCACGACCCGGTCGACTGGGAATGGCACGTCGCCGAGCGGCACGTCGACGGGATGGCCGGGCTGCGCGCCGCCGTCGCCGAGATCCAGTCGGAGCGGCTGCCGCTCGACCGGCCGCCGTGGCGGATGGTCGTGATGAAGGGCGCCGAGCCCGGCCGCACCGCCGTCGTCTACCTGATGCACCACGTCGTCGCGGACGGCGTCGGCATCGTCGCGCAGGCCATGTACCTGATGGAGCCGCCGCCCGACAACCTCGGCGCCCGGTTCCCGCGCAGGCCGTTCCAGAAGGCGCTCGCGACCGTGGTCGGGCTCGGCCAGCTCGCCACCGCCGTGGCGAAGCCGGAGCGGCTGCCCGCCGGCGGGACGTCCGAGCGCCGGTTCGGCTCGATGCGACTGCCGCTCGCGACGGTCCGGGACGTGGGGCGCCGCTACGACGCCCGGGTCACCGACGTCGTGCTGTGCGCGGTGGCGGGCGCGCTCAACCGCGTCGTCAGCGAGGACGACGGACGGCCCGACACCTGCCGCGTCGCCGTGCCGCTCATGATGCGGCCGCCCGGCAGCGCGATGGTCGGCAACCACACCACCGCCGTCATGGTGGACCTGCCCGTCGGGAAGATGGCCGAGCCCGACCGCCTCGCGCTGATCGCCGAGCGCAGCCGCGTGCTGCGGTCCGGGACCCGCGCGCAGGCCGCCTGGTTCGTGATGTGGCAGGCGGGGCGCGTCATGCCCGGCCCGCTGCACGCCCGTTTCGCCCGCATGTCCTACAGCGGCCGCTTCCTCCAGGGCACCGTGTCGAGCCTGCCGGGCCCGGACAAGCCGCTCAGCCTCGCCGGCGCGCCGCTCACCGCCGTCTACCCGATCGTCCCGCTCGCCCCCGGCGCACCGCTCGCGATCGCCGCGCTCGGCGTCGACCGCGAGTTGTGCTTCGGCGTCTCCCTCGACCCGGGCCTCGCCGACGACGCCGACGCCTTCATGGACGCCGTCCACGACGTCATCGAAGAACTCCGCGAAGAACCCGAGTAACCCAGCAGCTCAGGACGCCCCCGATCAACCGCTCACCGCCGGCGAGCCCAAGCGCCACCGAGACGAGCCTGAGTAACCCAGCGGTGCACGGCGCCGTGGCCAACGAGCCTGAGTAACCCAGCGGTGCAGGACGCCGTGGCCAACGAGCCGATGGAGCCTCTCGGACGCTCACCGGCAGCGAGCCCAAGCGCCCAGCCCGGCGGCGGGCTGCCCGGCGGCGCGAGTCGTCTAGACGCTGCGCATTGCGCGTAGGGACTGCTTGAGCGAGTTCATCGTCGCGAAGACGGCCGTGGGTTCGTAGCCGCAGTGCGCCATGCAGTTCGCGCAGCGGTCGTCGCGGCCGCGGCCGTAGGCGTCCCAGTCGGTCGTGTCGAGCAGCTCCCGGTAGGTGTCGCAGTAGCCGTCGTCCATCAGGTAGCAGGGCCGCTGCCAGCCCTTCAGCGAGTACGACGGGATCGCCCACGCCGTGCACGGGAAGTCGATCTTCCCTTCGAGGAAGTCGAGGAACAGCGGCGAGTGGTTGAACCGCCAGCGCTTGCGCCGGCCGTCCGCGAACGCCTTGGCGAACAGGTTCCGGGTCTCCTGCACGCCGAGGAAGTGGTCCTGGTCGGGCGCCTTCTCGTAGGCGTACGCCGGCGAGATCATCATCTGGTCGACGCGCAGGTCGTCGTTCAGGTAGTCGAGGACGTCGATGACGGTCTGCGGCGTGTCGGTGTTGAACACGGTCGTGTTCGTCGTGACCCGGAAGCCGCGCTCCTGGCACATCTTCACCGCCTCGACCGCCTGGTCGAACACGCCCTCCTTGCACACGGACGCGTCGTGCCGCTCCCGCAGCCCGTCGATGTGGACGGCCCACGCGAAGTACGGCGACGGCTCGAACCGGTCGATCTTCTTCGGGATCAGCGCCGCGTTCGTGCACAGGAACACGTACCGCTTCATCTCGACCAGCCGCTCGACCAATTCGCCGATCTGCGGGTGCATGAGCGGTTCGCCGCCCGCGATCGACACCATCGGCGCCCCGCACTCGCGGACCGCCGCGATGGCCTGCTCGACCGGCATCCGCTGCTTCAGCACGTCCGCCGGATGCTGGATCTTCCCGCAGCCCGCGCAGGCCAGGTTGCACGCGTACAGCGGCTCCAGCTCCATGATCAGCGGGTACTTCGTCCGCCCGGCCAGCTTGTTGCGCAGGACGTACCCGCCGACGCGCAGGCTCTGCCGCAGTGGCATCCCCATGGTCAGGATCCCTTCAGGTACCGGCCCAGCGCCGAGAGCGGGAACACCAGCCGGTACAGGTGGTAGTTGATGTAGAAGTCGCCGGGGAACCCGGTGCCGGTGAAGTGGTCCTCGTCCCAGGTCCCGTCCGGGCGCTGGTGCTCGACGAGCCACCGGATCCCGCGTTCGACGACCGGGCCGCGCTCGCCGGCGGCGAGCAGCGCGAGCAGCGCCCACGCGGTCTGCGACGCGGTCGACGTCCCGTGCCCGACCCAGGACCGGTCGCGGTAGGAGCGCAGGTCCTCGCCCCAGCCGCCGTCGTCGCGCTGGTGGCGGGCCAGCCAGCCGACCGCGTGCCGGATCACCGGCTTCTCCGGCCGGACGCCCGCCGCGATCAGCGCCGGGACGACGGCGCCCGTCCCGTACACGTGGTTGGCGCCCCACCGGCCGAACCAGGAGCCGTCCGGCTCCTGCGCCTTCAGCAGCCACACCACGGCCCGCTTGGCGAGGAGCGAGTCGGCCATGCCCCGGTGCGCCAGCGCCTCCACGGCGTGCGCGGTGACGTCGGCGGACGGCGGGTCGATGACCTCGCCGAAGTCGCAGAACGGCAGCCTGCGGCACAGCGTGCGCGTGTTGTCGGCGTCGAACGCGCCGAACCCGCCGTCCGCCGACACCATCCCGGCCATCCAGCGGACGCCCCGCTCGATCGCCGGTTCCGCCTTCGGGTGCCGGACGCGGTCGAGCGCGATCACGACCTCGGCGGTGTCGTCGACGTCGGGGTAGACGTCGTTGTCGAACTCGAACGACCATCCGCCGGGCGGCAGGTCGGGGCGCCGCACCGACCAGTCGCCGGGGCCCCGCACCTCCTCGCCGATCACCCATTCCGCGGCCCGCTCCAGCGCCGGATGCCCGGCGCTCAAGCCCGCGTCGGTGAGCGCGTTCATCGCGAGGGCGGTGTCCCAGACGGGGGACTGGCAGGCTTCGAGCCGCCGCCCCCGCTCGTCCCGGATCGTGAACCGCTCGAGCCCGTCCAGGCCGCGCCGGATGACCGGGTGGTCGAGGCCGTAGCCGAGCAGGTGCAGCGCCAGCAGCGAGTACACCCACGGCGGCTGGATGCCGCCCCACGACCCGTCCCGCTCCTGCCGCGCGACGATCCACTCGCCGGCGCGGCGCAGCGCCGCGTCCCGCACCCCCTTCAGCGGGCGCCGCCGGGGCGCGTGCCGCTGGTACGCGTGCAGGGCCGTGTCGAGCGCCGCGAACGCCGTGTCCCAGCCGGGCAGCGCCCGCCTCCTCGGCCGCGGGACGTCGTAGTCGGGGACGAGCTCGTCCAGCCCGAACGGCAGCGGCCGGACGGGACGCAGCGCCCCCACGACCGCCAGCGGGACGATCGTCTGCCGCGCCCAGCACGCGAAGTCGTAGACGTTCAGCGGGAACCAGCGCGGCAGGAACAGCATCTCCGGCGGGACGACCGGCAGCTCGTCCCACGGCCAGCGGCCGAACATCGCCAGCCAGAAGCGGGTGAACACGCGGGTCGCCGGGACGCCGCCCTCGCTGCGGATGTAGGCGGCGGCGCGGATCATGTGCCCGGCGTCCGGCAGGTCCCCGGCGAGCCGCAGCGCCACGTACGCCTCGACGGTCGTGGACAGGTCCGGCGGGCCGTCGTGGAAGTTCGCCCACGTCCCGTCGGGCGCCTGCTGCGACCGGATCCAGCGGGCCGCCTCATGGGTGTCCTCGTCGGTGCGGATGCCGAGGAACTCGCGCAGCAGCAGGTCCTCGGCGTCCATCGTGACGTTGGTCTGCAGCTCGCCCTTCCACCAGCCCTGCGGGGACTGG
This sequence comes from Actinomadura chokoriensis, assembly GCF_039529475.1. Classification (NCBI taxonomy): domain Bacteria; kingdom Bacillati; phylum Actinomycetota; class Actinomycetes; order Streptosporangiales; family Thermomonosporaceae; genus Actinomadura; species Actinomadura chokoriensis. Next base: position 182,286 of record NZ_BAAAMW010000008.1, on the reverse strand, counting down.
AGCAGCAGCAGGTGGTCGCGGGCGGCCTCCAGCGCCTCGGCGGCGGTCCGCGGCGCGGTGGCCTCGGGTGTTTCCGGTGTTTCCAGCGTTGTCATCGGCAGTTCCGGATCTCTCAGTGGTCCCGGCGGGTGACGAAGTCGGCGATGCGGAGGAACTCGGCGCGGACGGAGTCCGGCAGGCGGGCGGACAGCAGCGCCTCGGCGGCGCGCTGGATGCGGCTCTCGGCCTCGAGCTCCGCCCAGGCGCGCCCGCCCGCGGCCTCCACGAGCGCGGCGGTCTCGGCCAGGTCGTCCTCGGACGGCTCCGGCCGCGCGTACTGCTCGGCGAGCTTCGCGGCCTCCGGCGCGCCGGAGTTCAGCGCGGCCACGACCGGCAGCGACATCTTGCGGGACCGCAGGTCCGACATGGCCGGCTTCCCGGTGGTCTCGGGGTCGCCCCAGATGCCGAGCAGGTCGTCCACCAGCTGGAACGCGACGCCGAGTTCCGCGCCGAACGCTTCGAGCGCGTCCGACAGCGACTCCGGCGCCCCGTCCAGGACGGCCCCGATCGAGCAGGAGCACGCCAGCAGCGCGGCGGTCTTGTCGGACGCCATCGCCACGCACTCGTCCACGCTGATCTGCCGGCGCGTCTCGAAGTCCATGTCGAGCGACTGGCCGGCGATGAGGCGGCGCGTGGCGGTGGACAGCGCCCGCGCCGCCTTCGCCGAGCCCTGGCCGGGCGCCTCCAGCAGGACCTCGCCGGCGAGGGCGAGGAGCGCGTCGCCGGCCAGGATCGCCGACGGCTCGCCGAACACCGTCCATGCGGCGGGACGGTGCCTGCGGGTGCGGTCGCCGTCCATGATGTCGTCGTGCAGGAGCGAGAACGCGTGGGTCAGCTCCACCGCGACCGCTCCCGGCAGCGCGCTCTCGGGCGGCGCCACCGCGGCGCGCGCCGAGAGCAGGGCGAGCGCCGGACGGAGCGCCTTCCCCACGGGCGCCTTGCGCGGACGGCCCTCCTCGTCCGTCCAGCCGAGGTGGTAGGCCGCGACACGGTACGTGCGCGGATCGAGCCGGCCGACGGCGGCGCGCAGCGCACCGTCGACCAGCTCCCGGACATCGGTCATCGAGACCGGAACGGCAGTCACCGGTCCCTCACCCCCTCCAAGTGGCGATGGATCGGTTGAGAGCCGATGGATGGTGCGGCGGTCACCGGTCCCTCACCCCCTCCAAGTGGTGACGGATCGGTTGAGAGCCGATGGATGGTGCGGCGGTCACCGGTCCCTCACCCCTTCCAAGTGGCGATGGATCGGTTGAGAGCCGATGGATGGTGCGGCGGTCACCGGTCCCTCACCCCTTTCCAAGCGGTGATGGATCGGTTGAGAGCCGGCGGGTGGGCGCGTCATCGGTCCCTCGCCCCCTCCAGGTGGCGGCGGACCAGGCGCGCGGCGGTGAGGCCGCTGCGCACGGCGCCCTCCATCGTGTCGGGCCAGCCCGTGTCGGTCCACGCGCCGGCGAGGAACAGCCCCGGTGCCCGCGTCGCCGCGCTCGGCCGGGCCGCGGCGCTGCCGGGACTCTGCCGGAACGTCGCCCGCCGCTCCCGCGTCACGAACAGCTCGCGGACGGCGGCGCCCCGCGCGGCCGGCAGCAGCCGCCGCAGCTCCGGGACGAACCGGGCGCGCAGCTCGGCGGTCGGCATGTCGATCCACCGGTCGGCGGCCGACAGCGACACCGCCAGGTACTGGCCGCGGCGCAGCCCGCTGACCGCCGTCCGGTCGAACACCCACTGGACGGGCGAGGCGACCGCGGCGGCGAACGGCGCGTCCATGACCTTGCGGTCGTAGACGACGTGCACGTTCACGATGGGGCTGGCGTCCAGCTCGGGCCAGCGCAGCGGCTCCGGCAGCGCCTGCGCGGGCAGCAGCCGCGCCGCCGCCTCGTGCGGCACCGCCATGATCACCGCGTCGGCGGCCATCGGCTCGCCGTCCACCACCACCTTCGGGTCGGTGGTGACGGCCTCGACCTTCGACTTCAGCCGGACGGTCCCGCCCATCTCGGCGATGCGGCGCAGCGCCGGGCCGCCGTGCAGCTCCTCCAGCGGGACGAGCGGGATCCCGATGTCGGCGGCGTCGGCGCGGCCCAGCAGCGCCCGCTTGCACACCATCGCCGACAGGCCCATCGCCGCGTCGTCCACCTCGGCGTTGAGTGCGGCCGTGATGAACAGCCCCCACAGCGCCTGCCGCGCCCACGCCCGCTGCCCCCGCTCGGCCAGCCACGTCCCCGCCGACAGGGTGTCGAGGACGGGGTCGGCGGGGTCGAGGCGGCCCAGCCCGGCCGCGGCGCGCATCGCGCGGAGCCGGTCGCCGGGCGCCAGCGGCGCGTAGCGGGCCAGCGCGGGCAGCAGGTGCAGCGGGCTCGGCAGCCGTGCCCGCCGCAGCCGCGCCGCCGCCGCGCCCGGCCGCAGGACGGCGACGTCGAACCGGTCCTGCACCTCCACCAGGTGGTCGGCGCGGAGCCTGCGCAGCAGCCCCTGGTAGGCCGAGCAGCACCGCAGGAACACGTGCTGCCCGTTGTCGACGCTCAGCTCGCCCCGGACGAACGAGTGCGTCGCGCCGCCCAGCCACGGCCGGGACTCCACGAGCGTCACCGGCACGCCCGACTCCTGCAGCGCGATGGCGGCGCTGATGCCCGCGAGCCCGCCGCCGACGATGACGACGCTCACCGCTCCACCCCCGACAGCGCGCGCGCCGCCACGACGGCCTTCTGCCATGTGGGCAGCGAGGCCCGGCTGTGCAGCGCGATCGACGGCTGCGCGGCGATCGTGTCCAGCAGCCGCCGGTAGATGCCCGCCATCGCCGCCGTGCAGGCGGCGCTGCGGCGGTCCAGCAGCGGCAGCAGCCGCAGCCCCTCGGCGTACCAGGCGCGGGCCCGCTCCGCCTGGAAGCCGACCAGCTTGTTCAGCCGCCACGGCGGGTCGATGAACGTGCCCGACTCGTCCAGCTCCAGCGTGCAGCCGAACCGGTCCAGGTCCTCGCGCGGGATGTAGGTGCGGCCCGCCAGCCGGTCCTCGCGCAGGTCGCGCAGGATGTTGGTGAGCTGCAGCGCGACGCCGAGCGAGTCGGCGAGGCCCTCCGCGCGCTGCCGGCCGTCCGACCCGAACACCCCGAGCGACAGCCGCCCGACCGTCCCCGCGACCCGCTGGCAGTAGCGCAGCAGGTCGTCGAAGGTGTCGTAGTCGGCGCCCCGCACGTCGTTCTCGCAACCGTCGATCAGCTCGTCGAACGCCTCCAGCGGGATCGGGTAGCGGCCCGCCGCGTCCGCCAGCGCGGTCAGCACCGGATGCCCCTCCAGCGCCCGGACGTCGGCGCGGCGCCGCAGCACGTCCTGGACGGTCAGCAGCCGCCGCCGCGTCCGGTCGAGCAGGTCGAGCCGCACGCACGCCGGCTCGGGGCCGTCCCCGATGTCGTCGATGCCGCGCGCGAACGCGTAGATCGCGCTCATCGCCCGCCGCTTCGGCGCCGGCATCAGCCGGATCCCGTAGGAGAAGTTGCGGGCCTCCTCGCGGACGACCCGCTCGCAGTGCCGGTACGCCTCGACCACCCGCTCGGAACGCTCGCACGCCTCCAGCGCCGTCATCGCCGTCGTCCCCCTTCGACCGTGCGGTGCGTGCGCGCTCGCGCGCGCCCCCCGGGCGACACCGTCATCGCCGTCCTCCCTCGACCGTGCGGTGCGTCCGCGCTCGCGCGCGCTCTGGGCACCACCGTCATCGCCGTCCCCCTTCAAGAACGCGCACCCATCGGACGGGCACCGCCGCGCGCCGCGCGCGCAACTGGCGCGCGAGGACGTCGTAGTGCCCGCGCGCCAGCGCCGACAGCGCCGCGCGCCCGCCCGCCACGTAGCCGGCGACCGCGATCCGCGCCCATCCGGTCAGCCCGGCCATGAGCGGCGGCGTGCCCCGGTCCAGCAGCTCGGCGGCGCGGCCGGCCTCCAGCGCCAGCACGCCGCGCAGCCGCGTCGGCGTCACCGCGCGACCGAGGTCCTCCTCGGCGCAGCCGAACCGCCGCAGGTCCTCGCCGGGCAGGTAGACGCGCCCGGCCCGGTAGTCCTGCCCGGCGTCCTGGCAGTGCTCGATGACCTGCAGCGCCGTGCACACGTCGTCGGACGCCGCCACCAGTGCCGGCCGGTGCGCGCGGAACAGGTGCAGGACGATGCGTCCCACCGGCGCGGCGGACAGCGCGCAGTAGCCCCTCAGCTCATCGAACGTCTCGTAGCGGTGGACGACCTGGTCCCGCCGGTTGGCCCGGACGAGATCGCGGAACGGCTCCTCGGGGACGCGGTGCGCGTGCACCGTCCCCGCCAGCCGCCTCAGCTGCGGCAGGCTCGGCGTCCGGCCGGCGAACACGCGGTCCAGGTCGTCGTCCACGAGGCCGAGCAGCTTGGACCGCTGCTCCGGCGGCGCCTCGTCGCCGATGTCGTCGACGAGCCGCGCGAAGCCGTAGACGGCCCGCAGATCGGCGCGGTGCCGGGCGGGCAGCAGCCGCGCCGCCACCGGAAAGTTCTCCCGCGCCGCGAGCCGGTCCAGCGCGCGGTCGTGCTCCGCGGCGCTCCAGGGCGGTTCAATGATCACCATGGAGAGATCGGCAGGTACGGCACCAGAAAAACTCTGGCCGAGGTATGGACTTATTTAAACGCCGCGTGTCCTGCCCCTGAACCGTTGCAGAGGGAGCGGCGCCACGGCCGCCGCGAAGCGGCCCGGCGAGGGGGCGTGCGGGCATGCCGTCGCGGTCGGCCCCCTAGTCTTTGACCATGCCGACCCAGCTGACGCATGAGCGTGAGATCACCGAGCCCGTCGAGCTGTGCCTGCCGGACGGGCGCCTCGACCCGGACGCGGTCGGCTGGACGCGGAAGCCGCTGCACCGCGCCAACCTGCGCGGGTGGGGGCGGGTGAAGAGGTGGGAGTACTGGGGGATCGTCACGCCCCGGCACATCGTCGGGCTGGTGGCCTCGTCGATCGACTACGCCGGGGTGCACGGCGTGTGGGTGCTCGACCGCGAGACCGGCGAGGAGTTCGCGAAGGACGCCGTGGTGCCGTTCGCGCGCGGCGCCGTGTTCCCCGACCGCAGCGGTGCGGGCGAGGCGTCCGTGCGGGGCGGGGGAGTGGCGGTCGGCGTCCGGCAGAGCCCGTCGGGGTCGCGGGTGCGGGCCTTGGCGCCCGGCGTGGTCGACCTCGATGTGGAGGTTCCGCTGCCGGAGGGGCACGAGTCGCTCGGCGTGGTGATCCCGTGGGGGTCCCGGCGGTTCCAGTACACGGTGAAGGACGTCGGGCGTCCGGTGGCCGGGCGGCTGACGCTGCCCTCGGGGGAGTACGAGATCGAGGAAGGGGCCTTCGCCGTCCTCGACCACGGGCGCGGCAAGTGGCCCTACCGGATGACGTGGAACTGGGCGGCGGCGAGCGGGCCCGGCCTGGCGCTGCAGTTCGGCGGCAAGTGGACGGACGGCACCGGCATGACCGAGAACGCGGTCTTCGTGGACGGGCGTCTGCACAAGATCGGCGAGGAGCTGTCCTGGACCTACGACACGTCCGACTGGCTGCGTCCCTGGACGATTGCCGGGAAGCGGGTCGAGATCGAGTTCCGTCCCTTCCACGAGAAGGTGTCGCGCACCGAGTTGGGCGTCGTCGGCACCGAGACCCACCAGTGCTTCGGGCACTTCAGCGGGCGCGTCCAGACCGACGACGGCGCCTGGATCGACGTCGACGGGCTCACCGGGTGGGCGGAGGAGGCCCGGCAGCGCTGGTGACCGCCGCGCCGACCGCGCTGGTGAGGCGCGCGTTCACCGCGCGGACCAGGTCCTCGGGCAGCTTGCACACCTCGCGGTCGTAGGTGAGCAGGCCGTTCAGCTCGTCCTCCACGTCGGAGAGCTGGGTGTAGACGGTCGCGCTGAGCCCGCGCGGGATCGCCGGGACGATCTGCCGCGCGTGCAGCCGCGCGAACGCGGCGCCGAGGCGCGCGGCGGAGTCGTAGCGCTTGTAGCCGAAGTCCTTGTCGTTGAAGGCGTGGCCGTCGACCCGCAGGTTGTATCCGCCGTATTCGGACAGGACGAGCACGCGGTGGTCCGTTCGGCGCGGGACGCGGAACTTGCGGAAGTACACGTGGAGGCTGCGCAGATCGCCTGCGCCCTGGTCGTGCCATCCGCTGGCGTGGTCGATCGTCCTGGTGGGGTCGAGCGCTTTGACCTCGGCGGCGATGTCGGCCGCGTCGAACTGGCCCCAGCCCTCGTTGAACGGCACCCAGACGGCGATGCTCACCACGTTGCGCAGGTGCTCGATCGTCTCCCGCGTCTCCTCGCGGAAGCGCGCGCGGGAGCCGGCGTCGTCACGTCCGAAACGCTTGTGCCTGCGGTCGTCGAGGCGCAGCGGGAGCACGGCGGGTGCCGTGACGACCTCGGGACGGTACGGGCCGCCGCCGTTCACCATGTCCTGCCAGACCAGGATGCCGAGCCGGTCGCAGTGGTAGTACCAGCGCAGCGGCTCCACCTTGATGTGCTTGCGGAGCATGGTGAACCCGAGGGCCTTCATGGTGGCGATGTCGTGCACCAGCGCCTCGTCGGACGGCGCCGTGTACATGCCGTCCGACCAGTAGCCCTGGTCGAGGACACCGGCGTGGAAGTAGGGGCGGCCGTTGAGCAGCAGCCGCGGGACGCCGTCCTCGTCGGGACCGACGCCGAACGACCGCATCCCGACGTAGCCTTCGACCCGGTCAGTGCCGAGTTCCACCGTGATGCCGTAGAGGAAGGGGTCTTCCGGGCTCCAGGGACGGACGTCCGGAATCGGGATCCGGACGGGCTCGCCGGCGTTCGATTCGGCGCGTGCGACGACCTCGCCGTCCGCATGAAGCTCGATACGGGCGCTGCCGGCGGCTGCGTGGACCGTCACCTCGACGCACGACTCGTCCAGGTGCGGGACGAGCGTCAGCCGCTCGACGTGCACCTCGGGCACGCACTCGATCCACACCGTCTGCCAGATGCCGGACTGGGCCGTGTACCAGATGCCGCCGCGCTTCAGCTTCTGCTTCCCCCAGCCGCGGTCACCCGTGTCGGACGGGTCCTGGACCTCCACCACCAGGGTTCCGGCGCCGTCCTCCAGGAGGTCGGTGATGTCGAAGGAGAACGGGAGGTAGCCGCCCTCATGCCGGCCCGCCTCCCGTCCGTTGACCGTCACCCGGCAGGTCTGGTCGACGGCCCCGAAGTGCAGCAGGACCCGGTGCCCCTCGGGACGGAACCCCTCCGGCAGCCGGACGTCCCGCCGGTACCAGAGCGTCTCGTGCGGGAGCAGTTGCCGGTCGACCCCCGACAGGGCCGACTCGGGCGAGAACGGGACGACGATCTCGCCCTCGTACTCCGCCGGCCCGTCCGGAGCGGCGTCGGCGAACGCGTACTCCCAGCGCCCGTTGAGGTTGAGGTAACTGGCGCGGACGAGCTGCGGCCGCGGATACTCCGGCAGCACCGTGTCCGGATCGAGCGCCTTGCCCCACCTGGTGAGCATCACACCGCCTCCTTCGTCCGCGCGTCCCGGCGGCGCAGCGCCAGCACCGGCGGGACGATCAGCACCAGCACGGCCACCGCGGCCAGGAAGATGGCCGGGGTCGGGACGTGCTTGACCACGCCGAGCTCCTCGTAGCGCTCGTCCGCGCCCTTGATGACGGCGGCGCCGAGCCACGGTCCCACGATCATGGGGACGAGGATGGCGAACACCATCCGGAGCCCCTGCACGTGCCCGGCGCGTCCCGGTGGCGTGTAGTCCCGGACGAGCGCGCCGACCGGCGCCAGCACCAGCATGAACCCGGACATCAGCACCAGACCGGCGCCGATCACCGGGACCATGCCGCGCGCGAGCGGCATCAGCAGCAGCCCCGCCGCGTACACGGCGATCGCCGGTGCGAGGAACCGGACCTTCCCGACCCGGTCGATGACCCGCCCGGCCAGCACGGTGACCGCCGACGCGCCCGTCAGGACGACGGCGAGCACGAGCGCGTACCCCGTGATCTCCAGGTACCGCTCCAGGTAGATGATCAGGTACGGCAGGAAGACCTGCGTGGAGATCCCCCACACGCACCACGCCGAGAGCGCGAGGTACAGGCCCGGGTTCTCGCGCACCGCCGAGGGACGCAGCCCGTGGACGAGGGCGGTGAGGTACCCGCCCTCGGGCCTGTCGGCGCTGTCCACCGGCCGGTCGCGGACGAAGATCCATGCCACGACCCCGGCCACCGCGATGATCAGCCCGATGACGAGGAAGAACAGCGACCACTGGCCGTCCCGCGTCATCCAGTCGAACCCGCCGAAGACGACCAGCATCGACATCAGCGGCATGACGGCCAGGACCGACTCGACCCGTCCCCGGTTCTCGGTCCGGGTCACGTCCGTCACCCAGGCCTGGAACGCGGCGTCGTTCGCGCCCGAGCCGAGGAACGACATCACGCAGTCGAGGACGACGACGGTGACCGCCGCGACCACGACCGCGTCCGCGAACGGCGCGACCTCCGCGACCGCGTCCACGCTGACCAGCCCGAACGCCGCCGTGGACAGGCCCCACACCACGTAGCCGCCGGCGATGAACGCGCGCCTGCGCCCCATCCGGTCCGACAGCGCGCCGATCGTCAGCGTCGCGACCGTCGCCGCCACCGCGCTCGCCGCCACCATGGCCGCGATCACGTCGGGGTTCCCGCTGATCGTGTCGTAGACGAACACGTTCAGGTACATGTTCTCGACCGTCCAGGCGAGCTGCCCGACGAAGCCGAGCACGACCAGCATCGTCCAGAGGCGTCGTCCCAGCGAGACGGTGTTTTCCGGGGTCACGGGAGGAACAGTACAACGATCACTTACCGGACGATCTGCGCACCGGGTCTCTTGCATCCCCACTGGAAACGGGTTCTCATTTGTGATCGGGGGGCGTCAGAAGGATCATGCCGAAAGGGGACCTCGTGAGGCTCACCGCCATCCCGCTGCTCGCGTCCGCGCTTCTCTTAGGAGGAGCCGCCGCTCCGGCCATGGCCCAGCAGCGGGCGCCGGAACCGTCCGCCGTCGTCCGCACCGACCTCGGGCCGGTACGCGGCCAGTCCCAGCCCGGTTACCGGATCTTCCAGGGCATCCCCTTCGCCGCACCGCCGACCGGCGACCTGCGCTGGCGGCCACCGCAGCCCGCGCGCCCGTGGCAGGGCGTCTACGACGCCACGGCCCCGCGCGACCAGTGCGCGCAGCTCCCCGCGCCCTACGGCGGTCCGACGTCCTACGCCGAGGACTGCCTCTACCTGAACGTCACCACACCGGACAGCGCGCGCCGCCACCGGCGCGGCCTGCCCGTCATGGTGTGGGTGCACGGCGGCGGCAACGTGACCGGCGCGGGGAGCATCTACAACGCCGCCAAGCTCGCCACGGACGGCGACGTCGTCGTGGTCACCGTCAACTACCGCCTCGGCCCGTTCGGCTGGCTCGCGCACCAGGGCCTGGAGAACGGCGCCGACCGCCGCTACCAGGCCGGCAACTACGGCCTGCTCGACCAGCAGGCGGCGTTGCGCTGGGTGCAGCGCAACGCCGGGGCCTTCGGCGGCGACCCGCGGAACGTGACGATGTTCGGCGAGTCCGCCGGCGCCCAGGACGCGTGCGCCAACCTCGCCTCGCCCACCGCCGCGGGCCTGTTCCAGAAGGTCATCGCGCAGAGCTTCACCTGCGTCGCGCCCGTCCGCACCGAAGCGTCCGCCGAGGACGAGGGAGCGGCGCTCGCGGAGGCCGTGGGCTGCGCCAAGGGCTCACCCGCCGCCGACGCCGCGTGCCTGCGCGCGGTGCCCGTCAAGACGCTGCTGGAGGTCTTCGAGGCCAAGGGCCTGAACGTCGGCCCCGTCGCGGGCGGCGACCGCGTCCTGCCGCTGCAGCCCGCTGAGGCGATCGAACGGGGCCGCTTCAACCGGGTGCCGGTCATGCACGGCAACACCCTGGACGAGTGGCGCCTGTTCGTCTCGCTCGCCTATCCGAACCCCATCACCGCCGCAGAGTACGAGGACATCGTCCGCTCCACCTACGGTGCCGCCGCCGATGCGATCCTGGCCCGCTACCCGGCGTCCGACTACCCGGACCCCAGGGTCGCGCTCGCCACCGTCCAGACGGACTCCAACGAGGTCCTGTCCGCCTGCCGGCACCAGGACGCGTTCCAGCAGCTCAAGCGTGCGGGTGTCCCGGTGTACGCGTACCAGTTCGCGGACCGTACGGCCCCTCCGCTGTTGGACGTTCCCGGTTTCGAGGAGGGCGCCGAGCACGCCAGCGAGCTGACGTACCTGTTCCCGGGCCTGCTCGGGGACCTGAACCCGGAGCAGACCCGGCTCTCCGACGCGATGGTCGGCTACTGGACGTCGTTCGCCCACAACGGCAAGCCTGCGGCGCGGCAGGGCCCGCACTGGCCGCGCTACCGGTCGTCGGGCGACGTCCTGTCGCTGGCGCCTGGGGCGGGCGGCATCCACCGTGTTGACACCACGAAGACGAGCAACTGCTCCTTCTGGAGCGACCTCGGATTCTGACCCGCTGACCTGCTGAGCTGCTGGCCTCTGCTGGCTGACTTGCTGGCTGGCTGGCTGGCTGGCTGGTCGGCTGACCGGCTAGCCGAGGCGCTCGGCGAGGTGGACGGTGACCTCATCGCCGACGTCCTTGCCGAGCGCCCGGCGGATCTCCGCCTTCACGGCCAGTTTGTGGTTGCCGTCGCCGAGCGCCATGAACGAGCCCTGGAAGGGGTGTCCGTCGATGGTGCCCTTGACCTTGACGAGCCCGCGCGTCCGGAAGAACGTCGCCGACTCGGGCCAGACGACGTACGTCCACCCGCCCTTGGCAGAACTCTTCTGCAGGCGGGCCGTGAACTCCTTGTCGAGCTTCGTGCTCTTGGGCTGAGTAGTGGTCATCTGACGTCCTCTCGGGTGGTCGAGCTTTCACCGTCGTTCCGTCCTACTGGGGTAGACCGTCCTGGTCGGCGGAACTCATCGTTGCCCGGAGGTCAGCACCTATGCCTCGTCGAGGTGGTGGCCATGCTTGTGGTGCTGGTAGTGGTTACGTTTCCCGTTGCCGGTTTGCCTCTGTCGTTTCCCTGTCTGGTGTGCGTGGGGCTGGGGTCTTCTTTTTACCGGTTTTTGTGTGGTTGCTGTAGGTGGACGGTTGCGGTGGCCTTCCGTAGGCGGGCGCGCTTCTTTTAGTTGGCGCCGGTTGCTGTCACGTTGGTTGCGGTCGGTGGCTGGAGGATGGGTGTTTATCGTGCTGTTTGGTGCGTGGTTGCTGCTGTGTGCCGCGCTGCGCGCGGCACAGGAAGGACGGACGGGCAGCGAGGACATCCCTGGCCCCGGTTGTCGGTGAAGGGGCGCGCGAAGCGCGCCTTTTGGGCGGACCACGCGCCTGACCTTCACCCGAGCACAAGACCCCAACCCGACAACCGCAACCAACGTGACTCCAGCCGGTGACTACCTGGGGTTTTGCGCTGGGCTGCAGGGGTCACCTCAACCGTCCGCCTAGAGCAACCACCCCATTCCCGATAAAGCCGTGCTCAGCCCGCGACCGACCGTTGGATGGACGCAGACCGCAAGGAGCGTCCTTTTGTTTCTGAGAGCGAAAGATAAGGGGTGACAGAAATGTGGCGTGTCCAGAATGTCGACAATGTCAATGCCGGGGTGCGCTACAATTAAGGAGCGGATTTAGATGGGAGGTGGCTCCGATGTCAGCGCCCTCAGCGCCCTCAGTAGTGCTTGGCGGTCAGCGTGAATGGGAAGATCAGGAGTGGTTCCCTCCGGGGCCGCAACTGGCCATCTGCCTGTCCGGTGGAAAAGAGCGCCTGGCCGATCTGACCGACGACGAACTCCTCCAGGTCGCGGCTGCGGCCCGCCGCCAGACATCCTGGGCACAGGCCCGGGAATTGGCGGCCATCGCAGAACTCACCGGGCGCCGCGCACGCGCTGAGGCCGACGGCGACCCCGACTACCGGATCCTGTCGGCCCGCGACTCGGTGACCGAAGAAGTCGCCGCCGCCCTCACGATCACCAGCAACGCCTCGGCCACCCTTCTCCACCTCGCCGAACAGCTCACCGGCCCGCTCGCCGACACCGGCGCCGCACTGGAGGCCGGACGCGTCGACCTGGCCAAGGCTCGTGTCATCAGCGACCTGACCGACGGCCTTCCCGAGCAGACCACCCAACGGGTCCAGGCTGCGGCGCTGGAGAAGGCGTCCACTCAGACCACCGGGCAACTCCGTCGCCGGATCAGGCGGATCGTCCAGCGCCTGGCGCCAGAGGCCATCGCGGAACGCAAACGAGAAGCCGTCCGGCAACGGCGCCTCGAACTGTGGGACACCCCGTCCGGGACCTCCGACCTGGCACTGTGCGACCTCGCCACCGAGGATGCCCACGCCATCTACAACAAGATCACCGCCGCCGCACACGGCATCAAGTCGGATGGCGACACTCGCCCCCTCAACATGATCCGGGCCGACCTGGCCAAGCAACTCCTCCAGGGCTCACCTCTCCCCGAGGCGATCCGCGACCTGTTGACCCAGACCTGCGCCGACACTCCTCAGCCGGTCCCGGCGGCCGATGTCCGACCTTCCCTTCCCGCGGAGGCGCATGGTCGTCCCGACCTCCGGCAGACGGCCGCACCCACCCATTTCGCACCGCACCGGCCTGGTCATTCGGCTCCCGTCCCAGCGCAGGTGAGCGCGTCCGATGTTCTCGCATTGGAGCCTGGCGATATGGCGAGCAGTCATACGACAGCACCCCACCTCCATGCCCTGGGGGGCGTGCGCTTGGCATCGTCCCGCGTCGCCCCCGCCGAGGCCGATGCGGTGGGTGGGCGAGCTTGCGCTGATGCCGAGGTTTTCATGCTGGCGGACGTGATCGGGCAGCGGTTGGCCCACGTGAGCGGCCGTGCCTCATCGCGGGAGCTGCCGGGTGCCGTTCGCCGCGCTGTGCAGCGCATCCGGCAGGAGCTTGCCGAAGCCCGGGAGGCGGCGTGCAGAGGGGACGACGAGGTGCACGGGCGGCCCGGCTACCGGCCTCCCGCCGCGATGCGCCGAGAGGTTGAAGCCCGGCACGCCACGTGTGTGTTTCCGAGCTGCAACCAGCCATCCCACCGGTGCGACCTGGACCACACGGTGCCGTGGCGGCCCGGAGTCACGTGCCTCTGCAACCTGGCGCCCCTCTGCAGACGCCACCACCGCTTGAAACAGCGCCCCGACTGGCGACTCGTCCAAGTCTGGCCCGGCCTGCTGATCTGGGTCACACCGTCGGGTGCCTGGTACATCGTCCGCCCCGACCGGCGATAGGGGGAAGCCTCAGTGCTTCAAGGTCGCCAGGAGGACCGCGAACTCGTCCCGTCCCACGATCAGCTTGGGGCCATCCGGGTTCTTGGAATCCCGGAAGGCGATCGTCTGGGGGAGATGGCCGACCTCCACACACTCACTCCCGGATGCGGAATCACGTGGACGACGATGTTCGGCTGCTCCGCCATTTCGAGGACGTGCGCGAGTTGCTCCCGCATGATGCGGGCTCGCTGCTCGAAGGTCTTGTACTGGGCCAGCCACTGGGGGTCGTGGCCGATGCTGGCGTACCAGATCAGGATCGAGAAGACGCCGCCCGTCTCCCATGCCTTGTCGAGCAGGGCCGCGCGTTGCGCGTCCAGGCGCTCTATGCCGTTCTCGATGCGTGAAACGGTCGCCTTGCTGGCGGTGATGATGCGTCCCACCGCTTCGCCGGAGAGCCCGCGCTGGTTGCGGCAGAAACGCAGGTAGTAGGCGATGAAGGATTACATGCTGCTCTTCGGGTCCGGCGGTTCGTCGCGGAGCGGTTCGCCGGGTGGGGGATCGAGGACGACCATGTGGGGCGCCTCGTGGTCTGCGAACTCGTCACCAACGCGTCCCGGCACGGTGAGGGGCCGATCGTCGTGCGGGTACTGCGGGACGAGCGCGACGGGCTCCCGGTGATCGCGGAAAGATCGTGTGGGCGAAACTCGCCTCCGATGGACGAGGCCGTTGTGCTGTTGGGGGGTTTACCAGTTGAGGAGCAGGCCGTAGCCCTCTTCGGCGGACTCCTCCATCCAGTTGAGGGTTTCGTCTGGGGAGTCGTCGTTCAGGAAGTCGGTGAAGGACGGCGGATGACTCACGTGCACCTTTTGGTTGGCGGGGACGCGTCGGTTCCAGTCCCGGGCTAGACGGACGTACGGGGCGGGGTCGATGGGGGTGGCCTGGCACTCGTCGCCCCAGCGGGGTGCCGGGCTTGTGGTGGGAGGCGGCAGCGACAGGATGTGTTCGCGTACGTCCACCAACTCGGGGCGGACGGCCCACGCGTTCATGCGCGTAACCGCGTCCGAGGCTCGGCGCCGGAGTGATGACCACTCGTCGGCGAGGCGCCGGCCGGTCGAGTAGGTGTGCCAGGCGCGCAGATAGGGGCGGTGCCCGCCGTTCCGTACCTCGTTGATATGTGTCCGCCATCGCCGCACGTGTGGGGGCAGCGCGTCCGGGTGGAAGCTCCGGTACATGGTGAAGCGCCATTCGGCGGGTAGGAGAGGGGTGAGGACGAGCGCGTTCACCCGATGCGCGTTGCCGGGGCCGGTGTCGACGTCCACCAGGGCGGTGATGTCGGGGCCGTCGGCGGGCTCGGGGATGTCCAGGTGGCCGAACTCGTCGGGGAACCAGCACCGGGACGCGACGAACGCCGCCCGCTGCGCTCGCACGGCCGCGTCGAAGGCGTCGGTGTCGCAGCGGGGGCGTATGCGGTACCAGTCGACGCCCACTCCGCCGCCTTTCCCGTCCGATGCCTCGGCGGGTTGAGCGTAGAGGTGCAAGTAGCTTGATGTCGAGATAAATTGGGGATAGCTTGACGTCGAGAGAAAAGCTGCGGAAGTTAGGCGGCCCTGATTGTGGGTGATCGGGCCGACTAAGGCAGGATCAAGGTAGACGAGCACCCGTCCCGCCACCCGTGTCGGCCCAGGGGACGGGCACACTTGAAGATCAAGAAGAGCGCCGCGCGCTCATGTCCCGGACCGGACGCGCGGTGGCGATGGAGGAGGAGTCCGTGTCCGCGAACAGCTTCGGCAGCCTTGACAAGCTGCAGGTTGGCGACAAGTCGTACGACATCTATCGGCTGGACGCCGTCGAGGGCGCGGCCCGTCTCCCGTACAGCCTGAAGGTGCTGCTGGAGAACCTGCTGCGCACCGAGGACGGCGCGAACGTCACCGCCGAGCACATCCGCGCGCTCGCCCAGTGGGACTCGCAGGCCCAGCCGAGCAAGGAGATCCAGTTCACCCCCGCCCGGGTGATCATGCAGGACTTCACCGGCGTGCCGTGCGTGGTCGACCTCGCCACGATGCGCGAGGCCGTACGGGACCTCGGGGGCGACCCCACGAAGATCAACCCGCTGGCGCCGGCCGAGATGGTCATCGACCACTCGGTGATCGTCGACTACTTCGGGACGCCGCAGGCGTTCGAGCGGAACGTGCAGCGGGAGTACGAGCGCAACAAGGAGCGCTACCAGTTCCTGCGCTGGGGCCAGACGGCGTTCGACGAGTTCAAGGTCGTCCCGCCCGGCACCGGCATCGTCCACCAGGTGAACATCGAGCACCTGGCGCGCGTCGTGTTCGACCGGAACGGGGTCGCCTACCCGGACACGTGCGTCGGCACCGACTCGCACACGACGATGGAGAACGGCATCGGCGTGCTCGGGTGGGGCGTCGGCGGCATCGAGGCGGAGGCCGCGATGCTCGGCCAGCCGATCTCGATGCTCATCCCGCGCGTCGTCGGCTTCAAGCTGACCGGTGAGCTCCCCGCCGGGACGACCGCGACCGACCTGGTGCTCACCATCACGGAGATGCTCCGCCAGCACGGCGTCGTCGGCAAGTTCGTCGAGTTCTACGGCGAGGGCGTGCACGCGCTGCCGCTGGCGAACCGCGCCACGATCGGCAACATGAGCCCCGAGTTCGGCTCCACCTGCGCCATCTTCCCGATCGACGACGAGACGCTGAAGTACCTGCGGCTCACCGGGCGCGGCGAGGAGCAGATCGCGCTCGTCGAGGCGTACGCCAAGGCGCAGGGCCTGTGGCTCGACCCGTCGGTGGAGCCCGAGTTCTCCGAGTACCTGGAGCTCGACCTCGGCACGGTCGTCCCGTCGCTGGCCGGCCCGAAGCGCCCGCAGGACCGCATCTCCCTCGCCAACGCCAAGGCCACCTGGCGGCGGGACGTGCAGAACTACGTCGAGAGCGTCCTCGGCGCGCTGGACGAGGCGTCCAACGAGAGCTTCCCCGCCTCCGACTCCCCGGCGATCGTGCAGGAGACCGAGGGCGACAAGCCGCGGTACGTCGACGCCAACGGCTCCGGCCGGCCGCACAAGCGCGTCCCGGTCAAGCTGGAGGACGGGACGGAGTTCGAGCTCGACCACGGGCACGTCGCCGTCGCGGCCATCACGTCCTGCACCAACACGTCCAACCCGTACGTGATGATCGGCGCGGCGCTGCTGGCCAAGAACGCCGTGGAGCGGGGCCTCACGCGCAAGCCGTGGGTCAAGACCTCGCTCGCGCCCGGGTCGCAGGTCGTCACCGACTACTACGAGCGCGCCGGCCTCACCCCGTACCTCGACAAGATCGGCTTCAACCTGGTCGGGTACGGCTGCACCACCTGCATCGGCAACACCGGCCCGCTGCAGCCGGAGATCTCCAAGGCCGTCAACGACAACGACCTGGCGGTCACCGCGGTGCTGTCCGGCAACCGCAACTTCGAGGGCCGCATCAGCCCCGACGTGAAGATGAACTACCTCGCGTCGCCGCCGCTGGTCATCGCCTACGCGCTCGCCGGGACGATGGACATCGACATCCTCAACGACCCGATCGCCGAGGGCACCGACGGCCCGGTCTACCTGCGCGACATCTGGCCCGCGCCGGAGGAGGTCTCGGCGATCGTCGAGTCGTCCATCGGCCAGGACATGTTCACCGAGAGCTACGCCGACGTCTTCAAGGGCGACGAGCGCTGGACCAGCCTCGACATCCCGACCGGCGACCTGTTCGAGTGGGACGCCGCGTCCACCTACGTCCGCAAGGCCCCGTACTTCGACGGCATGGGCGCCGAGCCGGAGCCGGTCGCCGACATCCACGGCGCCCGCGTGCTGGCGAAGCTGGGCGACTCGGTCACCACCGACCACATCTCCCCGGCCGGGTCCATCAAGGTCGGCACGCCCGCCGCGCAGTACCTCCAGGACAACGGCGTCGAGATCAAGGACTTCAACTCCTACGGCTCGCGCCGCGGCAACCACGAGGTCATGATCCGCGGGACGTTCGCCAACATCCGGCTCCGCAACCAGCTCCTGGACGACGTCGAGGGCGGCTACACCCGCGACTTCACCCGGGACGGCGCGCCGCAGGCGTTCATCTACGACGCCTCCCGCAACTACATCGAGCAGGGCATCCCGCTCGTCGTCATCGCGGGCAAGGAGTACGGCTCCGGCTCGTCGCGCGACTGGGCGGCCAAGGGTACCGCGCTGCTCGGCGTCCGCGCCGTCATCGCCGAGTCCTACGAGCGCATCCACCGCTCCAACCTGATCGGCCTCGGCGTCCTGCCGCTCCAGTTCAAGGACGGCGAGTCCGCCGGGTCGCTCGGCCTCACCGGCACCGAGACCTTCGACATCACGGGCGTCACCGCGATGAACGAGGGCGGCGTCCCCGACGAGGTCACGGTGAAGGCCGACGGCAAGGAGTTCAAGGTCGACGTCCGCATCGACACCCCGGGCGAGGCCGACTACTACCGCAACGGCGGCATCCTCCAGTACGTCCTCCGCAACCTGATCCGCAAGTAACCCGCACCACCGGAACGGGCCGCTCCCAGGAGGGGGCGGCCCGTTCCGCGTGGGGCAGAACAGCTAATTAGTGCCCGGCGGCGAGGCGGAGGCCGAAGGCTATGAAGGCCGCGCCGGTGAGCTGCTGGAGGCGGCGCTTCACGGCGGGGCGGGCCAGGGTGCGGCGGGCGGCGGCGGCCGCGGCGACGATGAGGACGAGCCACAGGAGGCTCTCGGCGGCGTGGATGGCGGCGAACAGCGCGCTCGTCCAGAACACCGAGGCGCCGTCGGGGACGAACTGGGGCAGCAGGCTCATGTAGAAGACGCCGACCTTGGGGTTGAGCAGGTTCGTGGTGAGGCCGGCGCGGAAGGCGGTCAGGCCGGACGTCCGGGTCTGCGCGGGCTCGGCGGGGTCCTGCGTTCCGCGGCGGGCCGTCCAGAGCGCGCGCACGCCGAGCCACAGGAGGTAGCAGGCGCCGGCGATGCGGAGGACGTCGAACGCCAGGCGGGAGGCGGCCAGCAGCGCGGTCAGGCCCACCGCGCTCGTCATCGCCCAGCACAGCAGGCCGGTGACCACGCCCGTCGAGGCGAGCAGCCCGGGCCGCCGCCCGCCGGTCACGGTGCTGCGCAGGACGAGCATCGTGTCCACGCCGGGGGTGATCGTCAGCAGTGCCGCGACGGCGGCGAAAGCGAGACAAGCGGTGAGCATACGGAAATAGTGCCAGGAGTGTCCGGGCGTCCGGCGGGAATGGGCCGTCCCGGACCGTCTGATTGGATCGGGGTATGGCTGGCATGAAGAAGATCGGTGACCTGGACGTCTTCCCGCTCTGCCTCGGCGGCAACGTCTTCGGCTGGACCGCGGGCAAGGAGCGCTCGTTCGAGATCATGGACGCCTACGCGGCGGCCGGCGGCAACTTCATCGACACCTCCGACTCCTACATGGCGTCCGCGCCGGGCAACAGCGGCGGCGAGTCCGAGACGATCATCGGCGAGTGGACGGCGTCGCGCGGCAACCGCGACGACATCGTCATCGCGACGAAGGTCGGCCGGCACCCCGAGCGGAGCGGGCTCGCCCCGGCGAACATCAAGGCCGCCGCGGACGACTCGCTGCGGCGGCTCCGCACCGACCGCATCGACCTGTACTTCACGCACTTCGACGACCCGTCCGTGCCGGTCGAGGACATCATGACCGCGCTGGACGAGCTGGTCACCGCGGGCAAGGTGCGGCACATCGCGGTGTCCAACATCGACCTCGACCGGCTGGAGGCGTCCCTGGAGTTCAGCGAGCGGGCGGGCACGGCGCGCTACGTCGCCATCCAGCCGCACTACAACCTCGTGTCCCGCGACACCTACGAGGGGGCGCGCCGCGACATCGCCGAACGGCACGGGCTGGCCGCCGTCCCGTACTACGGCCTCGCCTCCGGCTTCCTGACCGGCAAGTACCGCCCGGACGCCAAGGTCGACAGCGTCCGCGCGGGCCGGGCTGCCGAGCACCTGGAGACCGAGCGCGGGCGGGCGGTGCTGGCCGCGCTCGACATCGTCGCCGAGGAGCAGGGGGCCGCCGTCGCGACCGTGGCGCTCGCCTGGCTCGCCGCGCAGCCGACCGTCGCCGCGCCCATCGCCAGCGCCCGCACCCTCGACCAGCTGCCGCCCCTCGTCGAGGCCGCCCGGACGACGCTGACCGACGACCAGCTCCAGCGCCTCACCGACGCGTCCGCCTGATACAGACCGGATAAGTGGGAATGTAGCGTCCTCGGCGTGCCGCCTCTCGACTTCCTCCTGTTCGGCGGCCTGGCCGCGCTGGCCGGCGCGATCGTGCAGGGCAGCGTCGGCCTCGGCGTCGGGCTGGTCGCGACCCCCGTCGTGACGATGCTGTACCCGTCGCTGATGCCGGGCGCGATCCTCGTCATCGCGCTCGTCCTGCCCGTCGCGACCCTCGCCCAGGAGGTCCGGCACGTCGAGCCGCGCGGGCTCGGCTGGGCGTTCGGCGGCCGGCTGGCCGGGACGCCGTTCGGCGTGTGGCTGGTCGCCGCCGTGCCCGAGCGCGTCCTCGGCGTGGTGATCGGCCTCGTCGTCCTCGCGGCCCTCGCGGTGACGACGTGGTCGCGGCAGGTGCCGCGCAACCGCGGGACGCTCGCCGCCGCCGGGGTCGTCTCCGGGACGACCGGGACCGCGTCCGGCATCGGCGGCCCGCCCATCGCGCTGCTCTACCAGCGGGAGAGCGGCCCCCGCGTCCGCGCGACGCTGGCGGTCTTCTTCATCGCCGGCGCGCTGCTGTCGCTCACGATGCTCGCGGCCGCGGGGCGCCTCCCGGTGCGGCAGGTCGTCGCGGGCCTGGCGCTGCTCCCGTTCGTCATCACCGGGTTCCTCGTCGCGGGGCCGCTGCGCCGCTACCTGGACGCCGGACGGCTCCGCACGGCGCTGCTCATCGTCGTGGGCACGTCCGCCGTGGTGCTGATCGTCCGTAACCTGATCTGATGCGCCCCACGATGCGTCCCACGAAGGCCGACTTGGAGGCCGCCCGCGACCGCGTGATCCCCGACGTCCTGCCGCCGGACGGCGGGACGCTCCGCGTCCTGTTCAGCGGCATCAACCCCGGCCTCTACTCCGGCGCCACCGGGCACCATTTCGCGCGTCCCGGCAACCGCTTCTGGCCCGCCCTGCACCGCTCGGGCTTCACCGACCGGCTCCTGGACCCGTCCGAGCAGGACCTCCTGCCCGGCTACGGCCTCGGCATCACCAACCTGGCGCACCGCACCACGGCCCGCGCCGACGAACTGACCGCGGAGGAACTGCGCGAGGGCGGGCGCCGCCTCCGGGCCCTCGTCGAACGGCACCGCCCCGCCTACCTCGCGGTCGCCGGCGTCACCGCCTACCGCACCGCGTTCGGCCGCCCCCGCACGCGGATAGGCCCGCAGGACGAGGCGTTCGGCTCCGCGCGGGTCTGGGTCCTGCCGAACCCGAGCGGCCTCAACGCGAGCTGGCCCCTCGACCGCATCGCGGCCGAGTTCCGCCGCCTCCGCGAAGCCGCCGACGCCCTCAGTGGTTGAGGGCGAACATCGTCTCGACCTCGTTGACCAGCGTGGGGTGGGGCTGCCACAGGTCGGTGCGTCCGAGGGCGACGATGGGGCGGGGGAGGGGGCGGACGCCGGTGAGGCGCCAGTGGTGGTGGCCGCGCTCGGCCCAGGGGCCGCAGTCGCAGGAGCCGCCCTGGAGGGTGGCGGAGCAGACGTGGTCGAGGTCGGCGACGGCGATGACGGCGCCGATCGTGGCGAGCGGGTCGCGCGGGTCCCAGCCGGCGGCCTGGATCAGCGGCGAGTCGCACGCCTTGAGGTCGACCCGCATGGAGGCGTGGACGAGGAGGGGGCCGCGGTAGGCGGTCGGCAGGCTCTGGTTCGAGACGGACTTGCCGCCGCGCGCGATCGCGAACGCCCAGGGCTGCTGAACACTCATCGCCTGCACGCGGCCACCTCCACTGCTCGTCCCGTCCCCGCCCTCCCGGGATCGCCGGGGCCCCGGCGGGACGCCGGTGTGCCGCGCGACGATGCCCGAGAGGCTAGGCGCATCCCGGCTGAATTGCCAACGGACGGGTCGAAAGGGTCCATGTCCGTCATGGGACGGCTGCCGGGCCGTCGGGTCCCCACGCGGATCTCCTTCGATCATCAATGTGACGCCCGAGACGGGCGTGCGGTTGACGTGCCTTTGTGACTATCCCTTCAAGGCCCCCGCCATCAGGCCGCGCATGAAGAACCGCCCCAGCAGCAGGTAGACGAGGAGCGTCGGCAGGGAGGCCAGGAGCGCCTCGGCCATCTGCTGGTTGTACTGGACGGCGACCGCGCCCGAGCCAGCCGTGTTGTTCAGCATCACCGTCACCGGCCAGCTGTCGGGGGCGCCGAGGAACACCGCGAACAGGAAGTCGTTCCACATCGAGGTGAACTGCCAGATCAGCGTCACCGCGAACGCGGGCGCCGACACGGGCAGGACCACCGACCAGTACGTGCGCAGCATGCCGGCGCCGTCCACGCGGGACGCCTCGATCAGCTCGTCCGGGATCGTGACGTAGTAGTTCCGGAAGATGAGCGTGCAGATCGGGATGCCGTACACGACGTGCGCGAGGACGAGCCCGCGGATCGTGCCCGCCAGTTCCATGTCCGTCAGCAGGCCCGCCAGCGGGATCATGACCGCCTGGTACGGGATGAACATGCCGAACAGGAACAGCGTGAAGACGACGTCCGCGCCGGGGAAGCGCCACTTGGACAGGACGTAGCCGTTCAGCGAGCCCAGCACGGCCGAGATGACCGAGCCGGACACCGCGATCTTGACGCTGTTCTCCAGGCCCGGTTTCAGCGCGTCCCACGCCGAGCCCCAGCCGGACGTGCTCCAGTGGCTCGGCAGGCTCCACGCGCTGCTCGGGTCCGCCTCGTCCAGCGGCTTGAAGCTGGTGACGATCAGGACGTAGACGGGGATGAGGAACAGCAGCACGAACGCCAGCAGGACGACCAGCTTCACCGCCTGCACGGTGCCGGACGGGCGGCCCGGCGCGCCGAGGGCGGTCACCGGGACCGCTCCGAGCGCACCGACCAGACCAGGTACGGGATCACCAGGACGGCCACCGCGACGAGCATGTAGGTGGCGATGGTGGCGCCGTTGGCCGGGTCGTGCCGGTCGAAGATCTCCACGTAGGTCGCGATGGCCGGCACGTAGGTGATGATCTGCTTGCCCGCGATCGCCATGATGAGGTCGAACACCTTGAGCGAGATGTGCCCGAGGATGATCAGCGCCGACAGCGTCACCGGCCGGAGCTGCGGGAACACCACGTACCGGTACACCTTCCACTCGGACGCGCCGTCCACCCGCGCCGCCTCCCGCAGGTCCTCCGGGACGCTGCGGAACCCGGCCAGGTACAGGGCCATGACATAGCCGGACATCTGCCAGATGGCGGGGAGGGCCATCGCCGCCATGCCCCAGTCGGGGTCCTGCCACCAGCTGTTCGACAGGAAGCCCAGATGGAGCTTGTCGAACAGCTGGTTGAACCCGACGGCCCGCGACGGCGGCGCCGGGTTCATCAGCCATCGCCACACCACCCCGCTGGCGATGAACGACACCGCCATCGGGAACAGGTACACGACGCGGAAGCCCGCCTCCGCGCGGATGCCCTTGTCCATGAGGAACGCCAGGAACGCGCCCAGGACGAGCGCGCCCACGACGAACACGGCGGTGAACAGCAGCGCGTGCTTCACCGCGCCCGGCCAGCTCGGCTGGCTCCACAGGTCGACGAAGTTCTTCCCCTTGTCGAACCCGTACTCGGAGACCTCGTCGTGCTTGCCGCTGAGCGCGACCCGCGTGTTCCAGAACAGCAGCCCGTAGACGAACAGGCCGATGGCGACGATCGACGGCGAGACCAGCAGCAGCCCCGGCAGCCACCTGCGGCTGCGCCGCAGGAACGACGAGCGCTCCTGCGACGCGTCCCGGCGACCCGGGCGGGGTGCTTTCAGGCCCTCTTGCGAGGCGGTCACTGTCCGCTGTTCTTGGCCGCGCTCACCAGCCCCTGCTGGAGCTTGGCCACGTCCCGGTTCTGCAGGAACAGGCCGATCGCGGTGTCGATGTCGGTGTGCCACTTGTTGTTGGCGTTCACACCGTGCCAGAACGAGCCCGCGAGCTTGGTCTGCGGGTTGTTCCACTCCTCGAACGCCGTCTGCAGGTAGCCGGTGTAGAGGCTCTTGTCGGCGTCCTTACGGGCGGGGATGGAGCCCTTCTTCGGGTTGAAGAGGTCCTGCCCCTCCTTGCTGGACACCTCCTTCAGCCACGCGATCGCCCCGGCGCGGTGCGGCGCGCCCTTGGGCAGGGTGAAGCTGTCCGAGAGCCACATGTAGGTGCCCTCGGTGCCCGGCGCGGGCGCGTACTTGAAGTCGGTGTCGAGCTTCTTGCCGAGGCCGTTCGGGGCGGCGCCGACAAAGTAGCCGTACGCCCAGTCGCCCATGATGTTGAACGCGGCCTTGTCGTCCACGACGGCCTTCGCGGCGCCCTGCCAGTCGGTGGACGCGGCCTCCAGCGTCGTGTACTTCATGATCTCGCCGAAGTCGTTCAGCGCCTTGGTGACCTCGGGGGTGCTCCAGTCGGCGCCCGGCTTCCACAGCGCGTTGTAGCCGTCGGTGCCGAGGTCGCCGAGCAGGACGTTCTCCAGCAGGTGGTCGGCCGTCCACTGCGCGCCGAGCGACAGCGGGACCTTCTTGGTCTTGTCCTTGACGGCCTTCAGCGCGGTGATGAAGTCGGCGATCGTCTTCGGCGGCCCGTCGACCCCGGCGTCCTTGAGGATGTCGGGGTTGTACCAGAGCACGTTGGACCGGTGGATGTTCACCGGGACCGAGTAGATGTGCCCCTTGTAGGTGATCTGGTCGAGGAGCTGCTGCGGGTAGACCGACTTCAGGTTGTTCTGCTGGTAGAAGTCGTCCAGCGGCTCGATCTGCCCGGCCTTGATGTAGTCGAGCAGCTCGGCGCCCGCGTGGCCCTGGAAGGAGTCCGGCGGCTTGCGGTTCTGCAGCCGGCTCGCCAGCACCGCCTTCGCCTGGGTGCCCGAGCCGCCGGCGATCGCCGCGTTCACGAACTTGGTACCGGGGTTCTTCTTCTCGAAGTCGGCCTGCATGGCCTTCAGCCCGTCGGCCTCGCCCGGACCGGTCCACCAGGAGAAGACCTCGACCTCGGAGCTGTCGTTCTTCGACCCTCCGCCGCCGTCACCGCCGCAGCCCGACATGGCGAGGGCACCGGTCATGGCCACGGCCGCGAAGACCGTCCAGCGGCGCCGGAAAGCGCGTACTCGCATCGTCCGTCCCTTCGGTAACCCCGGGACAGCCAGCGTCCTTCCGGTCGCGCGCGCCGGTCAACACCGCGGACCGAAAAGTGATCAAGCGGTGACGCGCGTCACGGGCTCACCAGGCGAGTGCGGGCGGCAGCGCCTCCGTGCCGGCGTCGGGCCAGTCGAGCGGGGACCCGAGCGGCGCCAGTTCGGCGAGCTGCAGCCGGTACCAGGGCGAGGACTCGGGCCGCTCCACCAGTTCCAGGCAGCGCTCCCACGTCCACCACTCGGCCGCCTCGACCTCGTCGCGGTTCGGGTGGACGGCCGTGTCGGTCACGGTGGCGCGCACGACCGGGCACCGCTCGTGCTCGACGGTCCCGTCCGCGGCGACGGCCCGGTACCGGAACCGCGGCAGGACGGACGTGAGCGACGCCGCCTCCATGCCCAGCTCGTCCCGCAGCCGGCGCAGCACCGCGTCGCGCAGCTTCTCGCCCGGCGCGGGGTGGCCGCAGCAGCTCCCCGTCCAGACACCGGGGAAGGTGCGCTTGTCCAGTGCGCGCTGAGTGATCAGAACGCGACCTTCCGTGTCCGTCACATAGCAGGAGAAGGCCAGGTGGTAGGGCGTTTCCCTGTGGTGGCTGGCGCTCTTGGGAGCGGTTCCGACGGCCTCGTCATCCGCGTTGAGCAGCACGATCTCTTCGACGACCATGCTCTACTCCTACCCCATCCCTGCCTCCGGGGTCAGCCTTTTCACACCCGGCGCGCGGGCGCCCCTCGGCGCGTCGCGGGCGAACCGGGATTAAACTCGGAACGGCCCGAGCCAGGGGAGACCCGATCCCCTACGGAGGAGTTGAAACGAGTGAGCTTGCTTGAGTCGATCAAAGGTCCCGACGACCTCAAACGACTGGACGCCGCTCAACTGTCTCCACTCGCGGAGGAGATCCGCGAGTTCCTCGTCCAGGCGGTCTCCAAGACCGGCGGGCACCTGGGGCCCAACCTGGGCGCGGTCGAGCTGACGATCGCGCTGCACCGCGTCTTCGACTCGCCGCACGACAAGATCCTCTTCGACACGGGGCACCAGTCCTACGTGCACAAGATGCTCACCGGCCGGCGCGACTTCGAGCTGCTGCGCCAGCGCGGCGGGCTGTCCGGCTACCCGAGCCGGGCCGAGTCCGAGCACGACGTCATCGAGAACTCGCACGCCTCGACCGCCCTCTCGTACGCCGACGGGTTCGCCAAGGCGTTCCAGGTGCGCGGCGAGTCCGACCGCGCGGTCGTCGCGGTGGTCGGCGACGGCGCGCTGACCGGCGGCATGTGCTGGGAGGCGCTGAACAACATCGCCGCCGGCGTCGACCGCCCGGTCATCATCGTCGTCAACGACAACGGCCGGTCCTACTCGCCGACGATCGGCGGCCTCGCGTCCCACCTCGCCGACCTGCGCGTCACCCAGGGCTACGAGAACGCGCTCGACCTCATCAAGAAGACGGTGCCGCGCGCCCCGGTGGTGGGGAACCTCACCTACGAGGCGCTGCACGGCATCAAGAAGGGCCTCAAGGACGTCCTGCAGCCGCAGGCCATGTTCGAGGACCTCGGCATGAAGTACGTCGGCCCGATCGACGGCCACGACGAGGACGCCGTCGAGCGCGCCCTGCGCCGCGCCCGCGGGTTCGGCCGCCCCGTCATCGTGCACTGCATCACCACCAAGGGGCGCGGCTACGCCCCGGCGGAGAACGACACCGAGGACTGCATGCACGGCCCCGGCGCGTTCGACCCCGCCACCGGCAAGTTCGCCGCCAAGAAGGGCGGCCCCTCCTGGACGAAGGTCTTCGGCGAGGAGATGCTGGCGATCGGGCGGGAGCGCCGCGACGTCGTCGGCATCACCGCCGCGATGCTCCACCCGACGGGGCTCGCGCCGTTCGCCGAGGCGTTCCCCGACCGCATCTTCGACGTCGGCATCGCCGAGCAGCACGCGGTCACGTCCGCGACGGGGCTCGCCATGGGCGGCCTGCACCCGGTCGTAGCGCTGTACGCGACGTTCCTCAACCGCGCGTTCGACCAGGTCCTGATGGACACCGCGCTGCACCGGCAGCCGGTCACGTTCGCGTTGGACCGCTCCGGCGTGACCGGCAGCGACGGCGCCAGCCACAACGGCATGTGGGACCTGTCGATCCTGCAGCTCGTCCCCGGCATGCGCGTCGCCGTCCCGCGCGACGGCGCGCGGCTGCGCGAGCTGCTGCGCGAGTGCGTCGCCGTCACCGACGGCCCGACCGCGATCCGCTACCCGAAGGGCCCGGCGGCCGACGACATCGAGGCGATCGGCACGGCCGGCGGGATGGACGTGCTCGCCCGCCACGACGGCTCCAACGGCACCCGCGTCCTGCTGGTCGCGGCCGGCTCGATGGCGGCGCCCGCGGTCGAGGCGGCCGGGCTCATCGCCGCGCAGGGCATCGGCGTCACCGTCGTCGACCCGCGCTGGGTGAAGCCGCTCGACCCGGCGCTGCTCGACCTCGCCCGCGACCACGCGCTCGTCGCCGTCGCCGAGGACAACGGCCGCACCGGCGCCGTCGGCGACGCCGTCGCGCGGCTGCTGCGCGACGCCGAGGCCGACGTCCCGACCCGGACGTTCGGCATCCCGCAGGAGTTCCTCGACCACGCCTCCCGCGGCGAGATCCTCACCGACATCGGCCTGACGCCGCAGGCGCTCGCCCGCGACATCACCGAGTACGTGGCCCGCATCACCTCGACGGAGGCCGAGGCCGCGGCGGCCTCGAAGGCGACCGAGACGTCCGACGAGAAGCCCTGACCCGCCCGCCCGGTCCGCCGGCGGCTACACGCCGTCGGCGGACAGCAGGCGCCAGAAGTGGGTGATGGACGCGGCGGACGTGCCGAGTTCGCGTCCCGAGTACGTCCATCGCCCGCGCAGGCGCCACGGGCGCCCGGCGCCGTCCTGGACGAACACCTGAAGCGGGAAGCACGCGTCGTGCGCGCGGATGACGCCCGCCGGGTCGACCGAGGGGTCGAGCCGGGGCTCGCCCTCGCACCGCACGCCCATGACGGACGTGCGCGGGTCCTGGCGCAGGAGTCCCTGCGTCAGGTCGTACACGAGTACGGAAACATAGTCGGGGCCCAGCCACCTGAGGTCGGGGACCGTCTCGGGTGGGGGGAACCCGTACAGTTCTGGACCGCCGGTCACACGCCGCACCGTAGCGCCCGCCTCACCTGCCCGTCACTACCTTCCCGGTGGGCAATTCCGGAGAAGGTGAATTACAGGGGCGTCATTCGGCGTCGCGGCAGGCGGAGGTCATCGCCTCCCAGCGGGCCAGCTTGACCCGCTCGCCGCGGTCGAGGCTGCGCGCGAGGGCGATCTCGGCGGCGTCGAGCTTCAGCCAGTCGGCGTAGGTGACGACGGGCAGCCCGCGCGATTCCAGCAGCTCCTCGATGGTGCGCTTCGGCGCCGCGTCGGTGTCGGCGACGTCCTCCAGCAGGTTGCGGACGGTCTCGGCGGCGTCGGACTTGTTGGTGCCGACGACGCCGGACGGCCCGCGCTTGATCCACCCGGCGACGTACTCGCGGGGGACGGGCGCGCCGTCCGGGCCGAGGATGCGGCCGCCGTCGTTCGGGACGACGTAGGAGCGCTCGTCGAACGGGACGCCGTCCAGCGGGACGCTCTGGTAGCCGACCGACCGCAGCACCATCCCGACCGGCAGGGTCTCGAACTCGCCGGTGCCGACGACGCGGCCCGCCTCGTCCAGCGCCGTCTTCTCCAGCTTGAGGCCCTCGACGCGGTCGGTGCCGAGGATCTCGGCGGGCGCGCGCCAGAACCGCACGTCGATGTGCCGGGCCCGGCCCGGGGCGGGCTCGCCCGTCCAGGCGTTGAGGGCCTTGATGTTGCCGCCGGTCTTGCGGTCGTTCGCGGCCAGCTCGGCGCTCGCCGGGTCGAGGTCCATGTCCTCGGGCCGGACGTGGATGCTCGCGTTGGGCAGCTCGCCCAGCTCGCGGGCCTCCTTGGTGGTGAACTTCGCCTGCGCGGGGCCGCGCCGCCCGATCATGTGGACGCGCTTGACCCTGCTGCGCGACAGCGCCTCGATGACCTGCTCGGGGACGTCGGTGTCGCGCAGCTCGCCGGCCGACTTGGCGAGGATGCGGACGACGTCGACGGCGACGTTCCCGACGCCGATCACCGCGACCTCCTCCACGGACAGGTCGAACGCGTGGTCGGCGGCGTCGGGGTGCCCGCAGTACCAGTTGACGAAGTCGGTGGCGGCGATGCTGCCGGGCAGGTCCTCGCCCGGGATGCGCATCTGCCGGTCGACCATCGCGCCGGTCGCGTAGACGACGGCGTCGTAGCAGTCCAGCAGGTCGGCGCGGGTGATGTCGCGGCCGAGCTCGACGCAGCCGAAGAACCGGACGGCGGGGTTCTCCAGGACCTTCTGCAGGTACCGGGCGATCGACTTGATGGACGTGTGGTCGGGTGCGACGCCGTACCGGACCAGCCCGTACGGCGTCGGCAGCCGGTCGAACACGTCCACCCGGACGTCGCCGTCGGTCTGCTTGACGAGGGCCTCGGCGGCGTAGATCCCCGCAGGGCCGGAACCGATCACCGCGACGAGCACTGGAGAAGCCATGCGGGACATTGTGCCTACCTGCGGATCGAAATGACACCGTGACCCCCGTCACGGGTCGGATCCCGAGGTCAGGACGTGATCGGCGCCGGGTCCGCACGGCCCACCCGGCTGTGCCGGTACCCGTAGAACCCGTAGATCACGACGCCGATCGCCATCCAGGCGAGGAACCGCAGCCACGTGTCCACCGGCAGGTTGATCATCACGAACAGGCAGCCGAGCACCGACAGGATCGGGATGACCGGGACCCACGGCGTGCGGAACGCGCGGGGCAGGTCCGGGCGGGTGCGGCGCAGCACCACCACGGCGATCGACACGACGAGGAACGCGAACAGGGTGCCGATGTTGACCAGCTCGGCGAGCTTGGCGAGCGGGATGAACCCGGCGAGGACCGCGACCACGGCCCCCATCAGGACGGTGGAGCGGTACGGGGTGCCGAACCGGGGGTGGACGGCCGACAGCCCGGGCGGCATGAGGCCGTCCCGCCCCATGGCGAAGAAGATGCGGCTCTGCCCGAGCAGCAGGATCAGCACGACGCTGGTGAGGCCGATGACGGCGCCGACGTCGATGATGGTGGCGAACACCGGGTGCCCGACGGACTTGAACGCGTCGGCGAGCGGCGCGGCGGTGCTCAGCTCGGTGTAGTGCTGCATGCCGGCGACCACGGTCGACACGGCGGCGTACAGGACCGCGGTGATGACGAGCGACCCGATGAGCCCGATGGGGATGTCCCGCTGCGGGTTGCGGGCCTCCTCGGCGGCCGTGGCGACGATGTCGAAGCCGATGTAGGCGAAGAACACGATGGCGATGGCGGCGAAGATGCCGAGCCAGCCGAAGCTGGCGGGCGTGAAGCCGAACAGCACCTGCATCAGCGGCGCGGTGAGGCCGCTCCCCTCCGGCGCCGGCTTCGACGGCGGGATGAAGGGCTCGTAGTTGGAGCCCTTGACGAAGAACAGCCCGGCGAAGATGACCAGCAGCACGATCGACACCTTGACCGCGACGACCACCGCGTTCACCCGCGAGGAGATCTTGACGCCGAGGACGAGCAGCGCGGTCACCACGACCACGAGGGCGATGGCCGGGACGTTCACCGTGCCGCCCTCGCCCGGCGGGGCCGCGAGCGACTCGGGGATCGTGACGCCGATGTCGTCCAGCAGCGAGGCGAAGTAGCCGGACCAGCCGACCGACACCACGGCCGCGCCGAGCGCCATCTCCAGGATGAGGTCCCAGCCGATGATCCAGGCCGGGAACTCCCCGATGGTGGCGTAGGAGAAGGTGTAGGCGGAGCCCGCGACCGGGACCGTGGAGGCGAACTCGGCGTAGCACAGCGCCGCGAGGCCGCACACGACCGCGGCGAGGATGAACGACAGCGCGACCGCGGGACCGGCCTTCTCCCGGGCGACCTGCCCGGTGAGGACGAAGATGCCGGTCCCGATGATCACGCCGACGCCGAAGACGGTGAGGTCGAGCGCGGACAGGGCGCGTCGGAGCCTGTGCGCCGGCTCCTCGGTGTCCCGGATCGACTGCTCCACCGATTTCGTGCGCAGCACGTTCATCCTCGGCGCCCCTCCGCGTCCCTGGTGCTCGTCCCGTGGTGCTGGTCGTCGCGGCCGGTGCCCGCCCCGGCGGCGCGCTCGGCCGTCTGCCGTATGCCCATATGTGCGCGGCTTATGATCAACCCAAACGGCGGCACGCCCGTGACGTGCGGAAATGCCGGAAAAGAGGCGTTCCGAACCGCGTTCGGAACGCCTCTTTCGCGGAGGAGTGGAGGGGTCAGGCGGGCAGGGAGGCGACCCCCGGCTCCAGGAAGCGGCGGCCGGTCACCCGCTCCGCGACGCCCGACCTGTCCAGGTACGGGGTGATGCCGCCGAGGTGGAACGGCCAGCCGGCACCGAGGATCATGCACAGGTCGATGTCCTCGGGTGCCGCGACGACGCCCTCGTCCAGCATGATGCGGATCTCGTCGGCGAGCGCGGCGAGCGCCCGGTCCAGGACCTGCTCCTCGGTGGACGGGCTCGTCCCGCCGCCGAAGATCTCCACGACCTCGGGGTCGAGGGAGAAGTCCGGCAGGTACACGCCGGACTTGCCGGCCGCGACCATCTTCGCGAGGTTGCCCGACAGCGGGAAGCGGTCCGGGAACGCGCCGTGCAGCGTCTCGTTGACGTGCAGCGCGATCGCCGGGCCGACCAGG
This sequence comes from Actinomadura chokoriensis, assembly GCF_039529475.1. Lineage (NCBI taxonomy): Bacteria > Bacillati > Actinomycetota > Actinomycetes > Streptosporangiales > Thermomonosporaceae > Actinomadura > Actinomadura chokoriensis. Next base: position 150,874 of record NZ_BAAAMW010000008.1, on the reverse strand, counting down.
CCCATCAGCACGAACGGCGGCATCGGCAGGCCGAGCGGCGCCGCGGCGCGCTCGGCGGTCTCGATCGGGGTGCCCTCGTCGACCGCCTGGACGATCTCGGCGAGCAGCCGCAGCAGGACGCGGTTGACCACGAACGCCGGGGCGTCCTTGACCAGCACGCACGACTTCTTCAGCGCCCGGCCGGTCGCGAACGCGGTCGCGAGCGCGGCGTCGTCGGTGCGCTCGCCCCGGACGATCTCCAGCAGCGGCAGCACCGCGACCGGGTTGAAGAAGTGGAAGCCGACGACCCGCTCCGGGTGCTTCAGCCCCGACGCCATCTCCGTGACCGACAGGGACGAGGTGTTGGTCGCGAGCACGCACTCGGCCGAGACGTACTCCTCGACCTCGGCGAACACCTTCTGCTTGACCGACATCTCCTCGAACACGGCCTCGATGACGACGTCGGCGTCGGCGAACGCGTCCTTCGTCAGCGAGCCGGAGATGAGCGACTTGAGGCGGTTCGCCTTGTCGGGGGAGACGCGGCCCTTGCCGAGCAGCTTGTCGATCTCGCCGTGCGCGTAGCCGACGCCCTTGTCCAGGCGCTCCTGGTCGAGGTCGGTCAGCACGACCGGCACCTCCAGGCGGCGGGCGAACAGCAGCGCGAGCTGCGAGGCCATCAGGCCCGCGCCGACGACGCCGACCTTGGTGACCTTGCGCGCCAGGGCCTTGTCCGGCGCCCCGGCGGGACGCTTCGCGCGCTTCTGGGTGAGGTCGAACGCGTACAGGCCGGCGCGCAGCTCGTCGCTCATGATGAGGTCGGCCAGGGCCTCGTCCTCGGCGGCGAAGCCCTCGTCGCGGGTGCGGTCCTTGGCGGCGGCGACGAGGTCGAGCGCGCGGGTGTAGGACGGGGCGGCGCCGTGCAGCTTGCCGTCCACGTTCCAGCGGGCCATCGCGACCGCGTCGTCCCACGCCTTGCCCGTGTCGACCTCGGGCCGGGTGACGGTGATGTCGCCGTTGAGGACGCGGGCCGTCCAGGCGAGCGACTCCTCCAGGAAGTCGGCCGAGTCGAAGATCGCGTCGGCGATGCCCAGCTCGTGGACCTGCGCGCCCTTCAGCGTCCGGTTCTGCGCGAGCGGGTTCTCGATGACGACCTTGAGGGCCTTCTCCGCGCCGATCAGGTTCGGCAGCAGGTACGTCCCGCCCCAGCCGGGCACCAGGCCGAGGAACGCCTCGGGCAGCGCGAACGCCGGGACGCCGGACGAGATCGTCCGGTAGGTGCAGTGCAGGCCGATCTCGACGCCGCCGCCCATCGCCGCGCCGTTGTAGTAGGCGAACGACGGGACGCCCAGCTCGCCGAGCCGCCGGAACACGTCGTGGCCGAGCTTGCCGATGGCCCGCGCGTCCTCCCGGCTCGTGATGAGCGGGACGCCCTTGAGGTCGGCGCCGACCGCGAAGATGAACGGCTTGCCGGTGACGCCGACGGCCGCGATGTCGTCGCGCCCGGCGATCGTGTCGATGGCCGCGTCCAGTTCGGCGAGGCCGTTGGGGCCGAACGTGTTCGGCTTGGTGTGGTCGTGGCCGTTGTCGAGCGTGATGAGCGCGAGCGTGCCCGCGCCGTAGGGAAGCGTCACGTCACGTACGTGGGCGCGAGTGACGACCTCGTCGCTGAAGACTTCTCGAAGGCTGCTCATTTGCTGTCCCCCCAGTTGGTGTTCTCCCAGAGGACGGTTCCGCCCATGCCCATGCCCACACACATCGTGGTCAGCCCGTAACGCACGTCCGTGCGCTCCTCGAACAGGCGCGCGAGCTGGTTCATCAGCCGGACGCCGGACGAGGCGAGCGGGTGGCCGAGCGCGATCGCGCCGCCCCACGGGTTCACCCGCGCGTCGTCGTCGGCGATCTTGAAGTGCTCCAGGAACGCCAGCACCTGCACGGCGAACGCCTCGTTGATCTCGATGAGGCCGATGTCGTCCATGGTCAGCGCGTTGCGGGCGAGGAGCTTCTCGGTGGCGGGGACGGGCCCGACGCCCATGACCTCCGGCTCCACCCCGGCGAAGGAGAAGTCGATCAGCCGCATCTTCGGCGTGAGGCCGAGTTCGCGGGCGGTGTCCTCGGCCGCCAGCAGGCAGGCGGTGGCGCCGTCGTTCAGGCCGGCGGCGTTCCCGGCGGTGACGTTGCCGTGCACCCGGAACGGCGTCTTGAGCTTGGCGAGGTCGTCCAGCGTGGTGCCGGGGCGCGGCGGCTCGTCCTCGGTGGCCAGGCCCCAACCCTTCTCGGCGGAGCGGATCGCGGTCGGCACCAGGTCGGGCTGGATCTTCCCGGCGGCGTAGGCGGCGGCGACCTTCTGCTGGCTGCGCACGGCGTAGGCGTCCGCGCGCTCCTTGGTGATGCCGGGGAACCGGTCGTGCAGGTTCTCCGCGGTCGAGCCCATGACCAGCGCGGACGGGTCGACGAGCCGGTCGGCGAGGAAGCGCGGGTTCGGGTCGACGCCCTCGCCCATCGGGTGCCGGCCCATGTGCTCGACGCCGCCCGCGATGACGACGTCGTAGGAGCCGAACGCGATCCCGGCGCCGGACGTGGTCACCGCGGTCATGGCGCCCGCGCACATCCGGTCGATGGCGTAGCCCGGGACGCTCTTCGGCAGCCCGGCCAGCACGGCGGCGGACCGTCCGATGGTCAGGCCCTGGTCGCCGGTCTGGGTGGTGGCGGCGACGGCGACCTCGTCCACCCGCTCGGGCGGGAGGGACGGGTTCCGGCGCATCAGCTCGCGGATTGCGCGGACGACCAGGTCGTCGGCGCGGGTCTGCGCGTACAGGCCCTTGGGGCCGGCCTTGCCGAACGGCGTGCGGACGCCGTCGACGAACACGACGTCGCGTGCGGTGCGAGGCACGGGATGTCCTCCCTGCGGTGGGCTTTGTGGAGAGGGTGCTCGGTGCGGGCCGTCGAGCCTCGTGCCGCCCCTGCCTTGTACGGCGGCACGAGTGCCCGCGACAGCGATGCTACTCGCTGGTAACCGTCATGCTACTCGTCAGTAACCACTGACGCGGCGGCGCCCTTGTTCGGGCATTGGCCGATGAGTACCGTGGCGGGGGAGGAGGCACGGTGACGCACGCGAGGCCCGCGTACCGGCCGGGGACGCGCCGGCGGATCGGGCATATCCGCGATCTCACCGCGCTCCTGCTGCGCACCGGCCTGCTGTTCGGCGGCGGGCCGCGCCGGCTGCTCCGCCAGATCGGCACGCTGCGGCGCTGGGGCACCACGCTCGCCGGGCTCGTCGCCTCGTCCGCCGCCCGCTCCCCGTCGCGTCCCGCGCTGATCGACGACGAGGGCGTCCTCACCTTCGCCGAGCTGGACGGGCTGGCCGCCCGCCTCGCCGCCGGGCTGCCCCTGCGGGGGCCCCGCCCGCGCGTCGGCGTGCTGTGCCGCAACCACCGGGGCATGGCCCTGACGCTCGTCGCCTGCTCCCGCCGCGGCGCCGAGGTCGTGCTGCTCAACACCGGGTTCGGCACGGGCCAGATCCGCGCCGTGCTCGGCGAGCTGCGCCCCGCCCTCATCGTCGCCGACGCCGAGTTCGCGCCGCTGCTGGCGAACATCCCCATCGCGCTGCGCCGGACCGTGCTGTGGGCCGACCGCCGGCCCCCGGCCGGGATGCCGCTCGCCGCGCCCGTCCCGCTCGCGGCGCTGCCGCCCGCACCGCTCCCGCGACCGGCCGCGGACGCCGCGCCCCGCCCCGCCGCCGGGACCGGCCCGAGCATCGACGAGGTCATCGCCTCGGTGCCGGACGGCGGGGGAGAGGCCGGGCCGCCGCAGATCCAGAGCCGCACCATCATGCTCAGCTCCGGCACGACCGGACGTCCGAAGGGCGCCCGCCGCCCGCCCCGGCCGGGCCTGTGGCCGCTCGCCTCGATGACGTCCCGGATCCCGCTGCGCGCACGGCAGACGATGATCGTCGAGGCGCCGCTGTTCCACACCTGGGGGTACGCCGCGCTGCAGATGGCGTGGGCGCTCCGCGCGCCGGTCGTGCTGCACCGCCGGTTCGACCCCGAGCAGACGCTGCGGGCCGTCACGTCCCACCGCGACGCGACCGTGTTCGCCGTCCCGGTCATGTGCCAGCGGATCCTGGAGCTGCCGCCGGAGGTCCGCGACCGCTACGACACCTCCTCGCTGCGGGTCTTCGCGGTGAGCGGCGCCGCGCTCCCCGGCGACCTCGCCACCCGGTTCATGGACGCGTTCGGCGACCGCCTCTACAACGTCTACGGGTCGACCGAGGCGTCCTGGGTGTCCATCGCCACCCCGCACGACCTGCGGCTCGACCCGCGCACCGCCGGGCGCCCGCCGCGCAACACCGCGCTGGCGATCGTGGACGGCGAGGGCCGCAAGGTGGGCCGCTCCACCCGCGGGCAGATCTTCGCGGCGAACGAGCTGCTGTTCGAGGGGTACACCGGCGGCGAGCCGATGGAGGTCCGCGACGGGCTGCTCGCCACCGGCGACCTCGGCCACATCGACCACCGCGGCCTGCTGTTCGTCGAGGGCCGCAGCGACGGGATGGTCGTGTCGGGCGGCGAGAACGTCCTGCCGAAGGACGTGGAGGACGCGCTGCTGCGGCTCCCGGAGGTCCACGAGGCCGCGGTGACCGGCGTCCCCGACGACGAATGGGGGCAGCGGCTCGCCGCCTACATCGTGCTGCGGCCCGGCGCCCGGCTCGACGCCGCCGGCGTCCGCGCGTACGTGCACGCGCAGGTCGCCCGGTACGCGGTGCCGCGCGACGTCCACTTCATCCCCGAGCTGCCCCGCAACGCGACCGGCAAGGTCGTGCACCGCTGGCTCAGCGCGCGCCCGAGCGCTCCGCGGCCGGAAGGGCATGTGGAGTGGCCGCGTCCGCGGGCAGCCGGACGGTGATCGACAGGCCGCCGTCCGGGCGCGGGACGGTCTCGATCGTCCCGCCGTGCGCCTGCACCACCGCCCGGACGATCGACAGGCCGAGGCCGGCGCCGTCCTTGGACCCGGTGCGGTCGGCGCGCAGCCGCCGGAACGGCTCGAAGATGCCGGCGACCTCGTAGGCGGGGACGGGCCGTCCGGTGTTGACGACCTGGAGGAACGCCTCGCCGCCCCGCTCCCCGGTGCGGACCCAGACCCGGCCGTCCGCCACGTTGTACTTCACGGCGTTCTCCAGCAGGTTCACCGCGCACCGCTCCAGCAGGACGGGATCGCCGGCCACCACCGCGGGCGCGAGCCGCGCCTCCACGTCGACCGCCGGGTCGTCGAGCTGGTCGAGCGCGCTGCGGACCACGTCCGGCAGCGGGGTGGCGGTCCGGGTGCCGAGCTCCCGCTCGGACTTCGCGAGCAGCAGCAGGCCCTCGATGAGCCGCTCGTGCCGGGCCGTGTTGCCGAGCAGGACGTCCGCGAGCGCCTTCGTCTCCGGCGGGTTCTTCCGGCTCGCCAGCGCGACCTCCAGCACCGTGCGGTTGATGGTCAGCGGCGTGCGCAGCTCGTGCGAGGCGTTCGCGACGAACCGCCGCTGGGCGTCGAACGCGCGGTTCAGCCGGTCCAGCATCCGGTCGAAGGTGTCGGCGAGGTCCTTGATCTCGTCCTGCGGGCCGTCCAGCGCGATCCGCTCGTGCATGTTGCTCTCCGACAGCCGCCGCGCCGTCGCCGTCATCCGGTGCAGCGGCCGCAGCACGCGCCCGGCGACCAGGTACCCGATCACCACCGCGAGGACCCCGACCACGAGCATCGTGATGAGCGAACTCTGCAGCAGCTGCTCCAGCACGTCGTGCTTCTGCTGCTCCATCTGCCGGTCGGCGTCGGCCTTCAACGCCATCAGCGAACTCATGTCGCCGTCGAACGCCATGGCCCGCAGCCGCGTGAGCGCCTCCGGGTCGATGTCGCGCGCGGAGAACCGGGTGTCCATCGTCCGGACGGTCAGCAGGTACGTGACCGCGACCAGCACCGCCGACGTGACGAGGAACAGCGACCCGTACACCAGCGTCAGCCGCGTCCGGACGCTGAGCCTCGCCACCGCCGGCCTCGTCACCGCGCCTCCAACCGGTAGCCGGAGCCCGTCACCGTGTCGATCACCGGCGGCTGCCCGAGCTTGCGCCGCAGCGTCGCCATCGTGACCCGGACGATGTTGCTGAACGGGTCGATGTTCTCGTCCCACGCCCGCTCCAGCAGCCGCTCGGCGCTCACCACCCCGCCCTCGGCCCGCATGAGCTCCTCCAGCACGGCGAACTCCTTCTTCGTCAGCCGCAGTTCGCGCCCGTCCCGCGCGACCTTCCGCCGGTACGGGTCGAGCCGGATGCCCCTGCGCTCCAGCACCGGCGGCACGGGCGTCCCCGATCTGCGCGCCAGCGCCCGCACCCGCGCGACCAGCTCGCTGAACACGAACGGCTTGGGCAGATAGTCGTCGGCTCCGAGCGACAGCCCGTCGACCCGCTCATCGACATCCGAGGCCGCCGTGAGCATGAGGATCCGCCCGGGACTCCGCCGTCCCACCAGCTCCCGGCACACATCGTCCCCGTGCACGGTTGGCAGATCCCGGTCCAGGACGACGACGTCGTACTCGTTGTAGGAGGCGAGCTCCAGAGCATCATCGCCGTCATAGACCACGTCAACGGCCATGGCCTCGTCCCGGAGGCCCTCGGCGATGGCGTCCGCGAGCACCCGCTCGTCCTCAACGACCAGAACACGCATGCCGCCGAGCATGCCGTCCGAGAGGTTAAACGCCGGTAAGCCCGCCGGCCGCGGAACCGGCTTCACCGGCGGATCCGGGCCGTTCTCCCTATCATCGTGGCCATGGAGAAGCCTCTGCGGGCCGAAGCCATCGGGATTCTGCGCGAAGTGCTGGAGTGGCGGCTGCCGAGAGTCCGGTGGGAACGGGTGGAGCGGAGGCTGGAGGACGTCGCCGGCGCGCTGGCCGAGGGCGATCCGGCGAATCTGCGGGATGCGGTGTACGCGTTGGAACTGTCCGGTCCGGACCGCGCCGCCCGGATCGAGGACGTGCTGGTGCTCGCGCCTCCGCCGCCGACCCGGGAGCGCGTGGGCGAACTCGTCCACCGGCTGGAATCCTCGGTGGAAACGCCTCCCGCCCAGGTCGCGTCCGGTCGGGAAGACGATGCTCCTCCAGGCTGAGGCGCTGGTCGCCCACGTCTTCGTCGCGGCCGAGGGAGGCGCCGGGGACGAGGACCGGCGGTACCTGCGCGGTGTCTGGCGGGCGTGCGACGAGGTCCTCGGCATGACCGACGGGGTCGCCGGCCTCGACGCGGACCCGCCCGCCGGCTGGGACGAGACATCGGCGGCGTCGGGGGTGCTGGCGGCCCGCACGCGTCCCGGTGGCGGCGTGGAGCAGGCGATCCTGCGGCGTGAACGCGACGTGTTCTGCCTGTCGGTCATCCTGGAACCCGACCCGTCCGAGGGCATCGGCTGGGCGGAGCTGGACGCGCGGTGGTCGCGGGCGCTCGCGGCACCGACCCGGGGCACCGTCGGGACGGCGCGGATCTTCGTCGCTCGGCTGGGCGCGGACGCGACGGACCGCGTCCGCGCCGGCGAGCTCGTCGCGGACGTGCCGGTCGAGGAGGGGGCCGCGGCGCTGTGGCCGGAGCGGGGCGTCGCCGTCCCCGAAGGATTCATGGTGTGGGAGGCGTCGGCCCCGGACGATCGGCGCGTGGAGCGCAGGCTGGTGGTGATCGCCCGCCGGGACGGCGAGCACGATCTCAGCGACTGGACGTGGATCGGCCCCGGCGCCGTGCTCCCGCCGCTCGCCGGCTACCTGCTGAACGCGGCGAGGCTGCGGTTCGAACTGCGGATCTGGGACGACGGCGAGGGGACGCGGCGGCTCCGCGAGGACACCGACGCCGTCGTCGGGCGGCTGCTGGCGACCGTGACGGCGTCCGCCGGACGCGGGCGCGGCGAGGCCGAACTGATCGACGCGTCGCGGGAGCTGGTGTCGCTGCAGACCCGTGCGATGGGGCTCGCCGACCGGACCGCGCGGCTGCGGGAGATGTCCCGGACGGTCGCGATCGGGGCGGCCAACCTGGCCGCGTTCGGCGGCGGCGCCCCGCTCGGCGGGCTGTTCGCCGACGACCGCGCGCTGGCGGAGTGGTTCGGCCGGAGGCTCGACGACGAGATCGCCTACCTGGACGCGGCGTCGCAGCGTGCCGGGCAGGTCGGCGCCCTCGCCGACCAGCTCCTGCTCCGCGACCGCCAGCGCCGCCAGGAGAGCGTCAACCTCGGGCTCACCGGCGTCGTCGGGGCGGTGCTGATGGTCCTGGCGGCGATCCAGTCGCTCGGGTACGACGTCCCGCTGCCGAAACCCGTCGAACCCGCCGTGGTGACCGCGCTCGGCGCGTCCGCCCTGCTCGCCTCCCTGGTCGTGCTGCGGGTCGTGGTCCCCGACCAGCGGTGGCCGAGGGTCCTGGTGCGCGCCGCGGTCGGTGGCGTGGCCGCGTCGCTGGGCTGGGTCGCGGCGTCCGCCATCGGCGGCGCGGAGGCAGGGCCCGGCTGGGCCATGCTGGGCGCCGGTGTCGGCTTTATCGCGGGGGTGCTGGGCGTGTCGGTTCCCCGACGGCTGCGTTCCACCGCCGGACGCTGACGTCCATTCCGCCGACCTGGGGGACGGCCGCTGCTCACAGCCCCAGATGGAGGAACGACACCCAGGCGCTCGGATGATCGGGCCGCCGCGTGCGCTCTTCGCGGACGGCCTTGTTCAGCGCACGGGCGCTGTCGGCCGCGGCGATGCCCCCGGCGTCGGTCAGATCCGCGTAGACCGACTGGGCGATGCGCGCCGTGGTGCTGTCGGGCACCGATGACAGGGTGCCGATGACGGCCGGATACCCCGCGCACTGCAACGCCGATGTGAGGGTGATGACCTCGTCGGGCAGCGCCGTGCCGATGGCCGCCGTCACGCAGGCGCCGAGGAAGGCGAACTGGGCCTGCTCGTTGCGCAGGCGCGCCAGATCGGAGACGGTCAGGGACCCGTCGCGCAGGACGAGGCCGCTCTCGAACGGGGCGTCCAAGTCCTGGACGCCGTGGCAGTCGAAGTGCGCCCACGTGTGGCCGGGCAGCCGCGCCTCCACCGCCTCGCGGGTGGCCTCCGCGCCGGTGAGCACGGTGCGGCGGTCCGCCGGAAGGAGCTGCTCGATGAGTGCGCGCGTCCTGGCGGCGCCCGGGAGGCTCACCTGCCCGGGGCCGCGGTCCTCTCCCACGTACAGCAGCCGGGGGACGGGCCCGCCCCCGCTCGCCGCGGCGTCGCGCCGCTCCCGCGCGTGGACCAGGATCGGCAGGGCGGGCGCGTACGAGGAGACGACCTGGTCGAGGACAGAGCCTCCGTCCCGGTTCTCGCGCGGCGCGGCGGCGTGGAGCGGGAGCGTGCTCACCGGACCGGTCGCCGACCACCACAGGCGTGGCGGGTCCGCGTCGTCCGCTCCGATTCTGGTGATGCCCTTGTGCTCGATCGCCTCCAGCACCGGGGAGGTGACGACTCGCCAGAGCCAGTCGAGGGTCGTGCCGATGGCCTGTTCGCGTTCTCGGCCTTCGCCCTCCGCCAGCGCGGTCATGTAGCGATGCGCGCGTTTGCGGGCGTCGTCGTGGTCGAGGTCTGGCAACTCGACCAGGAGCGGTTCGGAGTCGCGGTCGTGCACGACGAGGGCGCCGCAGTGCAGGCGGCTGACGATGACGACGACCACCGGGCCCTCGTCGCCGGCCGGCCCGATATCGGCGGCGTAGACCGGCATGGTGAAGGTGCCGTCCGGGACCAACCGCTGCGCACGCTCGGCCAGCCTGCTCCAGTCCCGCCGCAGCTTGGCGTTCGCTCGGCCGTCGAGCCGGGACCACCGGTTCACCAGCGCCAGCCGCTCGTCGGTGGACATGCCGCCGTCGTTCTCGAGTGCGAGGGCGACCCGGTCCATCTTCTTGGCCAGCCGGGGCGCGACCTCGCGGAGCCTGCTCCGGTCGCCGCGGGTCTTCAGCAGCTGCGTCCACAGGACGGCCCTGCCGCCTTCGAGCAGTTCCAAGGCCCGCGCGGGGCGGCCGGCGGCCATCGCGCACGCCGCGGCGTCGGTCGCGAGCCCGGTGTGGTCGGCGAGCAGCTCCGCGCGCTCCGCACGGCCGTACCCCCACCACGCGGCCTGCGGCAGCAGCTCGACGGCCGTCGACAGACCGGTCAGCCCGGCCGCCGGCCCCGACTCCCGCGCGGCCGAGTAGCCCCACGACGCGGCGGCGGCGAGCCGCAGGTGCGCCGGCGCCGACGTGATCAGGCTCAGCTCGCGCCGCAGCTCCTCCGGGTCGGGCAGCTCTCGTCCGCCGGACGACGAGACCGGATGCTCATCGAGGACGCTGATGAGGTTCGCCAGCGCCCGGGCCCGGGCGGGGCCGTCGTCCGGCAGCGCCTCGGCCGCGGCCCGCAGGTACTCGATGGAGTCGTCGAGCACACTGGGCTTCTCCGAGAGCCGGTATGCGTCGAACAGAGCGACACCGAGGTTGTTCGCGTACAGGCCCCATCTGCGCCGTTTCCGGTTGATGCCGGAGCTGTTCCCGGCACGGCCCCATACCGCCGCGCTCAGGTCCTCGACCGCGGGCTTCAGCGCGTCCAGTCCCCCGTCTTCGGCACGCCAGCGGGCATGGCGTTTCGTCCCGCGCCGGAACAGCGAGAACGAGCCGCGGCGGAAAGGAAGAAACCTCCTCTTGTCCGCGTGGTATCTGCCCAATGAATGCTGCTGATGAGGCTGCTCGTCTCGGACGATGTATACATATGACATGCCGGGACGCTAGCAGCCGTTCAAGATCACGTTAGGTGAAGAGTAAAACATCCTCTTTGTGTAAATGATTCGGCGCGCCGCCGGTATTACCGGCGCCAGCAGGTGTACGTCACCGTCGCGGTGCCGCCCGGCCTGAACGAGACCGTGCCGGTGCCGCGCCCGCCGATGTAGCACAGCACCGTCGGGCGCACGGTCACCGCGACCGAGGTCGAGCGCCCGGCCTTCAGCGTCCCGCTGCCGCCCGCGCTGACCCGTCCCGCCGTGTCCCGTACCGACGACACCGACCACTTCACCGGCCCACCGACGGCGGTCAGCCGGATGTAGCACCGCGTCGGCAGCCCCGCCGCCCGCACCCCGTGGCAGCCCCCGTCGTCGACCGACAACCGTCCGGGCCCGCTCGGCGCCTTCCGCGACTTCTTCGGCGCGGCCGGCTTCTCGTCCTTCGGCTTCGGCTCGCTCCTCTCGACGCTGTCCTCGGGCGCCGGCGTGGAGGTGGGGGAGGGGGCGGGCGTCGCGGGCGTGACCATCGCGACCGGCGGCGCGGCCGAGGGCTTCGGCTCGGGTTCCGTCGACTCGAACAGCACGAGCATCCCGCCGGTCAGCGCCACGGCCGCCGCCGCGCCCCCGATCACGACCAGCCGTCCGCGCTTCCGTGCCGGCGTCCCGCGACACTCGTCGCGCACCAGCTCGTAGAGCCAGTCCCGGAACGTCCCCGCGTCCGGCACATCCGCGTCCCGCAGCGCGAGCAGCGCCTCCCGGACGGCCACGACCGCCCGCTCGTGCTCGCCGATCAGCTCTTCCGCGTATTCGACCAGCTCGGGCCCGTACACGTTGTAGACATGGCCGACCGCCCCCGGCCGCTGCGCCTGCAGCGCCTCGACGAGCCGGAAGTCCTCATTCAACGGCGGCGCACTGGACACGCCGGGAGTATGACGCACCGCGCACACGAAGTGATCCACCGTGAACCCACACTCCGCACCCCCGTTTTATCAACGAAAGAAGAAGTCACCGGCGCTCAGATGCCGGCGAACGCTTAGAACCTACTGACCAGCGGCTCCAGAAAGAGGAGCAGCAGCACGAAGTAGGAGGCGCCAGGAGCGACCGCGACCACGGCAAGCCCCACACCAGCTACGTAAACGGAACGAACTGTTCTGACGGCGAGCGTTCGTATCCGGAACGCCACTGAGCCGCACGGGAGGACCTCACTTTTCGTGTCCCGGTAGCGCGTCAGTCGGTGACACGCTCGGAGATCAAGTGATAACACAGAGTCAACATGCTGACTCCCCCGGTCAGTGCCACCCCCGGCGCCCCAGGAGACTCCCGGTGACCAGTCCGTTCGTTCGCCGACGCCGCCTAGCCACCGAACTGCGGACCCTCCGCGAGCAGAGCGGCATGACCGCCGACGAGCTGGCCGGCCGCATCTACCGCTCCCGCATGACGGTCTCCAAACTGGAGAACGCCCGCTGCCGCCCCGACGTCCGCGACATCGTCAAGATCATGAAAGTCCTCGGCGTCACCGGCGAGAAGTTCGACCAGATCCTCAAAATCGCCTGTGACGCCTCCGACCGCGGCTGGTGGGACTCCTACGGCGACGCCATGGGCGCCCGCCAGCGCATGTACGCCGACCTGGAGTCCGGGGCCGCGAGCATCCACCAGTACAACCAGCTTGCTCTTCCGGGACTTCTGCAATGTGTCGAGTACCACTGGGCGCTCATCGAGTTGGACCGGCTCGAAGGCTCGGAGAACAACTACGTGCCCGAAAAGAGCGTAGAGGCGCGTCAGCGCAGGCAGCAGAACATCTTCCGGAAGGGCGGCCCCGCGCTGGAGATCGTGATCGATGAGTTCGTTCTGAAGCGGCTGGCCGCACCGCCTGAGGTCATGGCCACCCAACTGCGTCACATGGTGCGGCTTGTGACTCACGAACCACGCTTCACCGTCCGCGTCCTACCGCTGGATGCCCGCGTCCACCTGGACGACTTCCCGGCTCCGCGTACAGCATCTATACCTTCCCAGACGCGCAGGACCCGAAATTGGTGGTTGCGGAGACCAGCAACTGTCTGGTTCACAACACCCCAGACGAGGTGGCATTCTATGAACGTCTACACGACCGTCTTCGGCAGGCCGCACTGCCCGCCTTGGAGAGCCTCTCTCTTCTGACGGACACGGCCGACCGGCTGAGTGAACAGGCAGGCCCCGTAACGTGAAGCAGCAGTACAGCGGCTGGCGCAAGTCAACCCACAGTGTGCCGGATTCCGACTGTGTCGAAGTCGGCCGCTCCCCCAAGGGCACCATCGGCGTACGCGACACCAAGCAGGGCACCACAGGCCCGACCCTCGACTTCACCTCCCGCGAGTGGGCCACCTTCATAGAGGCCATCCGTTCCGCCTAATCCCCTTGGTGGCCTTCAGGTGAGTTGCTCGGCAAGTCCCACGATGATGCCCTCAGGGCCGCGCACGTAGCAGAGGCGATAGAGGTCCTCGTACTGCTCCAGCTCGCCCACGAGTTCGGCGCCGTGCGCGCGCAGGCGGGCGATGACGTCCTCGATGTCGTCCACCGCGAACATGATCCGACGAATGCCCAGCGTGTTCGCCGGTGCGTCCTTCGGCTCGGGTTGGATGGCCCTCGGCCTGTGGAACTTTGCCAGCTCGACTCGTCCGGGGCCGTCCGGTATCCGCAGCATGGCGACGTCCTGGCGGACGTCCTCAAGCCCGATGACACGTTCCGCCCAATCCCCTTCGAGCGGCCCCTTGCCTTCCAGCTCCATGCCGAGTTCGACGAAGAAGGCGATGACCGCCTCAAGGTCGTCGACGACGATGAGCACGTTGTCCATCCGCTGGATCGCCACGCTGCCCCTCCTGGTCCTGCAACGGCCCCGTCGGCCGCGCATCTACCCCTGAGACGGAGCCGATAGACCGCTCTCGACATCCTCTCCACCACACTTCAGCCCGTAGCGGCTGCGGCTGTGCCACTCGAACCACCACGGCTAATGCGGGTTTAACCCTGGGGTCGGTCTTATGGCTTTTCGTTGAGGCAGGGTGCCTTGGCGGAGAGGACGAGATGGGGATTCGGGTGTGGGCGGTCGGGCTCGCCTTGCCGCTGGCCTTGGGATTGTCGGCGTGCGGGAGTGATGACGGGGGGAGCGGGGTCGCTTCTGCTGGTGGGACGGGGGCCGGGGCTTCTGCTTCCGCGTCGCCCAGTCAGTCGCTTTCGCCGGAGGATGCGCAGCTCAAGTTCGCGCGGTGCATGCGGGAGCACGGGGTTGATGTTCCTGATCCTGGGAGTGGGGATCAGAAGGCGATGCGGCTCGGGAAGGGGACCGATCGGACGAAGCTGCAAGGCGCGCTGGAGAAGTGCCAGCAGTGGTTGCAGGCGGGCGGGAAGATGCCCGATCTCAAGGACCCGAAGGTGCGCGACCAGTACGTCAAGTTCGCGCAGTGCATGCGGGAGCACGGGGTGAACATCCCGGACCCGGGGCCGGACGGGCAGTTCAAGCTGCCGAGCGGGGACGTCGATCGAAGCGCTGCGGAGAAGGCGCGGGAGGCGTGCAAGGGCGACCTGCCGGGGTTCGGACGGTGAGGCGGGTCGTGGTGGCCGGGGGAGTCGCCGTCGTCGTGGTCGTCGGCGGGGGAAGCGCCCTGGCCTGGACGATGGACGGGAGCGAGGCCGAGGGCGCCCATGCGGCACGGCTCGCCACCGCCGTTGTGAGCCGGGGTGACCTCGTCGATACCGAGACCGTGGACGGGAAGCTCACCTACGACGACGTCCGGGAGGTGTGGACGGGCACGTCCGGTGTTGTCACGTGGGCGCCGAAGCAGGGTGCGGCGGTCAAGCGGGGCGGGACGCTGCTCAAGGTGGCGGGAAAGCCGGTCACGCTGATGTACGGCGGCAGCCCCATGTACCGGACGCTGCGGAGCGGGACGTCGGGCAAGGACGTCCGGCAACTCGAAGGGAACCTCAAGGCGCTCGGGTACGGCGGCATGACGGTGGACGACGACTTCACCAGTGCGACTGAGCGTGCCGTCATGGAGTGGCAGGACGATCGGGGGCTCGCGCAGAGCGGCACGGTCGACGCGAGCCAGGTCGTCTTCCTCAGCGGGGCCGTGCGGGTCAGGGACGTCAAGGCGCCCGAGGGGAAGCGCGTCGGGCAGGGGCAGCCCGTGCTGACCGTCGCCGGGACGAAGCGGGTCGTCCATGTCGATCTCGATGCCGACAAGCAGGATCTCGCGGAGGAGGGCGCCGCGGTCTCGGTGGAGCTGCCCGGTGGCAAGGCCGTCGAGGGGAAGATCACCGAGGTCAGCGGGGTCGCGGAGAGCACCGGGTCCGGGCAAGAGAAGAAGACCACGGTCGGTGTCGATATCTCGATCGGCGATGCCGAGACCGGGCGGCTGGACGAGGCGCCCGTCAGTGTCGAGTTGGAGAGCGAGCGGCGGAAGGACGTCCTGTCGGTGCCGGTGGAGGCGCTGCTCGCGCTGCGGGAGGGCGGCTTCGGCGTCGAGGTCGTGGATGGCGCGAAGCGCAGCCTCGTTCCCGTGCAGGTCGGGGCCTTCGGCGGCGGACGGGTCGAGGTCAGCGGCGTCCGGGAGGGCGCGAAGGTCGGGGTGCCGGCCGAATGAACGCGCTGGGCAGGGACGTACGGGGCGAGAACATCGTCGAGCTCGCCGGGGTGACCAAGGAGTACGCGGGCGGGGTCGCCGCGCTGAAGGGCGTCGACCTGGTCGTCGCGCCGGGGGAGATGGTCGCGATCGTCGGGCCGTCCGGGTCGGGGAAGTCGACGCTGCTGCACATGGTCGGGACGCTCGACCGGCCGACCGGGGGCAGTGTGCGGGTCGCCGGGCACGATGTCGGCGCGCTCGGTGACCGGGAGCTGTCGGCGCTGCGGGCGCGGCACATCGGGTTCGTGTTCCAGCAGTTCCACCTGGCTGCGGGCGTGAGCGCGCTCGACAACGTCGCCGACGGGCTGCTGTACGGGGGCGAGAAGTTGAAAGAGCGGCGGGAGCGGGCGCGGGACGCGCTCGAACGCGTCGGGCTCGGCAACAGGACCGGGCACCGGCCGCACCAGTTGTCGGGCGGCGAGCAGCAGCGGGTCGCGGTCGCGCGCGCCGTGGTGGGGGAGCCGGACCTGCTCCTCGCCGACGAGCCCACCGGCAACCTCGACTCGGCGGCGGGCGCCGAGGTGCTCGGCCTGCTGGACGAGTTGAACCGCGCCGGCACCACCGTCGCGGTCATCACGCACGATCTGGAGGTGGCCGGCAGGGCGCCGCGGCGGGTGCGGGTCCGGGACGGGCTGATCGTCGCGGACGAGCGGGCGGGGGTGGGCAGCCGATGAAGGCGCTCGCTCCCGCGCGGCTCGGGCCGGACGATGTGCTGCGCGTCGGCCTGGGAGGGCTCAGGGCCAGGCCGACCCGGGTCGTGCTGTCCGCGCTCGGCATCGCGATCGGGATCGCGACGATGGTCGCGGTCATCGGGATCTCCTCGTCCAGCAAGGAGGACCTGCTGCGGCGCCTCGACCGGCTCGGCACCAACCTGCTGACCGCGAAGCCCGGCGACACCCTGTTCGGGGACGCGGCGGAGCTGCCCGAGACGGCGCCGGAGATGGTGCGGCGCATCGGGCCGGTGACCGCGGTCGGCGCCACCGGGGCGGTGGACGCGACCGTCCGCCGGACCGACAAGATCCCCGCGGAGGTCACGCAGGGCATCGCCGTGCAGGCCGCCACGACCGAGCTGCTCGGCACGCTCGGCGTCGAGACCGCAAGCGGGCGCTGGCTCAACGCCGGAACGGGACGCTACCCCGGCGTCGTGCTCGGCTCCGAGGCCGCGAAGCGGCTGGGCGTGGAGCGGGGCCGGGTGTGGATCGGCGGCCGGTGGTTCGTCGTCCTCGGCGTCCTGCGGCCCGCCGAGCTGGCCCCGGAGATCGACCGGTCCGCGCTCGTCGGCTGGGACGCGGCCCGCCGCCACCTCGGCTTCGACGGGCATCCGACCACGATCTACGAGCGCTCCACCGACGCGTCGGTGAACGACGTCCGGGACGTCCTCGCCCGGACGGTCAACCCCGAGCACCCCGAGGAGGTCGCGGTCAGCCGCCCGTCCGACGCGCTGGAGGCCAAGGCCGCGGCGGCCGGCGCGTTCACCGGGCTGCTGCTCGGGCTCGGCGCGGTCGCGCTGCTGGTCGGCGGGGTCGGCGTCGCCAACACGATGGTGATCTCGGTGCTGGAGCGGCGCCGCGAGATCGGGTTGCGCCGCTCGCTCGGCGCGACCCGCGGGCAGGTCCGCGTCCAGTTCCTCGCCGAGTCGCTGCTGCTGTCGGCGTTCGGCGGCGCGGCCGGGACGGTCTTCGGCGCCGCCGCCACCGCCGGGTTCGCGCTGTGGAAGGGATGGCCGCCGGTCGTGCCGGTGTGGGCGCTCGGCGGCGCGCTCGCCGCGACGCTGGTGATCGGGACGGCCGCCGGGCTGTACCCCGCGGTGCGGGCCGCGCGGCTGCCGCCGACGGCGGCGCTGGCGTCGGTCTGACACTGGTCACGCTCCGCCGGGGCGGTGCATGATTGTCACCGCAGCCGTGTTCCGCCCCGGGGGAGGTGCCTCAACCGCCATGCCGGTCCCACGCCCGCTCCGCGAACGCTGCCGGGAGTTCCTCGGGATCGACGGGGAGATCCGCTACATCTTCCCCGCGATGGCCTACGGCGGTGGCGCGGGCTTCATCTTCGTCGTCACCGACGACCAGGTCGCGGTGATCACCACCGGGGCGGTGAGCCGCAGCGCGCCGAAGACGATCTGGGGCAGCTACCCGCGCGGCACCCGGATCGGGCCGGTGGAGACCGGCGCCGGCGCGTCGTTCGAGTTCGCCGGCGCCGTGTTCGAGGTGGACGACGAGTACGTCCCCGTCGTCAACGCCGCCGACGCCGAGATCTTCGCCCGCGACAGCCTGCCCCGCGACCCGCTGCCCGACCTGTAGGCCCTCAGGACGTGGTGGCGGGCTCCGTCGCCTTGGCCGGGGCCGGCTTGGGCGTGGACGGGTTCCGCAGGAACAGGAACATCACCGGCACCAGGTACGCCGCCCACATGATCAGCTGCAGCCAGGTGATCTGCGGGGTGACGTTCAGGACGCCCTGGAACACCGTCTGCATCCAGTCGCCCGCGCCGCCGAACTTGGCGAAGAACTCGTGCGGCTCCAGCGCCACCGCGTTCACGCCGGGGAAGACCTCGGCCTCCTGCAGGTCGTGGAAGCCGTAGCCGAACACGCCCGCGGCGACGACGATGAGCGCGGCGCCCGTCCAGGTGAAGAACCGCTTCAGGTTGATCTTGAGGCCGCCGCGGTAGAGCAGGTAGCCGAGCGCGACCGCGACGGCGAGGCCGAGGAACGCGCCGATGATCGGCTCGGTGGAGCCGCCGGAGGAGTTGGAGATGTTCGTCCACAGGAACAGCGCGGTCTCCAGGCCCTCCCGGCCGACGGCGAGGAACGCGACGGCGGCGAGGGCGAGCGGGCCGACGTTCAGCGCGCCCTCCAGCTTGCCCTCCAGCTCCGCCTTCATGAACCGGGCGGTCTTGCGCATCCAGAAGACCATCCAGGTGACGAGCCCCACCGCGATGATCGACAGGACGCCGCCGAACAGCTCCTGCGTCTTGAACTGCATCTCCGAGGACGCGGCGCTGAGCGCGATGCCGAACCCGAACGCGAGCGCGACGGCGACGCCGATCCCCGTCCAGACCGGGAGGAGGGCGCGGCGGTTGCCGGTCTTCACCAGGTAGGCGATCAGGATGCTCACGACCAGGGCGGCCTCGAGCCCCTCACGCAGTCCGATGAGGAAGTTGCCCAGTAGCATCGCCGCACTCCTCCGGATGGCGCAGATTTTCTCAGGCAAGCCTTTTAGGCAAAGCTAACCTAAGCAAGTGTGCGCCCCGCACCCGCCCCCGGCAAGAGGCGCCGGGGATGTCCTGCGGCGGGGCGGACACCGGCCGGAAGGGCAGGTCACCGCCGCCAGGCGGCCTCGCGGTGGCGGGCGAGGGCGGTCAGCGCCTGGTTGACCGGTGCCGTGCGGCCCACCTTGGCCGCCTCCCGCGGGACCGCTCCGTTGATGACGTCGATCTCGCTGGTCCGGCGGGCCTCGTGGTCCAGCAGCGCCGACGGCTTGGCGCCGGGCATCCGGGCGGCGAACGCGCGCACCAGTTCCACCGGGTCCGGAACGTCGATGGCCACCCCGCGCGCCAGGGCGGTCTCCCATGCCTCGGTCGCCGCGGCCTGGCTGGTGAGGGCGAGTTCGGGGTGGTCGCGGACCTCGCCGACGGTCAGCCCGGTCAGCGCGCACGGAGCGCTGTAGGCCACGTTGCAGATGAGCTTCTCCCACTGCATCGCGATGACGTCGTCCACGGCCGCCGCGTCGAACCCGGCCGCGCGCCAGGCCGCGGCCACCTCCTCGACCCGTTCGGGGGCCAGGGAGCTGTGCGCGCCGAACCGCAGGGCGCGCATCGCGTTGTGGTGCGCCCGGCCCGGCCCGCGCAGGCCGGCGCCGAAGCCGCTGGCGATCCCGATGGCCAGGCGCCCGGCGCCCACCGCGTCGGCGACGGCGTCGGCCGAGCCGAGCCCGTTCTGGATGGTCAGCACGGTGGTCCCCGGGCCCAGCAGCGGCGCGAGCCCGGTCGCGGCGGCGGGCACGTCGGCGGCCTTGACGGCGAGCACCACGAGGTCGACGGGATCGGCGGGAGCGGTGGTGCGGGCCGCGACCGCGGCGCGGAACTCCCCGTCCGGCCCGCTGATGTGCAGCCCGTCCCGGGCGATGGCCTCGACGTGGGCCTGCCAGGCGTCGACCACCGACACCTCGTGGCCCGCCCGGCTGAGGCGTGCCGCGTACACCGAGCCCATGGCTCCGCAGCCCACGACGCAGATCTTCATCGGTCCAGGCCCTTCAGGAGATCGGCGATCTCGTCACCGAGACCGGGCTTGGCCTCCAGGCCGAACCCGGGCGCCTCGCCGGGGCTGATCAGGCCGTCGGCGAGGCGGCAGTCCGGGCTGTAGCCGCCGAAGGGCTCGAAGACCCCCGGATACGCCTCGCAGCCGCCCAGCCCCAGCCCGGCCACGATGTGCAGGTTGATCAGATGCCCGCCGTGCGGGAACGCCTGGGACCGGTCGACGCCGCGCGCCTCCATGGCCTCGATCATGCGGGCGTACTCGGTCAGCCCGTAACTGAGGCCGGCGTCCATCTGGAGGACGTCCCGGTCGGGCCGCACTCCGCCGTAGGCGAGCAGGTTGCGCACGTCCTGGACGGAGAAGAGGTTCTCGCCGGTGGCGATGGCCCCCGGATAGGCCTCCGCCAGTTCCCGGTTCAGGGCGTAGTCGAGCGGGTCGGCCGCCTCCTCGTACCAGCGCAGGCCGTGCCCGGCCAGCGCCGCGGCGTAGGCCAGGGCCCGGTCGCGGTCGAAGCGCCCGTTGGCGTCGACGGCCACCCCGCCCCCGCCGCCGGCCGCCTCGATGGCGGCCTCGACCCGGGCCAGGTCGTCGGGGAGCGCCGCGCCGCCGATCTTGATCTTGACCGTGCGGTAGCCCTGGTCCACGTAGCCGGCGACCTCGTCGCGGAGCCGGTCCAGGGAGTCGCCGGGGTGGTAGTAGCCCCCCGCGGCGTAGACCGGCGCGCCGGTGCGCGCGAGGGGGCGGCCGAAGGCGCGGGCGATGGCGGCGTGCGCCGGCTCGTCGTGGTACTTGGCCAGCAGGTCCCAGACCGCGAGTTCGAGGGCGCCGGCCGCCGCGGCGCGGTCGCCGTGGCCGCCCGGCTTCTCGTCCCGCATGGCGCGGCGGAGCACGCGGGCCGGGGACAGCAGCCCGGTCGGCGGGTCGAGCAGGGTGTCGGGGTCGGCGGCCAGCAGCCGCGGGATCATCCGGTCGCGGAGGATCCCGCCCTGCGCGTGGCGTCCGATCGAGTTGAAGGCGACGCCGGTGAGCGGACGCCCGTTCCGGCGTACGTCGGTCCGCACCGCCACCAGGGAGACGGTGTGCGCGGCGAAGTTCACCACGGAGTTCCTGATGTCCCCGCGGAGGGGGACCGCGACCTCGCGGATGTCGGTGATGCGCATGACCCCAGCCTCTGATCCGGACCGATCGAATTGTCTAGACTAATTGAAGCATCCCCCCGCGCGGCACCCGTGCGGGGACCGGCGGGGGACCGGACGACGGGAGAAGAAGGCCGTGAGGCGTTACGAGGAAGTCGCCGAGGAGCTGGTCCGGCAGATCCAGTCGGGCCGCTGGGAGGTCGGCGGCCGGCTGGCGCCCGAAGTGGATCTCGCGGCCGAGTTCGACGTGAGCCGGGGCACGATGCGGGCGGCGCTCGACATCGTGGAGGAGCTGGGGCTGGTCTCCCGCCGGCCCCGGCGCGGTACCCGCGTCGAGCGGCTGAAGCCGCACTCGGTCTTCGCCCGGTCCCTGCAGTCGGTGGACGAGCTGACGCAGTACTCCGTGGAGACGGACCGCCAGGTGCTGTCGATCGCCGATGTGGTGGTCGACGAGGCCGACGCCCGGATCCTGGGCTGCCCGCCGGGGCAGCGCTGGACCAAGATCCGGATGCTGCGCATCGATCCCGCCGACGACGGCTGGCCGCTCTGCTGCACCGACGTGTACCTGGAGCCCGACATCGCCGAGGCCGTGGGCGACCAGGTGCTCGACCCCAAGCGGTTGATCTCCGACATGGTCGAGCAGACGACCGGCCGCACCGTGCACACGATCGAGCAGCGGATGCGGGCGGCGACGGTCCCGGACGCCATGGTCGACCTCCTGCACACGACGCCCGGTTCGCCGGTGATGCGGATGACGCGGCGGTACCTGGACCGCGCCGGGCAGCCCTTCGAGATCACCGTCTCGGTGCACCCCGCCGAGCGGTTCGAGTACGCCGTTGAACTGGAGCGCGGCCGCGGCTGACGGGCCCGGCGGGGACGGACGCGGACGGGGCACGGACGGGGCGCGGACGGGCCGTCCCGAGGCTAATTGTCCAGACCTTTCGAGGAAAAGTCTGGTCTCCAGAAACTAATTCCGGTAGCGTGGCGGCGGATCACCTGATAGGAGGACACCATGGAGGCCAACCCCGAGTTCGAACTCCAGGGGCTCTGCCACCTCGCGCTGGTCTGCGAGGACATGGAGCGCACCGTCGACTTCTACACCAACGTCCTCGGCATGAAGCTGAAGAAGACGATCAGGCTGCCCAACGGGGGCCAGCACTTCTTCTTCGATATGGGCGGCGACCAGTTCCTGGCCTTCTTCTGGTTCCCCGACGCACCGAAGCGGGCCCCCGGCATCGCCTCCTCCGCGGTGCTGCCCGGCCTCGGGGACATCGCCACGGCCCACGCCTCGATGAACCACGTCGCGTTCAAGATCCCGCTCGACAAGTTCGACGAGTACAAGGCCAAGCTCGACGCCAAGGGCGTCGAGACGGGTCCCGTCCTCGAGCACGACGACAGCCCGCGCGGTGTGGCGGAGACGTTCCACGAGGGCGTCTTCGTCCGCTCGATGTACTTCTTCGACCCCGACGGGGTACTGCTGGAGTTCGCCGCCTGGACGCGCGAGCTGAACGACGACGACGTCAATCTGGCCCCGATGACGGCCGCGGGCGTCCCGGCCGCGCAGGGGGCCTCCGCATGAGCGACGCGGAGTCGATCCTGGAGTACGCCGAGCGGTTCTTCGCGCTGGTGGAGGCCGGCGACATCGAGGCCGTGTCGGCCCTGTACCACGACGACATCACCGTCTGGCACAACTACGACGACGTCGACCAGTCCAAGGAGGAGAACCTCGCGACGCTGGGCGGCATCGCCGGCCGGTACGACAAGTTCGGCTACGCCCGGCCCAGGCACACCGCGCTCGAGGACGGCTTCCTCCGCCAGCACGTGATCGAGGTCGAGCGCAACGGGCGGGCGGCATCGATCCCGGCGATCCTCCGCGTGTACGTCCAGGACGGCAGGATCCGGCGGATCGAGGAGTACTTCGACCGCCGCGAACTCGAAGCCGTGCTCGCGGCCTGAGCGGCGAAGCCGCGGCCGCAGGACCTGCCCCGGGCCGGTTCGGAGGGACACCCGAACCGGCCCCGGGCCGGCGCACGGCCGGTACCGGAGCGGGACGCCCGTGTCCGGGCCCCGGCTCGGGAGAGGCTCAGGAGAAGAAGCCGCGGGCCTGCTCGGCGAAGCGCAGCAGGTCCTCGGCGACGGCGACCTCGGTGAAGTCCTGGCTGCGGTGACTGGGCGCCGAGATGCTCACCGCGTAACGGGCGCCGGCGTAGGTGCCGAGCGGCACGGCCACCGCGATCACCCCGTCCTCGCTCTCCTGCAGCCCGGTGGCGTAGCCCCGCTTGCGGATGCGCTCCAGTTCCTCCAGCAGCGCGGTCCGGGTGGACAGGGTGTGCGGGGTGAGCGGCTCCAGTTCCTCGCGCGGGTAGAGCGCGACCACGGCCTCGTCCGGCAGCAGCGACAGCAGCACCTTGCCGGAGGCCGAGGCATGGGCCGGGAGGGTCTTGCCCATCCGCGAGCCGACCCGGACGGCGCGGCCGCTCTCCACGGCGTCGACGAAGGACACCAGCGAGCCGTCGAGGCGCGCGAGGTGGACGGTCTCGCCGTAGTGCCCGGCGAGGCCGTCCAGCAGCGGGCGGACCTGCTCGCGGACGTCGATCTGCCGCAGCACCGAGAAGGCGATCTCGGTGAGCGCGGGGCCCGGCTCGTAGGCCCGCGAGCTGTTCGACTGGCGGACGAACCCCCGGTACTGCAGCATGGCCAGCACCCGGTGGGCGGTGGACGAGGCGACCGAGAGGTACTCGCTCACCTCGGTGAGGCGCAGGCTCTTGCGCTCGCCCAGCAGCAGCAGGATGCGCAGCGCGTTGTCGACCGACTCGATCGGGTACTGGGGCTTGCGGGGCTCGGCAGGAGAGGGGTTGTTCACCCAGCGGACCTTATCCGGGGACGCGGTCATCGGTCCTTCCATCTCGCAGCTCGAACTTGAGTACCTTCCCCGAGGCGTTGCGGGGAAGCCGCTCGGCCACCTCGATGCCGGTCGGCAGCTTGTACGGCGCGAGCCGGCGCCGGGCGTGGTCGCGCAGTTCATCGAGGGACGGCGCCCGCCGCCCGGGGACCGGCACGACCACCGCGACCGGAGTCTCCCCCCATTTTAGATGCGGCCGGCCCACCACCGCCACCTCGGCGATGTCCGGGTGGGCGGCGAGCACGTTCTCCACCTCGGCGCAGTAGATGTTCTCCCCGCCGCTGATGATCATGTCCTTGAGCCGGTCGACGACGTGGACGAACCCGTCGTCGTCGACCCGGACCAGGTCACCGGAGTGGAACCAGCCCCCGGCGAAGGCCTCGGCGGTCGCCTCGGGCAGGTTCCAGTAGCCCGACATCAGGCCCGGCCCCCGGTAGACGATCTCGCCGATCTCGCCCGGCGGGACGTCGTTCATCCCGGTGTCGACCACGCGCGCCCACACGCCGGGCGCCGGGCGTCCCACCGAGCCCAGCTTCCGGCGGGCGTCCTTGCCCTCCAGCACGCAGGTGACCGGTGACATCTCGGTCTGGCCGAAGAGGGCGAGCATGTCGGCGCCGTCGAAGACCTCGCCCATCTCCCGCAGGAGCGCGTCGGTGGCCGGGGCGGCCCCCCACGCGGCGACCCGCAGCCGCGACAGGTCGCGGGGCCGCCGCCGCTGCTCCGCCGCGAGCGCCTGCCACTGGGTCGGCACGAGGAAGGTGGAGGTGACCCGGTGCTCGGCCATCGCGTCGAGGTGCTCGCCGGCGTCGAAGGCCCCGGTGGGCATCACGACCACCGAGGCGCCGACGAGCAGGGCCGGGGCCAGGCCGCCGATCGCGCCGATGTGGAAGATCGGCGAGGCGCAGAGGTAGACCTCGTCGTCCATCTCGAAGCGAAAGGCGACCAAGTTGGTCTGGCTCTGGGCGAGGAGGTTGCGGTGGGTGAGCACCGCGCCCTTGGGGCGTCCGGTCGTACCGGAGGTGTACATGATCAGCGCGGGCGCCGACTCGTCCACGGCGAGCGCCGCCAGCTCCTCGGCGGGCGAGTCCGCGACGGTGCCCTCCAGCAGGTCCGCGTAGGGCAGGCCCGCCTGCGCGGAGACGTCGACCACGCGGATGCCGTCGTCCTCGGCCGCGTCGGCGGCCAGCCGGTGGAAGGCCGCGTCGGTGATGACGAGGGAGGCGCCGCAGTCACGGAGGATGAAGGTCACCTCGGCGGCGGCCAGCCGGGGGTTCACCGGCACCCCGATCGCACCGGCGGCACTGACCGCCAGGAGCGATTCGACGTACTCGGTCCCGTTGCCCATCACGAAGGCGACCCGGTCGCCGGCGCCGATGCCCAGCCGCGCCAGCCCGCGGCCGAGCCGCAGGACCCGGTCCGCTAGCCCGCGCCAGGTATGGGAGACCGCACCGCACCGGAGCGCGGTGGCCCCGGGCCGGGCGTGGGCGTGCCGGGCCAGCTGGGCGACCCAGTGCTGGCCCCGGGCGCCGTGGACCGCCGCGGACGCCGTCATCGCGCGCTCCCGCCCCCGAAGCGCTCGGCGATCCAGCCGGCGATCGTGTCGGCGACCGCGTCCCGGGCGCCCGCGGGCTCCAGGAAGTAGTGGTCGCCGGGGTGGTCGCGACGGGTCTTGTCCGCACTGGCCAGGGCGCCGGCGATCCGGTCGGCGTCGCTCGGGAAGACGCCGGTGTCCCCGGTCGGGTTGATGACCAGGGCCGGAACCGTGATCTTCGCCAGGTTGCCCTCGCCGCGGCACGGCGACTCGCTCAGGCTCCACATGTTGAGCCAGTTGCGCACGGTCGTCTCCCCGGCGATCCCGCGGTCGCCCCGGTTGGCGGCCTCGACGGGGCCGCGGTAGCAGCTGTTCGGCTTCCGGTCGGTGGGCTCCAGGGCCGGGTCGACCATCCGCGGGTCCGCCCAGGTGCGGGGCACGGTGAAGTGGCGGTCGTAGTAGCCGGCCTCGGTGAGCCTCGCCAGCTCCGCCTTGGCCCACGCGGTGATCCGGTGGTTGCGGTCGACCTGCGCCCTCCGGTAGCGCTCGATGAACTCGGCGCTGTACGGCGGGCCGTTCTCCGGGTTGAACAGGTCGAGCGAGGGGTCGGTGGCCACCGGGTCGAACTCGTCGACCACCGCGGCGTCCATCCAGGAGGTGAGGACGTCGGGACGGCCGAGGTGCGCCGCCAGGGACACGTAGCCGTCCGCGGCGGGCAGCTCGTCCACGCCCGGGACGGGGTCGTGGTCGACCGGGGGCCGCAGGGCCGGGTCGACGGCCTGGGCCTGGTAGGCGGCCATCAGGGAGCCGCCGCCCGAGTTGCCCAGCAGGACGACCGAGTCGGCCCCGGCCTCCTCCCGCAGCCAGCGCACGCCGACGCCGATGTCGACCAGTGCCTGGTCGAGCCGGAAGTTCCACTCGTAGCCGCGGAACCGGGTGTTCCACCCGAGGAAGCCGATGCCGCGCGCGGCCATCAGGTCGGCGAGGTAGTGCTCGGCGAAGTCGATCTGGTAGTGGGTGGCGATCATCGCCACCCTGGGCCGGCCGCCCTCCGGCGCGTGGTAGAGGCCCTGGCAGGGATGCCCGCCGGCACCGGCCCGCGGGGCACCGGCGGAGGGACGGGACACGAAGGTGCGGGTGGTCATCGGGCCGCCACCTCCAGCCGGCTCGCGGCCACATGGGCGCGGAGCTTGCCGAACAGGACCCCGAGGCGCTCGGTGGCCACCGGGTCCTTGAGGTGCCCGGCCTCGTCGAAGCACTCGTGGGCGAAGGGCATGACCACCTCCGGTCCCGGCATCACCGGGGATTGCGAGAAGACGAACATGTTCCGCAGCTCGAACTGGCACCGGGCGGTGCCGAGCCGTCCCGGCGAGGTGCCGATCAGGGCGACCGGCTTGCCCTGCAGGACCGAGGCGCCGAGCGGGAGGGAGATCCAGTCGAAGGCGTTCTTCAGCACGCCCGGGACCCCGCCGTTGTACTCGGGGGTGGCGATCATCAGCGCGTCCGCCGCGGCGACCTCGGCGCGCATCCGGACGACCTCCGGCGGCTCCCGGCCGACCAGGTCCTCGTTGAAGAGCGGGAGCCGCCCCACCAGCTCGCTGATGGTGACGGTGACCCCCTCCGGGGCCAGGCGCGCGGCCGACTCCAGCAGCATCCGGTTCCACGAACCCGTGCGCAGGCTGCCGACGATGCCGTAGACGGTGATGTCCGCCGTGCTCACAGTGCTCCTCCCAGGTAGGCGTCGATGACGGCCTCGTCACGGACGACGTTGGCCGGGGTGTCGAGGGCGATGCGGCGCCCGAAGTCGAGCACGCAGACCCGGTCCGAGATGCCCATCACCATCGACATGTCGTGTTCGACCAGGAGCATGGTGATGCCCAGGTCGGCGTTGACCTCGCTCAGCGTCGCGGCCATCTCGGCGGTCTCCTCGTGGTTCATCCCGGCCACCGGCTCGTCGAGCAGCAGGAGCCGGGGCTCCATGCACAGCGAGCGCGCGAGCTCGACCCGCTTCTGCACGCCGTGCGGCAGCGGGCCGACCTGGTGCGGCAGCAGGTCGGCGAGGCCGAGGCGGTCGGCCACCTCGGTGACCTGCGCCAGCGCCGCGCGCTCCTCGCGGGCGCTGCGCCCCCACCGGACCATGCCGGCGAGGGCCCCGGAGCGCAGGTGCTGGTGCCGCGCCAGCAGCAGGCATTCCCGCACGGTCATGGCCGGGAAGACGTCGACGTTCTGGAACGTGCGGGCGATCCCGGCCTTGGCGATCCGGTGCGGGGCGGTGCCGAGGAGCTCCCGGCCCGCGAACCGGATGCTCCCCGCCCCCGGGCGGTAGATGCCGGAGATGCAGTTGAACAGCGTGGACTTGCCGGCCCCGTTGGGGCCGATCACGGCGAAGAGCTCGCCCTCGTCGATGCTGAAGGTGACCCCGTCCAGCGCGCGGACGCCCGCGAACGACAGGGCGAGGTCCTCGATCTCGATCAGCGCGGCGCTCATGAGCCGGCTCCTTCCGGGGCGGCGGGGGACGTGCCGGCGCCGAGGTAGGCGGCCGCGATGTCGGTGTCCTGCTCCAGCGCGGCCGGGGTGCCCTCCGCGTAGACCCGCCCGCCCTCCAGGAGGTAGGCGTAGTCGGAGATCGACAGGGCCATGCGGGCGTTCTGCTCGACCAGCAGGATCGAGGTGCCCTGCTCGTTGATGGACACGATGATGTCCCGGACCTGCTCGACGATCCGGGGCGCGAGGCCGAGGCTCGGCTCGTCCATGAGCAGCAGCTTCGGCCGCGACATCAGGGCCCGCGCGATCGCCAGCATCTGCTGCTCGCCGCCCGACAGGTAGCCCGCCTTGCGGCCCAGCAGGTCGCGCAGGCGCGGCAGCAGGGCGAGCACCTCGTCGCGGGCCGCGGTGAGCGCGGCACCGCGGTAGCGGCGGGAGTGCGCCCCGGCGGCGAGGTTCTCGGCGACGCTCAGCCCCGGGAAGACCATCCTGCCCTCCAGGCACTGCGCGAGCCCGGCGCGGACGCGCCGCGACGCGCGGGAGCCGGTCATGTCCGTGCCGAAGAGCTCCACCCGGCCGGCGGTGACGCGCCCGCGGTGCAGCCCGAGCAGGCCCGACACCGCCCGCATCGTGGTGCTCTTGCCCGCCCCGTTGGGGCCGAGCAGGCTGACGACCTGCCCCTGGGGCACCCGCAGGGACAGCCCGGCCACGGCGTCCTCGGCCGCGCCGTACCCGGCGCCGAGGTCGGTGGTCCGCAGGGCCGGCGGCCCGCCGGAGGCGTTCGGGGCGCTGCCGCTCATGAGGTCGTCCGCCTTTCGCGTGAGCCGCCCGCCGCCGTGCGCAGGCGCCGCCATGTCCGGAGCGCGAGCGCCCGGATCCCGTTGGGCTCGAAGAGCAGGATCAGCACGATCACCAGGCCGTACAGGAACCCGGACAGCAGCGGCCCGGTGATGCCGCCGTCGGTGCTCGCGCTCTTGCGGACGAAGGGCAGGAACACCGAGGCCTGGTTCACGACCTCGGGCATCGCCCGCACGAAGAGGGCCCCCAGCAGGGCGCCGGACACGGTGCCCATGCCGCCGATCACGATCATCGCGATGAAGTCGACCGAGAGCATCAGGTGCCACTGGCCGGGGGTGAAGTAGCCCATGTAGGACACCAGCAGCGCCCCGGAGACGCCGGCGAAGAAGGAGGAGATGACGAAGGCGGTCGTCTTGGTCCGGGTCACCGGGACGCCCACCACCGCGGCCGCCACGTCCTTGTCCCGGACGGCCATGAAGGCGCGGCCGAGCCGCGAGTGCTTGAGGTTGTGGGTGAGGAGCATGACCAGCAGCAGGATCGCCAGCGCGAAGTACCACCAGGCCTGGAAGGCGTCGAGGATCATCCGGTCCCCGGCCATCACGCCCAGGCTGAGGTCCTGGTCGCCGAAGAGGACCGGTGCCGCCGGACGCCCGTTGACCCCGCCGCTGAGGCTCGTCCACGTCTCCCACGCGTAGAGGCCGATGAAGACCAGGGCGAGGGTGGCGACGGCCAGGTACAGGCCGCGGATGCGGACCGCGACGGGGGCGACCAGGGCGCCGGCGGCGGCGGCCACGAGGCCCGACGCCGGCAGCCAGAGCCACCAGGGCAGGCCCTGGTCGGCGCCGAGCCAGGCCGAACTGTAGGCGCCGATGGCCATGAAGAAGGCGTGGCCCAGCGAGATCTGGCCGGCCAGCCCGGTGATCACCTGCATGCCGAGGGCGCCGATGCCCGCGATCAGGGTGAGGATGCCGATGCCGAGCCACAGTTCGGAGCGGACGACCAGCGGCAGGACGAGCAGGGCGGCGACCGCCAGGCCGACGCCGGCGCGTCCGCGGGTGAGGAGGCCGTGCGGGCCCGGCCGGGGGGCCGCGGCCGCGCGGGCGGCCGGCGGGCTGGTGCGCAGTGACACGGCTCAGACCCTTTCGATGCTGCGGCTGCCGAAGAGCCCGTAGGGCCGGATCAGCAGGACCAGGAGCATGAGGACGTAGGGCAGCACGTCGTGCAGGCGCCCGCCGCCGACGTCGCTGAGGTAGCCGGAGCCGAGGACCTGGGTGAGCCCCACGACCAGGCCGCCGACGACGGCTCCGACGAGCGAGTCCATGCCGCCGATGACGATCGCCGGGATCGCGATGAGCGCGAGGTCGCCGAGGTCGGGGGAGACGACGCGGGGGAACGAGGCGAGGAAGACCGCCGCGGTCACCGCGAGGAAGGCCGCCAGCGCCCAGGAGAGCGCGAACATCCGCCCCACGTCGATGCCCTGGGCCATCGCGGCCTCCTGGCTGCTCGCGGTCGCGCGCAGCGCCAGCCCGTAGCGCGTCCGCTGGAAGAACAGGGCGACGGCGACCAGGACGACGACCGAGGCGGCCACGGTGGCCAGAGCGCTGTTGGGCAGCACGACCGAGCCCACGGAGGTGGTGCCGGCCCCGGTCGGCCCGACCGAGTCGTGGCTGCCGACGCCCCACACCATCAGGATCACGTTGTGCAGCATGGTCGAGATGCCGAGGGTGGCGAGCACCACGACGGTCACCGACCGTCCGATCAGGCCGCGGATCAGCAGCCGCTCGACCACCAGCGCGAGGCCGACGGTCAGCGCCACGGCGCCGATGAAGGCCAGCATGTAGGGCAGCCGGGGGAGCAGGATCAGCACGGCGTAGGCGCCGATGGCCACGAACTGGCCGTGGGCGAAGTTGAAGGTGTGCGAGCCCTTGAACATGATCACGAATCCGAGCGCGATCAGCCCGTAGGCCAGGCCCAGGGCGACGCCCTGGAAACCGAGCTGGAGGAAGAGGGTCATCTGGAAGTCCTCGTCGGGGTGTGGGAGTGGAGCCCGGGGGCGGGGCCGGGTCGGGCCCCGCCCCCGGCGCCGTCAGTTGCCCCTGGAGTCGCCCCAGGACTTCGCGGCCGGGGACTCGAAGAACTTCGCCACCGGCTCCTGGACGCCGTCCTCTCCGATCTTGTTGATGCGGGACTGGTAGCTCACGATCGAGTCGCCGTCACCGAGGTTGATCGGGGGAAGGATGTCGTCGAAGGGGACCTCGAGGTCGACCATCGCCTTCTTGACGCCCTTGCGGGTGAGGTCCTTGGCCTCGCACGCCTTGCGCAGCGCCGCCACGACCACGGTCCCGTTGATCCAGCCGCCGACCTCGAAGTTGTCCGGCTTGGCGTCGGGCGCGTAGGTCTCGCGGGCCTTGGTCAGCGCCCGGATGCCGGCGTTGTCGTCGTTGAGGGTGCCGTAGCCGCCGGAGACGTAGTAGTTGTCCAGCAGGCCCTTCAGCGGCTTGCCGAGGCTGGAGGACCAGGCGCCCGAGCTGGACACGAAGGTCGGCTTGTAGCCGAACTGGGCCGACTGGCCGATGAGGCCGGCGGTCTGGGCGGGGGTGACGCCCAGCATCACGATCTCGGCCCCGGCGCTCTTGAGGGCGTTGATCTGGGCGGTGAAGTCCTTGTCGGCGTTGGTGTAGGTCGGCTCGGCGACGACCTTCACGCCCGGCGTGGCCTTCGCCGCGTGGTTGAGGGCGTCGAGGTAGACCTTGCCGGTCTCGTCGGCCGACGTCACGAACCCGGCCTTGACGGTCTTGGAGGACGAGGCGCCGGCCTGCTCGGCGGCCCAGACCAGTCCGTTGATGAGCTCGACCTCGAACGGCGGCATGGCGACGTAGACGTTGGGGAGGTCGAGGGTCTGGGTGTTGATGGACGCCGAGAGCGTGGGCATGTCGTCCCGCTCGATGCTGGTCCGGACGGCGTTCAGCCCGGCGGTGCCCACGAACTGGGCCACCATCAGGTTCTTCGGCGCCGCGGACCGGTACTGCTGCGTGGTGATCTGCGGGTCGTACTTGGTGTCGCGCTTGTCGACCACGACCTTGCGCCCGCAGATGCCGCCCTCCTCGCGGTTCACCTGGTCGATCTTCGCCTCGACACCGAGCGAGCCGGCGATGCCGCCCTGGGCGATGGGGCCGGAGAAGTCGCTGATCACGGTCACGCTGATCTCGTCGTCGGTGACCCCGGGGCCCATGGCGACGCCGTCGGCGCCGGTCCCGGTCTTGCCGGAGCCCGAGCCGCCGCATGCGGCCAGAGTCAACAGGGGGGCGACCGCCAGCGCGGTCAGTGACCTCTTGAGCATGGGGCCTTCCGTCTTTCTCGCTCGGTGGATCCGCGCAGGTGACACGGGTCACCAAACATTAGACCAGACTATAAAGAAATAGAAGAGAGATGCTCTGCAAGTTGGAGAAAGGGAGGTGGAGGCGTCTCCGGCGCCCTCGCGGAGAGGGCGCCGGAGGTCGCGTCAGGCCCGCCAGGTGAAGGTGATCCGGCGGTGCGCGAACCGCCAGCCGGCCTCGGTGCGGACCAGCCGGTCGAGGTAGTTCCCCGCGGCGGCCGTCCGCCCGTCGGCGCCCCGGAGCACGAAGTAGGCCCGGCCCGTCGCGTGCTCGTCGCCGGCCAGGTCGACGAGCACATTGGCGTTCTCGTGGCGCGGCGACTCCGCCGTACGGCCGGCGACCAGCCGGGCGAGTCCCTCGGCGCCGGCGAAGGAGGGCCCGCCGATGATCTCGATGCCGCCGTCGTCGGTGAAGCAGCCGCGCAGGTTTTCCAGGTCGGCGCCGTCGATGGAGAAGGCGTAGCGCGCGTAGAGCTGGGTGATGTCGGTGACGTGGGACAACAGGTCTCCTCGTTGAACGGTGCAGGACGGTGCCGGACGGCCGGGGCCGGTCAGGGGCGGGAGGGTTCGGGCAGCCGGGAGAGCTCGTGCCGCCAGGCGACGTCCAGGTTGAGGCTTCCGCCGAGGTCGGGGAGCTCGGCCCGGTCGGCCTCGTCGATGGCGCGGGGGCGTCCCCCGGCGGAGGCGACGAGCAGGCAGAGGTGCGCGATCTCGTCGATGGAGACGGCGCGGAGCACCGCTTCCGGGACCGAGCCGCCGGTGACCACCACGCCGTGCCCGCGCAGCAGGGCCGCGGCGCGGTCGCCGAGGTGCTCGGCCACCTCGTCCCCCAGCGCGTCGCTGCTCACCAGCACCGAGCGGGGGTACACCGGGATGCCGGCGGCCAGCAGGGCGGAGCCCGGAATGTCGTAGGCCCCCACGAGCGGCTCCAGGACCAGGCCGGCCAGGTCGGCGGCGACCGTGCGGCGAGGGTGCGCGTGCACGACGCACCGGACGTCGGGGCGCCGGCGCAGGATCCGGGCATGGAGGGGGAGTTCGTGGGGGACGGTCCAGCCGTCCAGCTCGCCGGGTAGCCCGGGTTCCCCACCGAGGGTCACCACGCGCACGTCCCGCGGTGTCGTGTGGGCCAGGCCCGACTCGTGCGGGCCGCGGCACCGCACCAGGATCCGCTCGTCGTCGAGGCGGAGGCTGATGTGGCCGAGGAACCCCGGCGAGAGGTCGCGGGCCGCCAGCACGCGGCACCCCAAGGCGAGCTGGTGCCGAAGCTCCTGCAGGTCGTCGTCGGCGTGCGGTGTCATCGGGCGGCCTCCTCTAGGGGCGCTGTCGGCTGGCGGGGCGCCGCCCTCCGGGCGGTCACCGCGTCGAGGACCGCCGTCACCGGGGCGCCGCTCGCGATGGCCCGGCGCGCGGCCAGGGAGGCGCGCGGCCACCCCAGCGACACCGCGCCGACCACGCGCTCGCCGCCCCACAGGGCGAGCAGCCGGTCCTCGTCCTCGACCATCCGGGGCTCGGCGCCGGGGTCCACGGCACCGAGCACCTGGACGGTGCGGCCGTGCTGGTCGCTCCACACCATGGGCACGTCGCCGGGGGCCTGCGGGTGGCCGGGGTCGAGCAGGGTCGCCGCGACGCACCTGGCCTGCTCCTGTGCGGAGGTCCAGTGCTCGATCCGCCGGCCGGGGGAGCCGTCCGCCGCCGCCCAGCCGGCGACGTCGCCGATGGCGAAGACGCGGTCGGCGCCCAGGGCGCGGCCGTACCGGTCGCAGGCGATGCCGTCCCGGAGATGAAGGCCCGATCCGGCCAGCCACTCCACGTCGGTCTGCGCGCCGATCCCCACCAGCACGTCATCGGCGCGGAGCACCTCGCCGTCGTCGAGCCGGACCGCGAGCCCGTCAGGGCGATGGTCCAGGGCCCGGACGCTCCGGCCCAGTCTCAGGTTCACCCCTGCCCGGACGTGCCAGGCGAGGATCCGGTCGCCCACCGTCCGGCCGACGATCCGGGCGGGCGGGTTGGGCAGCGGATCCACCAGCGTGACCCGGCAGCCCCGAGCGATCGCCGTGCTCGCGACCTCCGACCCGATGAAGCCGGCGCCGACCACGACGAGGTCGCCGCCGCGGGCCAGGGCGGCGTGCAGTGCGCGCGCGTCGGCGAGCGTCCGCAGCGTGTGCACACCGGGACCGGTCCAGGGCGACGGCCTCGCCCGCACCCCGGTGGCGATCACCAGCGCGCCGTAGCCGAGCCGGCGCCCGTCGGACAGGACGAGGCGGCGGGCGGCGGGATCCAGGCGGGTCGCCTCGGCGCCGAGCAGCAGCTCCAGGCCGAGCCGTTCCGCCTCCGGGCGGGTGAGCAGCCGGACGGGCTCCGCCGGCCGTCCCTTGGACAGGGGCGGTTTGTCGTAGGGCTCCTCCGCCTCCCGGTCGACCAGGCGGATGCGGCCGGTGAAACCGCGGGAGCGCAGCGTCCGGGCCAGGGTGACCCCCGCCACCGAAGCGCCGACGACCACCACGCCGCCGGTCATGCTCCCTCGAGCCGGAGAGCCGCCGCGGGGCAGCTGCGGACCGCGTGCTCGACGCGCTCGCGGTCGGCCTCGGGGACCTCGGCCGCCAGCAGCACGACGAGGCCGTCGTCGTCGATGTCGAAGTAGTCGTCGGCCGCGATGACGCAGCTCGCATAGCCTTGGCAGGCGCCGGTGTTCACTGTCAGGGAGGGCACTTCGGACTCCTGGTTCTCGTGTCGTTGTCAGCCGCCGACGCCGGCGCCGCCGTCGCTGTGCAGGACGGTGCCCGTCATCCCCCTGGACATCGGCGACGCCAGGAACACATAGCTCCAGGCGTGGTCCTCGCCGGACAGTGCCACCCGCAGGGGGACCCGGGCGGCGATGCTCTCGGCGCGGCCGGGGCCGTCGAGGTGCCGCCGGTCCAGCCCCAGCGAGCGCGCGCCGGTCAGCCGGGTGCCGACGGTGCCTCCGGGGGCGACGCTGTTGACGCGGACCTCGGGGGCGAGGTCGTGGGCCAGTGCGATGCGCAGCCCGCGGACCGCGAACTTGGTGGAGATGTAGAGCGCGCCGCCCCGGCCCGGCCGGTAGGCCGAGGTCGACTCCGTCAGCACGACGCAGCCGCGGCTGCGCCGCAGCTCGGGCAGGGCGGCGCGGACGCCGTGCATGGCCGCCCGGACGTTGACCGAGAACATCTCGTCGAAGGCGTCGTCGAAGGCGTCCTCGGCGACGGCGTCGAGGGGGCGGTAGAAGTCGAAGATGCCGGCGCAGTGGACCAGGACGTCCAGCCCGCCGTGGAGTTCCCGGCACCGGGCCACCGCGTCGCGGTTGACCGAGGACTCGCAGGCGTCGCCGTGGACGACGTCGATGCCGGGGAGCGCCCCGCGCAGGTCCTCGCACTTGGCCTCGTCGCGCTCCACGGCCACCACCGCCGCCCCCTCGGCGACGAACCGCTCCGCCACCGCGCGGCCGATGCCCGAACCGGCGCCGACCACCAGCGCGCGCCGGCCGTCCAGCACGGGGCCGTTCACGAGACCGCCCCGCCGGAGCCGTCCTGCCCTGTTCCGTCCTGCGCTGTGCCGTCCCGTTCCGTGTCGTCCGGCTCGGGGAACAGGGGGGAGAACGGGTGGCCGACCATCGCGGAGAACGTCGCCGTCCCCTGCCAGGTGAGCGCCTCCAGCTCCAGCGGGTCCAGGGTGACCCACTGCCCGGACCTGGTCGCCTCGATCAGCAGGCGCACGCCGTTGCGGGTCTGGACGAGGCTCACCCGGGCTTCGGCGAACTCGTTGCCGAGGGTCAGGGGCTCGCCGGCCACCCCCGCCCGCAGGGCCGCCAGCTCGTCCGCGGCCTTGCGGGCGCGGCCCCGGTCCTCCAGTTCCCCCTCCCAGTGCAGGCTCACAGGAAGACCGCCAGGTTCTGGGTGCGGAGCACCGACTCGTCGACGGTGATGTGCCGGCGGGCGAGCCGCCAGGCGCCGCCGACGCTCCGCAGCACGTCGCTGCGCCCCGCCGAGAGCAGGGACGGCGCGTTGACGTCGCCGCGGCTGCGGAAGAGCAGCACCGCCGACTCCACGAGGATCTCGCCGGGCACGTCGGTGGCGAAGGTGCGCACGTTGGACAGGTGGTGGCGCAGCCGCGAGGGCGGGTCCTCGGTCCAGGCGTGCTCGGTGCGCAGCCGGGCGACCCGGCGCCCCAGGGAGTACAGGTCCTCGTCGAAGTGCGCCATCCGCCGGGCGGTGTCGTGACCCGCGCCCCGGGAGGTGGTGACCCGGATCGGCATGAAGTAGTGGACGTCCTCCGTCATCCGGGCGAGCCATTCCTCCAGGTCCTGCCGGTCCAGCAGGTAGGCCTCCTCGACCAGCCACTGGTGCGCGGCCAGGTGCGCGGGATCGGAGAACGGGAGCGGGCCGCCCACCGGGGCGGCCGGGGTGGCCCGCGCGCCGAGCGGGCTGTCGGCGGAGGAGACCGGGATGTGCTCGGTCACCGGGCACCGTCCCGTCCCGGGGTGCCGACGCTGACGCCGGCCGCCGTGAGGGGGCCCGCCTCCAGGAGGTCGGCCCAGCGGTTCATCAGGTGGCGCTGGTTGTACTCGCCGTACCCGACCCGGGACTCGCCCGGACCCGCCCACTCGTCGCCGCCCAGCGGCGGGACGATGGCCGAACCGTCGGGCAGCAGGCCCATCCGGCCGTTGAGCAGGAGCCGCCGCGCCATGGTGCCGGAGGCGGTGGCGGTCAGCGACACCCAGTTCTCCACGTCGTCCTGCTCGAACATCCCGCTGCTGCCGAAGCACATCAGGTAGGCCTTGTAGGACAGCGCCTTGAACTCCTCCGGGGCCTCCTTGTCGACCAGGAACCAGGAGAGCACCTCGGTCTCGTCCGCGCTGACCGGCTGCCACTGGCGCAGTGACACGAAGGGGAGCACGTCGTCGGAGTCGGCCACCCGGGGCCAGTTGTGGACGAGGCTGAGGTTCGGCACGACCGACGCCGCGGAGACCATGAAGCCGTCGCGCCCGATCAGGTCGAGCTGCTCGGCCGACCAGACCTGCTTCATCCGTCCGATCATCTCGTCGGGGTAGCCGACGTAGCGCAGGCGCTCGTCGAGCGTCCCCGGCGGCAGCTTGTAGGTGGTGCCCCCGCCGCCGGTGGCCCAGTAGGTCGTCCCGTCCTTGCGCTTCTCGGCCTTCGGTTCGCGGAAGAGGCCGATCTCCACGACGCTCGCGTGGGTCTGCGGGGTGTGGTACATGTCCCCGGCGAAGTTCTCCGCGCCGATCTTCCAGTTGGCCTTGATCCGCCATCGCTGGGGTCCGAGCACCTCGGCCCCGCTCGGGCTCTGCCGGGTGTAGTAGTCCAGGTAGAACGCGAAGTCGCCGAGGAACTCGCGCAGCGGCGGCGCCTCGGGGTCCAGGGAGACGAAGATCAGGCCGTTGACGGTGTCCATCGACGGCGCGGGCAGGAGCCGCTGCCCCCGCTTGGCGAAGCCGGTCTCGCCGCCGTACGCCTCCCGGTGGAAGGGCAGGCCCACGATCCGGCCGTCGTTGCGGTAGGACCACCCGTGGTACGGGCAGCGGAAGTGCGAGGCGTTGCCCTGCTCGGCCCGGCACACCTGCATGCCCCGGTGCAGGCACATGTTGAACATGGCGTGCACCGCTCCGTCGGCGGCGCGGCTGACGATGAAGGAGTTCTCCATGACGCGGCGGACCACGTAGTCGCCGGCCTGGGGGATCTCCGACTCGTGCGCCAGGAAGACCCAGGAGCGGGCGAAGACCGTCTCCCGCTCGGCTGCGAAGATCTCGGAGTCGTTGTAGATGTGCGCGGGCAGCATGCCCTCGCGCACCGGGCCGACGACGTCGGACGGGTCGAACACGGAGACCTCTTTCTGTAGTCCAGAAATGAATTCTGGACACAGACTCTTCCCTTGTCAAGGAGGACGTTTCTGATATCAAGAGAACTTGCTGCCGCAAGGGCAGTGGATCCCCGCTCCGGCCCCGGGTGCGTGTCGGGGGAAAGGTGGCACTTTGTCTGATTTCGTGACCGGTCATCCGTCGACGCACGGGGACGGCTACCAGCTGAACACCACGAACCTGTTCCGCCAGGCGGTGGTGACCCATCCGGAGCAGGAGATCGTCTTCCGGGACGCGGCCGGTGCGTGGCACAGGACGTCGTACGCGGCGACATGGCGCCGGGTGGCGCGGACGGCGCACGCGCTGGCCGGCCTCGGCGTGGGGCCGGGCGACGTGGTGGGCGTCCTGGACTGGAACCACCTGCGGCACTTCGAGCTGTACTGGGCGATCCCCGGGCTCGGTGCCGTGATGCTCCAGATGAACCTGCGGCTGGCCGCCGACGACCTCGCGTACGTCGTCGAGCACGCGGGCGCCACGGTGGTGTGCGTCGACGAGTCGCTGCTGGGCCAGGCGGAGGAACTGGCGGCACGGTGCCCGCAGGTGCGGCGCTGGGTCGTCATGAGCGACCGGCCGCTGCCGGAGATCGAGACCTCGCTGCCGGACCCCCTGGACCACGAGGCGCTGCTGGCCCGCCAGGACGAGGAGTTCGACTGGCCGGTGATCGCGGAGACCTCGGCCTACAGCGCGTGCTACACCACCGGCACCACCGGACGTCCCAAGGGCGTGTTCTACTCCCACCGGGGGATCGTGCTGCACACGATGATGTGGGCGGCCGACCAGGCCGTGGGCGACCACGACACCGTGCTGCTGACGACGCCGATGTTCCACGCCCAGTGCTGGGGCCTGCCGCAGGTGGCGGTGTACGCGCGGGCGCGGGTGGTCCTGCCGGGGCGCTTCTCCGCCGAGGAGATCGGCGTGCTCGCCCGGGCGATGGTGGACTACGGGGTCACGGTGACCAACGGGGCGCCGGCGATCTTCGCGCCGATGCTGGAGTACCTGCGCTCCCTGCCCGAGCCGCCGGACCTGTCCCGGGCGCGGATGATCTCAGGTTCCACCGAGCCGCCGCTGAGCCTGATCAGGGGCTACCACGACCTGACCGGCGCCTCGATCGTGCACGGGTACGGCGCCACCGAGACCGCGCCGCTGGTCACCTCGAACCGGCCCAAGCCTTCCCTGGAGGGGCGCCTGGGCGAGGACGAGTTCTGGGACCTCAAGCGCTCCCAGGGGCTGCCCGTGGCCGGGGTGGACATCCGGCTGCTGGGCCCCGGCGGCTCGTTCCTGCCCCACGACGGGACGTCGGTGGGGGAGATCTGCATCCGGGGCCCGTGGATCACCGAGAGCTACTGGAAGTCGGACGACACCGACAAGTTCCACCGCGGCTACTGGCGCAGCGGCGACATGGGCGTGATCACCGTCGACGGGTACCTGAAGATCACCGACCGGCTCAAGGACGTGATCAAGTCCGGTGGGGAGTGGATCTCCTCCATCGACCTGGAGAACGCCCTCGCGGGCCATCCCGCGGTCCGCCAGGCCGCGGTGGTGGGCGCCCCGCACCCCCGGTGGCAGGAGCGCCCCGTGGCCCTGGTCGTGCCCGAGCCCGGCCACGAGATCGACCTCGGCGCGCTCAGGACCCACCTGTCCGCCGCGTTCGCCAAGTGGCAGCTCCCCGACGAGATCATCATCGTCGAGGACCTGCCCAGGACCAGCGTCGGCAAGCTCGACAAGAAGGCGCTGCGCGCCCGGTACGCCGACTTCTACAGCGGGCGCTGACCCGCGCGGCGGCGCGCCGGAGCGGGCCGGCCGGCGGACGAGGTGACCGCCGGCGCGGCCCGCCCGGGGCCTACAGATCTCCTTTGGTCTCCAGCCGCAGGAACGCGCGGGCGATCGGCTGCGCTATCAGCTCGACCTGCCAGCGCCGGGCGCCGAGGCCGCGGAGCGCGGCGCCGATCGCCGACGGCGACGACTCCGCCGGCGGCGTCCAGGCGAGCCGCCGCACGTAGTCGGGCTGGACGAGGTTCTCCGACGGCATCGAGTGCTCGTCGGCGAGCGCGGCGACGACGGCGCGGGCGGCGGTGAGCCGCTTGGCGGCCTCCGGGTCGCGGTCGGCCCAGCGGTGCGCGGGCGGCGGCCCGTCACCGGGCAGGTTCGACTCCGGCAGCGCCCGGTCGGACAGGTCGCGGGCGCGGGCGACGGCGCGCAGCCACGCCGACTGGTGCCGGCGGGCGCCGCGCCCCCGCATCGTCGGGAGGGCCTGCAGCTCGGCGGGCGTCTTCGGGGACTTCTGCGCCAGCTCTATGATCGCCGCGTCCTGCAGGACGCGGCCGGGGGACAGGTCCCGCTCGCGGGCGATCTTGTCGCGCGCCGTCCACACCTCGCGGACGGTGGCGAGGGCCCGCCGGTTGCGCACCCGGTGGATGCCGGACGTGCGGCGCCACGGGTCGGGGCGCGGCGGCTTCGGCGGCGTCGCCAGTATGGCGGCGAACTCCTCCAGCGCCCACCCCAGCTTGCCCGCGGTCTCCAGCTCCTCCTGCAGGGAGTCGCGCAGCTCGACGAGGAGCTCGACGTCCAGCGCGGCGTAGCGGAGCCAGTCCTCGGGGAGGGGGCGGGTCGACCAGTCGGCCGCCGAGTAGCCCTTCTCCAGCAGGAAGCCCAGCACGTTCTCGACCATGGAGCCGAGCCCGACCCGCGGGTAGCCGAGCAGCCGCCCGGCCAGCTCGGTGTCGAACAGCCGGCGCGGGACGAGGCCGACCTCGGCCAGGCACGGGAGGTCCTGGTTGGCGGCGTGCAGCACCATCTCGGCGCCGGCGAGCGCGGCGTCCAGCGCGGAGAGGTCGGGGCAGGCGATCGGGTCGATCAGCGCGGTGCCCGCGCCCGCGCGGCGGAGCTGTATGAGGTAGGCCCGCTGCCCGTACCGGTAGCCGGAGGCCCGCTCGGCGTCGACCGCCACCGGGCCGGTGCCCGCGGCGAACGCCGCGACCACGCGCTCCAGCGCGGCGGCCGTGGTGACCACGGTCGGGACGCCCTCGCGCGGCTCCAGCAGCGGGACGGCCGGGGGGCCGGTGTCGGCCTCCGCGCTGCCGGAGCCCTGTTCCGCCCCGACCTGCTCGGGAACGGTCCCGGGCCGCTGCTCGACGGCCGTCTCCTCCGCACCGGTCTCCCCTTGGGGGCCGGTGGCGCGCGTTTCGGACACTCCCACTGTTTCCGTGTTCTCCCCCGCCGCCTCGGTCTCGGACGCTGTGCTCACGCCCCCTACCGTACGTCTTTCAACCGCCCGGCCCGTCCGGCCCTCAACCGCCTCCGCCGGGCCGATCGGGCATCGCCGCGACGCCGGCGGGCGGCAGCCCCGCCGTGGTGCACATCACCTCGCACCAGGCCGCGACATGGCCGGCGAGGTCGTCCCCGGTCGGCGACCAGGAGGCGCGCAGCTCCAGCTCGGTGGTGGACGGCTCGTCCCGCTTGTCGCCGAAGCTCTCCGACACCGCGCGGGTGACCGTCCCGGACACGTTGGCGTACCCGGCGGGCTCCAGCGCCTCGAGCAGCCAGTCCCACGCGACGGAGCCGATCAGCTCGTCGGCGGCGATGTCGGGCTCCAGGTCGGCGCGGATGTAGGCGACGACGCGGAACCCGTTCGTCCAGCCGGGTCTGCCCTCCGGGTCGTACAGGACGATGAGGCGCCCCGTGGCGACCTCGGTGTCGTCGTCGCGGTAGACGCTGCCGGACATGGCCGCCGCGAAGGGCGCGAGGCGCTGCGGGGCGGGCATGTCCTCCAGGTCGAGCTCCGGCCGGAGGGCGGGGCCGTCGAGGAACGAGCGCAGCGTGTCGACGGCCCGCTGGAAGGCGGGAGGTGGGTTCATGGGAGGACCGGCCTGGTCGCGAGTGAGTGGCCGAGCGCCGGAGGGCGGCTCGGGGCGGTGCTGCCGGGACGGGGCGCCGCCGCGCGCGGCGACGGGGGGATGCGGAGGGGAAACAGGCACGGCACAGGTGGTTTCGTCTCGGGGGCCGGGCCGGTCAGGCCACGGCCCGCACGGTCTCGGCGCGGCGCGGCGCCCGAGCGGTCTCGCCGGACGGAGCGCTCTCGCCGGACGGAGCGCTCTCGCGGGCCGCGGCGGTCACCGGCGGCAGGCCGACCAGGACGGCGGTGCCGCACTCGACGCAGGCCCGCTCCGGGCACTCCGCACCGTGCCCGTCCGGACACGGCGGCTGCTCGAACACGCGTTCATCACCGCAGGTGGAGCAGTACAAGGGGGAACCTCCCTCGGCTATGACACGCATCACGTTCGCACGCGCCGGTGACAGAATGCGGGACTTCGCTCGGCGTGTCCGGAAGTTCGTTCCGCCCCTGAGGCCACACCCGTGCCTTACCCACCGGGGTTCCATGGGACCATCACAACGTGACCGCTGACGCTGCCCGTTCGGACGAGCACTCTCCGAACACGCCTGACAACGGCGCCCTCGCCGAGAGCCCCTTCCTGCTGGCCTGCCGCCGCCGGCCGGTGCCGCACACGCCCGTGTGGTTCATGCGCCAGGCCGGCCGGTCGCTGCCGGAGTACCTGCGGGTCCGCGAGGGCGTCCCGATGCTGGAGTCGTGCACCCGCCCCGACATGATCGTGGAGATCACGATGCAGCCGGTGCGCCGCTACGCGGTGGACGCGGCGATCTTCTTCAGCGACATCATGGTGCCGCTGAAGGCGATCGGCATCGACCTCGACATCAAGCCGGGGATCGGGCCGGTGATCGCCGACCCGGTCCGGTCGGCCGCCGACCTCGACGCGCTGCGCCCGCTCGTCCCCGACGACGTCCCGTACGTGACCGAGGCCGTGCGCGGCCTGGTCGGCGAGCTGGGGACGACGCCGCTGATCGGTTTCGCGGGCGGCCCGTTCACGCTTGCCTCGTACCTGATCGAGGGCGGCCCGTCCAAGAACCACGAGCGCACCAAGGCCATGATGTACGGCGAGCCGGAGCTGTGGGCCGACCTCATGGGCCGCCTCGCCGACCTCACGATCGCGTTCCTGAAGCTCCAGGTCGCGGCCGGGGCGAGCGCCGTGCAGGTCTTCGACTCGTGGGTCGGCGCCGTCGCCGCGCAGGACTACCGCGAGTCGGTGCTGCCGCACACCCGCCGCATCTTCGCCGAGGTCGAGCCGCTCGGCGTGCCGCGCATCCACTTCGGCGTCGGGACCGGCGAGCTGCTCGGCCCGATGGGCGAGGCCGGCGCGGACGTCGTCGGCGTCGACTGGCGCGTCCCGCTGGACGAGGCCGTCAGCCGGGTCGAGCCGGGCAAGGCGCTGCAGGGCAACCTCGACCCGGCGATCCTGTTCGCGCCGTGGGAGACCGTGGAGCGCCGCGCCCGCGACGTGCTGGCCCGGGGCCGCACCGCCGAGGGCCACATCTTCAACCTGGGGCACGGCGTCCTGCCGTCCACGGACCCGGACATGCTGGCCCGCCTCGCGGACCTCGTCCACGAGGCGAGCAGCGAGGACGCGGGCTAGGCGGGCGGCTGCTGCGACGAACCCGAGCCCGACCCCGATCCCGATCCGGCGCCGGCGTCGGCCGTCTCCGGCTCGGGCTTCGCGCCCGTCTCCGCCTTCGGGGCGGCCGGCCGTGCGCGGCGGCGGCGCCGCAGGGCGAGCAGCGGCCAGCCGATCGCGGCGGCGAGGACGAGGAACGGCAGCAGCCAGCCCACCGCGGCGGCGATGCCGCCGATGAACGCGGTGAACGCGTCCCAGCCGTTCTGGAGCCCGCCGATGAAGCCGCCGCGCTCCTCGTCCTCCTTGGGCGCCGCGGTCTTGGTCACCAGCGTCACGGTGACGGTCGCGAACCGGGTGCGGTGCTTGAGCGAGTTCTGCCGCGCCTGCAGCGCCTCCAGGTCGGCCTCGCGCTGGGCGATCTCCTGCTCGACCTGGATGACCTCGCCGACGGAGTTCGCGCGCCCGAGCAGCTTGCGGAACGACTCCAGCGCGGCCTTCGCCGACCGCACCCGCGCGTCGACGTCGGCGACCTCGCCGGTGACGTCCTCGGCCTCCTGGGAGAGCGACAGCTTGGTGCCGAGCTGGGTGCCGAGCTGGTCCAGCACGCCGCTGTAGCGGTCGGACGGGATCTTCAGCGTGATCTGCGACCGGGCCGGGTCGCTCGAACTGGACTCCTGCTCCACGTAGCCGCCGGCCGAGGTCGCCAGCTCCTTGGCCTTGGTGGCGGCCTCCTCGACGTCCCCGGCCCGGACCCGCAGGCGCGCCGTGTGGACGACCTCGCGCCCGGTCGGCAGCGGCGCCCGCGCGCCGGTCGTGCCGGTGGTGCCGTTCCGGGTGGCGCTCTTGCCCGCCGCCGAGCCCGCCTCGTTCTGGGGCACCGCCGCCGGTGCGGGGGCGGCCCCGCCCCGGTCCACGGCCTCCGAACTGGACGAGTCGCTCCCGCCGCCGCATGCGGCCAGGACCCCGGCCAGCAGCAGGACGACCAGCG
This sequence comes from Actinomadura chokoriensis, assembly GCF_039529475.1. NCBI lineage: Bacteria > Bacillati > Actinomycetota > Actinomycetes > Streptosporangiales > Thermomonosporaceae > Actinomadura > Actinomadura chokoriensis. Next base: position 106,672 of record NZ_BAAAMW010000008.1, on the reverse strand, counting down.
CACATGTGACGTTCCTGACGATCCGCATGCGGCTTGGACGAGGTGATGCAGGTCACCGTTCCGTGGGACGAATCACGAAAGGGCCACAAACGACGCGAGGCCGCGGTGCGGGCACGCCGATCACGGCCCGGCCCCGCTGCGGGCCGTGATCGCGTGGGCTCGGCGGTCGGTGAGCACGACGGGACCGCCGATGGCCCCGGCCCCGACCGTCCACAGCGGGAGATCGCCGGTACGCCGCCCCTCAGCCGTCGCTGAGGACGACCGGGCCGCCGATGTTGACCGGGCCGAGCGTCCACAGGGCGCCGGTGCCGGGGACGACGGCCAGCGCGGACGCGTTGAAGTTGGTCCGGTTCGGGACGGCGGTGGTCGGCACCCGCGTCCACGTCCCGCCGCTGTAGTGGAGGAGGCCCGGCTTGGCGGGCTCGTCGAGCAGGTGCCCGACGGCCCACAGCTCCCCGTTCTCACCCTTGACGATCTTGGAGAGCCCGTTGAGGCCGGGCGGCGGGGCGACGCTGGTCCAGGCGGTGCCGTCCCAGTGCAGCATGACGGACGTGATCGGCGACGTGCTGACGTTCCAGCCGATGGCCCAGGCGTCGGTGGGGGACAGGGCGACCATGTCCAGGATGCCGATGCGGCCCTCGGGCAGCCCGTTCACGGGGACGTTCGCCCAGGACCGCCCGTCCCAGTGGAACGCCTGGGGGACCTGGTCGTACGGGCCGGGCGTGCCGATGACCCAGATGTCGTCGTCGGCCCTGATGTGCGCGGTCCGCAGGTAGACGTCCGGGTAGGCGGTGACGAACGTCCACGTGCCGCCCGTCCGGCGGTAGACGCCGCTGTCGACGGTCACCCAGACGCCCGCCGCGCTCGCCTGGACGGTCAGGGTCTTGGACGGCGACGGCAGGGCCACCTCCTCGAACCGCGAGCCGGTGAAGTGCCCGAGGTAGGGGCCCGCCGCGGCGGAGCTCCCGGACCGGGCGGCGTTGATCCACACGTCCTCGGGGGCGACGGCGTCGACGTCGGTGACGGTGGCCTGGTTGGGCAGGTTCTGGAGGTCGTACTCGACCCAGCCGCCGTTCTTCCAGCGCCGGACGACGGGGTTGCCGGGAATCGACTTCCCCGTACCCGGGACGGGGCCGGGGACGACCAGCTCGCCCTGAGTCCCGGTGATCCAGACGCTGTCGGGGGAGGCGGCGTCGACGTCGTAGAGGTAGTTGTTGGGCCAGAAGAACGGGAGCGGCACCGGCGCGAAGTCGCCCCGGGTCGAGGCCGAGGCCGGGGAGACGAGCCCGGCGGCCAGCAGGATCGCGGCGGCGGCGGCCAGTGGAGCCTTCCAGGGGATCATGCGTGCCAGTATCCACTGGCGCGGTATGGGGATCTTGTCACATCCGCGACAAAAATCCCCTCCGGCCGTGTCGCACGGGGCGGTGTGATGCTCGCCGCTCCGGGCGCCCCGGTGCGCGATCCGGCGGAGCGTCTGGAAGGCTGGAGCCATGGCCACCTCCCATGCCACCTCCCATGCCGTCGTCGTCGGCGGCGGCATCGCGGGCCTCGCCGCGGCCCGCGTGCTCGCCCGGGAGGGCGTGCGGGTGACCGTGCTGGAGGGCTCGCCCCGGATCGGCGGCAAGCTCCAGGTCGGCGAGATCGCCGGCATCCCGGTGGACGAGGGCGCCGAGTCGATGCTCGCCCGCCGCCCCGAGGGCATGGACCTCGTCCGCGACCTCGGCCGCTCCGACGACCTGGTGAACCCCGGCACGACCTCCTCGGCGATCCTCAGCCGCGGCGCGCTGCGCACGCTCCCGGCCGGCCAGGTCATGGGCGTCCCGTCCGACCTGAAGGCGCTCGCCGCGTCGCAGGTGCTGTCGCCGGCCGGCCTCGCCCGCGTCCCGCTCGACCTGGTGCTGCCGGAGACGCCGCGCGGCGGGGACGTGTCCGTCGCCGACTTCATCGGCGCCCGCGTCGGCCGCGAGGTCGTCGACCGGCTCGTCGAGCCGCTGCTCGGCGGCGTGTACGCGGGCCGGGTCGAGCTGCTGTCGTTCGACGCGACGCTGCCCGCCGTCGCCTCCGCCGCGCGCGGCCACCGCTCGCTGATCAGCGCGGTGCAGGGCCTGCGCGCCGCCGCGCCCAAGGACCCCGGCCCCGTGTTCGCCACGCTCCCGGACGGGCTCGGCACCCTCCCGCACCTGGTCGCCGCCGACATCACCGCCGCCGGCGGCACCGTCCGGACCGGCGCGACCGTCCGCGAGCTGCGCCGCACCCCGGACGGCTGGCGGCTCACCATCGGCCCCACCCGCGACCCCGAGTACCTGGACGCCGACGCCGTGGTGGTCGCGGCGCCGGCGGCACCCGCGTCCCGGCTCCTCGCCGAGGACGTGCCCGCCGCCGCCCGCGAGCTGGCCGGCATCGACTACGCCAGCATGGCGATCATCACGCTCGTCTACCGGGCCACCGCGTTCCCGCGCCTGCCGAAGGGCAGCGGCTACCTCGTCCCCGGTGTGGAGAGCGATCCGGACAGCGGCGGACGGGGCGTCAAGGCCGTCACGTTCAGCTCGGTAAAATGGCCGCACCTGCGGCAGCGCGACCGCGGCCTCATCGCGGTCCGCTGCTCCATCGGCCGGTTCGGTGAGGAGCGCACGCTCCAGAAGGCCGACGAGGAGCTGGTCGCCACCGCCATGGCCGAGCTCGCCGCGACCTGCGGCGTCACCGAGCTGCCCGCCGAGAGCCGGGTCACCCGGTGGGGCGGCGGCCTCCCGCAGTACAACGTGGGCCACGCCGACCGCGTGGCCAAGGTCCGGTCCGCGGTCGCCGCCGCGCCGGGGCTCGCCGTCGCCGGCGCCGCCTACGACGGCCTCGGCATCCCCGCGTGCATCGCCTCGGCGCGCGCGGCGGCCACCCGGGTGCTGGACCATCTGCGCAGTCGAGAAGGAGTGGAACATGGCTGATCAGGCGGGCAAGCCGAAGGCGCGCGAGCTCAACAACGTCATCCGCTACACGATGTGGTCGGTCTTCCGCGTGGCGAAGCCCGGCACGCTCGGCGAGCAGGACGCCGCCGAGGTGCAGGACCTCCTCGACCAGGCCGCGCGGAAGGACGTCACCACCCGCGGTGCCTACGACGTCGCCGGGCTGCGCGCGGACGCCGACTACATGTTCTGGTGGCACGCCTCCACGCCGGACGACCTGCAGGAGGTCTACACCCGGTTCCGCCGGACGGCCCTCGGCCGCGCGAGCGAGCCGGTGTGGTCGCAGATGGCGCTGCACCGCCCGGCCGAGTTCAACAAGAGCCACATCCCGGCGTTCCTGGCCGACGAGACCCCGCGCGACTACGTGTGCGTGTACCCGTTCGTCCGGTCGTACGAGTGGTACCTGCTGCCGGACGAGGAGCGCCGCGCGATGCTCGCCGAGCACGGCAGGATGGCGCGCGAGTACCCCGACGTCCGGGCCAACACCGTGGCGGCGTTCGCGCTCGGCGACTACGAGTGGATGCTCGCGTTCGAGGCCGACGAGCTGCACCGCATCGTCGACCTGATGCGGCACCTGCGCGGCGCGAAGGCGCGGCTGCACACCCGCCTGGAGATCCCGTTCTACACGGGCCGCCGCAAGCCGGTCGCCGAACTCGTCGCCAATCTGGCCTGATCCGGCCGGGCCCGGCGCGGATCGGCAGTACAGTGCCGTCCGTGAGCAAGGCTCCCGACCCGCGGCACCGGGGACGGCACGCGAGACCGCCGTCCGAGGTCGCGATCCGCTGGAACCGCCTGGTCGCGGCCGTACGGGCGTCCCGGCGGCGCCGGCTGGCCGCGGCCGGCGCCCTGGCCGCGGCGGTGGCGGCGCTCGCCACCGCCGCCGCGCTGACGCTGGCTCCGGGCGACGGGTCCGCCCCGGCGCCGCGCACGGCCGCCGCCCGCGCGGACGCCTCCCCGTCCCCGCACGAGAAGATCGAGACCGCCGTCGGCGACCCCGACGAGATCCCCGACGCGGTCCCGTACCTCCGGTCCAAGGACCCGGACGGCAAGGTCGTCGGGCATGTCACCGACGTCCGCCGCAGCGGGCAGTTCGTCCGGGTCTATACCGACCTTGGCGAGGACGACGAGAACTCCAAGCCCGCCATCGACCTCTGCGAGTGGACGACCCGGTTCCTGAAGGACGGCGGCGACGACGAGCCCCGCGTCTTCGTCCACGGCAGGAGCGACGACAACGGCAGCGTCGTCCTCGCCAACAAGCAGAGCGGCAGGGACGACTGCGAGGTCGGCGAGACCCGCTAGTAGCCCGCGCCCCCGCCGTCCCCGTAGCCGGAGTACTGGGTGTCGGAGAGACCGCTCGACTCCAGGTGGTGGCCCCGCCACCGCCCGCGGCGCAGCTTGACCGGCTTCGAGTCGCCGCTCTCCAGGATCTCCCGCAGCCGCGCGTCCTCGACGCCCGCCGGGCCGACCATCGCGAGGCGGTGCAGGGCGGACGGCTCGTCGGCGCCGTCCCGGATCAGGCCGCGGCGGATCATCCGGCCGCCGCGGGTGAGCCTGGCCGAGCCGGGGCGGACCAGGCCGGCCTCCGCGAGCCGGGCGGTGATCGCGTCCATCTCCGGGGTCCGCGCGGCCGCTTCGATGACCTGGCCGAGCGGGCGCCCCGTGTCCGGGATCTCGGCGAGCACCGCGGCCTGCACCGGATCGTCGGACTCGCGCCGCACGACGTCGACCCGGTGCGTCCCGCGCGACATGCGGATGCGGCGCGCCTCCGACAGGGCGAGCACCGCGGTCTGGACGACCCGGACGGGCCCGCCGCAGAGATAAGCCAGCTCGTAGTGGTCGAACTCGTCCATGCGAGGCCCCCGACGCTATGCCTTCGCCAGTAGGACGTCCGGGGCCGTGCGCGGGTTGACCTACTCGGCGGGTTCGAGGGTCAGCGAGACGGAGTTGATGCAGTACCGGTCGTCGGTCGGGGTGGCGTAGCCCTCACCGTGGAACACGTGCCCGAGGTGGGACTCGCACACCGCGCACCGCACCTCCGTCCGGACCATGCCGAGGGAGCGGTCCTCGATCAGCGTGACCTTGTCGGAGCCGGACGGCTCGTAGAACGACGGCCAGCCGCAGTGGCTCTCGAACTTCGTCTCCGACCGGAACAGCTCCGTCCCGCAGGCGCGGCACCGGTACACGCCGACGGTCTTGGTGTCGGTGTACTCGCCGGTGAAGGGCTTCTCCGTGCCCGCTTCGCGCAGCACGCGGAACTCCTCGGGGCTGAGCTGCGCCCGCCACTCGTCCTCGCTCTTGCGGATCTTCTCCATGCCTCCGAAAATACCCGGCGCGGACGTCCCCGAGGACTGTCGTGCACGTGGGTTAACGTGCAGTACATGGCCTCGCCCTTCATCGAGATCCCGGTCGGGGATCGCCTCGTCAAGGTGACCAATCCCGACAAGGTCTACTTTCCAGAGCACGGCTACACCAAGCGGCAGCTGGTGGAGTACTACCTGGCCGTCGGCGACGGCATCCTGCGCGCGACGCGCGACCGCCCGACGACCCTGGAACGCTGGCCCGCCGGGGTCTTCGAGGGCGCCAGGATGGCCACCCGCGAGGATTACGCGCGCGGCCAGGCCGGCATGGGCGCGGGCAAGTCCGACGCGTTCTACCAGAAGCGCATCCCGAAGGGCGCGCCCGACTGGGTGCGGACGGCCCGCATCGCCTTCCCCAGCGGGCGTTCCGCCGACGAGGTCTGCCCGACCGAGCCCGCCGTGATCGCCTGGGCCGCGAACCTCGGCACGCTGACCTTCCATCCGTGGCCCGTCCGCAAGGGCGATGTCGACCACCCGGACGAGCTGCGCATCGACCTCGACCCGCAGCCGGGGACCGACTTCTCCGACGCCGTCCGCGTGGCGCTCGGCCCGGCCGGTGATCTGCTGGCGGAGCTGGGGTACACGGGGTACGTCAAGACGTCCGGCAAGGCGGGCGTGCACATCTACGTGCGCATCGAGCCCCGCTGGACGTTCACCGAGGTCCGCCGCGCCGCCCTGGCCTTCGCCCGCGAGGTCGAACGCCGCAACCCGGCCGACGTCACGACGAAGTGGTGGAAGGAGGAGCGCGGCGAGCAGATCTTCATCGATTTCAACCAGAACGCGCGCGACCGCACCATCGCCTCGGCCTACAGCGTCCGCCCGGCCCCGCACGCGCCCGTCTCCGCCCCCGTGACCTGGGACGAGCTGCCCGGCGTCGACCCCCGCGACTTCACCATCGCCACGATGCCCGCGCGCTTCGCCGAGCTGGGCGACCTCCACGCGTCCATCGACGACGAGGCCTTCTCCCTGGACGCCCTCCTCGACATGGCCGACCGCGACGAGAAGGACCACGGCCTCGGCGACATGCCGTATCCGCCGAACTACCCGAAGATGCCGGGCGAGCCCAAACGCGTCCAGCCCAGCAAGGACACCGACAACCAGTGATCGCGCGGCCCTGAGGAAGACCCGGCCACCGGGAATTTCCGGTGGCGCGGCGGCGTGCCCGCCCGCACGGCCCGACCGCCTCCACCTCCTCGATCCCGGCGAGGACGTCACCCCCTGACGAGCGCCGCCGCGACGTCCTCGCGGCGCTTCGGGCGGTGTTGGAACGGCCTGGGCAGGGGGCCCGCCGCGCTGGGGATGCGCGGCGGGCCCGCCTTCTCCGTCAGCGGAGGTCGCGCTCCTGGACGGGGAGGTTCACCTCCGAGGGGCCGCGCCACGGGGCGCTGCGCTCGGGCGGGGCGACCATGGCGGCCGGGTCGTCCTCGGCGGCGACGACGGGGACGGTGATCGAGCTGCCGCGCAGGTCCACCGTCACCTGGGCGCCGGTCGGCTGCTCGTAGTTGTAGTCGGCGTCGGTGCCCGCGAGGACGAGGGCCAGGCGGTGGCCCTTCTTCAGCAGGTACTCCTGGCTGAGCGTCTCCCAGCTCACCGTGTAGTAGCGCCCCGGCTGCAAGGGCCTCGGGTGGCTGAGCGAGCGGGCGTTCTGGGCGTCCAGCCAGCCGCGGGCGACCACGTTCACCGGCGAGGTGACCGTGGCGACCTCCGTCTGCTTGTAGCAGGCGTCGTCGGCGGGGGTGCTCTCACCGTGGCAGTCCTCGGTGGCGAGGGTGCGGATGCCGGCGCCCGCGCCGAGGTAGTTCACGCGGGTGTCCTCGCCGTAGTCGACGAGCAGCGCGGTCAAGTTGGACGTGGGCTTGTCGAGCTTGATCCTCAGCCGCGCGTCGGGGGTGCCGGACAGGCGCCCGGTGCGGGGGAGGGGGCCGGAGACGAAGGCCGCCCGGAACGGCAGGGACGCCGTCGGGTCGGCGACCATCGCGCTCTCGGAGTGGCCGAAGCCGCGCGGGCCCGGGGCGTCGGTGAAGGCGGCCGTCGTGCCGCGGGCGGCGCGCTCCAGGCCGAGGGTGCCGTCCGCGCCGGGGCGCAGGACGATGTCGCGGGCGTCGCGGGCCGGCCAGTCGCGCTGGGTGATCCACTGGTCGGGGCCGATCTCGATGTCGGCGCGCGGCTCCCGCATGATGCCGTTGGGGATCTTCTGCAGCTCGTGGTCGAACCAGCGGTGCAGGGTGTCCACCCACGCGTCGCGGCGGACGTCGAACGGGTCGACGTGGCCGCGCTGCGACAGCCATACCTTGCGCTCGACGCCGCGCCGCGCGAGCGCGTTCCACCATTCGGCGAAGTGGTCGTCCTTCACGTTCAGGTCGTTCACGCCGTGGGCGGCGAAGATGCTCGCGCGGACGCGGGAGGCGCGGGCGATCGTTCCGTTCCGGTAGTCGGTGGTCTTCCAGTAGGCGTTGTAGTTGCCGGTGGCGTCGTCCTCGCCCGCGTCGAGGTCGGCGTTGACGGCCGCGCACTTCTCCGGCGGGTCGGTGTCGACGTAGGAGGCGAGCCACGGCTGCTCGTCGTCGGTGTACTTGACGCCGTTCATGCGGCTGTAGTCGTACCAACTGCTGATCGCCGAGATCGGGACGATCGTCTCCAGCCCCTCGACGCCGGTCGCGGCGACGCCGTTGGCGAGCGTCCCGTCGTAGGACTTGCCGATCATGCCGGTGCGCCCGGTCGTCCAGGTGGCCTTCACCGGCGTGCCGTCCGGCTTGTACGCCTTCGCCCGGCCGTTGAGCCAGTCGACCACGGCCTTGCCGCCGAGGACGTCGCTGGGCCCGCCGCTGACCGGGCAGCCGTCGGAGCGGGTCGTCCCGACCATGTCCACGGCGAGGAACGCGTACCCGCGCGGGACGAAGTAGTTGTCGTAGAACAGCGGGAACTTCACCGGGTTCCCGTTCGCGTCGTAGGTCTTGAGCTCGCCCTCGTTGCCGCGTCCCGCGTTGTCGTAGTAGGGGCTCTCGTCCATGATCACCGGGACCTTGAGGCCGTGCTCGGTCTCCTTGGGCCGGATGATGTCGACGTTGACGCGGTCCTTCCTGCCGTCCCGGTCGCTGTCGACGCTCGACTCGACGTAGACGTGCTCGCGTATCGCGTCCTTGTAGGAGAAGACCGGCTGGGTCACGCCGTCCTTCACCACGATCGTGGGGGACGGCTGGGCCAGCGCCGTCGCGCCGCCGCCCGCGGCGGCGAGCGCGGCGCCGGTCAGCGCGGCCACCGTCATCGTCCGCCGGGTTCGTCTCAGGGATCGCCTGGCCAACCCGCACCTCCGGGGAGCTGAGAAAATGATCTCTACGGAGGCACACGCTCCTCGCCCCGCGGCGTCCGGTAAAGGGCGGTGCACGACGAACTCGGACCGGATTTGGTCACCTCCTGCCGTTGCGTCCTCCGGCCTGTCCGAAACCATGGTCTCGGTCTGCCCGTGATGCGGGGCAGAGGATGTCCGGGGAGCGTCCGGGCATCCCCCGCCGCATGGGTTGGAGCTATCGAAAAGCCATCCGGATGGGACCGTTCCGCATCAACCTGTCCAAGAAGGGCGTCGGGCACAGCGTCGGAGCGCGCGGCGCCCGCTACACCCGCTCGGCGGACGGGCGCCGCCAGATCACCTTCCGCATCCCCGGGACCGGCCTGTCCTGGCGGCGCTCGCTCGGCCGCCGCGACTAGCGCTTCGCGCGGTTCACCGCCGACAGGACGGCCTCCACCGAGGCGGACGGCGCGGACGTGTCCAGGCCCGCGCCCCACGACGTCACCCCGTCGACGCGGCATTCGGCGTAGGCGACGGCGCGCGCACCATGCTCGTGCCGGGGAGCCCGGGGGGTCGTCCCCCCGGAATGACTCGGGCCGGAGCCGACGGAGTGCTCGGTGACCTGCAGGACGTCCACCTTGATCCCGGCGGACGACAGGGCGCCGGCGAGCGCGTCGATGGGGCCGTCGCCCGTCCCGGTGTGCTCGCGCTCGTCGCCGTCCACGCGGATGACACCGGTGAAGTCGTGCCGCGCAGGACCAGTGCTGGACGTCCGCCAGCCCGTCACGGCGACCGGGCCGGACGGCCGGAGGTACTCGGCGCGGAACAGGTCCCACAGCTCGGCCGCCGTGATCTCCTCGCCGCTGCCGTCCGTCGCCCGCTGCACCACGCGGGAGAACTCGATCTGCAGGCGGCGCGGCAGTTCGAGCCCGTAGCCGGTGCGCAGCAGGTAGGAGATCCCGCCCTTGCCGGACTGGCTGTTGACGCGGATGACCGCCTCGTAGCCGCGTCCGACGTCGGCGGGGTCGATCGGCAGGTACGGGACGTCCCACGGCAGCCGCTCCGGCGGCGTCCCCGACTCCTCCGCGCGGCGGGCGTGCAGGGCCATGCCCTTGCCGATCGCGTCCTGATGCGTCCCGGAGAACGCCGTGTAGACGAGGTCGCCGCCGTAGGGGTGCCGCTCGTGGACAGGCAGCCGGTTGCAGTGCTCGACCGTCCGGCGGATCCCGTCGATGTCGGAGAAGTCGATCATCGGGTCGACGCCCTGCGCGTGCAGGTTCAGCGCCAGCGTGACGAGGTCGACGTTGCCGGTCCGCTCGCCGTTGCCGAACAGGCACCCCTCGACCCGCTGCGCGCCCGCGAGCACCGCCAGCTCCGCGCAGGCGACGCCCGTCCCGCGGTCGTTGTGCGGGTGGACCGACAGGATCACCGCGTCCCGCCGGGCCAGGTGCCGGTGCATGTACTCGATCTGGTCGGCGTACACGTTCGGGGTCGCGATCTCCACGGTCACCGGCAGGTTCAGGATCACCGGGCGGTCGGGGGAGGCGTCCCACAGCTCCGTGACCGCGTCGCACACCTCCAGCGCGTAGTCGGGCTCGGTGACGTTGAACGTCTCGGGCGAGAACTCGAACCGCACGCCGGGCCGGGCGAGCCGCGCCACGTCGGCCGCGCCGTCCAGGACCAGCCGCTTCACACCGTCGCGGTCGGACCCGAGCACGACGTCCCGCCAGACCGGGCCCGTCGCCGTGTAGAGGTGGACGACCGCTCTCGGCAGCCCTTCGACGGACGCGAAGGTCCGCTCGATCAGCTCGCGCCGCGCCGGGGTGAACACGACGGGCGTCACGTCGTCCGGCAGGCCCGTCTCCGCCAGGTGCCGGACGAAGTCGAAGTCGGTCCGGCTGGCCGACGGGTAGCCGACCTCGATCTCCTTGAAGCCCATCGCCACGAAGAGGTCGAACATGCGGCGCTTGCGCGCGGTGTCCATGGGTTCGGCCAGCGCCTGGTTGCCGTCCCGCAGGTCGACGGGCACCCACAGCGGCGCCGCCTCGATCCGCCGGGACGGCCAGGTGCGCTCGACCTCGGGGACGGGCGACGGGACGCGGTCGTGCACCGACCGGTACCGGTGGGACGGCATCGAGCTGCCGCGCTGCGGGTTCCAGAAGGGCCCGGCCGCCGGGCCGGACGGGGTGCGCAGGGTCGGGAAGTTCATGGGGCTTGTCCTCAGCATCGCCGGACGACCGGCAGCACCGGACCCCGCGGCGGGGTGCCGGTCCGGATCAGGCCCCGCCGCGGCGACCGAGGAGAAGCACCCGCCACGACATGGCCGCCACCCAACCACACCTCAGCTCCTCAGACAAGTTGCTAGGCTCGCCGCCATGCCGCCGTCCTCCAGCCCCCACCCGCCACCGGAGAAGGGACGAGCTCCGCTCGGCGCCCTTCGGCCCACCCCTCTCGTGGAGCAGGCGGCGCAGCGCCTGCGCGACCAGATCACCAGCGGGTCCTGGCCGGTCGGGACGAAGCTCCCCGGCGAGACGACCCTGGCCCGCGACCTCGGCGTGGGCCGCTCGACCGTCCGCGAGGCGCTGCGCGTCCTGGCCGGAGCCGGCCTCGTCCGGGCCCGCCACGGCGCCGGCGTGTTCGTCATCGCGGCGGAGCCGGACGAGGACTGGCCCGCCCGGCTCCGCCGCGCCGCGGTCGCCGACGTCTACGAGATCCGCATGATGCTGGAGGTCCGCGCCGCCGAACTGGCCGCCGAGCGCCGCACCGACGCCGACCTCGCCGCGCTCGACGCGGCCCTCGCCGCCCGCGACGACGCCTTCGCCGGCCCGGCCGTCGAGGCGTTCATCGACGCCGACATCGCCCTGCACACGGCCGTCGTCGCCGCCGCGCACAACCCCGTCCTCGCCGACCTGTTCGGCGAGTTCGTCCCCGTCCTGCGCGACGGCCTGCTCGACCTCGCGACCCTGGTGGACGTCCGCGCGTCCGACACCGCCCACGGCCGCGCCGCCCACGCCGCCCTCATCGACGCCGTCCGCACCGGCGACCCCGCCGCCGCCGGCGCCATCATCAAAACCGAACTAACCCAGACCCTCACCGCCCTACAACACGCCAAGTGAACCCACCGCCGTCACTTCGGGTCGTGGCGAGTGGCACGGCGAAGCGCACTACCCGCGTGGCGCGGCCGTGCGGGCGGCTGTGCGGGCGCGCGCAGGGCACGAACCAGCTTGGCCAGCTCCGCGGGGTCGGCCCCCACGGCGAGCCCGGTCACCACGGCCTCGTGCCTCGACTGCGCGTCGAGCAGATCGGCGGCCTCTGACGGCGTGATCGGACGTGCCGCAGCCGCCTGGGCGGGTAGAGCCGCAGCCGCGTCCCGGGCAGCGCCCCGCTCGGTCTCCCGGATGGCGCGTCTGTGCCCGAGGATCAGTTCGGACACCGCAAGAACGACCGCGAGCAGCACCAGCGCCGACGCAGCCCACCAGAGCGCATCGGGACCCCCGGTGGCGGCGAGACCGGAGAGCGAGCCGGCGCCGCCCATCAGCAGTGTGGGAAAGGACTTCTGAACGGGCGATGCAGAACGATTGATCCTCACCCTTCGAGTAGGCGCCATGGCTGCAACCGGCTACAAGACGGGCGGTCATGTCCGAAAGACCTGGTCATTGCCGGATATGGCCAATCGATGCGGAGCGTGTTTTCGGATGTCGACGCGTCTCGCCCGCCATAATTCCGGAGGAAACCAGGGGTTCCGGAAGGTTCCGGACAGCTAGGAGGAACGATGGTCCACTCTCCGGAACCGGCGGCCGATGTCTTCATCGAGCTTCTCCGCCGGTTGCGTGAGGAGGCGGGCCGACCAGGGTGGACCGCCCTGTCCAAGGCCAGTGACAAGGAACTTCCCACCAGCTCCATCTGGGACGTCCTTTCCGGAAAACGCCGGAAAGTTCCGAGGTGGGGTTTCGTGTTCCCTTTCCTCGTCGCCTGCCGCAAGATCGCCGCAGAGACGGGACTGGACCCGGAGTCGCTGGGAAACCGCGAACTCTGGCTGGACCTGCACCGGCGGGCCATGCGCGGGGGGCTCGTGGCGGCCGGTCTGGATCTGCCCGACTATCTGCGCGGCGCGTTCCCGGATGAGCTCGCGGACGTTCCCCATGAGTCGTTGAGACTCGGTCGTCGGACTGGAGACCTTTGGCAGGTCGAGAGCCATCCTGGGTACGCCTACAAGGATTACGGGGGGAGATCGCCCGATGCGGGGGCGCTGAGCGAACTGCTCGCCTTCCCTGGACGGCTGTCCGCCCGGTCGCGGGACATCGTGGCGGCGGCGACGGCGTGGCCGTCCGCACGAGTCTTCCGCGGCGGATCGGTATCCGGCGTGCTGATACCGGTGCCGCCTGAGGAGTTCTTTGTGGTCGGTGAGGGACGTCTCTCGCCTCAGGACATGTCATATCTGGTCAAAAAGCCCATACCGGCGTGGTCCCGGATCGGATTACGGCTGCCCGGCACTCTGGAGCGCATCGAACTGCTGAAAGAGTTCGCGCGACTGCTCGACCTGCTGCATGAGGGCGGCGTCCAGGTGGGTGACATCCACGAAGGGAGGGTGCTGTGGACACTCGGCTCCGTTCCGCGTGTCCTGCTGCTGGACTGCGATGCGTTCCGGACCCCGAGCGGCGCGAGCGTCCTGCCCAGGACGGCCACTCCCGGCTGGGAAGCGCCAGAGGGTGAGGACGCCGATCGTTACCAACTGGCGGTCCTCATCGGCCGTGTGCTCGCGCTGGACCCCAGGCTTCGTCCCGGTGAAGGGCTGGTCCTCCCGGACAACACGCCGGACGGGATCGCCGAGCGAGTGGCCGAGTGCTTTGAGGCCGCCGCAACCGCTCACGAGCGAGACCGTCCGGATGCTGGCCGGTGGGAAGAGGCACTGAGCTTTTCCGCCCCGGCCTCGATCTGGGGGCCGATGCCGGAATCGTCGTCCGAGCGGGGACAACGTCTGCCGCCCGCGCCACGAGACCCCGATCCCCGGGACGTCATGCCCTTCTATTTGGTCTGCGACGAATCGGCGGGCATGGCCGAATCCGCCGGACGCTTTCTCGGCGATGCGGTGGCCCGCATCAGGGAGGCGGCCGCGGGCGATCCGGTCGCGGCTCAGCGGGTGAGGTTCGGTGTGGTGGCTTTCAATAAGGAGACCAGCGTCCTGATGGAACTCGGCCCCCTGGAAACGGCCGGCGGTGGGGCGCCGAGGTTGCGCGGATTCGGCGACGTGCGACTCGGTGATGCGTTCGCGGTGCTCCGTGATGTCATCTCACAGGACATGCGTTCCCTGCGGGATGACGGCCTCCTTCCGTACAGACCGACCATCTTCCTGCTGATGGCGGCCGAGCCCCGGGACGCCGACTGGCCCGAGGCGTACTACCGGTTGACCGACCCATCGTTCGTGGCGAGACCGGCCATCGTGAGCATCGGGTTGAGCAGTGTCTCCCGGTATGTCGTCGAGACGACCGGGTCGGCGGCGGCGTTCCTGACGGCGGACACCCGGGGAGACAAGCGGGCACTGCAGGGGATGGGGGACTTCCTGGCACGGTCGATGCTCGAATCGGCACGGCATCTCGGCTCCTCCACCCGCCCGGGCGGCTCGCTGCTCGTCCCCGACCGATGGCCTGGCCTGATCGATCTGACCGCCCCAAGAATATCCGGGTACACGGCGGTGCCTTTGGACCGCGCCTTCCCGCGCAGGACGTCCGGGCCGGGCCGGGTGCTGCCGCTGTACCTCCTCTGTGAGGAATCCGGCGCGATGGCGGGCGAGCCGATGGCGGCTCTGAACGAGGCTCTGCCGAAGCTGGTGAACGAGATCCGGTCCGCCCCAGCCCTCGCGGCCGCCGTGCGATTCAGCCTTGTCGGTTTCAACGACTCCCCCACCCCCTTGCTAGGGTCGGTCGATCTCTTGGTACTACGGCGCATCCCGGGCTTCGAGGCGTACGGCGGCACGAGGTTCGGGCCGGTGTTCGAGTTCCTGACAGAACGGATAGCCAAGGACGTCGAGGACTTTCGTGCTGCAGGCAACGATGTTCACCGGCCCGCCGTGATCTTCGTGGCGGGCAACGAGCCGCGGGACGATTGGACGGACGCATACGAACGGCTGGCCGGACCCCAGACCGCCTACCGTCCGAACATCCTGGCCATCGGCTTCGGGGCCGTGCGGACCGAGACTCTGAGCCGCGTGGCGACCATCGGAGCGTTCGAGTGGGGGAGGCTGGACCCGGCGATGTCCGTAAGAGAGTTCGCGTCCTCTTTCGTCCGATCGGTCGTCGCCCATCGGACGGTGCCGCCGGATGACGCGCCCGATTCCAGCGCGCTGCGCGCCGACCTGATCTGACCGTGTGTCAGAAACCGCGATGGCCGATGACTCGCGCCTGGCGGCAGATGAGATTCCATTGAGCCGGTCCGCCCGGGTCCCGAGTCGGGGCGCTTTTGGTGCCGGTCGCCATCGTGATGCTCTCCGCTCCCGCCAGGTACAGGGCGAAGAAGTTCAGCGTCCGCTCGTCGCCCTCATAATGCCAACCGTGGCTTTCCACGTGCCGCCCGCCCGTGAAAGGGCCCTGGAGCAAGGTCTGGGCGCGAGGCGGCAAGTTGCCGAGCATGCCGCGTACTTCTTCCGGCAGGCCGATGTCGACCTCGTGCATGTTCTCGCCGGATCGAAGGCCGGCTTCCGAGGTTTGGGCGGGGTCGATTCGATACGTCCGCGACGATGCGGGATCGAGCAGGTAGCCGGAGATCAGGTGCACGGGGCGTTCGCCGTCGAAGGATGGGGTGGCGAAGCAGAGTTCTCTCGACCCGAACACGGTTGCGGACGGACGTCCCACCGCCGGGTCGTCGGCCGCCCACCAGCAGATCACTTCGCCGGCGTGCTGATGGAGCCGGTCCCGCACGCGCGGGTCCAGTGCCCGCCAGCATTCGTCCCGCAGCCTGGCACCCCACGCGAAGGTGACCGGGCCGGCCTCGTGCCGTGTCGGGATCTCGTCCCCGGAATGCCGCATCGACCGCTCCCCCGTCCGAATTCCTCGCCCTAGCAGTTCCGCGTGCGATGGGCAGCCGTGGACACCGAAACGGGCCGAATGCGGCCATTGTGGCGTATGACGCGGAAGAAAGCGGATAGATCGACAAGAATCCGCATGTTCGAATCGCGCCGGATGCCTACGCGTCCTGGCGCCTAGCCGACAAGAACCGGAACGGGGCGTTTCCTTGACGGTGACCATGGGCCGGGCAACCGGCTCGCCGGACCGGCTCGAGCGCGATGACGCGGTTGAACGTCTGAGGCTGCTGGCGGCGGAGGAACGTCTCAGAGGACGCTCGTCCCAACTGCTCCGGCTCGCCGACGATCTGGAAGCCGAGACGGATCTCGACCGGTGGGCCGCCATCGACCTGTACGCGGCGTTCCTGCGGGAGGACACGGTCGAAGAGCGTCGACAGGCCACCACGCGGCGCTGGGGCGGGAGCGTCCTCGATCTGCTGCCCGCCGTGCTGATCTTCGTGCCGATCACGCTGACCTGGTTCGGCCTTTATAAGGCGACGAGCGCCTACCGGCACAGCCGAGGCGACAAGGCCCTGGCCGGCAAGTCGTTCCTCGAACAATGGCAGAGCGGTTTCGACGGGCGGCTCAGTGGCGCGTTCTACTTCGACCGCATCGCACAGTGGACGCTGCTGGCGATCTGCGTCCTGATCGCCGTCTCGCTGGCCCAGGCTCTGATCCGGCGGCGTTCCGATCGTGCCGACGCGCTGGAGCGGGCACGCCTCAACCGGGACTTGGCCGGTGCGCTCACCGCCGCTGACTTCCACCTCAGCCGGTTCCGGACGGACGACGCGTCCCGCGTCGACCATGCGGCGCAGCGCCTCGAAGACGCGGCCACCGAGGCGCGCATGGCGGGCGCGGTGGCGAACGACCTCCAGCGCGCGGCGCAGGACGTCATGCGGCAGACTCGCGACGGGATGCAGCGCGTCGAGCAGCTCGCCGAGACGCTGTTGAAGGCCGACGACGCCATGCGCGCGGCCGCCGAACGCGTCGGGAAGGCCACCGATGACGTCGGCCGCCGGCTCACGGAACTGTCGTCCGCCACCACGTCCGTCGCCGATGCGGCCGCCGACCTGACCCGGTCGTCGACCGCCGATGCGGAGCAGCTGCGCAAGGCGGTCGCCCAGGCGGCCACCGAACTGCGCTCCGCGGCGGACGCGGACCGCGACCGGCTCGGCGACCGGATCAGTACGGCCCTCGACGCGAGCGGCGCCGCCATCCGCGCCGCCCTGGACGACTGGCGGACCGAGGGTGCCATGTACTCGCACCGCCACGAGACCACCGCCGATCACCTCGGGCTGATCATCGACTCGTTCCAGAAGCTGATGGAGGAGACGGACAAGGCCCTCAGGGAGCTGCCGTCCGTCGTCACCCAGTTCGAGGGACATTCGCAACGGTCGGTCCAACAACTCGAACGCGGCATGACCACGGCCATCACGAGCATGCGGGCGGAACTGGACCGGCTGCTCGCCGGGCTGCCGCTCGCCGACGACCGCACCAGAGAGGTCACCACCGAGTTCGCCCGGCTCCGCCAAGCCGTGGACGGGCTGCGCGATCAACTCGCCCGGGTCGGTGGCCGGAGGCGGTGGTTCCGATGAACCTGCGGTTGTCGGTGACCGCGATCGCCGGATGGCTGTTCGCCGACCTCCTCCTCGCGTTCGCCATCGTCGTCCTCGGTACTCAGGAACCGCCGCCGCTTCCCGTCGCCGACCCCAGCCCCAGCCCGACGCCCCGGCAGGCGTTGGAACGTCGCTTCGTCAAGGTCACCCTCGCCATCGACCCCGACGACGCCAGGAAGGGCCGCCGGAGCGCCGTCGAGGCACTGCGCCGCGCGATCCACGCGAATCCAGGCCTGCGCGGACGCAAGGCGGGCATCGTGCTGACCTTCGGCGCGCAGAACAACGGCGGAGAGGCCTTCGCCCACGACGTCAACAAGCTGCTCGCACGAGCCGACCGCCCTCTGTTCGCCGACGTCGCCACGCGCGACTTCCAACTCCTTGGAGCCTCCGGCGGCGAAGTGATGCTCAACATCTACCTCTTCTACAAGACCTGACCCAGGGAGCCCACACGTGAGCGAACAAGTCCTGCCCTTCTATCTGGTCTGTGACGAATCATCATCCATGGCTGGAGAACCGATCAATGCGATCAACCAGTCACTCCCAGAACTTCATCAGGAAATCGGTAGTAATCCAGTTGTCGCGGATAAGACTCGCTTCTGCCTGATCAGCTTCAACCACGAGGCTCAGGTGCTGCTTCCGCTGTCAGATCTGAGCAATGTCACCTCAATGCCTGCAGTTACGCCGAGCGGTGGGACCGATTACGGTACGGTTTTCGACCTTCTCCGAAAAACTATCGATCAAGATGTCGCTCGTCTCAAAACAGAAGGACACCAGGTTCTACGGCCGGCGGTCTTCTTTCTCACCGACGGCCAGCCCAATGACACCACCGAATGGCCGGCTGCGCACCAGCGGATCACGGATCCGTCGTGGGGCCCGCGTCCGAACATCCTGGCCTTCGGGTTCGGCGCTCGCGACGAAAAGACTCTCGCCCAGGTGGCGACCATCCGCGCCTTCGCATCCGACGGGAGCCTCGGTCCGGCCCATGCCCTTCGGGAGTTTGCCCAGTCGCTGATCCGTTCTATCGTCCGCTCCGGTACTACCGCGAACGCAGACGGAAGCATGAGTCTGGCTTTGCCGGACGAAGTTCCCGGCTTCACCACGATTCCCGCAGATGTCATCTGAGCGCGGTCCGATGCCTGATGATGCGCGCAGCGCCGACCAGTGGCGTCTGCACGGGGAAGAAGAGGCGGCCCTAACGGCTGAAGCATCGCAGACCACTCAGCCGGACCTGCCGGTCGTCCAGCATGGGCAGACTGCGCTGCCACCGCCGATCCCGCCGCCGTCCATGTTGGGACCTCAGCCGTGTCCGCAACAGAACGCATTTTCCGCCCAGCCCGCGCAGGCTTCGGCAGCCGACCAGCGGGACCTGGTCGCCGACCAAGGCACATTGGCGACACCCCAGGTCTCGTCCTCTGGGCAGTCGTCGCGGGATCCGGTGGCGCCGACGGCAGAGGTGGTGTTCACTCATGCTCCTGTGTTCGGGCGACCGCACTCGAAGATCGGGGAAGCCAGGAACCTCCCGAGTCTTCCCAATGCGATCCCGGACACGGTGTTGGATGGGGCGGACTTCGAGCGGCTGACCGTCCGAGCCGCGTCACTTCGTGGCGACGAGCATCGGTATTACGGCGAGCCCAGACAGGACTCGGTGGCGCTCTGGCAACTGGTTCTTCGGGAGACGGATGTGATCCTGGCCTGCGTCGCGGATGGCGTCGGAAGCGAGCCGAACTCGCACGAAGGATCGGCGCAGGCATGCCAGCTCCTCCGGGAAGAGTTGGAGAAAGTCGAAAGTCTCCCGTCGTGGGACGATCGGCAACGCTTTGCTCGCAACATAACTGAACGTGTTGCCGGCAGAATGTCGAGTTACGCGGAGGGGCGAGGGCTCTTTCCCAGGACCCTGTCCACCACTCTTGTCGCGGCGGCCGTCGAATCCACCCCGACAGACGGACGGCACCCGGCCACGATCCTGCGTGTGGGCGATAGTACTGCGTTCGTGCTGCGGAATGGTGTTTTCCAGGAGTGTTTCCCGAACGCCCATAAGAGCGAAGATGTTCAAGAGTCCGGCACCTTCGCGCTGCCAGGGAGACCCGGGATGGTGGAGGTCGACACGGTGATGCTCGGAATAGATGACGTGCTCGTCCTGTGCACCGATGGGCTCTCGAATCCGATGCACAACGACGAGGTGAGGGAGCAGCTCGTCAAATGGTGGAGCACTGGTCCGGTGCCGGGGATTCTGGAGTTCGGATGGCAGCTGGGATTCCGGGCGAAGTCATACGGCGACGACCGTTCGGCAGTTTGCGTATGGGGACGGTAGCGCGATGACCTGGCCTGATGGCGATGACGTTCTACTGCGCGACCTTCAGTTGGGCGGTGAACTCGGTACCGGCGGGCAGGGAAAAGTGCACGACCTGCTCGGTGCGTGGCGCGGATACGTCTACAAGGAGTACATCGCGTCCGGGGTGAACGGGCCCGCGCTGAAGCGGCTGGTGGAGCTGCCGGGCGAGATGGCCCAAGCCGACCGGGACGGTCTGCTGCACCAGGCCGCCTGGCCGCTGGCGCGGGTACTGGACGGCGGTGCGGTCAAGGGCTTCGTCATGAGGAAGGTTCCGCAGGAGTTCTACGGTCGAACCGCGTCCAAGCCGAGGCTCCGCGAGGTGCAGTACCTGCTGTATCAGCCGAAGGCGATGTGGGGTGACATCACGCCCCCGGACGCCGACGGCCGGCTGAAGATCGCTCGCAACATCGTGGCGCTCTTCCGGCTGCTGCACGTCAGGCGGCTGGTCGTCGGTGACGTGTCCATGAACAACCTCTTGTGGTCGCCATCCGGGGGCGTCTTTCTGCTCGACTGTGACGGGATTCGCGAGACGGGGGCGAAGCCCGTCCTGCAGCAGCCGTTCACCCCGGACTGGGACGACCCGCAGCAGCCGGCCACCGGGCCCGATCTGGACACCGACCGGTACAAGCTTGCCCTGCTGGTGACGCGCATCCTGACGAGGACGTCCGCGTTGCGTCCGGGCGATCGAGTCGACTGCGTGCCGGGCGTGCCGGGGCAGATCGCAGCCGAGGTGGCGGTGCGGTTCGCGGACGCGGCCGGGCCGCGGGGCGTGCGGCCGGATGCGGCGTACTGGGCGAGGGCGCTGGACGAGCGAGGTGTCATCGAGCTGGGGCCGCTGCCGCCGGTCCGGAAGCCGCCGAGCCTTCCGCAGGCCCCACTGGACGGCCGACGGGGGCAGCGGCCGATGATCCAGCTGCCCCCGACGTAGCCGTCAGGCCAGGCCCAGGGACGCTAGGAGGGGTGGGAGGTCGTTGTCGTGGACGAGGGTCAGGCGGCGGGTGGGGCGGGTCATGGCGACGTAGAGGTCCTGGCCGCCCTTGGGGGATTCGGCGAGGATGCCGGAGGGGTCGACGACGATGACCGCGTCGAACTCCAGGCCCTTCGCCTCCTCGGTGGTGAGGACGACGACCGGGGAGTCGAGCGCCTCGGGGGTCGCGCCGGCGGCGGCGTCCGGGAGGGCGTCCAGGACGGCGGCGTGGCGGGCTCCGGAGGCGATGACGGCGAGGCGGCCCTCGGCGGAGGCGTCGTCGGTGACGAGGGCGAGTTCGGACCGCACGAGCGCTGGGAGGCCGGTGACCGGCAGGGCCACCGCGGTGGGCGGCGGGCCGTCGTCGCGGACGGGCTCGGGCGGCGTCTGGCCGGGGTCCACGGCCGCGAGGACGCCGGCGGCGACCCGCATGATGGCGGCCGGGGTGCGGTAGTTGACCATGAGGCGCTGCTCCCGCCAGCGGCCCGGGACGTAGCGGTCGAGCATCTGGCCCCAGGTCGCGGCGCCGGCGGCGTTGCCGGTCTGCGCGATGTCGCCGACGACGGTCATGGAGCGGGTGGGGACGCGGCGCATCACCGTCCGCCAGGCCATCTCGGAGAGTTCCTGCGCCTCGTCCACGATCACGTGGCCGTACACCCATTCGCGGTCGGCGAGGGCGCGCTGCGCGGTGGTGAGGGGCGGGCCGTCGTCGTGGTGGCGTTCGGCCAGCTCGCCCGCGGAGATCACGTCGCGGGCCGAGAGCAGGTTCGTGGTGCCGGCGGTCTCGATGACCTCGCGGGCGTAGCGCTCCTCCTCGGCGCGGGCCGCGTCGGCGGCGCGCCGGCGGGCCCGGTCGGCGGAGTCGTCCTCGCCCAGGTGCTCGGCGGCCTCGTCGAGGAGCGGGACGTCGGAGACGGTCCAGGGTGAGCCGGCCGGACGGTGCAGGGGCGCGCAGTCGAGGCCGACCTGGTCGCCGAGGCGGGCGAGGGTGTCGGGGGAGGCGTAGAGGTCGGTCAGGAGCTGCTGCGGTGTCAGCTCGGGCCAGAGTTCGTTGAGCGCCTTGTGGACGGACGCGTCCTGCCAGAGGGCCTCCTTGGCCAGGCGGAGGTCGGTCTCGTCCAGGAGGGGTTCGTCCTCGGCCTCGTCGATGAGTTCCTGGAGCCAGTCGGGGAGCCCGCCGGATTTCGCCATCTCCTCCAGGGGCTCGTCCATGATGCGGTCGTACTGCTCGGCGCGGTCGACGGCGAGGGCTTCGAGCATGTCGTGGACGAAGCGGCGCCGCTGGACGTTGTGGGGGACGCGCACAGCGCGGGCACGATCACGGATCTGCGTGCACTTCTCGACGTCCAGGGTGAGGATGAGGCCTTCCACGTCGACATGGAGGCCGCCCGCGGGTACCCGCTGCCGGTCGTGAACGGCCGCCTGCACAAGGTCGGCCATGCGGAGGTCGCCCTTGACGACGGCGACCTCGGGCACCTCCCGCGCGGTCGCCTTGAGACCGGGGTAGAGCTCGCCGACCGTCGCCAGGGCGACGTCGGTCTCGCCCAGGCCGGGAAGGACCTGTTCGATGTAGCGGAGGAACGTGGCGTTCGGGCCGACGACGAGCACTCCCCGCCGTTCGAGGACGTCCCGGTGGGTGTAGAGCAGGTACGCGGCGCGGTGCAGGGCGGCGACCGTCTTGCCGGTGCCGGGCCCGCCCTGGACGACGAGCACGCCGTGCAGGCCGGAGCGGATGACCTGGTCCTGCTCCTCCTGGATGGTCGCGACGACGTCGCTCATCCGGCCCGTGCGGCCGCGGCGCAGGGTGGCGAGCAGGGCGGCCTCGCCGACGATGCCGCGCCGCTCCGCCTCGTCCAGGCCCTCCAGGTCGAAGACCTCGTCGTCCAGCCGGACGACCTCGCGGTGCCGCAGGTGCAGGTGGCGGCGGCGCGCGAGGGTGCCGGGCGCACCGGGCGTGGCGGTGTAGAACGGCCGGGCCGCGGCGGCGCGCCAGTCGATGAGGATGGGCTCGTGGTCCTCGTCGCGCAGGCCGATGCGGCCGATGTAGAACGTGTCGCCGGGCCCGCCGGCGCCGCCGCGGTGGTCGATCCGGCCGAAGCAGAGGGCGTGCTCGACACCGCCGAGCCGGGCGAGCCGGCGGGCCGCCTCGTCGGTCGCGACGGCGCGCTCCACCCGCGCCTGGAACGCCGCGCCGCCGCCCGCCGCCGGGCCTTCGCGCAGCGCCGCCTCGGCCTTCGCCCGCTCGACGTCGAGCCGGGCGTACACGCGGGACACGTACGCCTGCTCGGTGCGCATCGGCGCGGAATCATCGCGGCTGGGGTTGACAGCGTCCGCTTGACGGAGTCCCATGCTTCGGCTACACTCCTATTCATAGGGTGAGGTTTTCTGTGTGCACTTCTAAGTTGCTCAGCCTAGCATCGTTCGCGCCGCCCTGCATGATCTTCTAGCGCCGCCCAAAAGATCGTCTCTGTTGCGGCGCACGTCATCCGCGCGGTGCCCATCGGTCACCGATCTTCGTGAGGCTGTCCGGCGATCAATGCCGGAACCCTCCGAAAGGTCGCTCCCTCATGGCCGACTCCGCCCGCCCGCTCAACCGGCGCACGTTCCTCGTCACGAGCGGTCTCGCCACCGCCACCGTCCTGCCCGGTACCGCCCACGCCGCGGCCCAGGCCGCTCCGGGCCGGAGGTCCCGCGACCTGCCCGCCGACCCCTTCACCCTCGGCGTCGCGTCCGGCGACCCCGATCCGGACGGGTTCGTCCTCTGGACGCGGCTGGCCCTGGACCCGCTCGCCGAGGACGGTCTCGGCGGCATGCCGGACCGCACCGTCCCCGTCCGCTGGGAGGTCGCGTCCGACGAGCGCTTCCGCACGATCGTGCGGCGCGGCACCGCCGCCGCCCGCCCCCGGTCCGCCCACTCCGTCCACGTCGAGCTGAACGGGCTGCGCCCCGGCCGCGAGTACTGGTACCGGTTCCGCGCCGGCGCGCACGTCTCCCCGGCCGGGCGGACCCGCACCGCCCCGCACCCGGCCACCTACGGCCCCGCCCTCGCGATGGCGTTCGTCAGCTGCAGCCAGTTCGAGCACGGCTACTTCACGGCGTACCGGCGGCTCGCCGAGGAGAACCCCGACCTCGTCCTGCACCTGGGCGACTACCAGTACGAGTACAAGAAGGGCGTCTACACCATCCCGGGCGGCAACGTCCGCGACCACGAGGGCCCGGAGACGGTCACGCTGGCGAACTACCGGCTGCGGCACGCCCAGTACAAGTCCGACCGCGACCTCCAGGCCGCGCACGAGGCCGCGCCGTGGCTCGTCGTGTTCGACGACCACGAGGTGGAGAACAACTGGGCCGACGACATCCCCGAGGCCAACTCGGATACCCCGTCCTACGAGGCGTTCCGCGCCCGCCGCGCCGCCGCGTTCCAGGCGTACTACGAGAACATGCCGCTGCGCCGGCGCTCCGTCCCCAAGGGGCCGGACATCCAGATCTACCGGCGCGTCCAGTGGGGCCGACTCGCCAACTTCCACATGCTCGACACCCGCCAGTTCCGCGATGACCAGGGCTGCGGGGACGGCTACAAGGACTGCCCCGAGGCCGTCGACCCGAAGCGCTCCATCACCGGCAACGCGCAGGAGGCATGGCTGCTGGACGGCTTCCGCCGCTCCCGCGCGCGCTGGGACGTCCTCGGCCAGCAGGTGTTCTTCGCCCAGCGCGACAACACCGACGGGCCCGTCAAGAAGACCTCGATGGACGCGTGGGACGGCTACGTCGCCTCCCGCGAGCGCATCACCAACGGCTGGCTGGACGCCAAGGTCCGCAACCCGGTCGTGCTCACCGGCGACGTCCACGCCCACTGGGCGAGCGACCTGAAGGCCGACTACGACGACCCCGGCTCAAGGACGGTCGGGGCCGAGTTGGTGTGCACGTCCATCACCAGCACCGGCGACGGCGCGGACTCCAACCCGGCCGACCACCCCTTCCTCAAGATCAACCCGCACCTGCGCTTCTACAACAACCAGCGGGGCTACGTGCTGACGAGGATCGGCAAGGACGAGATGAAGGCCGACTTCAAGACGCTGCCGACCGTCCGGACGCCGGGCGCGCAGATCTCCACCAAGGCCACCTTCGTCATCGAGGACCGCGTCCCCGGCGTCAACCAGACCTACCTGCGCCCGTACGCGCGGGCGAAGGCGTCGGCGCAGCCGGAGCACGACCTGATCCAGCAGACCATCGACAACGAGACCCAGCCCTGACCGAGGCCCGGCCCTGATCAGACGCGGCCCGAAGCCGGGCGCGGCGCGCCGCCGCGCCCGGCCCGGGCGCCTCAGCGGTCGACCCGCGCCTTCGTCGCCCCGCCGCTGAAGATGTCGCTCAGGTCGTAGGCGACCGGCACCTCCAGCTGCTCGTAGGTGCAGGATTCCGGCGTCCGGTCGGGGCGCCAGTTGCGGAAGCGGGCGGTGTGCCGGAAGCGGGCGCCCTCCATCGCCTCGTAGGCCACCTCCACGACCAGGTCGGGACGCAGCGGCACCCAGCTGAGGTCCTTCTTGCCCGTCCAGCGGGACACCGCGCCCGGCATCCGGTCGACGGTCGCCTCGGTCTGGCTCGCCCACTCGGCCCACGGATGCTCGGAGAGGTCGTCCAGCCGGTACGGCTTCAGCTCCTCCACCAGCTCGGCGCGGCGCTCCATCGTGAACGAGGCCGCGACCCCGACGTGCTGCAGCTTGCCCTCGGAGTTGTAGAGCCCGAGCAGCAGCGACCCGACGATGGGGCCCGACTTGTGCCAGCGGAAGCCCGCCACCACGCAGTCGGCGGTGCGCTCGTGCTTGACCTTGAACAGGACGCGCTTGTCGGGCTCGTACACGGTGTCGCGCGGCTTGGCGATGACGCCGTCCAGCCCGGCGCCCTCGAACTCGTCGAACCAGCGCAGCGCCAGCTCGTAGGAGTCGGACGCCGGCGTCACGTGGATCGGCGCCTCCACCCCCGCGAGGGTGTCGACGAGCCGCCGCCGCCGCTCGCCGAGCGGGACCTCCAGCAGCGACTCGCCGCCGAGCGCCAGCAGGTCGAAGGCGATGAAGGACGCGGGCGTCTCCTCCGAGAGCAGCTTGATCCGCGACGCGGCCGGGTGGATGCGCTGCTGGAGGCCGTCGAAGTCGAGCCGCGTGCCCTTCGGCAGCACGATCTCGCCGTCGATCACGCACCGCTCCGGCAGCTCGCGGCGCACCGCCTCGACCACCTCGGGGAAGTAGCGGGTGAGCGGCTTCTTGCCGCGGCTGGACAGCTCGACCTCGTCGCCGTCGCGGAACACGATGCAGCGGAAGCCGTCCCACTTCGGCTCGTACAGCAGGTCGCCCTTGGGCATGGTCTTGACCGCCTTGGCCAGCATCGGCGGCAGCGGCGGGCTGATCGGCAGGTCCATTCCGCCATCTTGCTCCCCGGCACCGACAGAACACCATCCCGGGGTCCGATAACGTGCAGGTCATGCGCCGTCTGCTGCCCGAGCCCGCCGCCGGCGCCGACCCGTCCGCCGCCGCCCGCGTCGACCCTTACGAGGCCTACGGCGACCAGCCCGGGCTGCGGCTCGGCATGGTCATGAGCGTGGACGGCTCCGTCACCGACGCAGACGGCTGGACCGACCGCCTCGGCGGCGAGGCCGACTTCCGCGTCTTCCGGACCCTGCGCGCCCTGACCGACGCGATCCTCGTGGGCGCCGGCACCGTACGCACCGGGCGCCTGGGTCCCGCCCGCCTACGCCGCGATCTGCGCGCACGGCGCGGAAGACCGCCCGCCCCCATCGTCGTGGTGAGCCGCTCTCTCGACCTCGACTGGACGCTCCCGCTGTTCACCGAGGCCGAGACGCCCACCATCGTGGTGACGTCCCAGAGCAACCGGCAGAAGGCCCCAAGCCACATAGAGGTCGTCGCAGAAGGCGAAGACGACGTCGACCTCCCTGCCGCCATCAGGACCCTCCGCGAAGACCTCGGCTACGAGCATCTCCTCTGCGAAGGCGGCCCCGCCTTGGCGACAGCGCTGATCCGTGCGTCCCTCGTAGACGAACTGTGCCTCAACATCGCCCCGACCCTGCTCGGAGGCCCCCGCCACACCCGCCTCCTGGACGGCCTGGACGCCGAGGTACCGCTCGAACCGACGTCCCTCTACATAGACGAGGGCGTGCTGTTCATCCGCTACCGGTTGCGGGTGTAGCGCAGGAAGAGGAACTCCTCGTCCTGGAGGGCGTCGGCGAGCGCCATCTCCGGCGGGACGGGCACCGGCGGGCCGTTCAGGATCCGCACCGGATGCCCGCCGAGCAGGACCGGGCTCAGCGTGAGGCACAGCTCGTCCAGCAGGCCGGCCGCCACCACCTGTGCGAGGACGCCCGGACCGCCCTCGCACAGGAGGCGCCTGTGGCCGCGCGCCGCGAGTTCCCGCACGGCGGAGGAGAAGTCCAGCGAGTCCTTCCCGGCGATGATGACGTCGGCGCGCTTCCGCGCCGCCTTGAGCCGGACGGGGTCGGCGGTCGCGGTCGCCAGCACGATCGTCGGGACCTGCGCCTCGGTGAAGATCGGCGCGTCGAAGTCCAGGTCGAGGGTGCGGGACACGACCGCGATCGGCGGCACCGGCGTGCGCCCGTCCCGGACGCCGCCCCAGCCCTCGCTCCGCTTGACCGGCCCGTACCCCTCCGAGCGCACCGTGCCCGCGCCGACGATGACGACGTCGGCGAGCCCGCGCAGCAGGAGGAACAGGTGCCGGTCGGCGGCGTTGCCGAGGCCGCCGCTGCGCTCGTCGCGCTGCGCCGCCCCGTCCAGGCTGGCGACCATGTTCGCCCGCAGCCAGGTGGTCCCGGCCGGATACGCGTAGCGCGCGACGAGATCGACCTCGCCGGGCTCCTGAGAGAGAGCACGCATAGATCCCTCACGCTACTGCACGCCTTGTTCGACCGGCCGGATAACAGGCTGTGCACCAATATGTACGAATCCGTCATGGCGGGCACGTCGGGAGGCGACACTTTCCCCTGGGGGACGGGGACGAGAACTTTCGCAGAAGGGAGCGGGGGTGGAGTACGCGGCGCTGTGCGCGTGGATCCTCGCCGCCGTGGCGGGCGGCTACCTGCTGGTCATCTGGATCCTGAACGGGGGGCGCTCGACGAAGGTGACGCGGTTCCCGATCCTGGTCGTGGTGGGTCATCCGCTCGCCGCCGTGGCGGGCCTCGCGGTCTGGATCGCCTACCTGGTCACCGGGAACACCGCCTGCGCCTGGGCGGCGTTCGTCGCCCTGCTGGTCGTCGCGCTGCAGGGCTTCATGCTGTTCACCCGCTGGCTGGTGGGACGCGGCGGCCGCCATGCCCGCGGCGCGGAGCAGGCGTTCCCGGCCGCGGCGGTCGCCGTGCACGGCGCGGTCGCGGTCACGACGGTCGTCCTGGTGTTCCTGACCGCCATCCAGGTCACCCGCGCGTGAACGCGTCCTAGGGGAGCCTCCGCAAGACGAGCAGGGCGCGGTCGGTCAGGGGGACGGTGTCGCGGGCCTTGAGGCGGGGGCGGTCGCCGAACGAGTCGTGCTCGGCGGTGTCGAGGGTGTACTCCCAGCGTTCGCCGTACTCGGGGCCCGGAAGGGTGAACTCGACCGGCTCGGAACCCGCGTTGATCAGCAGGAGGAACGAGTCGTCGCGGACGCGGCGGCCGCGCGGGTCCGGCTCGGTGATGGCGTCGCCGTTGAGGAACACGCCGAGGGACTTCGCGAACCCGACGTTCCAGTCCTGGTCGGTCATGCTGTCGCCGGCCGGGGTCAGCCAGGCGATGTCGGCGGCGGCACCGGTGCCCCGTCCGGTGAAGAAGCGGCGGCGCCGGAACACCGGGTGGTCGTGCCTCAGCCGGGACAGGATCCGGACGAACTCCATGTCGTCGGAGTCCTCCCAGTGGACCCAGGCGATCTCGTTGTCCTGGCAGTAGGCGTTGTTGTTGCCCTTCTGCGTGCGGCCGAGCTCGTCGCCGTGGGAGAGCATCGGCACGCCCTGCGACAGGAACAGCGTGGCCAGGAAGTTGCGCCGCTGGCGGGCGCGCAGTTCCAGGACGGCGGGGTCGCGGGCCGGGCCCTCCACGCCGCAGTTCCAGGAGCGGTTGTCGTCGGTGCCGTCCCGGTTGTTCTCCCCGTTGGCCTCGTTGTGCTTGTGGTCGTAGGACACGAGGTCGGTGAGCGTGAACCCGTCGTGGCAGGTCACGAAGTTGATGGACGCGAACGGCCGCCGCGCGCTGTGCTCGTACAGGTCGGACGACCCGGTGAGGCGGGAGGCGAACTCCGGCATGGTCGCGTACGACCCGCGCCAGAAGTCGCGGACCGTGTCGCGGTACTTGCCGTTCCACTCCGTCCACAGCGGCGGGAAGTTGCCCACCTGGTAGCCGCCCTCGCCGACGTCCCACGGCTCGGCGATCAGCTTCACCTGCGAGACCACCGGGTCCTGCTGGACGAGGTCGAAGAACGCGGCCAGCCGGTCGACGTCGTGCAGCTCCCGGGCCAGCGCCGACGCGAGGTCGAACCGGAACCCGTCGACGTGCATCTCCAGGATCCAGTAGCGCAGTGAGTCCATGATGAGCTGCAGCGCGTGCGGGTTGCGGACGTTCAGCGAGTTGCCGCAGCCGGTGTAGTCGAGGTGGTAGCGCTTGTCGTCGTCCCGCAGCCGGTAGTACGAGCAGTTGTCGATGCCGCGGAACGACAGCGTCGGGCCCAGGTGGTCGCCCTCGGCGGTGTGGTTGTAGACGACGTCCAGGATGACCTCGATGCCCGCCTCGTGCAGGGCGCGGACCATCGCCTTGAACTCCAGCACCTGCTCCCCGTACTGCCCGGACGAGCTGTAAGAGTTGTGCGGCGCGAAGAACCCGATGGTGTTGTAGCCCCAGTAGTTGTCGAGGCCCCGCGCCACCAGCGCGTGCTCGGGGATCGACTGGTGCACCGGCATCAGCTCCACGGCCGTCACGCCGAGGTCGAGCAGATGGTCGATCATCACCGGGTGCGCGAGCCCCGCGTACGTGCCGCGCTGCTCCTCCGGGATGCCCGGATGCAGCTTCGTCAGGCCCTTCACGTGCGCCTCGTAGATGACGCTCTCGTGGTAGGGGACGCGCGGCGGCCGGTCGTCCGCCCAGTCGAAGAACGGGTTGATGACGACGTTCTTCGGCATGTGGGCGGCGCTGTCGTCCTCGTTCAGCGCGTCCGGGTCGTCGAACCGGTAGGAGAACAGCGACTCGTGCCAGCGGACGTCGCCCGCCACCGCCTTGCCGTACGGGTCGAGCAGCAGCTTGGACGGGTTGCAGCGGTGCCCGTCGCGCGGGCTGAACGGCCCGTGCACCCGGTACCCGTACCGCTGGCCGGGACCGATGCCGGGCAGGTAGCCGTGCCACACGAACCCGTCCACCTCCGGCAGGTCGCGCCGCGTCTCGGTCCCGTCGGCGTCGAACAGGCACAGCTCGACCCGCCGCGCCACCTCGGAGAACAGGGCGAAGTTCGTGCCCGTGCCGTCCCAGGTGGCGCCCAGCGGATAGGGATCCCCGGGCCACACCTCCCGCATGCTCTCCCCTCCCGGCCGATTCATCCTGGCCTGTCGATTGTCGCCTACCCACCGTCCTCCAGCCCCCACCCACGGCGGGAGTGTTACGGCCCCGAAGTGTTATGGCGGTGGTCGCCCCGGAGGCGGGCGCCAGACGATCTCTTCGTCGCTGGTCTCGTCCGTGGGGTGCAGGCCGAGCTTGGCCGCGACGGCGGCGGACGCGCGGTTGCCGGGGTGGATGGTCGCGACGACGGACGCGACGCCGTGCGCGCTGAGCCAGGCCAGCAGGGCGCGGGCGGCCTCCGTCGCGAAGCCGAACCCCTGGTAGGGCATGCCGATGACCCAGGCGACGGAGGCGATGGTGCGCGGCGGCCCCGGCGTGACCGTCGACCCGGCGGACGGGGGAGTCACGGTGAAGCCGGGCGCCGTGGGCGTGACCGTCGCCTGGACGTAGCCGACGGCCTGCCCGTCCCGGACGCGGCGGACGATCCAGTTCAGCCAGCATTCCTGGTGGAAGGGGGCCGGGCCCGCGACGAGGTGCTCGTAGCGGGCGCGCAGCTCGACGAGGGTGAGGGGTTCACCGCCGATGTAGCGGTGCAAGCGCGGGTCGTCCAGGACGGGGGCCATCTCGTCCGCGTGGTGGACCGCCAGCGGCTCCAGGACGAGGCGCTGGGTGCGGATGGTCTCCGCGATCGGCCCGTACACCCGCCGATCGTATGCCCGGCCCCCTCAGCGGCGCCCGTTTTCGAGCCGCCGTGTCCAGAGGCCGGCCGGATGCTGCTTCGGGTCGAGCCACAGCCACGGCTGGGCGTGCCGGAACTGCAGGTCGGTGCCCGGCTGCCAGGGGAACAGTCCGTGCCGGTTCGGCCAGACGACCTGGAGGACCGGCAGCGGCGGGCGCCGGTAGAACGCCGCCGCGCCCGCGAACAGCCCGTCGAACCAGTGCGGGTCGACGTCGCGGAACGCGGCCTGCTGCCCCCGGACGACGCCGTCGCGGCGCTCGCCGCCGGCCGGGCCGGCGCCCTCGGCGGTCTGCCGGCCGAGCACGTTGAGGATCTCCTCGGTCTCGTACACGTCGCCGCCGAACATCGCCAGCTCGGGCGCCCGGTGGCTGTGCCACAGGCCGATCGTGTAGGCCCAGCCGGGCCCGTCGGCGTCCGGCTGCACGAGGACGACGCTCCACCCGTACTGGGTGATGTGCACGATCGTGCGGAGCTGGAAGTTGTCCAGGCGGTCGCGGTCGCCGTAGTCGCGGCAGATCACGCAGGTGCACGAGGGGCGGTCGCCGGACATGACCCTCAGTTTACGATCTGTCGACCCTGGGTCGGCGTCGGTGTCCTCCCCAGCGGACGTCACCAGAACACGCCGGTGTCCCGCGGCCGCGCCTCGTACGTCCCGGCGGTGCCCGGCCCGGTCAGCCGCCGGACGGCCGCGGTCCCCAGCAGCATCGCCGCCGGCAGGCCGAGCGGCACGGCCGTCAGCGGCAGGACCGACGCGACCTCCAGGACCGTGCCGTCGAGCAGGCCCGCGACGCCGAGGTTGGCGCCCTGCCGGCCCGCCGCGAGGACGACCGCCAGGACCGCGGCGGCGACGGCCGCCCCGGCCGCGGGCAGCGCCAGCGCGCGGCGCCGCGCGAAGAACCCGAGCGCGACGCCGAGGGCGCCGAGCACGGGCAGCGCCATCGCCCCGCACCAGCGGGCCGGGCGCGGCCTCATGCCGACCGCGACGACGGGCGCGGGGCCGCCCTCGCGCAGGCGCCAGACGCGCTTCCCCGCCGGGGCGCCGGCCTGTGTCCGGACCGTGGCCGGCACCGGCGGGATGCGCAGCCTCAGCGCCGTGTCCTCGAAGCCTTTCGCGGTGAGCCGGCGCAGCGCTCCGGACGTGTCGATCCGCAATGACGCTTTCCGGCCCGTCCGGTAGGCGCGGTCGACCTCGGCCCGAGCAAAGGGGATACCGCGTCCTTTTCGGGTCCTGGTGCGAACTGTTCTCGCGCCGGGGAACAATTCGCGGGCGATGCGGCCCGCCAAGGCCCGCACTTCGGCGTCCGACGCGAGCCGCCCGGCCGCGTGCAGATCGACCTCCGCGCCTCCGTCGTCGAGCACGGTGACGTCCACCCGGGCCCGCTGCGGAGGGGGCGCGCCGCCGCCTCCGCAGCCGGCGAGGACGGCGAGCGCGAGCAGCGCCACCGCCGTCGCGGTGAGCCACCGAAGGGACACCGGGTCTCCGTTTGTCGGTCATCGCCGAAAGGGCTGAAGAATGGCCCATTTTAGGCGGCGGAATGCCCGCCGCGTCCACACCCCGCCTCTCCGGCGGACCGACCCTGCCGCCGTGATCTGGCATCATCGGGGTGCCAGCGTCAGTGTCGGTACGTTCCGGGAAGGGCCCGCATGCCACGTCGTCCGGGGTTCGCGGCCGAGCGGCGCCAGCGGCTGCTGGAGATGGTCCGCGCGAACGGCGCGGTCTCCATGCGCGACCTCGCGGCCTCGCTGGAGGCGTCCGAGGCGACCGTGCGCCGCGACATCCGGGCGCTGGAGGCCGAGGGGCTGCTCGACCGCCGGCACGGCGGCGCGGTCGCGCCCGGCGGGCTGTCCCGGGAGCCGACCTACCGGCAGAAGGCCCAGGTCGCC
Source organism: Actinomadura chokoriensis (assembly GCF_039529475.1). NCBI lineage: Bacteria > Bacillati > Actinomycetota > Actinomycetes > Streptosporangiales > Thermomonosporaceae > Actinomadura > Actinomadura chokoriensis. The sequence goes on along the minus strand of NZ_BAAAMW010000008.1, from coordinate 73,941 downwards.
GCGGCGGAGAAGACGGCGATCGCGCGGCTGGCCGTCGAGCTGGTCGAGGAGGGCGACGCGATCGTGGTCGGCGCGGGCACGACCACCCGGGAGCTGGCCCGCGGGCTCATCGGCTTCGACTCGCTCACGGTCGTCACCAACTCGCTGCTCGTCGCCCAGGTGCTCGCCGAGGCGCGCGGCGTCGAGGTGGTGATGACGGGCGGCTCGCTGCGCGGCGCCATCCACGCCCTCGTCGGCGGGGCCGCCGAGCAGACGCTGGCCAGCCTGCGGGTGCGCCGGGCGTTCATCTCGGGCAACGGCCTCACCGCCGAACGCGGCCTGTCCACGCCGAACATGATGGTCGCGGGTGTCGACCGCGCCCTGGCGCACGCCGCCCAGGAGGTGGTCGCGCTGGTGGACCACACGAAGGTGGGCGTGGACACGATGTTCCAGACGGTGCCCGCCGACGAGATCGCGTTCCTGGTGACCGACGCGCAGGCGCCGAAGCCGGAGCTGGAGGAGTTCGAGAACGCGGGCGTCGACGTCTGGGTCGCCTCCGTCCGCGACGACGCCTAGACCGGGCGCACTCCGCCCTGGCGACTGTCCGCCCTCTCCCTCGCAGAACCGATCAAGAACCGTCACCGACGCGCCATCATCGGTGCGGTTCGTCCGGCCGTCTCCGCAGGCGTATCCGCCGCTGTCCAGGCGTGATCGTTCTGTATCTCAGGGATGGCGTTATGTGAGCGATGTTGACAGGACCTGATCGAAGGTGGCTGAATGGCGGCACCAGCCTGGTTCGCGAAAGGACCTCGATCATGGGGTGCGCCAAATCCGAGAAGGCCGCCATCCTGCTCGGCGCTGTCGGCGCCAACGTCACCACCGAGCGGACCAAGGGCTTCAAGGACCAGATCAAGGCCCAGGCGCCCGGCATCGAGATCACCTCCGAGCAGACCGGCGAGTTCGCCCATCCAGGACCGCGAGTACGACGCGTCCCACGCCGAGGAGGCCCGTCGTACGCCTACTGACCGACTGAACCGTTCCGCCCCCAGACCGGGCGGCGGGCGCGCAGACCCACTCACCCCGGGGCCGCCCGTCGCCCACCGGAGATCCCGCCGGGAGCAGCCCGTGTCGCAACCACAGTCCGCCGCGCCGGACGCGCCGCTCATCGTGGCCGCCGGCGGGCGGTTCGGGCAGTGCCAGATCGGCAGCCTGACCTCGGCCTACCAGCAGGTGGTCAGCGGCACGTTCCTGGCGGTCGTCGTGGTCCGCCAGCGCTACCTGAGCCGCCTGCAGCGGGCCGCATGACCGATTTCGACACCGGAGACGACGTCCTGGACACCCTCAGCTCCCTGCGCACGCCGGTCCGGCTGGCCGACTCGCGGGAACTCATCTACTTCGACGACGAGCCCGGCCACGACCGGACCGCGCCCGACCTGCGCCCGCTCCCGCCGCACGAGCCGAGATCCGAGCTGCGGCTCGACCCGGTGACGGGGGAGTGGGTCGTCATGGCGGCGCACCGGCAGGACCGCACGTACCTGCCCGCGCAGAGCGAATGCCCGCTCTGCCCGTCGGCGGGCGGGCGGTACGGCGAGATCCCCGCCGCCGACTACCACGTCGTCACGTTCGAGAACCGGTTCCCGTCCCTCGGCGGGCCGCCCGCCGGCGGCCGGTGCGAGGTCGTCTGCTTCACCAGCGACCACGACGCGTCCTTCTCCCTCCTGCCGGACCGGCGGCTGGAGACGGTCGCCCGCGCCTGGACGGACCGGACCGCCGAACTGAGCCGGCGCCCCGACACCGCGTACGTCTTCGTCTTCGAGAACCGCGGCGTGGAGATCGGCACGACGCTGCACCACCCGCACGGCCAGATCTACGCCTACCCGTTCGTCCCGGCGAGCGCGGCCCGTGCCCTGGAGACGGCGCGCCGCCACCGGGCCGAGCAGGGCTCCTGCCTGTTCTGCGGCATCGTCGCCGCCGAGCGGGCCGGGGAACGGGGCGTCGCCCGGTCGGACCGCTTCGTGGCGTTCGTTCCCGAGGCGGCGCGCTGGCCGTACGAGGTGCACGTCTACCCGTACCGGCACGTCACCGGGCTGCCCGAGCTGGACCCCGGCGAGCGCCTGGAGCTGATGGTGCTCTACCGGGACGTCCTGCGCCGCTTCGACCGGCTCTTCGACGCGCCCGCCCCCTACATCGCCCACCTGCAGCAGGCCCCGGCGGGCAGGGACGCCGGCCTGGCGCACCTGTCCATCCGGGTCTTCACGCCGCGCCGGGCGGAGGGCAGGCTCAAGTACCTCGCGGCGAGCGAGACGGGAGCGGGCGCGTTCATCAACGACGTCCTGCCCGAGGAGGCCGCCCGCCGGCTGCGCGCGGCCGGCTGACCCGTAGGCGATAGGGAGGCGAGGGCTCTCGTCCTCGCCTCCCTCTCCTAGTGCCGCTACTTGCCGGACTCGGCGAGGTCGGCCACCTCGCCCGCCGACAGCGCCCGGTCGAACACGTGGACCGAGTCGATCGCGCCCGGCCAGAAGTCGACCTGGTTGCCGCCGAACTTGCCCCGGCCGATCACGGTGCGGCCCGTGGAGGCGTCACCGAGGCACGCCTCCGCGACCCCGGCCTTCTGCCCGTCCACGTACAGGGTCAGCGTCCCGGCCATCGCGTCGCGGACACCGGTCAGGTGGTACCACCGCCCGGTTTGCGGGGGTGCCGGGGCCAGTGCCCGGACGCCGGCGAAGCTGAACGCGAACCGGTTGTCGGCGCCCGAGTACTGCAGGAAGAACGCGCTGTTCGCCGGGCCGTCCTGGCTGACGGCCGTGGCGAACGACCCGAGGCGGTCCAGCTTCACCCAGGCGGAGACGCTGTAGCCGCCCGCGGTGTCGAGGATCGCCGCGCCCGTGTCGACGAACTGGTTCGAGCCGTTGAACTGCAGGGCCGAACCCGAGTGCCCGGTCGTCCACTGCGGCCCGTTGACCAGGGTGCCGTCGTGGTCCCCGGCCGCGTCGGCGGTCGTGGTGCCGGTGCCCTCGTCGAACGGGTAGAAGCTGACGCCGTCCAGCCCCGGAGTGCCCGGAGGCCGGTCGCCGCCGCCGGACGACGGCGTCGCTCCGATGACCGCCTCGTTGGCCTTCCGCACCTGCGCGGCGTCCATCTTCAGCTGCTGCCGGTCGTAGGTGTAGAGGCCGTTGACCTCCTTCTCCACATCGGTGATCTGCGTGTAGACCGAGCCCGACAGGCCGCACTTGACGACGAGCGTGCGTACCTTGTCCTGGACCTCGGTGTAGCGGCGGGTCAGCGCGGACGAGTCGGGCGTCATCTCGTAGGCGAAGCTGCCCGCCGGGTCGAACATGTGGCCGTCCACCTTGAGGCCGAGGCCGCCGTACTCGCCGGCCACCGAGGCCCGCCTGCCGCTCGGGAGCGGCGGTGAGCCGGGGCCGACATAGGTGTGGTCGTCGTAGATGTCGCCCTCGCCGTTGTCCGGGAGTGAGTCGCAGCAGTTGACGCCGCTGTCGGCGTTGACCAGGCGGCTCGGGTCCCAGCTCTTGACGAGGTCGGCGATGCGGCCTGGCTCGTACTCGCCCCAGCCCTCGTTGAACGGGACCCACATGACGACCGACGGATGGCCGTCGTGCTGGCGCACCATGGCGTGCATCTCGTCCTCGAACTGCTTCTTGTCGTCCGCGGACGGGGTGTGGCCGCCGAACATGGCCGGCATGTCCTGCCACACCAGCAGGCCGAGCTTGTCCGCCCAGTAGAACCAGCGGTCGGGCTCGACCTTCATGTGCTTGCGCACCATGTTGAAGCCGAGCGCCTTGTGCGCGGCCAGGTCGAACTTCAGGGCCTCGTCGGTCGGCGCCGTGTAGACGCCGTCCGGCCAGTACCCCTGGTCGAGCGTGCCGACCTGCGGGACGAACTCGCCGTTGAGCAGCATGCGGGTCTTGCCGTCCCCGCCCTTGGCGAGGCCGATCGAACGCATGCCGAAGTACGAGCCGACGCTGTCGGTGACGCGGCGGCCGTCACGGAGCCGGACCTTCAGCGTGTAGAGGTACGGGTCGTCGGGCGTCCACAGATGCGGCCGGGGCACCTTCAGCGACAGCTCGCCGCCCGCCTTCCCGGTCACCCGCCCGACCGGCCGGTCGCCCGCGTAGGCGACCGCCTCGACCGTGGCTCCGGACGTCCCGGACGTCTGCGCGGTGAGCCTAACTGTCCCGCCCGCCACATCGGGCGTCATCGCCAGGTCGGTGATGTGCGCCGCCGCCACCGGCTCCATCCAGACGGTCTGCCAGATGCCGGACGCCGGCGTGTAGAAGATGCCGTCGCCGGGCTTGCGCTGCTTGCCGACCGCCTGGTGGCCGATGTCGGTGGGGTCGTCCACGCCGACGATCAGCTCCTGCGCGCCGCGCGGCGTGAGCGCGGCGGTGACGTCCACGGAGAACGCGGTGTAGCCGCCGGTGTGCACGGCGACCCGGCGGCCGTTCACGTAGACGGCGGCCTTGTGGTCCACGGCTCCGAACTGGAGGACGAGCCGCTGGCCGTGCGTCCGCCAGCTCCGCGGGACGGTGAACGTCCGCCGGTACCACATGTGCTGGACGCCGCGCTGGACGCCGGAGAGCGCGGACTCGACCGGATAGGGGACGAGGATGCGCTCGGCGAGGTCCTCGCCGACGGGCGGCTGCTCGCCCGGGGCGGCGCCGGCGAACTGCCAGAGGCCGTTGAGGTTCTGCCACCGGTTCCGGGTGAGCTGGGGGCGCGGGTAGTCGGGGAGGGCGTTGCCGGGACCCACCTCGTGGGTCCAGGGGGTGGTGAGCGGGGGCGTCTTCGGCCGCCACTCGTCCGCGGTGGCGGGCGGAAGCGCGACCACGCCCATGAGGACGGTGACGAGCGCGGTCAGCAGGATGGTGACGGAGGACGGTGAATGGCGGCGCACACGCAACGGACAACTCCAATCCGTTCGAAGCCGTCGATGGCCTTCGCCGCCTCAGCATGAGCTTTCTTGATCGGACTTGCAAGATTATGAATGAATCTTCTCGTTCACTGTCCGTTCACCTAGGGAGGCGGCTCATGTCGAGTAAGGTCCCCGCACCGGTGTGCACGACGGCGGACGACGGTAAGGAGCGGCCAGGGATGGGCGGCAACCACGCGCACGGCACGCACGCGCACGGCGGGGCGGCCAGGGCTTCGCGGTCGGTGCGGATCGCGGTCCTCGCGGTCATCGTCCCGGTCGCGGTGGTGACGCTGGCCGCGGTGCTGTGGATGTGGCCCGACAAGCCCGAGGCCCCTGCGGGCGCGGGATCGGCGTTGACCAAGGTCACCGGCACGATCGTCGGCATCGATCTCAAACCGTGCCCCGATCAGGTGCCGGCGGCGCCGCCCGGCGAGCCGGCCTCGGACGCTCCGCGCACCGATCCGCGCCGGTGCGGCACTGCCCGGGTGGAGCTGACGTCGGGTGCCGACAAGGGCCGGATCGTGCGCACCGAACTCCCCAGCGGGCCGGGCACCGCGGTGTTCACCCCCGGACAGAACGTGGTGCTGCTGCACACGCCCGACGCCGCCGAGGAGGCCGAGGAGAGCGAGGAGTCCGGGGCGCCCGAGGTGAGCGCCTACCAGTTGTCCGACCACGACCGGTCCACCCCGTTGTGGCTGGTCGGGGCAGCCTTCGCGCTGGCGGTGGTCGCGTTCGGACGGCTGCGGGGGCTGACCGCGCTGCTGGGCCTCGCGGTCACGTTCGTGCTGCTCCTGCAGTTCCTGATCCCGGCGATCCTGGCGGGCCGGCCGCCGCTGCTGGCGGCCGTGGTGTGCGCGGCGGCGATCATGCTGACGGTGCTGTACCTGACGCACGGGTTCACCATGGCGACCTCGATCGCGGTGATCGGCACCATCGCCAGCCTCACGCTGACCGGGGTGCTGGCCACGGTGTCGATCAACCTGACGCACCTGTCGGGGATCACCGACGAGGCCTCGCTGAACCTGGACCTCAGCCACAGCGTCAACAGCCAGGGGCTGCTCCTGGCCAGCATCATCATCGGCGCGCTCGGCGTCCTGGACGACGTCACCGTCACCCAGGCCGCCACCGTCACCGAACTGGCGCGCGCCAACCCCGCCTACCGGTTCGCCCAGCTGTACCGGGCGGCGGCCCGGATCGGCCGCGCGCACATCGCCTCGGTGATCAACACGGTGATCCTCGCCTACGCCGGGGCGTCCCTGCCGCTGCTGCTCCTGCTGAGCATCGGCCGCCAGCCGCTGGGAGACGTGCTGACGGGGCCGGCGCTGGCCACCGAGATCGTCCGCAGCGTCGCCGGCACCCTCGGACTGATCGCCGCGGTCCCGATCACCACCGCGCTCGCCGCGCTGCTGCGCTCCCGGGGCCCGGCCGCCGACGAGGCGGGAGAGGACGTCCCGGCACCCGGACGAGGCGATGGTCACCAGTACGCTCCGCCGGTGAGCATGCCCGGCCCGGCCGGCGGCCGGTATCGCACGTCCCGCTCACCGGCGACCGAACTTCCGCCGCCGTCGTGGCCGGACCGCTCCGCCGACCCTTTCCGCTGAGTCCCGCCCCGGTCTGACCGGGGTGTGCGCCCGGTCGCCGAAATTCCACCCGTTCCCGGGAAGATCTACCCCTAGGGGGTATGTTACGGTCCTCGTCATACCCCCTAGGGGTACTTCTCTGCGAAGGGTGGACCGTCATGTCCGCAAGTCCCCGGCGCTGGTGGGCGCTCGCCGTGCTCGCCACCGCCCAGTTCATGGTCATCATGGACACCTCGATCATCGGGGTGGCGCTCCCCGACATGCAGCGGGAGCTCGGCTTCAGCCAGAGCGGCCTGCAATGGGTGTTCAACGCCTACGTGGTCGCGCTCGGCGGGCTGCTGCTGCTCGGCGGCAGGCTGTCGGACCTGTTCGGCGCCCGGCGGGTGTTCACGGCCGGCTGGCTCGTCCTGATCGGCGGGTCGGTGGTCGCGGCGGCCGCCACGGGCGCCGAGGCCGAGATCGCCGGACGTGCGGTCCAGGGCGTCGGCTCGGCCCTGATCGCACCGTCGGCCCTGACCCTGCTCATGGTGCTGTTCTCCGCCCGTCCGAAGGAGCTGGCCAAGGCGATGGCGTTCTACGGGGCGGCGGCCCCGGCGGGCGGCACCGCGGGCGTGTTCCTCGGCGGCGTCATCACCGAGTGGCTGAGCTGGCCGTGGGTGTTCATCATCTACATCCCGATCGGCCTGCTCACGCTGGCGATGGTCCCGGCCGTCCTCCCGGACGTTCCCGGACGCCGCGCCGGGCTCGACGTCCTCGGCGCGCTCGCCGTCACCGGCGGGCTCGGCCTCGCCGTCTACGCGATCGTCCAGGCTCCCGGCCGGGGCTGGGATTCGGCGGCGACCGCCCTGCAGCTCGGCGGCGCCGTGCTGCTGCTGGCGATCTTCGTCGGACTCCAGCGCGTCGTCCGCAACCCGCTGATGCCGCTGTCGGTCTGGCGCACCCCGAACCTGGCCGGCGCGAACGTCGCGATGATGCTGCTGGGCGCCGCGTGGATCCCGATGTGGTACTTCCTCAACCTCTACCTCCAGCAGGTCCTGGGGTACGGGGCGTTCCCGAGCGGCGCGGCGCTGGTGCCCATGACGGCGCTGATGATGGTGCTGATGGTCGGCGTCACCGGACGGCTCATCGCGCGCTTCGGCACCAAGCCGCTGATCGTCGCCGGACTCGCCGTCCTGGCGGCCGGCCTGGCGGTGCTGTCCGCGATCGACGCGGGCGGGAGCTTCGCCGCCGACGTGCTGCCGGGTTCGCTGATCTCCGCGGTCGGCATGTCGCTGGTGTTCATCCCGGCGACCATGGCGGCGATCGGGGGAGCGGCCCCCGAGCAGGGCGGGCTCGCGTCCGGGATCGTCAACACCACCTACCAGGTCGGCTCGGCGATCGGCCTGGCCGTGATGACCGCGATCGCCACCTCGCAGGGCGCGGACCGGCTCGGTGACCTGCCCGGCCTGACCGACGGTTTCCAGGCCGCCTTCATCGGGGCCGCCGCCGTCGCCCTCGCCGGTGCCGGCCTCGCCCTGGCCACCCTGCGGACGCCGACGATGCGGGGAGGTGCGGAGGAGCAGGTCAAGGAGGAGAAGATCCAGGTATGACCGGTTGTACCGAGCCGCCCGGGACCCCGACCCGGGCGGCTCCGCATGCTCCTCGGCCAGATCTTGGGCCTCAAGAAGGAACTGAGGGAGAGAACAGACGCCGCACGAACAGTGGCGGACGGCGCGCACTCATCGGGGTCGTGACCGTAAACATTCGGTGCTGCGGTGGCCGCCTGAGTGCTCGGCGGCGTTGGAGCGGCCTCCTGACGGGTACCGGTGACCGAGCCGTTCAGCCTGATCGGCCCGGCCGTCCACTGGAGAGATCGATGTCCCAGCCCGCCCAGCAGCAGACTCCTCCCGGCGTCACCGCCGACATGGAGCCCAGGCCCGACCACGGTGAGGAGAGCTACCGCGGTTCCGGCCGGCTGGCCGGCAAGGCGGCGGTCATCACCGGTGGGGACAGCGGCATCGGACGCGCGGTGGCGATCGCCTTCGCCCGCGAGGGAGCCGACGTGCTGGTCTCGTACCTCGACGAGCACGAGGACGCGTCCGAGACCAGGCGATGGGTCGAGGACGCCGGCCGCAGGTGCGTGCTGATGGCCGGCGACGTGGCCGACCCGGCGCACTGCCGGGCGATCATCGCCAGGGCCGTGCAGGAGTTCGGGCGGGTGGACGTCCTCGTCGACAACGCCGCGTTCCAGATGACGCGGGACTCCATCGAGGACATCCCCGATGACGAGTGGGACCGCACGCTGGCGATCAACATCAGCGCCTTCTTCCATCTGGCCAAGGCCGCCGTCCCGCACATGCGCCCCGGGTCGGCGATCATCGGCTCCACGTCGGTGAACTCCGACAGCCCGCCGCCGCAGCTGCTCGCCTACAACGTCACCAAGGCCGGCGTCGCGAACATGGCCGGCTCGCTGGCGCAGATGCTCGGCCCGCGGGGCATCCGCGCCAACAGCGTCGCGCCCGGACCGGTCTGGACGCCGCTGATCCCGGCGACCATGCCGGCGGACCAGGTCGAGCATTTCGGCGAGGACGTCCCGCTGGGACGGCCCGGCCAACCTGCGGAACTGGCCCCGGTCTACGTGATGCTCGCGTCCGACGAGGCCAGTTACGTCTCCGGCGCCCGGATCGCCGTCACCGGCGGCCGGCCGATCCTGTGACCGGCGGGGCGGCGCTGTACCCGCTGCGGCTCACCGTCACGGCCAGGCCCCTGGTGTTCGGCGGGCACGCGATCGCCCGCCGCCTGGGCAAGGGCGGCCTCCCCGACTGGTGCCTGGGGGAGACGTGGGAGTGCAGCGACGTCGACGGCGCCGGCGGCGCGGTGACCAACGGCCCGCTGGCCGGCCAACCGCTGCGCCGGATCGTCACCGACCACCCCGAGGAACTGATGGGCGCCGGGTGGTCGGGGGAGTACTTCCCGGTGCTGACCAAGTTCATCGACGCGAGCGGCGCCCTGCCGGTGCACCTGCACGCCGACGACGCGACCGCCCGGCGGCTCGAGGGCCGGCGCAACGGCAAGACCGAGGCCTGGCACATTCTGGACGCCGTCCCGGGCGCGACGGCCCTGTGCGGGGTCAAGGACGGGGTGACCGCGGAGCAGTTGCGCGCGGCGCTCCAGGCGCAGGACTTCGACCGGGTGCTGCGCCGCCTGCCGGTGAGGGCGGGGGAGACGATCTACGTGCCCGGCGGCACGCCGCACAGTTTCGGTCCGGGCACGCTGGTCTACGAGATCGAGCAGACCTCCGACATCCAGCAGCACGTGATGCCCTGGGACATGCAGGACGGCTCCCCGATCGGGGAGGACGCGTTCGCCGCCAACCTCGACATGTTCATGCGCGAGGTGAAACCCCAGGCCAGACCCGACTTCGGGCCCGGTCTGAAGATCGCGGCCGGCGACGGTGTGGAGCGCGTCCTCCTGTGCGCGGGCCCGCACTTCGTCCTCGAACGCTGGCGCGCCGGGACGGCGGAACCACTGCGGCACTCCTTCGCCACCGCCCAGATCCTGTCCAACCTCGGCGCCCCGGTGCGCGTGCGGGCCGGGGGCTCCTACGAGGAACTCGGCCGCGCCGAGACGCTGCTGCTGCCCGCCGCCCTCGGGGACGTCGAGATCACCGGGCCGGCCGACGTCCTGTTCGGATACCTGCCCGACCTCCACCGCGACGTGGTCGCCCCCCTCCTCCGCGCCGGGTACGCCCCCGATCTCATCGCCGGTCTCGGCGAAGGCATGTTTCCGGACCGCTAGCGGCGTGCGTGGCATCGTCCCGTGCGCCAGTACCCGCACCGGGGTCGTCACCCGCACCAAGACCCGCCCGCGTATAGCGCCGGCAGCACCCAGAGGAATCTCGGGAGCTGGGCGACGCCGATGGCGTCGGACGGCGCGATGGTGGTGGTCGCCGCCCAGAACCAGGTGTGACACATCCGGGTGGGACGACGCTGACGGAACATCGGTGGCCCTCCTCCCGAAAGCCGCCGACGGACAGGTGCCGCCCGCTGGACAGCACCACGGGTGGCGCTGCGAGGCCCCGTCCCTCTCGACTCCGCCGTCTTCGGGACGGGGCCTTCGGGCCAGTCACCGCCCGTGACAGCCGGCGCGGCAGCGTCGACCCCAGGATCTCTTGCGCTAATACGTGCTTGCTGGCCGACTGACAGGGAGCCGCTCCCGGTAAATGGGTGCCGGCGAGCCCATATTCAGCCTCGTTCACATAGACAGCCGCACCTGTCGCGCGTGTCGACTGGCCCATGTTCCGTTCCAAGAAGCGCGGCGGCGGGCAGTCCAATTCCACCATACGATCGTTTGTGAGGCCGTGTTCGGGTGAGGAGGCGGACGGCTCGGCTTCGCGCGCAGATGGCTGGAAGATTGGGCTTCGGCTAAACGTCACGCCGCCGGAATGCTACGGTCGTAGAGACCCGACATTGGCCAGTATGCGCTGGTCTACGGCCGTGCCGGGTCGCGTATGGACCGCACGGAACGGCCCGCCACGATGGAATCGTCGCAGGAGGAGGCCAGGGCAGCGGGTGCCCGCTCAAGGCGAAGTCGGCACGGGATCGGAGAGTGGATGGACACAGGCGCCGGACTGCCGCGCGACGTGGACGCGACCAGGGCGAATGACGCGCGCCTGTGCGACTTCGCTCTTGGCGGCAAAGACAACTTCGCGGCTGATCGAACCGCCGCGCTGAAACTGGCTGACGCGCTGGAAGAGACGCGCTACCTGCTGTCCGAGTGGCACCGCTTCCGCGTCCGCGCCCTTGAGACGCTGCTGGACGCGGGCGTCCGGCAGTTCCTCGAACTCGGCTGCGGCATGCCCGTCCGCAACAATGTCCACGACATCGTCCACGCCAGGGACCCACAGGCCCCGGTGGTTTATGTCGACATTGATGCTGTCGCGGTCACGCACTTTCTGGCCCTGTTGTCGTCCAAGGCCACCGCCGCCACCGCTGTTCAGGCGGACATCCGAGATCCGGCGGGCGTTCTCGGGCATCCCGAGATCGCTGCGCGCCTGGATTTCGACCGGCCGATCGGCGTCCTGCTGATCGCGGTACTGCACCTCATCGGCGATGAGGAGGACCCAAACCGCATCATCGCCGGCTATCGCGAGGCCATGGCACCCGGCAGCCACCTGGTGTACTCGGATCTCAGCGGGGAGGAGCAGCCGGCCGACCAGGTGGCCACGTACGTGCGTATTGGCGAAGAAGTCGGCATCCCGGTCACCATGCGCGGGCGGACGAGAACGAGCCAATTCTTCGATGGATTCGACCTTCTGGAACCGGGTCTGGTGTCTCCGCCGGACTGGCGCCCCTCCGGGGTATCCCGGCCCCACACGCGCTGGTTGCTCGGAGCCGTCGGCCGGAAACCCTGAGGGCAGCCCGTCGTCACCATCTGCCGGTCACTCTTCGATGACGCGTATCTGAGCCCGGACCTTGCAACCCCGCGGTAGCGCAGAGAACGAGGGGTAGTGATCATCGCCGGTGTCCAGGCCGCTCAGTCGCTGCCGGCAGGCCCCGTCTGCGGTCACCGCCAGGACGAGATGGGAATCGCCTTCACGCCCGAACTCGCGTCCGATACCGGTGGAGCGGATGGACCACCGCCCGTCGTGGACGTCTTCTGCGCGGTAGTCGGCCAGATAGAACGTGGATCGCTTTTCCGCATAGATAAAGAGACGCAGGTCCTCCTTGCCCAGGTTGCGGACACTGCCTTCGACCTCGAAATCGCGGTCTTCGCGGAGTCGGTCACCGTTCTCCGGACGGGTTATCTCAGCCGTCGTCACTGGAGCAGCAGCGGATGGCGTCGGACGGGGCGAGGACGACGCAGAATGACTCGGCTCGGGGGAACGCGTCGGCTCCGGCTCAGGGCTCCCAGAGACGGTCACCTCGCTCGGCGAGGTCGGCGACGGTGCCGGCGGAATCACCGTCGCAGCCGTGGACCTGTCGTCCTGTCCCTGGGACATCACCGACAGCAGGAGGCAGATGGCCAGGACGGTCATGGCCGCAAGAACGATCAGGGGTCTGCGGACAGGCGACCAGGCACGCCTCGACGCGTTCCGAGAATGCCGCGGCCGGCGGGAGACACTCCCGGGCCGCCGCGCTGGGAGACGTACCCCCACTACCGGCCCATCTGCCCGGACAAGCGAAACGATCCTCGCATGCCACAGCCCAATGGCCGGCGCTCAGGCGCCATGTCACACTCCATGTTGAGTTCCTCGTCATCCAGGGTTCCGGGGATCCCTGTGCGGCATACCCTGCGCCCCATGCGCCCGGATCGTCAAGGGCCGCCGAGCACCGGAAGAGAATGCGACCTGTTGGCCCAGGGAAAGCTCGGTCTCAACCCATGATTCGCGGACCGGCTGTGTTTCGGTTCAGCAAGCGCACGTGGGACCAAGCCTCGGTAGGGCATTTATCGCCTAATCCCGGATCCTGGAAATCGCTGACTTAAAGCCGCTGAAGCTGCCGAGTAGGGCGGCTTCGGCTCCCTTCCGCGGGAAGCTGGCGATGGCAGCCAGCTCACCATCCCGGATCCGCGCAAGACGCCGCCGATCTCGCCTGTACCGGCGTCCAGCACCCCCTACCGCGCCGACTTCAGGGCTGCTCGATGCCCGTGGCGCCGGCGGTGTCCGCGTCGAGGCCAGGTCGATCGGACGCGGAGCCACGAGGCGGAGAGTCCGTATTGAACGGTTGACCTGTGATTTCACGGGTAAGTGGCGTTGAGTTCGAAACCTGACCAGGCCAGGGGGAGCCATGGTACGCAAGAAGATGGAGGGCAACGAGACCCAGCGCCGGCAGAAGGCTCGGGAGGCACGGGCCGCCGGATCCTCACCGAGCGCGGAGCAGGGGACCACCGGTGCCTCCAAGCAGGACCACACCCGGCCGGCGCACGAGCCCCACCATCACGCGGAGCGCCTCGAGGGCATCCACCGGGGCAAACAGCAGGACATGACGCCGAAGCCGAAGCCCGGCTACGGAGTCCCCGCCTCCAAACGGCGGCGCAGCGGTTGACTTCAACCCTGAGTTGACGTCTGCGAATGTGTTCAACACATCCGCGACACACGTCCCGGCAAGGCCGGCCTCACTAACCTGCGACCACGCCGGGCAGTGCGTTTGTAAACCCACGGTCGGCCCCCGGGGTACAGACGATGGGCGAGGCTCGCGACAAAAAACACGGCGCCGCCCGACACCAGGCCATGGCCGTGCCGTTCGCCGCGGCTGGCCAAGGCAGGGGCCGGGGAGGAGGACCGGGTCGCAGGCGGTTCTCAGCAGCGGACTGCGGCCCGGGGGCCTGACGGGGGAACGCCAGGATGTCTGCCGGAAGGCGCCAGGTCACAAAACATGCGCGAGCGGTCGACAAGCCCCCGGGCTCGGGCGTGACGAACTAGGTTTGACCTGATCGCAAAGTTCTGCAGGATGCTCGCTTCCCCCAGCGAGGAGGGACTTCCCCCCATGACCGACCCCACCGACCTCACCGCCCTCGACAACGGTGTGCCGCATGCGGCACGGATCTGGAACTACTGGATGGGCGGCAAGGACAACTACGCCGCCGACCGCGCCGCGGGAGACGCGGTCGCGGAGGTCTATCCACAGATCGTCACGATGGCGCGGCAGTCCCGGCAGTTCCTCATCCGCGTGGTGCGTTTCCTGGCGGGAGAGTGCGGTATCCGCCAGTTCATCGATGTCGGGACGGGGCTGCCCACGATGCAGAACACCCACCAGGTCGCCGAGGGCATCGCCCCCGACGCCCGGGTGGTCTATGTGGACAACGACCCGCTGGTGCTGGCGCATGCCCGTGCGCTGTTGGGCAGTCTCACCAGTGAGGGCGTGACCACCTACGTCGACGCCGACTACCACGACCCGGACCGGATCCTCGCCGCCGCCGGTGACGCCCTCGACTTCCGGGAGCCGGTGGCCGTGATGTTCATGGGTGTGCTCGGCTACGAACCCGATCTGTCCGTGGTGCGCGCCATCGTCGGGCGCATGATGGAGGTGGTCCCGTCCGGCAGCCACCTGGTGCTGTGGGACGGCACCGACACCGGCAGTGAGGTCGTGGACGGCGCCGAGACTCTCGTCGAGAGCGGCGGCGTTCCCTACGTCCTGCGCAGCCCCGAGCAGCTCACCCGGTGTTTCGCGGGGCTGGAGATGGTCGACCCGGGCCTCGTCCCGATCACCCAGTGGCGTCCCGACGGGATCGCGGTGCCGATCGACGCCTTCGGAGCGGTGGCGCGCAAGCCCTGACCACGAGGATCTCGGTGCGCCGGAATACACGGGCGCGGGTCAGCGCAAACGCGTCGCCAATTCCGATCGCCTCCATGAGCGCTTTCCCTTTCTGACCATCTCGTGTCGTGGCACGGCGGCCTGCGGGCCGCCGTGCATGTTCCTCGGACGTCTGAATCCCCGTCAGCCCGTCGTCCTCCCGGTGGGCTCGGCCGGCGACACAACCCACCACAGCGCGGTCAGCGCCAGTGCCTGCACACTCAGCACGGTCGGAGCCAGCGCGGCCGGCGCGTGCCCGTAAAGCGCGCCGAGCCCCGCTCCGCCGGCCAGCCAGGCGATCCCGTAGGCGGCGGCGAAGACTCCGTAGGCCGTCGGCCGACGCGGGGCCGGGACGAGATCGGCGACCGCCGCCCGCATCGTCGATTCCTGCACGCCCATCGCCGCGCCCCACAATCCCGCGCCCGCCAGCGCCGGGGCCGGTGAACCGGTGAACGCCAGCGCGGTGCCTGCCCCGGCCAGTACCGGCAGCACCACCAAGACCCGCAACCCCCACCGGTCGAACAACCGGCCCGTCACCAGCGCCGCCACCGCGTCGGCCGCCATCGCCCCGGCGTATACCAAAGGCACCGTCTGCGGACTGACCACGTCCGCGTCGACCAGATGGAAACCGATCAGGCCGAACGTGGCGAACCCTGCCATCGTCACGGCCGAGAACACCGCATACCGCCAGAAGACCCGGCCCAGTCCCGCCAGTGGAGAACCCGCCCGCACCGCCGCAACAGAGGTTGCCGCCGGAGCCTCTGCGCCTGACCGCCCAGCGTCGTCCTCGTAGAGCGACGGGTCGGGGACGCGGCGGGCCAGCCACACGAGAACGACCAGGACCGCCACTCCGGGAAGTGTCAGGACCCCGAAGCCGGCGCCGTACCCGTGCCACGCGACGGCCGCCGCGACCAGCAGCGGTCCCGCGAACGCGCCCGTCTGGTCCAGCGCCTCGTGCACCGCGAACGCCGTCCCGCGGCCCATCGGGCTGCCGGCATGCGAGAGCAGCGTGTCCTTGGCCGGGCTCCGCGCCGCCTTCCCGATCCGTTCGGCGATCACGAGCGCGGACGCCCCGGCCAGCCCGACCGGCAGCGCCAGCGCGGGCACCGCCACCACCGTCAGCCCGTACCCGGCGATCGTCCAGCCCCAATACCGGCCCGACCGCTCCGCGGCCGGGCCGCTCACCAGCCGAAGAACCAGGCCCGCCGCCTCACCGGCACCCGTCACCACCCCGACGAGGACGGCGCCGGCGCCCAGCGATCCCAGAAACGGACCGGTGATCGAGCGGGCCCCCTCGTAGACAACGTCCGCGAGCAGGCTGACCACACCGAAGACCACGACGAACCGCCACGGTGACAACGCCGCGACCGATCCGGAAGTCGGCCGCTCGGTTCCGGGGCCCGAAGCATCACCGGTGCGGCCAGAAGTGCTGTTGCGGGGCATGGGCTCTCCTACCAGGCACACAAAGGAAACCGAGTAGGGACTGTTGGCGGAGCCCCACAGCGGCACCGCGGTTCGGGTACGGCGAGCCCCACCGCCGCAGACGTCCGCCTCCCCGAATCGGAGCATCGCGCGGCGTCTCAGGCCCCGACCGTAACGACACCTGCCGCACCATGACAAGCGGCCCAAGCAAAGGGCGAGTGGTGCACTACCACATGGCTGAGCCGTAGGGCTCCTGCACATTAAGGCCAGTCCGACAGGTGCTGGCTGAAACGAGCCCGAGGTCAAGAAGGTCGACTGGCCCGATGCTCAGTTCTCCATGGCGCTTGAATTTCCCCATCCCGCAGGTGGAGCCCATGGGCACTGGTCCCTGTGCTCATGCCTGGCTTCCGTCCCTCTCAAACGCCGGCGCGGTGGGCGGCGGAGGCCATGCCGAGCCAGGTGTGGGGGTTGCGTTCCCAGCACCAGCCGAGTTTGGGGGCGTTCTTGCTGATCCATATCGCCGGGACGCGGCGGTCGCCGCAGCGTGAGCCGCCCAGGGAGTAGCATTTGTTCTTGACCAGGACCTCCGGGAACTGGGTCGTCATGGCTATGCCCTCCTCGATGGTGAGCAGGGTCCGTCCCCGGTCGCGGATGGTGTCCATGGCGTCGTTGGGGACGGCGCCGCAGAACTCCTCGCCGCGCTCGATGCCGAACAGCAGGTATATCGGCTGGTCGGGGAGGTCGGTCTCCTTGATCGGGACGAAGCGTTCAATGGATCCGGGCTCGAAGGAATGGTCGACGAAACCGGCCTTGGCCTTTCCGTGCAGGGTGGTTCGCGGCATCATCTGCTCGATCGGGACGACCTGATGTTTCACCACGAGCAGGAAGGGCAGTCGGCCCGCATCGGGCTCGTGGACGAGGTTCCCGGCGTTCACGGCGACCGCCCGCAAAGGCGCGACCAGGGCGTGGAACTGCTCCGGGGCCATGCCCGCCATCGCGGGGTATTCGTGCTCGACCAGGTTGTCAACCTGCCGATCGAATTCTGCACCCGCGTCGAAGGTCGTCTGCGGTGTCATGAGGTCCTTTCCTGAGATCCGGCGGTTCAGAAGTTGAAGGCGGAAGTTCGGTGGCGTGGCCCGCAGGGTCTTCGGTGCTCGATGCGCGCCGGTGGTCGTCGTGCGCATGGCGGAGTTCGGGGAAGTCCTCGGAAGAACTGCCGATTCGTTGCGGTCCACGGCGGCGGCGATGGGTGCGGTTGAGCGTGACGCGCCTGACCCCTGTTCAGCGGGTGATGCGGGCGAGGGCGCCGGTTTCCAGTGCCGCCCACAGAGCGCCGTCCGGGCCGAGGGTGATGCCGTGGGGTTCCGATCCGGGAGTGGGCAGGTCGTGCACCTGGATCATGCCATCGGCGGTGATGGAGCCGACGCGGTTGCCGCCCCACTCGGTGAACCAGAGGTCACCGCCGGGACCGGGCGTGATGGCGTGCGGCCGGGCCGTCCGGTCGGGGAGCGGGAACTCGGTCACCCGTCCGTCGGCGGTCATCCGGCCGATCTGCCCGGCGGCGATCTCGACGAACCACAGCGCCCCGTCAGGCCCGGCGGCGATGCCCACCGGCGCGGCGGCTTCGGTCGGCAGGGGATGAACGGCGATCGTTCCGTCCATGCCGATCCGCCCGATCGCGTTGGCCTGGTTCAGGGTGAACCACATCCCGCCGTCCGCTCCGGCGGTGATCGCGGAGGGGAATGCGCCGGTGACGGGGAGCGGGAACTCGCTGACCCGCCCCTCGGTGGTGATCCGTCCGATCCGGTCGGCGGCGGTCTCGGTGAACCACAGCGCCCCGTCAGGCCCGGCGGCGATGCCGAACGGGCCGCAGCCGGGCGTTGGCAGCGGAAACTCCGAGATCGTGCCGTCGGTGGTGATCCGGCCGATCCGGTGCGCCTGGTATTCGGTGAACCACAGGGCCCCGTCCGGCCCGGTCGTGATGATCGTCGGCCCGCACGCCGGATCGAGGCGATGGGTGGTGGGCTGCCGTCCGGGGACGAGCCGGCCGATGTGTCCGCTGTGGACGAGGGTGAACCACAAGGCGTTGTCCGGTCCCGTGGTGATCGCGTACGGGCCGTCACTGCGGTCGGCTACGACGTGTTCTTGGATGGTCAATGGTCTTCCGCGTGTCGGTGGTGGAGGGCGATGCGTTCGATGTCGGCGGGGGTGCCGGTCATGATGGTGCGGGCGTGCTGGGTGACCAGGTCGGCGGGCCAGTCCCACCAGGCGGCGCGGCGCAGCCGGTCCACGTCGGCGTCATCGAAGCGCCGCCGGATCTCGCGGGCCGGGTTGCCGCCCACGATGGTGTAGGGCGGTACGTCGGCGGTGACGACGGCGCCGGCGGCGATGATGGCTCCGTCGCCGATCCGTACGCCGGGCATGACGGTGGACTGGTAGCCGAACCACACGTCGTTGCCGATGACGGTGTCGCCCCGGCTGGGCATGGCGGTGATGACGTCCAGAGTCTGCTCGGCCCAGGGGCCGCCGAACATGGTGAACGGGAAGGTGGACACGCCCATGGTCGGGTGCTCGGCGCCGGCCATCAGGAACCTGGTCCCGGAGGCGATCGCGCAGTACCGGCCGATGATCAGCCGTTCGGGGCCGTAGGCGTAGAGCACGTTGCGGTGCTCGAAGTCGGTCGCGTGGTCGGGGTCGTCGTAGTAGGTGTACTCGCCCACGGCGATCGTCGGCGAGGTGACCAGCGGCTTGAGGAACACCACCCGGTCGTGGGCCGGCAGCGGGTGGACGGTGGTCGGGTCGGGAGACAAGCAGAGTCCTTCGTAGATCGGTCGGTGCCGCAAAGGCCCGGGGTGGCAGGGCGGGAGCGGCTGCCCGGGCTCATTGGACGGGTCCCACCCTCCATCAGGACGCCGTTCTTGATCAACGGGGATTTCGTAAACTGATCGATAACCCCGCTGTTATGGATCGGAACGAGGCGCGCGCGGAGCTCCGGGACATCCGGTGGAAGATCGAGCGCACCACCGCCTGGCTGCTGGCCCATCGCCGCCTGCCCGTCTCGGGGTACCGCTGAGTTCCTCAGCCTCGATTTGAGGTTTGCCGGTCCTGCCGGGGGCGGCAGGACCGGCCGGTGAGCATGGTGGTGCCGGCGCCGGTGACGACTGAGTCGAGCCCGTTGCGGGTGTCGGTCAGGTCGGCGATCTGCCGGTCGATGTCATCGCGCTGGACGGCCGGCCGGTCGAGCAGTTCGGGCGTGGCGCGGCCGTCGACGACGCACGGGATGAGTTCGGCGATCGTCTTGCTGGACAGGTTGATCGCCCGCACCATCGTCCGGCCGCGAAACGCCACGGACCGGCCACCGCATGGACCGGCAGGGCCGTGTGGGCGCCAGGAGGCTCACACGGCCCTGCATCTGGTCGGTCAGTCGCCGGATTCGTCTGGGCAGGTGTGTCCGGGCGTGGAGACCCCAGCCGGGAGACCGTCGACGATTGCGGTCTTGGTCACGGCGACGTCCGCGGTCGTGGTCGCGGCGGGTGAGGTGTCGCCGGTGCCCGCCGCCGTGCCGCGCCAGCCGAGGAAGCGGTAGGTCTTCGCGTCGAAGATCAGCTCCTCGCGCTCGCCGGGCCGGGTGTCGAAGGTCACCGCGAGGCCCGGACGCCCGGCGGCGTCGGTCGTGCGGCCGGACAGGCGCGTGCCCTGGATCTGGCGGGCGACCGTGAACAGTGCCGCCTGGACCTTGGGCGGCGGCTGCGCGGAGGCCAGTGCCGTGAGGTTGATCCACACGGCCTGGTCCTCGGAGAGTTCCGCTCGCTGCCCGGCGTCCACTCCGGCGGCCAGGGCGCCGCGCAGCCGCGCCGGGTCGGTGGGCAGTTCCTTGTGCACGGCGTACGGCGCGTTCGGCTCAGTGGGCCGAGAGGCGCACGGCAGGAACCTGCCGCCCGTGCTGACACGCGCGAGCTCCCATGCCTTGGCGGGCACCTTCTCACCCGGCAGCGGCACGAGCCCCAGCAGCGTGGTCCGGCGGTAGACCGGGACTCTGCCGTCGGCCCGCCGCCACTCCTGGTAGCGCACCTTTCGGAACCAGGAGCCCCCGCTGCCGGTCGAGAGCTCCAGCGCGACTGACTCCCGGTAGGCGAACTGGCCTGGACGCGGGTCCGTGACCTGTCCGTCCCCTGCCGCCTGGGCGGCCAGGGTGAGCAGCTCGGCGGCGTCGGCCGGTGCCGAACCGGGACCGCTCCCGCCCACCAGCACGAGGGTGCCCGCGGTCACCGCCGCGACCAGTCCGCCCGCCGTCGCCGTCCGGACTCCCCACGCCCGCCACGGTCGGCGCGTACCGAGACCGCCCGGCCGTTCCTCCGACCGCGTCTCCTGCAGAAACCGCTGCCGGACGGCGGCCAGCCTGGCGGGTCCGGGCTCGCCGGCCTCGCTCCACAACTTCCCTACCTCACGCAGGTCATTCATCATCGATGTCCTCATTCCGATCATGGACGGAGGTCGGATTCACTCCATCGAACTCCTGCCTCACCTTTTTCCGGGCTCGGTTCAGCCGGGACCGCACCGTCCCCACCGGAAGCCCCAGGGCGTCGGCGACCTGCTCATAGGACAGATCAGCCCACGCCACCAGCAGCAGCACGTCCCGGTCGCGGGCCGCCAACCCCGCGATCGCCCGGGCGAGCCGACGCCCGCTCATCTGGGCGCTCGCCCGTTCGACCGCCTGCTCGGCGACACCGTCGGCCGCGTCCAGCAGCACCCCGGTACGCACGAACGTCCGATAGCGGCTCATCTCGGCGCGCCTATGCCTCCGGATGAGATTGGAGGCGATCCCGTACAGCCATGGCAGCGCCTCGGAACGGCCGAGGTCGTATCCCTCCCGCTGCCGGAACGCCACCAGGAACGTCTCAGCGACGATGTCGTCGGCCTCTCCGTCCCCAAGCCTGCGCGCCGCATACCGATGCAAACGCGCGCCGTACCGGTCGAACAGCACGGCGAACCGCTCAGGCTCCTGCCGAGATCGCTCGATCTCCTCGGCGTCACTGGTGGACGCGACCGCCCCGACAGCGGTCATGGCGTCACTCTTCACATACCGGCCCTCCCTGGATCGCTGGCACCAACACCCCTCTTTGCCAGCCGACCGCGAGAAGGTTCACGCGCGAGCGGCGGCTGGCATGGCAGGCCGGACGGGCAGGGTGATTCTGGGGGTGTGTCGGTGATGTAGAGAGTGCCGTGGTGGGTGTGGGCGACCTGGCGGCGGAGTCGAAGCTTCGCCCGGTAGAGCCGCCGCCCGCGATCCTTGGCAACCGCCCGTTCCGAGCTTCGCGTCCGCAACGCCGGCACAGGAAGGGTCGGTGGGATGTAACGCGACGAGGCTCTCTTGCCAAGAAGAGCAAACAGCACAGAGCGGGAGGCCATCGCTACCTGGACGGCGACGACATCGTCTGGCTGGAAGAGCAGATCCACGCCTAGCGAGAGGCGCGCGCCTTGTATGCGACGCTCTCCGCGCTGCCCGAGCGGCTGCGCAGTGTCATCGAACCGGTCGATCTGGACGGCCTGATCCTGGCTGAGGCGGCGGCGGTGCTGGGCACCCGCAACGGTACCGCGCGGGTTCGACTGCACCGGGCCTGTAAACGGCTGAAAGCCGCTTTTCCACCGGACAATGCCGTCCTCCCGCTCGCCCTGCCGCTAGGGCCAGGTTGCCGCCCAGGACCACACCGTCCGACCCACTCGAGGTGCCCGTCCCGCCCGGGCGCCGACCCGGCGCGCAATGCCGGGCGCCGTCGCCGGTGCCCGCCGCCGAGATCCCCCGCGGCGCTGCCGCTCCGGATCGGTCGCGTACTCCGTTCCACCGGGGCCACGAATTCGACAGCCGGCTCGTGGCGTTGCGCGCCGCCGGGTGCACCCGGACCTTCTCGAAGAAGATCTCCACCCGTGTCAAGGTGCGTCCCGAGCTTGAGGCCCGCGCAGAATTCGGTCGGCAGGTTCACAATTTGGTCAAGCACGAATACCCGGCCATGGCCGGCATGACCCCAGAGCAGTTCCACGCCATGGTCGCGCCTTTGCGGGCGGTGCGGGCGTGCTGGGTTGCCGCCGACGATGGTGTAGGGCGGTACGCCGGCGGTGACGATCGCGCCGGCGGCGATGATGGCTCCGTCGCCGATCCGTACGCCGGGCATGACGGTGGCCTGGTAGCCGAACCACACGTCGTTGCCGATGACGGTGTCGCCCCGGCTGGGCACGGCGGTGATGGCGCCCAGGGTCTGCTCGGCCCACTCGTCGCCGAACATGGTGAACGGGAAGGTGGACACGCCCATCAGCCGAGTTTAGGGGTGGCGCGGTCGATGATCGGGGCCAGGTCGAGGCCCGGGGGGAGGGTGCCGTAGGCGGCGCCCCAGTCGCCGGCCAGGCGGGTGGCGCAGAAGGCGTCGGCGACGGTCGGGTGGCCGTGCCTGACCAGCAGTGATGCTTGGAGGATCAGGGCCAGGCGCTCGGCCACGCGGCGGGCGCGGAACTCGATCGTCGCGGTGTCGGCGAAGGCGTCCTTGGTGTCCTGGACGGCGGCGTCGAGGCGCTTGTCGGCTCCTCGGGCGAGCTCGACCTCGTCGAAGAACGCGTCCAGGGTCTGCGGCTCCCGCAGGATCGCACGCAGGAGATCGAGTGCCGCGACGTTGCCCGAGCCCTCCCAGACTCAGCCGAGTGGTTGATTTTAAGATATAATCGCAGGTAGACATATCTTTTAATCACGCGCAGGGGTGGCTGATACGGAGCTGTCTCAGACAGTCCGCTAGCCGATTCGCTAACTCGTTCTCCGGTTGAGAGGGGGAGTTGATGCGGCAACCGTACGTAGCCAGGAAGGTCAGCAAGCGCACCGGGGCGACCCGGTACACGGGGATGTACTACGACACGACCGGGGTGCCCCGGTCGGCCGGTACCTACGACGACGAGCTGGAAGCGCTGACCGCGGCGCGCCGGGAGCAGAACAGGAGCAAGAACGGCGTCCTAGGTGAGATGACGCTGGCGCAGAGGCGCGCGATGACCTTCGAGGAGTTCTGGCCGATCTTCCAGCGGCATCATCGGGTCGAGCCGAACACCATGCAGACCTACTTTGGAACATGGATCAACCATGTCCGCCCGTACCTGAAGGCCGACAGGGTGGCGACGATCGACTCCGCCCGCGCCATCCAGTACTTCACCTGGTTGGCCGAGGCAGAGCGGACGGTGAACACGCGACGGGCCTGCCGAACGTTGCTTTCGGCGATGATCGGCCTTTCGATCCTGCTGGGCTACCGCAGCGACAACCCGGTCAGAGGACTGAACGTCGGCAAGCAATCCGTGCACAAGAACATCAAAGTGATCAACGAGACGGTGTTCTGGGAGTTGTGCAGCAAGTTGCCGTTGCCGGCGCACCGGCTGTTCGCCGAGTACATCATCTCCACCGGAGTCCGCTTCTGTGAGGCGATCTCCTTCCAGGAGGGAGACCTGGACTACGACACCGGCATGCTGAAGGTCTGCCGATCGACTGTGGAGGTGGCGAAGCAGTTCCACCCGACCGGCGGCCGGTTCGTGACCCGCCCCTACACCAAGAACGGCGAGCACCGCCGATTCAAGGTCGGCAGGCCGCTGGTCGAGAAGATCCGAACCCACGTCCAAGAACACGGAATGAAACCCGGGGATCTAATCTTCCCGGTGCGCTTGTTCATGCCGGACACGGCCTGGGTCAACCTGCCACGCTGCACCGAAGAGGAGATGCAGGCCGCCGCGAAGACCACCTTCATCTCACCTGTCACCGGTGCACGGGTCACCCACACCAAGATCAGCACTTACCGCAAGCACGGTTGCAGGTGCGGCCCGTGCGTGCAGGCCTACCGGGACTACCGGTCTGCATATCGAGTGGAGGCGATGGCACGCAAGGGCAAGGTCGCCCGCCGGCGGGTCCGCCGGGACGGCAACGACTACCTGGCGTCCAGCGAATGGAGCACCATCTGGATCCCGGCCCGCAAGGCCATCGGTGTCGATGTGACCCCGTACCAGTTGCGCCATTCCCACGCCTCCCTGCTGCTGGCACACGATGTCCCACTGCCGGACGTTCAGGCCCGGCTGGGCCACAACGACCTGACATCCACCACCCACTATGTGTGGGCGCTAGCCGAAGAAAGCGAGACCGCGGCAACCACGATGAACGTGCTGCTGGGCTACGAGACCAAGCAGCCAGATCCGCAGGAAGCGATGTTGGCGCGCATGGAAGCCATGATGAACCGCATGCAAGCCATGATCGACCCTCCCCTCGCCCGCCAGATCGCAGCCGAAACCTCTACCTCCCGCCCAGGCCTGCACCTGGTCACCGACACCCTCACCGCCATGCAAATCCCAACGAGCAACTAACACTCCCAGTACAGGCGGTCTCTCGTGCAGTCGGCGTCTCGACTGTCGACTGCACGAAAGCCAGGCGTTCATGCCGCCTTGCTCGGCGAGCGGACCAAAGTGGTTCTGCGCGTGATTTCTGGCCACCCCGCACCCTCGGTGGCTGCTGATGACTAGTTGCTGCGTCGCAGACCCGCACCAGCCGCCGCAAGCCAGGGTGAACTCTCATGAGTCTCGGCCATCAGCACGTGCTGACCGAACCGGCCGTCGATTCCGCCATCGAGCAGGTCCGCCGGACGCTGCGCCGACGCAGGGCGTCGGCGTCCGCGCGCCGCACCTTGCCACGGGTCGACGCCGGCCGCGTGCAGTTAGTCCAGCCACTGTTCGCGGGCGTAGGCGCCGCGGATGTGCGCCGGCTTCTAGGCCAGCCGCATCGGCGGCCGCGGCTGCGTTCGCCCGGTTGGAGGCCGAGTTGTGCCGCGGTCGGCCGTGCTGATCCGCAGCCTGTTCGAGCAGCACGGCCGTCTGGTGCCCTGCGCCACCACCGTCTGCTCGGCCAGCGCGGTGAAGATGTCATGGACCAGCCGCTCGGCCATCCGTGTTGCCTTCGGCAGCGGCAGCGTGTCCAGCCGACGTCGGCCTGCTGGGCGGCTCTGGGCCGGTGAGCGCCACCGCCTTCACTGGTCGCTCCCTTCCGCCTACCTCCCCGCACTGAGCTGCGGTTTTCGGTCCTCACCGAACGGCGTCGACAAATGAGCACGGGAAAGTGATGCTGCCTTCTGCAGGCAATGCCTCGCTGGCTCCGTCGATGCGGGACTGGGGTCCCGTAGGAAGGCGAAGAGCGTCCGGCGAGCGACCGCGGCGCGCGAGGGACTGGGCGAAACAGGAACTTCAGGGGGTTCGCTATATACCGCTCAAACTGGGTTTACGCTGAACGCGCATTACGAGGGGAGTTCCGAATGATCAAGCGTCCTTGCTGCCTGGCCCCCTCCTCCATCGGCGGGCCAGGCAGCCAGACATGGTCGCACTGCGCACTTGCGAGCGGCATGAGGCCGTTCACGCCTTGAGCAGCCACGGCGAGCCGGCGCTGGCGTGCATCGACGCCGCGCTGGACAGGCGCTCCGATGGCCTAGCAGCGCCGAGACCGCCACCCGTCATGTAATCGAGAGGCGCATGCTGGTGGCACTCACCTTGCACGTGCGGTGTCACCTGCCGCTAGAGGTCGTACGGTCCACCTGTGAGAGACTCACCCGCCCCTGGACCCGGGTAGGCAGGTGCGGTGGGGGTCGGTACCCGAGGTGCCCGGTATCCCGGGGCGTTCACGTCGGGTCTGACCGCGCGGATCCAGGACACGCCGATGCTGCCGGTGGGTGTCGACGACACGTGAAAACTGACCCCCAGGCGACGGCCGAAATCTGACCCCCTCCGCTGTCACTGTGGAGGGTGATCAAGGTGGAGGACTGGGCGGAGATCCGCCGGTTGCACCGGGCCGAGGGCATGCCGATCAAGGCGATCGCTCGGCGGATGGGCATCTCGAAGAACACCGTCAAGCGGGCGCTGGCGGCCGAGGAACCGCCGAAGTACCGGCGGGCGAGCAGGGGGTCGATCGTGGACGCGGTGGAGCCGCAGATCCGGGCACTGCTGGAGCAGTTTCCGGACATGCCGGCCACGGTCATCGCCGAGCGGATCGGCTGGACGAACTCGCTCACTGTGCTCAAGGACCGGGTCCGGATCCTGCGGCCGCACTACCAGCCGGTGGATCCGGTGTCCCGGACGGCGTATCAGCCCGGCGAGCTGGCCCAATGCGATCTGTGGTTCCCGCCGGCCCACATCCCTTTGGGTGCCGGGCAGGCGGGCAGCCCGCCGGTGCTGGTGATGGTCTCGGGGTATTCGCGCTGGCTGATGGCGCGGATGCTGCCCTCGCGGGCGGCCGGGGACCTGTTCGCCGGGATGTGGACCCTGCTGAGCGTGTTGGGGGCGGTGCCCAGGACGCTGGTGTGGGACAACGAGGGCGCGATCGGGCAGTGGAAGGGTGGCCGTCCGCAGTTGACCGGCGAGGCCAACGCGTTCCGCGGGGTGCTGGGGATCGCGATCCGCCAGTGCAGGCCCGCCGACCCCGAAGCCAAGGGGCTGGTGGAGCGGGCGAACGGGTATCTGGAGACCTCCTTCATGCCCGGCCGCGTCTTCACCGGCCCCGGCGACTTCAACACTCAGCTCGCCCAGTGGCTGACGCGGGCCAATGCCCGTCATCACCGGCGGATCGAGTGTCGTCCCGCCGACCGGATCGATGCCGATCGGGCGGCGATGGTCGGGTTGCCGCCGGTTGCTCCGGCGGTCGGGTGGCGGACCTCGACACGGCTGGCCCGCGACCACTACGTCCGGATCGCCTCCAACGACTACTCGGTGCACCCGTCGGTCATCGGCCGACTGGTCGAGGTCGTCGCCGATCCCGAGCAGGTCACCGTGACCTGCGGCGGCCAACTCGTCGCCCGGCATGACCGGTGCTGGGCGGTCCATCAGAGCATCACCGACCCGGCCCACGCCCGGGCCGCCGCCGCGCTGCGCCGCACCAAGATCCAGGCCGTGACGGCATCGGCCGGGACCGAGGTCGAACAACGCCGACTCAGTGACTACGACGCCCTGCTGGGCGTTGAGGGGGTGGCCTGATGGCTTCTGCGAAGACCGGCAGTGGCCGCAACCTCGCCGCCGAACTGGCCTACCTGACCCGGGTCCTCAAGGCCCCGTCCCTGGCGGCCTCGGTCGACCGGCTGGCCGAACGAGCCCGGGCCGAGTCCTGGAGCCATGAGGAGTTCCTGGCCGCCTGCCTGCAACGCGAGGTCGCCGCCCGCGAATCCCACGGCGGTGAGGCCCGCATCCGCGCAGCCCGTTTCCCGGCCCGCAAGGGACTGGAGGACTTCGACTTCGACCACCAGCGCTCCCTCAAACGAGAGGTCATCGCCCACCTGGGCACTCTGGACTTCGTCGCCGCCCGCGAGAACGTGGTGTTCCTCGGCCCGCCCGGCACCGGCAAGACCCACCTGTCGATCGGGCTGGGGATGCGGGCCTGCCAGGCCGGGCACCGCGTCGCGTTCGCCACCGCAGCCGCATGGGTCGCCCGCCTGGCCGACGCCCACGCCACCGGGAAACTGCAGCAGGAACTGGTCAAGCTCGCACGCATCCCGGTGCTGGTCGTCGACGAGGTCGGCTACATCCCCTTCGAGCCAGAGGCGGCGAATCTGTTCTTCCAGTTGGTCTCCAGCCGCTACGAACGCGCCTCCCTCATCGTGACCAGCAACAAGCCGTTCGGGCGCTGGGGTGAGGTGTTCGGCGACGACATCGTGGCCGCAGCCATGATCGACCGCCTCGTCCACCACGCCGAGGTCATCAGCCTGAAAGGAGACAGCTACCGCCTGAAGAACCGCGACCTGGGCCGCGTCCCCGCCGCCCAGACCAACAACGACCATCAGTAACAACCCACAACAAACAACACCACCAGGGGGTCAACTTTCAGACGCCGGCAGGGGGTCAGAATTCGCACGTCGTTGACAGTGGGCGCCTTGGCGAAGGCAGAGCGGTTCAGCCGCCCGTCTCGACCGTTGAAGTCGGCGTCCAGAGAGTCTCCGCGGGCGAGGTCCGACTGCGCAAACCGCCTGTTGTCGAGCCAGGGCGCCTCCAGCCGACCCGTCATGTGGGGCTGCAGGGGACTGCCGGGAGGGTGGCCGGAGCCCGCGGGGCTGCCGCCGGCCTCGCCGATCAAGCGGTCGTGGGGTGGGTGACTCGTCGTCCAGTTGATGGGGCCATGGATGCAGGACATGGCGTTCATCTGCTCCTCCAAGCGGGTCGCTTTGCTGACGAGCCACAATGAAAACCCAAGGACGCCGGTCAGCGGCATGAGTAAAACGTGCGATGGTGACAAATGCTCAGCGGCGCGACGTGACTGCCGAGGGCCGACGGCGCGGCAGCGGCAACTGACCAGGAGGAGACGGCTTCGGCTTTGCCGTTGGTGACTTCTACTTACTGAGCAAGACCACTCGCAGACAGATGGAGTTGGCCCGGAGTCGTAACCACCAAAGCCGCAGGTCTACGTGCATGGCTTGGCTGTCGACCAGCGGGCGGTTGGTCCTGATCTGGCTGGTTCGGGCTTGCGGCATCGATGCCAACGGAGTCGGAGGTCGTTCCGGTTGCGTGACATTCTCCTTTCAGTGACATTCTTGAAGCCGGGGTGTGAAGGGGGCTAGGTGATCAGTCCGTATGTGCGGCGGTTGAGGCTCGCTGCGGAGTTGCGGGAGCTTCGGGAGCGGGCAGGTGTGTCTGCTCAGGATCTGGCCAAGAGGTCCGGGGTGTACCGGCAGATGGTCAGCAAGTTGGAGAACGCGCACGTCCCGCCGAGTCAGGAGGACGTCCAGAGGTTGCTGGAGACCTTGGGTGTTGAGGGTGACCAGTGGACGCAACTCGTGCAGATCACCTCGGAAGCAGCGTCCCACGGGTGGTGGGAGTCGTCCGGCATCGGGGAGAGGCAAGCGCGGTTCGCCAATCTGGAGGCCGGCGCCGCGGTGATCCGGGAGTACCAGCAGAACCTGATCCCGGGGCTGCTGCAGACCGAGGAGTTCATCTCCACGCGGTTGGCCAACAGCGAACTGCCATTGGCCTCGGGCGCTGAGATGAGCGGCGTGCTGAAGGGGAGGGCCGGGCGGCAGCGGATGCTGCATCGTCCAAACGGCCCGGCGTATGAGGTCATTCTGGACGAGGTGGTGCTGCGGCGACGGTCGGTTCCGCCGGAGGTCTTCCGGAGGCAGATCGAGTGCATCATCAAGCTGATGGACGAGAAAGAGCAGGTCACAGTACAGGTGTTGCCGGTGGATGCAGAGATCCCCGGCTACCACATCCCTGAATGCTCGTTTTCGATCTACACCTACCCGGACAGTGGCGATCCGGTCGTGGTCGGCCTGGAGGCGGTGGCCACCGATCTGGTGCTCACTGATCAGGAGCAGACCGGGCAGTTCGAGATGGTGTACACCGGTTTGGTGAGCGCGGCGCTCTCGGTGGAGAGGTCGCGCGAGATGCTGGCGCAGGTAGCAAAGTCCCTGCCATCTCGTTAGGAAGACGATCATGAATGGTCCCGAGCGCTACACGGGGTGGCGCAAGTCCTCATACAGCGGTACGGGCAACAACTGTGTCGAGGCTGGGCGGGCCCGCGGCCGGTCGGGCATCGGTGTCCGAGACTCGGCGGTCGGCGTGGGCGGTGCCGTGCTGGCGTTCAGCGCCGGCGAGTGGCGTGCCTTCATAGGTGCGGTCAAGGAAGATCAATACCGTCTGCTGTAGCCACTGGTCGTCGCGCGACGGGCCAGAGCGTTCCGCTCTGGCCCGTTTCGTTTGCATTTGCGTAATTGTCTCTTCGCGCACTGTTGCGAAAGCCCTTGCCTGGTTCCTTGCGACAGTCCCATAATCGTGACTGTCGCAAGCAGGAGACTGTAAGCAGCCAGTGGGCCCGGTGCACTACTGGCTTCGTCTCCCTCCCCACCGATGACTAGGCAGGAGTTCTGATAGATGTCCATATCCACTGCCACCGTCCGGCGTCGCCGGGCGGTTCCGGCTGGCAGGCGGCCGCCTGACCACGACGGAGGCGACGACTACCGCGACAGCATCGGCATGGCCGCGTTCTCCACTTCGATCCCCCTCGTGCGCTCCTTTGCGCGAGCCAAGCTGGCTTCTTGGGGACTGGAGCGCTCTCACGGCTGGGAGTGCCAGCAGGTCCTTTCTGAGATGGCCACGAATGCCTTCGACGCCATCGGCCAGCCGGTTCTCAAGGACCTGGACGCCCTCGACGACCGTGCTCTGCTGATGATCCTCGTCCAGCTCCGCGTTTCGGCGGGACACCTCATCGCCGAGGTCCGTGACCCCAGCGACGCCCGTCCAGAGCTGGGTGCTCCCGACAGTGATGATGAAGGTGGGCGAGGGCTGCAACTCGTCGACGCCCTGGCCACTGGATGGGGTTGGTATCCGATCACCGCCGGTGCCGCAGCACCCGGCAAGGTCGTCTGGGCATTGTGGCCGCTCCGCCCGGACACGGACGCCTCGTGACATGGTTCCGCTTCCCCAGGCGACAGCGCGGCGAAAAGCAGCGACCACATGATCCGCCTGCGGCGTTGGCGCTGCTGCTCCCTGACGATTTGACCAAAGGCGAGTTCGCCAACGGGATTCAGCGAGCCCTTACCCGCTCCCGTGATGCCTTGGCTGGCCGGGCACGGCAGAAGGCCGACCTGGCCGACCGGGAGGAACAGGACGAGGTGCACCGCGCTTACTTGATCGGCGGATCGCTCGCGTTCAGCGAAGCCGTCGCTCGTATCGACGCCGCTATTGGCGATGTCTTCCAAGTCAGCGACCAGCGTCCGAAGTTCAAGTGAACATCGTGGGCCGGGGACGAGCTTTCCCTGGCCCACACAGCACCTGCCACCTTCAGCGTGTTCAGCCGACGGCGCGGAGCTTGGCGATCGCCTTGTCACGACTGAGCAGCTGCAGGTCGTGACAAGGCGGGCGCCTGGGGCCGTCGGTGTCGATGAAGTGGGTGGGGCCGTACGGCCACGGTCCGTTGAACAGCGCGATGAGGTCGGCCGCGAGTTGGCTCTCCATCACCTGGTGGACGACGTCGGCGTCTACTCCCGGTGTCGCCAGCCACAGGACCGGACTCTGGTCCTCCGGCTCGGTGGCAGCGGTGCTCGGGAGCCTGCTTTCGAGATGTTCGATCGCCTCTTCCAAGGTGCCGGTGACTTGCAGGACGGAGGCGAAGCGTGACGCGAGGTCGATGGCTGCGGTGCCGAGCAGACGCACCAGGTCGGACCGCGCGATGATGACATCGCATCCGTTCGTGCTGCGGGTCAGGGCGTCGACCAGCGCGGAACGTAGCAGACGCTGGGCACCTGGGCCGATGACGCCGGCTCCTTGAGGGTGGCTGAAGGCGCGTGCCAGGACGGGCTCCGGAACCGGCTTGCGGCATCCGTGTGGGCTGCGCCGCTTGATGGTGAGGCCGGTAAGCCGGCGGGCCAAGGGCGTGTGGGTGGCTTTGCGCAGTCGATTCATTTTCACTCCGGGTGGATGGGTCGCGAGGGAGACCTTGATCAAACCGGGTCCTGCCAGGTCACGGATCTGATTGAAACGCCTCATGGCGGCAAGTGACCAGAGACCGGCAGTCTGATCCATCGAAGCCGCTTCCACAGAAACCGCCTACGCCAGCAGCCTGGAGCCGCAGCGTAGGTAGCCAGGCGGCTGATGGCGACTCTGCTCATTGACACCAAACGCTCACGCGCCATTCTGGCGACGCTCCTCACTTGCATCGATACTCTCTGTCACGGGAGGTGTAGGTGAGTACGGAAGACCAAGAGACAGCCACCAGACTGCTGAAGGGGCTCGTCGCTGAGGAGTTGCTCAGCCCCTACGCCGAGCTGCTGGCCTCGGACGGCTGCCTGCCATCGGAAACGGACGAGGTGCTCGGCGGGTCCAGGATCGTGGAGGCGCTGAAAGAGACCGGGCTGGCCTACGTCATGCCGCTGGGGATGGCCGTTTCCCCGCGTCTGGTCGCCACCGCTCCGGATCTGGCGCTGCAGGGAGCCCTCGCGGCACTGTCCCGCAAGTTGGTCGCCGACCAGCAACGCCTGCTGGACGGGCAGCGCCGCATGGTCGAAATGCATCCCTTCCCCGGAGCCATGGAAGGTCCGCCTGACCAACTAGTGCGCGTCCTCACAGACCGCACTGAGATCACCGACACCTCCCGCTCACTCCTGGGAACGGCACGGCGCCACTGGCTGACTCTGGAGAACTTCGCCATGGAGCGGCCCTTGGAAGAACTGGCCGGAATGCCGCCCCTGCCCACGTTCGAAGGCAACGTCGCAAGCCGGACCATCTACCAGGCGTCCTGCGCCGAGCACCCCGTCGGCATCAAGATCATCCAAATGCACACCGGGGCCGGCGAAGAGGCCAGGATCCTGCCCAAGATCGGCATGAAGATGAAGCTTGCCGATGAGGCGGTAGCGCTGCTGCCGCTGACCCCGACCGGATTGCCCGGTGCGCTGCTGATCAAATCCCCGGTGATCGTCGCTGCGCTGCGCGAGTACTTCGAGCTGCTGTGGGAGCGTGCGGTCCCGCTCGGCGATGCCGCGCCGGAGATGCCGCTCAAGCCGGTCCAGATGTCGATCCTGCGGATGCTGGCGCAGGGAATGACCGATGACGGGATCTCCCGACGGATCGGCATGAAGACCAGCAGTGTGCGACGGCACATCAGCACGATCGGCAGGCACCTCGGCACCACCAGCCGTATCGCAATGGGCGCTGCGGTCGCCCGACGTGGCTGGATCGACTGACACCTACCCCATCTGGAGAGTAGCAGCGATGCCCGACTATGTGGATTTCGTCCCCACCGAACGCTTCCGAGGGCAGGTGGCCCTATCGCCGGACGCCAAGACCGTCGCCTACTGCAGCAACGCCGCCGGGTCCTTCGACCTGTGGACCATCCCGGTCACTGGAGGAACACCGCACCGTGTGACCCAACTCGAAGGTCAAGCCGTCCGGCAGATCATGTGGTGGCCGGACGGCAAGAACCTGGTCTTCACCGCCGACCGTAACGGCGACGAGCAGTACCGCATCTACCGCGTCGGCACAGATGGGCAAGACCTCACCGAGATCAGCACAGGCCCCGACTGTCAGCGGGTCTTGGCAAAGGCCTCGTTCGATGCCCAAGGCCGGTACCTGTTTTATGCGGCCAACGACCGCGACCGCACCGTCCAAGACATCCTCATCCGAGACTTGGCCGATGGCACCGAGCGTCGCATCGTTCCCCCGGATGGCGTCAACTTCACCCCGGTCCGCACTTCACCTGATGGGCGGTGGCTGACGGCCGCCGGTGTCCGGTCCAACACCGACATCGCTACATACCTCATCGACCTCACCAAGCCCGACGTCGAGGCCGCCTGCGTCACTGCCGAGCACGGAAACGGCTACTTCGTCCCGGGACCGTGGACACCGGACTCGACCGCCTTCTACCTGTGCACCGACATGTGGGGCGAGTTCACCTCTATCGGCCGATACACCCTGAACAACGCCTCCATGACGCGTATCACCAGCGACAACTGGGATGCCGAGCACATCGAAGCCGCCGGCGACATCCTCGTCTGGTCCATCAACCAAAGCGGACGCTCCGTGCTCCGCGCCAGCCGAGACAACACCGAGTTCACGCTCGCGGATACTCCCCAGGGAGTCATCGATGCGATCTCGATCAGTCCGGACGGCGAAAGGATCGTCCTGGAGATCGACACGGCGACCCGGCCAAGCGAGATCGGCGTACTCGACCCGGCAACTGGATTCCGGTACCTCACCGACGCTCGCCCACCTGCCGTCCAGGTGATCGATCCTGTCCAGCCCGACCTGATCACCTACCCGGCCTCCGGCGGACGCCAGGTCCACGCCCTGCTCTATCGACCGCACACGCCAGGTCCTCATCCAGTTCTGCTCTCGGTGCACGGCGGCCCCGAAGCCCAAGAACGTCCCGAATACGCATACTCCGGCCTCTACCAGTACCTCCTGCACAAGGGCATCGCAGTGCTGGCACCCAACATCGCCGGCTCCACCGGATACGGACTCGCCCACCAAAAGCTCATCTACCGCAACTGGGGCGGAATCGACCTGGACGACCTCGACCACGCCGTCCGCCACCTGCACACCCTCCCCGACATCGACGCCAACCGCATCGCCGTCATGGGCGGCTCCTACGGAGGATTCGCCGCCCTCTCCTGCCTGTCACGGCTCCCGTACCCGTGGGCGGCCGGGGTGTCCTTCTGCGGCCCGTCCAACCTGGTCACCCTCGCCCGGGCCTGCCCACCCACCTGGAGGCCCACCGTGGACGCCGTCCTGGGCAACCCCGACACCG
Source organism: Actinomadura chokoriensis (assembly GCF_039529475.1). Classification (NCBI taxonomy): domain Bacteria; kingdom Bacillati; phylum Actinomycetota; class Actinomycetes; order Streptosporangiales; family Thermomonosporaceae; genus Actinomadura; species Actinomadura chokoriensis. The sequence goes on along the minus strand of NZ_BAAAMW010000008.1, from coordinate 39,483 downwards.
ACGCCGAACTCCTGACCAGCCGGTCCCCGATCACCTACGCCGATGCCATCACCGCACCACTGTTGGTTATCCAGGGCACCCACGACCCACGCGTCCCCAAGGACGAATCCGACCAGATCGTCATCCGGCTCCGCGCCCGCGGTATCGACGTGCGCTATGACGTCTATCCCGACGAAGGCCATGGATTCACTAATCGCAGCAACGAGATCAAGGCATTCGAGGATATCGCACAGTTCCTCCTCACACACCTGACAAGGAGGTAGGAGCGCTGTGTCCGGCTTCTTGTCGCCGCTCACCCTCCTCCGGGACCCCTCCGTGGCACCCCTGTTCATCTCCCGCGTCATCTCCAGTGCGAGTGTCGGATTCGGGCAACTGGCCCTCGCCTGGGGCGTGATGAACCTGGGCTACGGTGCGCACGGGCTGTCCCTGGTCATGGCCTGCAACGCGTTCCCCGCCCTACTCATAATTTGCGGGGGAGTCGCCGGAGACCGCTTCCGTCGGCACCACGTACTGATGGGCGCCGAGACACTGGCCTGCCTCTCCTGGCTGGCCATCGGCGCCGCACTCTTCACCGGACGAGCGCCCCTGGCGCTGCTGTGCGTGCTGGGTGCCATCGGCGGTGTGGCCACCGCGATGTTCCTGCCCACACTCCGCGGCATCATCGCCGATCTCCTCGACTCGCCCAGCCGCCCAGCCGGGAACGCGCTCGTCAATCAAACCCAGTCGGTCGGCCTGCTCATCGGCCTCATCTCGTCCGGCGCGATGGTCACCGCGATCGGACCAGCATCGGCTGCCTCGATGCGAGGCGTCTTGTGCGGGCTGAGCGCCGTGCTACTCAGCCGGCTGGCCACCGCGCGCCCCGGCAACCCTGGCGCGGGCCCACTGCGCGAGCTGCGGGCCGGATGGCGCGAGTTCGGGGCCTGCCCATGGATATGGCTCATGACTTTGCAGTACACCGCGATAACCACCGCGGTGGTCTGCTACACAAAAATCGCAGGTCCGCTCTACGCCACCGATGGCCACGGAGGTGCTTGGGCTTGGGGAGTCATCCGTGCTTGCGAGCCCCTTGGCGCAGTGCTGGGTGCCTTGGTAGGTGCCCGGTGGCGGCCCGAGAAACCGATTCAGGTGGCTGCGTTGCTTCCTCTTTCGGTGGCTTTTCCCATGCTTCTGATGGGAAGCGGAGCGGCCTGGCAACTAATCGCCGTCGCGGCGGTCATTCCCGGCGTATGCCAGGCCGTCTACTACGTCCTATGGACGTCTCTTCTACAGGAACGCTTTTCTCCGCACATGCTCGTCCGTGTCAATAGCTGGAACATGGTCACGAGCTATGCCCTCATGCCACTCATCATGCTGGTATCCGGGCCTCTGGCGGACACCTTCGGCCCTGAGAGGCTCGCGTTCTGGGCAAGTGGCGCAGTTGTCATCGCAACGCTTTCCGTGCTGACTGCCCTCCGTCTGCTTCCAAGGATGGCCGCTATCGCAAAAGATGAGAGTAAAGAGGCTCTAGTGTGAGATGGCGGATTGACCTCTGTGGAATGGTCTGCATTATATCTCGTGTAGTCGATTGAAATGAGGCTTCCGCATGCGTTCTCTCGAGGAGAAGGCCGTTCGTCTGCTTGGTGGAGTCGTTGAAGCAGAAACACTCCATCTGTACCTTCGGCTCCTAACTGCAGGGCGATGCTCAATCGAAGAAGCATCACGTGTACTCGGGGGAGCGGATAACTTAAATAGCTTGATCTGTGCTGGAATGGCCCAGAGATGTGAACCCACAGCCGACGAAGCGTCATGCACGATGGCTGTTCCGATGGACGTGGTGTTGCAGCATACGCTGTTCGGCCTCGCGCAAGAAGCGCTGGCCGACTATCAGAGGCTCCTGGGCGGGTATCAGCGCATGCGCGATCTTTCGGCAAACACAAGTGCGACCGCAGACCCATCGGTGCGCCAACTGGCGCAACTTGTCACCGACAGCGATGAAGTCAGCAGGCTGACTAGCAGGCTACTCGGCTCAGTGCAGCGCGAATGGTTGGCTCTGAGCAGCCATGCGCCGGCAGAGCCGATGGACGCAAGTGGCGGTGCTGCCGTGACTCCCTCCCCAGTAGAGCGCGGCGCCCGATGCAGAGCAATCTATGACTCCGACTGCCTGAAGGAAGTAGCCACACGAGACAAACTGGAAATGATAGCCGCGACCGGCATGCAGGTTCGCATACTTCCACGCGTTCGAATGAGCCTGCGACTCGCTGACGAGGCGACTGCAATCCTTCCGCTCACCGCAGCCGAGGCGTCGGCAGTTCTTCTGGTTCAGTCCTCGGTGATCGCAGGTGCACTGCGAGAATACTTCGACCTGCTTTGGGAGCGAGCCATACCCTTTGGTGGGATGGGGCGAAACAGTGGAGGTCTCCCGGAAATTCAGGTTAAGATCCTACGCCTACTCGTCCAAGGCCTCTCGGATGAGGGCATTGTAGAACGGGTGGATCTGAGCCTCACCACCGTGCGTCGACATATCAAAACTCTGCGAGAGAGCCTCGGAGCCAAAACACGATTCCAGCTGGGAGTAGTCGCAGTCCAGCAAGGATTGGTGGACTGACCCGTTGCATTGGATGCGCTCTTGAGCGAGGTGCTGGCTCTCTACCTCACGACTAGGCGCCTGAGGCAAAGGCCCCGCGTGTACAGGGGGGCACGGCCCGCCGACGATGGACGGAGGGGTCAGACAGACCACCCCCGCTCGCGCGGGGAGAACCCGAACAGTCACACCTCGCTGTAGCCGGCGGCAGGACCGCCCCCGCTCGCGCGGGGAGACCGCGAGCACGGACGACCTGGAGGGCGCCGTCAGCGGACCACCCGCGCTCGCGCGGGGAGAACCACCACCTCACCACCACGTACGGCGTCGCGCGCGGACCACCCCCGCTCGCGCGGGGAGAACGGGCATGACGAAACGGCCGAAGGTCGTCCACCCGAACCACCCCGCTCGCGCAGGGAGAACGGGATAGGTCTCGGAGGAGACCGTAATCCACGCGGACCACCCCCGCTCGCGCGGGGAGAGCGCGAATGACCTGGCGCGGCTTCCTCGGCGTCACGGACCACCCCCGCTCGCGCGGGGAGAGCACTTCGCGACCTGCAACTATACGACGCCGTTATCGTTTTGAGATGCAAATCCGGGCTGCCGGGCGGTGGCCATGAGGCGAGCCTACGGGACGGCTGTGGCGACGCCTTGACTGACCGCTTGTTCTGGATTGTCTGGTGCACCGGCCAGACGATCACCGCACACGGATTTCCCGCAGGTCAACCACTAGCGAGTACTTGAGCATGGAACCAACTGGCTGCTGAAGTCCCGTGAGAGGCGGGAGGGCAACACGCCGAGGGGCCTGCTGGGCGTCCGTACGAGTTCACGGCATCATAGAGCGCAAACAGAAGAAGACCGCTACAAGCGATTCCAAAGCATGTTACCCGTCGTCTATCGAGAGGGCTGCTGTATGGCCGAATCCCCTTCGACACTGGAGAAGAACCCGCGTGAACGATCACGAAACCCCTACCAATGAGGACATCGAGCGGCTCGCTGGCGAGCTGCATGAACGCGTCCGAGCCCTCAACCATCTGACGCAAGGCCCTCCGGGGCTGTCTGAGCCGACCGCGGCGTACACGGTTCTGGGAAATCTCGCCCAGACGTCCTTCCGCCTAGCGCAAACGGCAGAGCATATCGACGCATTCCTGACGCGGGAACTCGACGCCGGCAGGCTCGGGCATGACCGCGAGGATGACCCTGTTCCTGCGGTGACTGCGGCCCACAATGCGCTCGGGCGGGTCACTGAGCAGGCGGCCGACCTCGGCGAGAGCTTCCGGCGGGCAGCGAGTGCGCTTGCTCCCATCCATGCTTTGGCCGACAGTGAAGGGGCGTCGCGCGACCAGCATGTAGAGGTGGATCGGGCAGAGCGAGGAGACACCCAGGTGAGCTCCGCAGGTGAGGACTTCCCGAGTGCGATCAACGAGCTGCTCCCGAGTCCGGGTCAGGCCGATGCCGTGCCGCCGGAGCTTCGCTCGCCGCCGCAGCCGCCGCATCCACGTCGTGGCCGGTAGGCCGATAACGGCACGCGGCCCAATTCAGCCAGACCCTGCTGTCGGCGCGGATCGACATCCCTGTGCCTAAGGGACGGGCTATGGCTCTGTCATGGTGCCGGCCCGCCCCGTGCGGGCGGTGATGTCGCCTTCTCTGACTTGGGGGAGCGATAAGGGGCGGCGCTGTGGCGTGCGTGTCCGGCAGCGAGTTGTTTTGCGTTGTCCGGCGCGAAGATCCACGGCAGCGCCTTATCAAGCGCACCGGTGATCCCAACGGCCCCAAACGGCCGTGTCGCCGACAATGCGGCAGAGGTCGGTCATCTGCACGATGTCCGCAGGCCCGACAGCACTAGGGCCTCGTCGGCCGAGAGCCTGATGACGAGCTCGTCTCTCTCATGCTCGAAGGTAACCGTGGCTCCTTGGACGAGGCGCTGCGGACTGCGCCGGCGTATCTGTCCACAGGGCGGCTGCCGTCCGCCGGGCTCCGCCGACGCGGGGGCAAGTAATGGCGTAAGTGACACTTACGGGCTTCGGACCGGGCGCGGTCCGAAGAGGTGATGGGCGGAGTTCTTCGAAGCCCTGAAGGGGGTGTCAGGTGTCGCCTGGAGACCGAGAAGGTCCCCGCTTTGCGGCGCGGCGGGAGAACGGTGGTGGGAGGCATCGACAAGGGCAAGGGCGTCGTCGGCGCCGAACGCGTGGACAGCGGCGGGACGTGGGGGTGCGGATCCCCCTGAGTGAGGAGGAGTACGCCGTCGTTCGGGCGGCGGCCGAACGGGTGGGCATGGCGGTCAGTGCTTATGTCGGCGAGGTCACTGTTGCTGTGGCCATGCAGACCGATCCGCCGCAGTGGTCGCCCCTGACAGAGTTGCTGGGTGAGGTGATGCAGGCTGCAGGTCAGGCCCGTCGTGTCGGGATCAATCTCAATCAGGCTGTTGCGGCGTTGCATTCGACGGGCCGGCCCACCTACGCGTTGGAACAGTATGCGCGGATCGCAGCGGACTCGACGCAAAACATTGATGCGGTCGCCGAAGAGATAAGAAGGGCCCTCCGACGCACCCATGCGCCGAAGTATCGACGATGAGGTCGAGGCTGCCGACGACTCGCGCTCGGTTGCACTGGAGCGAAATCGTGGCTCTTGGTGATGCGAGTCGGATGTGGTGCGGCGGGCCTGCGTGATCGCCAAAGTCATGCGAGGTAAACGCGTTCCAGGGCTGATCCGCTACTTGTACGGGCCGGGACGCCGTAACGAGCACCATGATCCGCATATCGTTGCGGGCTTCGATGCCCCGGCAGCGCTTGAACCACCAATAGGAAGGGACGGGAAGCGAGACTTCCGCCGTCTGGACGCTCTGATGCAGCAGCCGCTCGACCTGTTGGGTGAACGCAACCATCCCAAGCCGGTGTGGCATGTGGCCGTCCGGGCGCACCCGGACGACCCGCTCCTCAGCGATCGTCAGTGGCGGGAGATTGCCGGCGAGATTATGGAGCGGACCGGGCTGGCCCCGTCCGGCGATGATGGAGCCGTCCGTTGGCTCGCCGTCCGGCACGCCGACGACCACGTCCACATCGTCGCGACCCTGGCCCGCCAGGACGGGAGACGGCCCAACGTGTGGAATGACGGCTACCGACTCCGTGCCGCCTGCCGCGCGGTCGAGGACCGTTACGGGTTGCGGCGGACGGCCCCGGCGGATCGGACGGCGGCACGGCGACCCAAGCGTGCCGAGACCGAAAAGTCCCAACGCGTCGGTCGGACGGAACCGGCGCGCAGCGTACTGCGGCGGCATGTGGTCACTGCGGCGGCGGGAGCCCGGACGGAAGCCGAATTCTTCGCTGCGCTAGCGGCTGAAGGGGTTCTGGTCCACAAGCGTCACAGTGAACGCTGCGCCGGCGCAGTCACTGGCTACGCCGTCGCACTGCCGGATGACGTAGGGCCGTCCGGACGGCCCGTGTGGTTCGGCGGCGGAAAGCTGGCCAGTGACCTCACGCTGCCCAAGCTCCGTTGCCGATGGGCGTCTGACGGTGGTGATCGTCCGGGGCCTCGTCCGCTGTCTGGACGGCATCTGTCGGCGCGGACGGCGCGCGCCGTGCTGCGGACGGCCGTCCGCCGCGCGGCGGACGAAGCCCGGACGACCGGCGAGTTCCTCGATCTCCTCGAACGACAAGGCCTGCTGGTGCGCCGTCGCTACAGCCGACTCGATCCCGATCAAATCACCGGTTACGCCGTAGCGCTGGCCGAAGGCGAGGAGCCCACCTGGTACAGCGGTGGACGGCTCGCCGATGACCTTACCCTTCAGCGCATCCAGCGACGATGGGAGAGCCCGGTATCGGACGTCGACGGCGGTCCTGCCTCTTCGCTCTACGACCTTACGCCTGAAGAGCGGCAGGCGTTCTACGACGACGCGGCTCGCGCGGCGGCCTATGCCACGTCCCAGATCCGGCGGCATCTGGCCACCAACCCCTACGAGGCCGAGGACGCCTGCTGGGCCGCATCCGACACTTTGCACGTGGCGGCCAGAGCTACCGGCAATTCCCATCTTCGTCGTGCCGCGGACACCTACGACCGGGCGGCCCGCTCACCTTACGGCCGCATCCCTCGTCCCAGCTCAGCTGGCAACGCCTTGCGTACCGCGGCGCGGTTGCTGACTCTCACCGGGACCCATGACCGCACCACCGTTTCCATTCTTGTGTTGGTCACCCGGTTGATCGCCCTTGTGGAGACCATCACCCAGATCCGGTTGCTGCAACAACGCCAGGCACAGGCCGGCGCGGCTCGCCGAGCGAGACAGCACCTCGACCACGCAGCGACCGGCCATCACCTGGAGCCTGACAAGGCCGTTTTGTCCACGCCGGCTCGGCTTGCCATGGCCGGATTCCCCAATCCATGGGCTCCCGTAGCCCCTGTGACACGAGCAAGTTCTGCACCGAGCACGCCGTCGCCGCACGCGGGCAGACGGCGAGGCACGTGATGCTCGCTGTTGTTTTGAAAAACGCAACACGCCGAACCGCATACTTTAGTTGACCAACGTCTGCGTGTGCTGCATCTTCTTGGTCAAAGACTTTAGTTGATGGCCGTCTCGGATCATCGGCTGACATCACCGGGGGACGCGATGCAGAAGCAGGCAACGACCACGCAGGCCGAGTTGGAAGAGCGGCGTGCCAAGCTGCTCCGGCTGCACTATGAGCTGAAGCGACTGGGAGCCTGCGTGCGGGCACGGAAGCCGCGTAACGGACGCTGGCGGTTGAGGATCCGGCACAACGGGTGGTCCGAAACGGTTCTGTGTGCCGGTGCCGACGGCGCTTACGCCTACGTCACCGCCCACGGGCGGCTGCTTGGCACCACTGACGAGGTCCGATACGTCGCGCGACTGCTGGTCTGGATGGTCGAGAGGCGTCTCCGATGACCGCACTCAAGCAACCAGAAGTGACGCCTTCGGCCACCGACGCCAAGAAGGCCGCGCGCGTGCCTCGAGAAGCCCGAGTCGTCAAGTGGGTGGCCGCCGTGGTCGCTCCTCTGATTGCAGCGCTGGCGATCCTAGGAGGTCTCGGGTCGTTCACCACCATCCGGCAGGTGGCCGAGCCGCACTTCGGCAACCTGGCGTGGATCGTTCCGGTCGGCATGGACGTCGGCATCCTGATCCTGCTGGGCTGGGATCTGCTGATGGAGTACCTGGATCTGCCCTGGCCGGTGCTGCGCTGGGTCGCCTGGGTCTACATCTTCGGCACCATTCTGGTGAATGTGTCGGCCGCACACGGCAGCTTGGCCGGCAGCGTGATGCACGCGGCGATGCCCGTCCTGTTCATCACGGTGGTCGAAGGTGTCCGGCACTTGATCCGTCGATGGGTCGGGCTCACCTCCGCTGGCCGGATCGAACGGATCCCGACGACCCGATGGCTCTTCGCGCCGGTCTCCAGCCTGCTGCTGTGGCGGCGCATGGTCCTCTGGCACATCACCGAATACCGGGAAGGCCTCGATCTGGAGCACCGCCACCTGATGGCCGTCGCCCAACTCCAGCAGGACTACGGCCGATGGTCGTGGCGATGGCGCGCCCCGCTGGCCGACCGGCTCGCCCTCAACCGAATGCCCGTCCAGCAGCCGCCACATCCGGCCGCGGACTCCGCCCCTTCCGAGGAGGCGCATCGAGACGACCAACTGATGGACATCGCCCGGCAACTCCACCGTGAAGTGGAACGGGAAGGCGTGCAGTTCAGCCGGGATCGGCTCGGTCGGCGCCTGCGCGAACGGGGCTTCACGATCGCCAACTACCGGCTCACGCAGATGATTGCCGCAGTCCGTGAAGAGTCGGCCAGGCGGGAGGCGTCATGACGACCTCATCCGAGAACGAGCAACTCGCCGAGGCGGAAGACCAGCGGCGTCGGCTCGCCGTCCTCCAAGGAATCGCCGATCACACTGTCGCATGCCTCGCCGATGGACGTCTGGCATGGGAGACCTGGCTGGAGCACGCCAGTCGACATGGAAGGTACGGGTTCACCAACACGCTGCTGATTCCTGCCCAGCGTCCCTCGGCGACCGACGTCCGCTCCTACGACGCATGGCAGAAGCAGGGACGGCAGGTCCGCCGCGGCGAGACCGGCATCCGCATCATCTCCACGCGCGGAAAACCGCGCACGGTCTTCGACATCGAGCAGACCGACGGCCAGGCGATCGAGCGGAAGGCGCACACATCGGCTGAGGGTCTGCGGCGGCTCTCCCAGGTGGCTGCCGACCTGGACTTCTACGTCGACCGGGGACAAGGCTGGACCTATCTCGGGCGCCCGGACCGCCGCATCCAGGTCGCCCCAGAACTGGACGAGACGGCAGCGGCGTCGCTGCTCGCTCACCAGCTCGCCCACGCATTGCGCTCCGGCGGTTACCTCGACGCGAGCGGCGCGCAATACGTCTCCTGCCACGGCGTGCGACGCGTCCTTGCCGACTCGGTCGCCTACATTGTTCTGGCCGACCAGGGGTTGCCGATCGCGCACCTGTCGTTCCCAACGGCCCGGCACTGGGCCGGGACAGACGTTCGCACTGACTCACTCGGCGTAGTTCGCGCGGTGGGAGAGCAAATCGTCCGCACCAGCACACGGCTTCGGCGTCAGCTAGAAGGCCTCGCCGCAGCGGCCGACCTGGCCCCACGTCCGGCCACCGCGCCAGCCGCATCAGCCCAACGAGCCGCCGGTTCACAGGTGGTGCGGAAGGAGGGCGCAGTCCGACAGACCCGGCGCCCGACGGACGACCTCCTGCCCCAACTCCGAGCGGCACTGGTCGACGCGCACAACTTCTACCAAGGACAACTCAGCGGCAGCTGGGGAGCCCGCTACCTCGCTGGCCGCGGCTTCAGCTCGGCGGTGCAGCGGCGATGGGAGATCGGGCTCGCCCCGCGGTCCCGCAATGCCCTGCTGCAGCACCTGCGCACCTTGGGACACGCCGACGAGACACTGATTCATGCCGGCCTGGCGAAGCAGAAAGACGGGGGAGAACCCTTCGATCTCCTCAGGGACCGCGTTCTGCTTCCCCTCCGCGACCTGGACGGGCAGATCGTCGGCTTCATCGGCCGCCGTCGCGAGGCGGCCCAAGGCCCGAAGTACCTCAACACTCCCGAGACGGAGCTCTTCCGCAAGAGCGAGGTTCTGTTCGGCCTGCACGAAACACGCGCGCAGCTCGCAGGCACGGCCCGCCCGCTCCTGGTCGAAGGCCCGCTCGATGCAATCGCCGTCAACATGACCATGCCGCAGACCTATGCCGCGGTCGCTCCCTGCGGCACAGCGATCACCTCTGCTCAGGTCAACGCGATCGCCGCTCACACAAGTCTGAACGCATCTGGACTCGTCATCGCGCTCGACGGCGACCGCGCTGGACGAGCCGGAGCGGTCCGAGCCTGGCCTACGCTCCATCGCCTCACTACCCGCCTCGAAGCAGCCGTCCTACCCCAAGGCCAAGACCCGGCTGAGCTGCTGACCCCCGCGAGACAGTCAGCTGTTCGCGAGGCATTACTTTCCGTGATCCCCCTCGCTGACCTGGTGATAGATGAGAGAATGCAGAGGTCCGGAGGACAACTCGAGTTCATCGAGACCCGGCTGGCCGCTGCTCGTGCCGCCGCCGCTCTGATCGCCGAGCTGCCACCCGACCAGATCGCCCGGCAAGTCACCCGCGTTGCGGGCACGACCGGCATGCCCGTCACCGAAATCACCAGCCTCGTCACTTCGGCGATCAGCCCGGACACGGACGCCTCATTACCGAAGATTCCCAGCCATGCCGAGCAGGCACCCGGCGCCCAACATCGATCCCGCACCACCCCAACCAAGCCCACCCACCGGAGGACCGCATGACCCAGAACCATCCGGACCCGATCGCCGAGGGGCTCCACCACGGCGGGCAGCGGCTCGTGCAGCTCGTATCCGCTGCCGCCGCCGGGCAGCAACTCCTTGCACAGCGCAAGTACCGGTTAAAGGCCGCTCAGCAGGCCAGGGATCGCAAGGCAGAACAGGCAGAAGCCGAAGCTCGCCGGGCAGCCTTGGCCGAAGCCCGCTCCCGCTGGGGCGCGCCCACGACCGAGAGTGGCTCCGCCAGGCCAACCTGCTGGACGTCGCCGAAGTGTGGGGAGCGGCCGTCCCGTACGCCGATGGCGATGTCTCCGCCGGCCTCGCCGTCCGCCGATGCGAAGAGCAGCTGCGCCGCCTGCACCCACACGGGATGGCTCACTACGATCGGCTGCGCAGCGAAGGCAAGGAGCCGTTCAATGCCATGGCGGAAGCGGCCCCGTTCTTCACTCGCGACCCGCACATCAGGACCGGAGACCCGGCGCCCTCACGCGGGCAACTCCCTGAAGGTACCGGCACCGAATGGGCCGCACGCGTCCATGGCCCGGACCGCGACGAGTGGGAAGAAGCACGCCAGATCCAGCGCGCCGGCCAACTCGCCGACGAGCTACGGACCAAGCTTCGCCATCAGGGACACGAGCCCCAGCCTGCGGAACTGCGCAGTGTTCTGGAAATCGCCACGAACCTGCCGGAACACATCATCGCCAAGGCCGTTCCAGAGACTCCCGCTTTACACCCTGACCGGGGCACGGACATAGCCGGGGCGGCAGAGGACTTCCCCTTCTCCGTCGACGAGGCACTCGAAATGACCGAAAAGCAGCCCTTCGAAACCCCGTCCGGGCGCCGAACGCCGCCCCAGGCCCCCGACCGAAACCGACGACGAAACCTCTGACCGAACGGAGGGACACGATGATGACCGCAGTCCTCAATAGCCTCTACTTCTGGCTCGCGATGATCGGGCTTCTCGCATTTCTGGCGGTCCTGCCGACTCTCATCGCACTGGCTCGCGGTGTCGACGACATAGCCATCGTCATCCTCTTCAACGTGATTTGCTGCACCACCGCCTTCGGCTGGCCCATCGCGCTCATCCTCGCAATCAGATGGCCCCGCCGCGATCCGCACAGGCCATGGCGCCTGGAACGCCACCCGCCCATACTCCCAGCGGACCAGTACTGGAGCCGCCCCAGCCGGCGAGGCCCATATGCGTGAAAGGGCGGTTGTCGGCGGGACGGCCGGTGCGAAGCGTGAGACGGCCAGCCCCTCGCATCGCCGCCGGGAACGAGGACCAACGCGGCTGATGCGATGGGTCCCAGTCGTCGTCAACTCCGCCCTTCTCGTCGGTGCCGTCGTCCTACCCCATATCTCCGCGCAGAAGAGCACAGGCCTCATCACCGTCCGCAGCACCGCGACTTGCCCTTCCATAGGACCGGTCGCCAGCCGATACGTGAACAGGAAGAAGGCCTGCAGCCGTGCCCGCAATGAGGTCTTGGAGAGCCTCCGCACCGGCCGTGACCCGGACTGGGGCGACGTCATCCGCGACTCCACAGCGAAGCCGTCCGAGCATCTTCGTCGCCACAAGCCCACGAAGCACTACCGCCAACAGGCCGGGCGGGACCAGACGAGTAGGTCCTCATCGGACGCGACGCTCGCAACCCCACGGACCCGCCCAACAAGCAACACCGAAACGCAGCCATCACCGACAGGGCCGTCGGCTACCGCGCCAACGCCGTTGAAGGAACCTCAGCACGCGCCTACGCGGACCAGGAGGTTGCGCATCACACCGTGGCCGAACACCTCGGCCGCAGCAATCGCGCTGCTGGCCCTGCTTGCGGTTGCCGCCTCCATGGGCAAACGTCGGCAGACCATCCTCCTGGTGACGAGATCCGTGCTCAGCAACCTGAAAAGAGGTCTTCGCACCAAGACTCGAGCAACGCCTCCAACCACGACCGACCACGTGGCGACCAGGCGAACCTGCATCACCTCCATCCTCTCGAAGGGAACTTCGCTGACCGGCCCAGGCGCTGAAGGCGCCGCCCGCCACCTAGCCATGGAGATTCTGATCCGCAGGAAAGCCGTCCCTGCCGATCTCGTGCTCAACCGTCCTGATGCCTGGCGGTTGTTCGGCATGGACCTCGGCACCCTCCAGGAGGACCGAATCCCTGGCCTAGTCCTCACAGATGACCATGAGCGAACGCGTGCCTTCTTGTCCCGTCAGAGCTCGTCTCGGTGGCTCCTGCTCGCCTACACCAGCGAAGGCGAAGACCTCCCCGGCGGACGCAGCCAAATCCCTGTGATAGCCATATCGACTCACACCGAGGGACCCGCGAGGATTTCCCCCGACGGCGTGGTCACAAGCGCCACCGACCCTTCCCCGCCCCCTCGTCTGCCACTGCTGGCGAGAGACGACGCCTTCAACCTGCTCATGTCCATGCCGACATGCGCTCGACCTTGTGAGAGGGCAGACGGCGTGGGCGAGCGGGCGCCCCATGGCAGGTAACGCCATGCGGGATTCTCAGTTTGGTTGCGAGCTGGCCGGCCGGCGGCTTGCGCGAGATGCCGCCGCACCAACCTCTCGTTCCGTCCTGGCGGCGCCGCGGAACTGGGGCAATTCGTCAGGGACGGGCGGCAGGGGCTGCTGGCTCGGGCCGGGGCGCCAGCACAGTAGGTTGATCAGCCTGGGTCGACCAGCTCCAGGCCGTTCAGCGGGAGCGCGCCGACACCCTGGACCCAATCTTCATCTGTCACGACCAACCCCAGCCACCAGGACCTTGGACACGGCAGGCGCATCAGAGATCGAGTTTGCTTCGGCTTGCCAGCTCGGCCGGGGTGATGGCGTGGCAGTTCCGAACGGCAACAACGGGCCTTCAGAGAGGGCTACCAGGCCACCCCGATCCTCGTGCCCATTCCAGAGCCGCCACAGGTCCCCACCGTTGAAAACCGCGACCATCGACAAGAGCCGACCGTCACCGACCTGGGCGCGGCCTCTTGTGGTGCTGCAAGCCGCGCGGCTCGACTTGGACCGGCTGGAAGCCGACTGGTTGCCGCCGTACGGAAGGCCGGTCTGGACCGGGTGCAGATCGCAGCAGTGCTGGGACTGCCCGATGCCGCCGCAGCCCAGGAGCGCTTCCAGAAGCTGTGGCCGCGGCTGGACGCACCGGTCGATGAAGTCCAGCCTCCCGAACCCGGCAACGGCAGGCCCGGCAACGACGGGGCGCCCGGATCAGACGGCCCAACCGGCTGACGGCACCTCCAGCCGCCGACCGGGCCGGTCTCGGCCGAGGCCGCCGGCCATTGCGGGGGAGGACAGCATGGGCAGACTAGAATATATGTTCGATACTCTGATGGTTTGCCGTGCGAGTTCCGCCTGTTGTCACCTTCCGGGCCATCGGTGTCCTGTGTATCTGCTCGTCTGGGAGCGGCAGCATCCCGACCGCACGTGGTGGGCTCGTCTTCTCTGGCTTGAGGTCCGTCGGGACGGTCACGTGGGACGCCACGCGCGCGTTGCGGCCGGTGAGGTCGCTCCCATCACCGGGCAGGACTACAGCAAGGTCCCGCGCGAGCGGCTGGAGTTGCGGCACCATCCGCCGAGCGATCCCACCGATCCGCGCGACCCGGACGACCCGGGCCATCAGCCGCAATCGCGGACGGGAACGGTATTGGCGAGCGGCTGAGCAGGGACGTCATCGGCGGCCGGAGCCCGATTTCTAACGAGGGTGCCCGGCTTCAAGTGCTTCAAGCTCGACGTCATGGCTAGGAGACTGCCGCTACGAACACTCAACCGCACCATCCTGGAACGAATCGGGAGCTCCTAGGGAACACTCGGGGATGTGGACATCGAGCACCTTGACGGTGACGGCGCGCGGGCCCGGTTCAGCGAGATCGAGGCGGTGTACGCCGAAGCGTTCCCGGGCTACGACCTGGGCGATTATCGGGCCCGCATGGCCGGCCTGCTCGCTCGATCCGGTTTTGACGTGGTAACCGCCCGCCGTGACGGCGTGCTGGCCGGTTTTGCCTACGGGACGCCGCTGCCTATCGGGTCGCACTGGTGGGACGGGCTGAAGCCGTCCGCGTCTGAGGCGTTCACCGCCGAGACTGGCGAACGGACGTTCGCCGTGATCGATCTTGCGGTGCGGCCTTCCCATCGCGGTAGCGGCCTCGGACGCCGCCTCCTGGACGACTTGCTCACAGCACGGCCGGAAGAGCGAGCCACTCTCGCCACAGCACCGCATGAGCACGAGGTTCAGGCGATGTATCGGCGGTGGGGTTGGCGGCATGTCGGTCGCACGCCCGGTGGCGAGGGCGAGACCGAGCCGTGGTTCGATCTCTACGTGATGGCACTGCGCGCCGCACCGGAAGACAACAGCTCCCGATAGCCGACGACGACCGGGAGATCACGATCGCGCGCCGGGACGGCCTCGGCGACCTGGCGGGCGAGGCTCGTCACCATCACCGTCCGGTGCTCATCGGGCTGGGTCTCGTAGACCGTGTGGGCGTGCTGCACCCCCACGGCGGTGTCCCCGGCGCGCACGTGCCCGGCCGCGCGCAGCAGGTCGAGCTGGACGTGCACACGCGGATCATCGCCTGGAAGGACCTGCGCGGCGCGGGCCGCGGCGCGATCGAGTCTGTCGCGTTCGCCGGCGTGTGCATGGACCCACGCCTCGGTGTAGCGCAGACGGTCCTCGGCCCACCCGGCGACGGACCGCACCTCATCGGTCACCGAAGCCGGGAGGCGGCCGAAGATCTCCTCGCACACCCTCAATTCCGCCGTTGCCTCTTCATGGGCGCCCTCCAAGGCGAGCAACTGCCCGCGAACCGTGCGCACATGGAGCAGCCCTCGGCATGCCGTGCCCGAG
This sequence comes from Actinomadura chokoriensis, assembly GCF_039529475.1. Classification (NCBI taxonomy): domain Bacteria; kingdom Bacillati; phylum Actinomycetota; class Actinomycetes; order Streptosporangiales; family Thermomonosporaceae; genus Actinomadura; species Actinomadura chokoriensis. The sequence continues at coordinate 24,262 of NZ_BAAAMW010000008.1, read as the reverse complement.
GCGACCGCCTGGTCCGCCTTGCGCAGCAGGATCACTGGGGGCCGCTTCTCGTACAGGCCGTGCACTATCTGCTCGCCGCGGATCCACAGGCCAAGATCCACATCGCGCGAGGCGTCCGCGGCGTGTTGCGCGGTGACCCACCAGTCGCGGGCGATCCGTGGTTGCCCCATGTTGCACAGCGTCTTGGCCATGAGTGCGGCCAGTCCGCCGGTGACCCTGTACCACGAGGGCAGTGACCGGTCGCCGGTGCGGCGGCCGGTGATCCGCTGGACTGTGACCAGGTCGGCGGCGAGGTCGCGCAGCAGCCTGTGAGGGGGAAGGAGCAGGTAGGTGTAGCCGTATTCGGCAACCGTTTCCTCCCATTCGTCCAGATGAGATGACTCGTCCCGGCCGATGGCCCGGTCGACTCCGTCGCGGATGCATTGGACGGCCTCGACCGCGGGGGAGGAGGCGGCACCGAGGGTGGCCAGTGCCTGCAAGAGTCGCCGTCGTTGCATCTCGTCGTCCTCCCCCCACTCGTCGGCGTGCGCCCCAGGATTCACGCTACTGGCCTGAACTGGGACTTCTGGTGTTGTCCGGGCGAGGTCAATGAGTAGTCCGCCCGCGTCGAGGATGGCGTCGAGTCGGGCGGCTAACTGCTCGGATGGGCTCTTGTGTCCGTGGCAAAGCTTGGAAACGTGCCCGGCGTCGCATGGAACCTGTCTTGCGATGGCGCGGACGCCGATCCCGCGGTTGGTCATCAGTCGGCGGAGCGCCTCGCCGAAGGTCTCATTGAAGGTCATCGTTCCCACCGTTTCACCCCGGTGCGGACTATTACGAGCCGTTGGCTGCTCGGCCCGGTCAACGGACAACGCCTTCCACGCTAGTGCCGAACGCGGTCTTGTGGTGAGCGGAAGGCGACGCGGGACTAAGACGGCCTCGGCTGCCGGCGTGCAAACGTCGGCCGCTCTTGGGCTGACCGGAATGGAGTTCGGCTATGAGCACGGTATCGACGCGAGACCGGCGTCGGCGCCTGGCCTTACTCCCAGGGAGCCAGCACCAGTGGTGCGGGATTACACCCGGCCAAGCGTTCGCACATCCCCTCGGAGATGCATGCGGGCAGGTTGACGCCTCGCGTGCGTATATGTCCGCGCCCTCCGTGTCCAGACAACTCCCCGTCAAGGAATCCAACATGCCCACAGCCGAGCCATCGCCCGCGGCCTCAGTCGCGGCCGACAAGGGTTGCGTCCACGGAGGTGGTGTATGAGTTTGACCTGGTCAGAGGGCGTGGCGTCGTGACGTGAGACGGCCATCGCGTGATCCTTCGAATCGACCAAGATCAGAAGGAGAGGAACGCGATGGCCGTGGACAACAGTGTGGACCCTGCGGGCTGGCTGGCCGAGCAGATCGGGGCGTGTGAGCCCGATGTGTTGCGGTCGATGGTCAAGACGATGGCCGAGGCCCTCATGAGCGCGGAGGCCGATGCGGTGTGCGGGGCCGATTACGGGACCCGCTCAGAGGACCGGGTCAACCGCCGCAACGGCTACCGGGTCCGGGACTGGGACACCCGCGCCGGCACCGTCGAGTTGGCGATCCCGAAACTGCGCAGCGGGTCCTACTTTCCCGAGTGGCTGCTGGAGCGGCGCCGCCGGGCCGAGCAGGCCCTGGTCAGCGTGGTCGCCACCTCCTATCTCCTGGGGGTGTCGACACGCAGGGTGGACAAGCTGGTCGAGCAGATGGGCATCAAGGGCATCTCCAAAAGCCAGGTGTCGGAGATGTCCAAGGTGCTGGACGCGCAGGTCGCCGCGTTCCGCAACCGGCCGCTGGAGGGCGGACCGTATGCGTTCGTGTGGGTGGACGCCCTGACGCAGAAGGTCCGCGAGGGCGGCCGGATCGTCAACGTGCACGTGCTGGTGGCCACCGGCGTCAACGCCGACGGGCACCGCGAGATCCTCGGGATCGAGGTCACCTCGGCCGAGGACGGAGCCGGCTGGCTCGCCTTCCTGCGCGGGCTCGTCGCGCGCGGCCTGTCGGGCGTCCAGCTGGTGATCTCCGATGCGCATCGCGGCCTGGTCGAGGCGATCGGGTCGACGCTGCCGGGCGCGGGCTGGCAGCGATGCCGGACGCATTACCTGCGCAACCTGCTGACCAGGGTGCCCAAGTCGGCGCAGCCGTGGGTGGCGACGCTGGTGCGGACCATCTTCGACCAGCCCGCCGCCGAAGAAGTGGCCGCCCAGCACGCACGGGTCGTTGCCTCGCTGGAGGCCAAGCACCCCGACGCGGCCGAGCACCTGGACCAGGCCAGACCCGATCTGCTGGCCTTCACCGGCTTCCCGCGCCAGCTCTGGCGGCAGATCTGGTCCAACAACCCGCAGGAGCGCCTGAACAAGGAGATCCGCAGGCGCACCGACGTGGTCGGGATCTTCCCTCACCGGGCCGCGATCGTCCGCCTGGTCGGCGCGGTGCTGATGGAGCAGACCGACGAGTGGACCGAGGCCCGCCGCTACATGGGCCTGGAATTCCTGGCCAAAGCCCGACTGCGGGTGGTCGAGGGCACCACACCCGATCCCAAGATCGACAATCGAGAACTCACAGCTTAACCTGCAGAAACAGGATCACGCGGAGGCTACTCTTACACCACTCCGCTGGACGTGGCCCCGACAAGGCGGACCTGAAGGCACGCCACCCCGACTGGAGCTTCATTTGCTCCGACCAGGGCCGTTGGTGGGCGCAGCGCTTCCCGGTGCCTCGGGAACTGTTCAACAAGCCGAACTTGCTCGACGCCGACACCCCGGAAGCGCTGGACGCCAAGCTGATAGAACTGGCCGCGTCGTGACCGCCGGCAGGAGTCACCCGGCCTTGGCGTTCACTCGGCCGAGCACTGCCCGCATGTACAGCTACTACCTTGGCGGGAGCGCGTGGTTCGAAGTCGACCGTGCTGCTGCCGAGGCTGTGCTCCGGTCCGCACCCGACGCCGGAGTTGTGGCGCGGGAGAACTTCCTGTTCGCCGGGCGTGCCGCCGCGTGGGCGGCCAAGACCCATGGCATCGGTCAAGTCCTGGATGTCGGTGCCGGAATCCTCAGTGGCGTACCCCTGCCGAGCGTGGAGGACCACGTTCACCAAGTGTGCCCTGGTGCTGTCGTGGTCGGCTGCGACAACGACCCCGTCGTTCTCGCCCACGCCCGCGGTCTTCGTCCCGGATACAAGCGGATCCTGGAGGGAGACGTCAGGGACCTCGACACCATCTTCGGCAACCCGGACCTGAAGACGAGTCTGAACGTTGCTGAGCGCATGGTCGTGGTCTTGGCGGCCGTGCTGCATTTCGTCGCCGACGATCAGGTCAAGGGCGTGGTCGACAACCTGCGGCAGCGTCTGGCGCCCGGCAGCGTGCTCGTGATGTCGCATGCGACGTCCTCTGCGACGGACCGGCGGCGGGTCTCCGGCATGGAGCTGGCGTACGTCGACGCCACCAGCCGCATCTACTTCCGCACGGAGGAGGAGATCGCAGACCTCCTCATCGACTGGGATGCGGTCGATCCGCCGGCGCTGTGTGACGTCGGCCGGTGGGGCCTTCCTACGCCACGCGACGGGCAGTCGGGGCGGCATGTCCGGGTTGTCGGCATGGCTGCCGTGCTTCCCGACTCTCGGCATGGTCGGGTTCGCACGCCGGGTGGTGCTCGGTGAGCGGCGACACGGCTTTCGACTGGCGAGCCGCTGCCCTCGGATTGAGCGGGGGATACGACGGCGACCGTCCGGCCATCGCGCGCCTGTGGGCCTTCTGGGGTGGCGGGACCGACTACAACCCAGCTGATCGCGCCCTCGGCGAGAAAGTTGCCGCGCGCTTCCCGCAGATCGAGGCTCTGGCCCGGCAACGGCTGGCGTTCCGTAGCCGGGTGGTGCGGGCGCTGGTCGGGGAAGGCATCGACCAGATTTTGGTGGCCGGTGTCGACATGCCGATGTACAGCGATGTCCATGCCATCGCCCAGTCGGTCAATCCGGACGTCCGCGTCGTGTACGCCGACGCTGACGAGTTGGTGATGCTTTATGTCGGCGCCTGCTTGTTCAGCGACCGAGCCGATACCTGCGGGTTCGTGCACGCGGGACTGGACGATCCCCGCGCGGTGCTGGCGGGCGCCGCCGACACTCTGGACTTGGATCGTCCGGTGGCCGTGCTGCTGATCAATAGCTTGGACGTCCTCAGTGATCCCCAGGCCGTTGCAGCCATCTCTGCCTTCCGGACGGCGCTGGCGGCTGGTAGCCACATCGCTTTCTGCCATCTGACCGCCGAATATGACCAAGGCCTTGCCGGTCTTGGGAGTATGTGCGCTGGCATCACTCCTGGCCCGCCGTGCGTCCGCAACCCCGCGGCCCTTGGGGCCTTCTGCGCCGGGATGAAGTTGCTTGCGCGGGGGCCGGTCTCGGCTCCGGCGCGGCGCCCGGAATCCGACTTACGGCCAGTTCCCGCCTCGGGCGACCTGTGGTGCGGCGTTGGGGTGTTGTCGTGACGGCTCATCCGCTTCATGCCCCGGTTCGGTCAGGCAGCGACCAACCGTCCGGACAGGCCGCTGACCGCGCGCGCGAGCTGGTCGAGGGCCTCGCCGCCCGAGGGCTGCACGCATCGGAGGCCGTTGGCCCGGCGGGTGTGATGGCGGTGACCGCGCAGCGAATGGATGTCCATCCCCATGCCGGGCGGACGGCGTTCCTGCTGCCGGCCCAGGGACTGGACGGCCTGTACTGGCATTGGCAACGGCGCTTCCCCAACCCCCCGCGGATCGGGACCTGTTGGTTCCAGCCATTCTGCCGGGCCGGCGACATCGTCAGCGCCTCCGAGGCCATCGCCGCGGCGATCGACGCTGACGTGCGTGCCCGCGCCCGCCTGAAACATGCTCCGATCGCCAGGCCGGACGTAGCAGACGAGCCCGACCGGGAGGTTCTGGTCTACGTCGGATACCGGGTGCATTCGCTGGTGAGCCGAATGCTGGCCCGGCTCAAGGCGATCGAGAAGGAGTACGAGGATCCTGATCTCCTCGACGAGTTGTACGCGCTCGATCACATGGCGACCCAGCTGCGCCGTGCCGCCGAGCGGATGGCGGTGCTCGGCGGCGTTACCGCGCGGCGGGCCAAGTCACCGATGCCGATGTCGACGGTCCTGCGCCAGGCGGTCGCCGAGGTCGAGCAGTTCAGGCGAGTCGGGCTGATCCTTCCCGATAGTGATGTGCCGGTGGTGGGCTATGCGGGCCCATCAATCATTCATGTGCTGGCTGAGCTGGTGGAGAACTCAACCCGGTTCTCCCGCCGGGATACCACCGTGCTCATGGCGCCGGTCGAGACACCCGACGGGCTGGGCATCGAAATCCGCGACTGGGGCCTGCCGCTGTCGGCCGAGAAACTGGCAGAGCTGCGGCGGATCCTGTCCGAGCCGCACGAGACCAGCCCTCGCGAGCAGGTCAGGCAGGGACAGATCGGCGTGCTGGTGGTCGCGCGGCTTGCCGATCGGCTTGGCCTGCGGGTCGAACTGCATCCGGAGGAGGCCGGGACGCGAGCCCTGGTCGTCATTCCGCCGGCGCTGCTGGTGGACCCTGCTTCGGCCCCGAATCGGGCGGCAAGCCCGGCCGAAGGCCCCGCTTGGCATATGGGGGAGCTGCCCCGCAGCTCAGTCCACGTGTCCGTTCGGCCTGCCATGACTTTGCCTGATCCCATCATCGTCCCGGCGTCGGGAGCGGATGAAGCTGCCCTGAACGGGGTCGCGATGCATGAGTTCCCACCGCATCTCCCACCGGCGGCCGAATCCTCGGAGACGTCCGAGCCGCACCAGGACGGCAAACCTCCGCTGCCTCGGCGCAGCCATGCGGGGCCGTCGGCCCGAACCCCTGGCCCCGCAGCCCAGGCGCCGGCCCAGCCGCCGAGCCTCGGGCTGATGGCGGCCTTCACCGCCGGGATGCGGAAGGGAAAAGCCGCCGCGCAGCAGGACGACATCACAGAGCCGGAGACCGGCTGAACCCCCTTCGCAGGTACGGAGTGACGAGCATGACGACGCGCATGACCCCCATCACGGCCGGTTCGACACCGGCCGATGAGGGACTGAGTTGGCTGTTGGACGAGTTCGTGGGCCGGGTGATCGGTGTTACCGCCGCCCTGCTGGTCTCACGGGACGGTCTGAAGACGGCGGCTGCCCGCCTGGCCGACGATCAGGCTGACAAGGCCGCGGCATGGGTTGCCAGCCTGCACTCGCTGGCGCGGTCGGCCGGCGCCATCAGCGGCCTCAAGACCAGCGGTTTCCGCCAGGCCGTCATCGAGGACGACGGCGTTCTGGTGTTCGTGGTGAGCGCCGACTACGAACGGCACGGCGGCACCGGACTCGTCGGCAGCGTGCTGGGGGTGTTGGCACGCCCGGACTCCGACCCAGGCGTCATCGGCCACGAGATCGGCCTGCTGGTCGGAAGCGTGGCCGATCACCTGGCCACCCGCCCCCGAGGCGACGCCCACTCCAGCCCAAGCTCTGGTACCCGCGGTTGTGAGGCCCGGTGACATGGCGGGCACTCCATCTCCTTCTCCACCAGGCCCCCAATGGACTGCCGAAGCAGCAGCGGACCGTGAGCCCTGGGATACCTATGACACCGAGGAGGTCCGTCCCTATGGGATCACCGGTGGCCGGACCCGTCCCAAGCATGCGATGCGGCTGGTCACGTTGCTGGAGGCCGGGGATCTGACCCGCGCTGCGAGGATGGCACCCGAGGCCGTCCGGGCCGTCGAGTTGTGCAGCCTCCAGCCCTGCTCGGTCGCCGAGATCGCAGCCCTGATCGGCCATCCCATCCAGGTCACGAAGATCATCCTGTCCGATCTGGTCGACCGCGGGACGCTGGTCATGGCACTACCCGGCCCCGACGCTCCCGATCAGCTGCAGTTGCTGGAGGCGTTGCGGTCTGGCCTGGAAACGAGGCTGTCCGATGTCGCCTGACTCCATGCCGCCCAGCCCGGCCGCCGGCAGGACCTCGGCGAAGATCATCATCAGTGGCGGGTTCGGAGTCGGCAAGACGACCATGATCGGTGCAGCCAGCGAGATCGAGCCGCTGACCACCGAAGAGTGCCTGACCGAGATCAGTGACGGGATTGATTCCCTGAGGGGGATTGAACGCAAGTCCACCACCACCGTCGCCCTGGACTTCGGCCGCCTCACCTTCCCCAGGCAGCAGATGGTGCTCTACCTCTTCGGCACGCCCGGCCAGGATCGGTTCTGGTTCACCTGGGACGACCTGGTCATCGGCGCGGTCGGCGCCGTGGTGCTGGCCGACACTCGGCGCTTGGCCGATGCCTTCACCGCAGTCGGCTACTTCGAGCAGACCCAGATGCCGTTCATCGTCGCGATGAATGAGTTCGACGATGCCCCCTACCGCTACACGTCCACTGAGGTGCGTGAGGCACTCGAAGTTCCCGAGCACGTGCCGATCGTGCGCTGCGACGCCCGCGACCAGCGTCCGCCATCACAGTTCTGCTCACGCTGGTCGGGCACGCCCTCACCCGCCGAGACTCCACACCCCAGCGATCCATCGGAGCACCCGCATGAGATACGACGCCGACGCCGGCCTAGAGGTCCCCACCTGGCACGACCAGGCCGAGGACAGGGTGAAGCTACTGGCCGAACTCGGCCTGGGAGAACCGGACGCCGAGTTCGACCGCTTCGCCGCCCAGATCTCCGGCACCTTCGCAGCCGAACTCGGCGACCACGCCCAGAACTTGTACGCGATGGTGAACCTGTTCCTGCGCGACGATCAGACCTTCGTTGGCCTGTACAACCCGGCGGGCATGCGCGCGGTGGATCGCACCATGCGACCCGACCACGGGTTCTGCCCCGAAATGCTTGATCGCACCAAGGCTCTCGTTCTGGCCGATGTGTGCGCCAAACCACAGTTTGCGTCCAACCCGGTCGTCGACCGGCTCGGAGTGCGGACCTACGCGGGGGCGCCACTCATTCATGAGGCGACGGGAACCGTGTTGGGCAGCGTATGTGTGGTGGGGACCCGGGCGCTTCCCAATGGGACCCGCCAGACGTCGCTGGAGTTGATCAAAGGGCACCGCGACGCGCTGGCGGATCTGCTCGCCGCTGGCGCCGGCCGAGGTCGGCACAGCTCCGACTCTCGGAGCGGCTGATACCTGGCCGCGACGATGACGCCGGGTCCGACCGCCCGGCAGTGGCCCCAAGTGGAAAGGGATGGTGTCCGTGTTCGAGACCGACGACCACCGGGACCTGCGCAAGGCAGTCCGCGACTTCGTCGAAGCCGAGGTCGCGCCCCGGGTTGCTGAGACGGAATCCTCTGCCGCCATCGACCACGTCCTGCCCACCCGCATCGCCCGGCAGGGGTGGATCGGGGTGACCATCCCTCGCGAATACGGCGGCATGGGTGCCGGTCATCTCGCCAAAACCATCGTGATCGAGGAACTGGCCCGCGTATCGGGAGCGATGGGCGCCTTGGTCCAGGCGTCCCAGCTCGGCGCAGCCAAGATCATCCACTTCGGTACCGAGCAGCAGAAACAGTGCTGGCTGCCGCCGATCGCCGCTGGCGAGTGCCTACCGACGATCGCGGTGACCGAAGAGGAATCGGGCGGGAACGTGCTGGACATGCAGGCCAGCGCCCACCGCGACGGCGACGACTGGGTACTGAATGGCCGGAAACTCTACGTCGGCAACTCCCATATAGGACATCTCCACGGCGTCATCGTCCGCACCGGCGGCGACGACATCCGTAAGTCCAAGAGCCTGTCGGCGTTTTTGGTGGAGCACGACCGGCCCGGCCTGACGCTGGTCCCATACCGGCCGTGTCTGGGGCTGCATGGATTCAGCTTCGGTGACCTGGTCATGAGGGACGTCCGGGTCCCGGCCCACAACATGATCGGTGTCGAGGGCGAGGGACTCGACGTCGCCTACAGTTCGTCGGTCCTGTACGGTCGGCCGAACCTCACCGCCGTCGCGCTGGGCATCCACCAGGCGCTGCTGGAGGAGACCGTCCGGTTCGCCAAGGAACGCCACCGCCGGGACGCCCCTCTCACCGCGCTGCGCACCATCGAGCAGCGCATCGGGCAGATCAACGAGCGGACGATGACCGCCCGCACACTGGCCTACCAGGCCGCCCACATGCTCGACCTTGGTCAGCCCTGCGACGACGAGCTGATCAGCGCGAAGTACCGGGGCGTGGAATCGCTGATGGAATCGGCCCTTGCCGCGATGAAGATCCACGCCGCGGCCGGCCTTCGGCGCGACCGCCCGATCGAACGCCTGGTGCGGGACGCCTTCCATATCGATGCACCCGCCGGGACCGGTGACATCCAGCTCCAGCGCCTCGCCGAGTCCGCCCTGGGCACCGGCAAAGGCCAGTGGTCGCAGCGCCTGGCCCACGTGACTGCCCTGCAGCCCGCGCCAGTCCCGCCTGAAGGCGCACAAGAACCTGCCGCATGACCTGCGGTGCGGCCCTTGGCCGCCACCGGCCCCAACCCAGGGCCGCACCGCCCCCTTCCCTTCGTCGAAACCTCAGTACTCATGACTTCACCTGACCTGCTCACACCCGCCGAGGTCGCCGCCCTGTTCCGGGTGGACCCCAAGACCGTCACACGCTGGGCACAGGAAGGCAAGCTTTCCTCGATCCGCACGGTGGGCGGCCACCGTCGCTACCGCGCCCGCGAGGTCCACGAGTTGCTGAACGCCGAGCGCGCCTCCCGTCGGTACGCCTGGCTGGAGGCACTGGTCGACAACCACTACGACGGCGATCCCACCCGCGTGCTGTTGGACATCGCCGACCGATACGGCCTTGCCGTCACCACGCTGAACCGGGACTGGTTCACCCAGTTCATGGGACGCGACATCACCGACCTCGAGTGGAAACGCATTGCCGCAGAACTCGGAAACTTCGGCGGGATGCTCCATCGGGAATGCGCTGGGCAACTACTCGACTACGCCTGCACCGTGCTGAACGCCGCAGGTCTTTCCCTCCCGGACATGACGGCTTCCGAACTACCGCCACCGCCCACCCCGGGCCGAGAAGACCAGGACGCCGACGACAGCGTTAACGCGCTCAGCCCTACGGCACCATTGCAACCGGAGCGGACTTCGCCGAACGCCAGCGTTAAAGCACTCTCGTTGGACGATGTCGACCGGCTGGTACCGCATTCTGCACGGATCTGGGACTACATCCTGGGAGGCAACGACCACTACGAGGCCGACCGACAGGCCGCCGACACCTTCCAAGAGGTCTATCCCGACCTCGCACACCTAGTGGTGAGCCAGCGCAGCTTCAAGCGCCAGGCGATCGAATATCTCACCAAACAGAAGGTGCGGCAGTTCATCGACATCGGTCCCGGCCTCCCGGCGCCGAAGGACCTCACCGACACCCACATCGTCGCGCGATCGGCAGCCCGCAACGCTCGGACCGTCTACGTCGACAACGACCCGCTGGTGAGCATTCGCATCCGACTGCTGAACAGTGACCCATGCTGCGCCGCCAACCTCGTCCACGCCGACGTCGCCGACACCGAAGCCGTTCTGGTCGGCGCTGCCCGCCACCTCGACCTCGACGAGCCGGTCGCCATCCTGCTCATCGGGGTCATGGGCCACATCGACAACACCGACGACGCCCATGCGATCGTGCGCCGCCTGATGGACGCCCTGGCACCCGGCAGCTTTCTTGCGCTGTCCGACGCAACCACTACCAAAACCGCGCTCGCCTTCGCACAGGAGACCTACAACGCCACCGGCGCCGCCCCCTACCGGCTCCGCACCCCCACCCGGATCGCCGAATTCTTCACCGGTCTCAGCCCTGTCCAGCCTGGCCTGGTACCACCCGCACTCTGGCAGCCCAGTCAGCCACCGGCAGGGGGCGTCAACACCGACGCACGATGCGCCGTGGCCAGGACGTGATGCCCCAGTCCGATCGTCCGGTACAGGGGCGGACACGCGGCAGAACGCCTCAAACCAGTCATGCCCGTCTCGTTTCGAGCTAGGGAGCCCACCAAATGACCCTTCTACGGCTCAGCTACGTCAACGTCGAGCATGGCGGCAGGACCGACGCCGGCTACTCCGCCTACTCAGGCGACGGCGGCCCCTACGACTACAACCGGGTCACCGGGATGTTCCACGACGGGGACGTGCGCCACGAGGCGCTATGTGATCGAGCGGAGGTGAAAGACCACCGTCACCGCCTTGTCGCAGCAGGGCGGGAGAAGCTGAGGGCAGCCCGACTCGGGGAACGCCGGGAAAGGCGAGAGCAGCCCTGACAACGTCGGGACGGATTGGCACTGCCAGACGATCCGGGCTCGGCAAGCAGGGTCAGAAGGTGTAACGAGAGTGAACCAGTGGATGAAGCCCCGTAACCGTGGAACCGGCTCGAAACCTGGCGGATCTGGGCCGGGACGCAGTGCACGGTCACCTATCGCGCCATGGAGACCGACTCCGAGATCGATCGTCGCTAATCGGTCCGGAGGCCACGCCGAATGTCTGCGGCGTAGGTGTGGCGAGGCTGCCGGGGTAAAGCTGGGCGCCGCCCTGACCAATCGATCATGTGGTGAACGTGGGAACCGTCCCGGAGCCGCCCTCCGCGTGGACAGCCAGTCCGCTGGGTGGGCAGGCCCGTTGCCGGCTGATGATCCGGGGCGGGACGGAGGTCCCGTAGTAGTCCGAGCGTACGAAAGGTGCGTACATGGCGAAGGGGACCAGCAAGTCAGCAGGGAGGGCACTGGAATGCCAGGAGGACGTTGGTGAATACTGACGAACCTGCGTTCGTATGGCCGCTATTTTCGGCGGCAGAACGCCGGGTACTGGAGATCCAGACCAAGCTGCATCGCTGGGCGACCGGTGACTCTCACCATCGGTTCGGAGATTTGTTTAACCTCGTCGCCGATCCCTCCTTCCTTATGGTGGCGTGGGATCGGGTGCGGTCCAACAAGGGGGCGCGCACGGCCGGTGTCGATGGTGCGACTGCGACATATATCGAGACCGCACTGGGGGTCGAGGAGTTCCTCGACCGGCTGCGCCAGCAGTTGAAGCAGCGCAGTTTCCAGCCGGTTCCGGTCAAGGAAAGGATGATCCCTAAGGCGAACGGGAAACTCCGCCGTCTAGGAATCCCGACCACGGCCGACCGGGTGGTCCAAGCGTCCCTGAAGTTGGTGCTGGAGCCAATCTTCGAAGCGGACTTCTACCCGTGTTCCTACGGGTTCCGTCCGGGACGGAGAGCTCAGGACGCAATAGCCGAGACCCATTTCCTTGCCAGCCGCTCCTACGAGTGGGTGGTGGAAGGGGATATTACGGCGTGCTTCGATGAGATCTCGCACCCCGCCCTGATGGACCGGGTGCGGGCTCGGATCGCGGATAAGCGAATCCTGGGCTTGGTGAAGGCGTTCCTTAAAGCTGGCATTCTGGACCAGAAGCTACACTTCAGGGCCAGCAATTCGGGGACGCCGCAGGGTGGAATCCTCTCGCCGCTGCTGGCAAACATCGCCTTGTCGATTCTGGACGAGTACTTCTCCAAGATCGCAGGCGGATCGGCTACAGCGTCACGAGAGCGTGAACGGCGACGGCGCCAGGGAAAGGCCAACTACCACCTGGTGCGGTATGCGGATGATTTCCTGATCCTGGTGGCCGGCGGCAGGGAACACGCCGAAGAAGTGTTCAAGCTGACCGAAGCGGTCCTCGCGCCGATGGGCCTGCGCCTATCACCCGAGAAGACGATGATCACCCATATTAACGATGGCCTTGATTTCCTCGGATGGCACATCCAGCGACATCGCAAACGGGGAACCGACCGGCATTACGTCTACACCTATCCCGCCAAGAAGGCCGTCAAGGCGATCAAGGCGAAGATCAAGGTGGCCTGTCGGCAAGGATACAACGAACCGCTGGCGACCCTACTCAAGCGGTTGAACGCGATACTGAGGGGGTGGACTGCCTATTTCCGACCAGGGGTGTCCAGTTCGGCCTTCTCATACCTGGCCAGCTACACATGGGCGCGGGTCATGAGATGGATCCGAACCAAGCACCGCAAAATCACCTGGAAGGAACTCCGCCGACGCTACTGCGGAAGCGGCTGGTGGCCCGTCGACGGTACAACGGCCCTTTTCGACCCTGGAAAGGTGCGGACCACCCGTTACAAATACAGGGCGACGAGGATTCCGACACCGTGGACCGTCACATGTTGAGAACACCCACACCGGCGAGGCTTGTGGAGAGCCCGGTGCTCAGTAATGGGCACGCCGGGTTCGGCGGGCGGTCCGAGGAAACCCACCAGTGGAAACGCTGGCAGGGCGCCTCGGGCCGACCCAACTGGCCCGACATCCTGGTGATTGGCGAAGGCGACCTGTATGAACTGAACGGGATGGAAGGCGCGTTCGAGGCCGCCGCCGCCCTTCGCGCAGCCGGCGGCCCGGCCTATGTCCCCCACCCCTGCTCACTGCCGCGCGAGGGCGGCATGTTCGCCCCTGTCATCTACGTCGACCCGATCAAGATCGTGGTGCGCCGGTTCTACAGCCACCGGCTGCCCGACTTCGCCTCCCGCAACCGCAACCTCCTCGTCTTCACCCTTCCCGACCGCACCGATCCGATCCGATCCGGCTTATTGGCTGGCACGGCGACATCCACGCAAGCGACCAGCGCCTGGCCGACCTGCGTGAGTTCGACCGGTTCGCCGACGAGGACATCCCCTGCACCTTGCTCGGCGACTGGAACTCCGTCCCCTCCGGGCCCCATGTCGAGCCGACCGACCTGAACACCCCCGGTGTCCACGGCCCGCGCCAACCGCATGGCGGATCAAATGGAAGCACGGCGCCGCCCAGGCCGGACCGCACACCTATGACTCCAGCGCCCTGGACGCCGTGTGTGGATGGTGGGACCCCGAACTCAACAAACGCGTCGGCGGCCTCGGCTTCCACCACGCCGCCGAACTCGCCCGCGACTACACCCCGACGCAGATCGAACGCCCCAACGGACGCCAACCCATCGCGCTGGACGGCATCGTCCTCAACACCCCTCTCGCCGACGCCTATGTGTCCGGCTCCTACCGCGTCCACGACTTCCGCGACCCGGACAACCTTGACTCCGACCATAGACGTGTCTCGATCATGGTCGATATCTAGCCACTGCACGCACGAATAGAAGGTCGACCATGACACTTATCGGACACAGGCTCAGGGCCGAAGAATAGCGGGCAGTTTCGCGCCCGTGCTGCACGCTGCAAAAGTATCGATGCGTCGCAGTGTTGGCACGGACCATTGGGAGACCACCCCGGAGCGAGCGTTGCGGTGGCTGCCGCAAGCGGTAGCCACCGCTGCGCGCACCGTCCCCAAACGCGCCCGGGTCTGTCCAGTTAACGGTGTATCTCGATCTTGCTTGGGTTAGTTGCGGGTGGTGGTGAGGCGGCCTTCGAAGGCGATGTCGAAGGCGTTGAGGGCGGCCTTCCACCGCATGATCCAGCGTTTGCGGCCGGTGCCGGTGGGGTCCATGCTCATCACCGCGAGGTAGACGCACTTGAGGGCGGCCTGCTCGTTGGGGAAGTGCCCGCGGGCCTTGACCGCGCGGCGGATGCGGGCGTTCACCGACTCGATGGCGTTGGTGGAGCACACGACTTTGCGGATCTCAGGGTCGAACTGCAGGAACGGGACGAACTCGGCCCAGGCGTTCTCCCATAGCCGCACGATCGCCGGGTACTTGGTGCCCCAGGTCTCGGCGAACTCCAGCCACCGCTCGGTCGCGGCCGACTCGGTCGGTGCGGTGTAGACCGGCTTGAGCGCCTTGGCGACCTTGTCCCAGTCCTGCCTGGCCGCGTACCGGAACGAGTTGCGCAGCAGATGCACGATGCACGTCTGCACCAGGGCTTGGGGCCAGACGTTGCCGACCGCGTCGGGTAGCCCGGTCAGCCCGTCGCACACCACCATGCAGGCATCGGCCACGCCCCGGTTGCGCAGCTCGGTGAGGACCTGCAGCCAATACTTGGCGCCCTCGCCGCCGTCGCCGGCCCACAGCCCCAGGATGTCGCGGGTGCCCTCAACCGTTACCGCCAGCGCGACACAGATCCGCCACGTCGCCGACGAACTCAACGACAGGCCACGTGCCTGCCTCAATGACCGCTCCCCGGCACAGCTCGTGCGACGATGGCGACATCAACTCATGACCACCTGATTCGCGACGTTCGCTAGAGACTGCCCGCTGTCGAGCGGCCGGTTCTGCCACTCGGCCATCGAGTCCAGGACCTTGTCGGTGATGGTCGAGATCGTCTGCTTGGACACCGAGGCGCCATAGACCTCGGCCAGGTGCGCCGAGATCTCCCCGTGGGTGAGGCCCTTGGCCGACAGCGACAGCACCATCTCGTCCACACCGGTCAGCCGCCGCTGCCGCTTGGCCACGATCTTCGGCTCGAACGTGGCGTCCCGATCACGGGGCACGTCGACCTGGACGGGGCCGACCTCGGTGGTCACGGTCTTGGACCGGTGCCCGTTACGGACGTTCCCACCACCATCGCCGACCCGTTCGTGACGGCCACGCCCCAGATGGTCGGTGATCTCACCCTCCAGGGCCGACTCCAGCACCCGCTTGGTCAGCTGCTGCAGCAGACCGCCCTCACCGGTCAACTCCAAACCCTGCTCACGGGCCTGGGCCACCAGCCGGCCGACCAGCTCCTGATCGACCCCGGCCGTCACCGTGGTCGGGTTGTCGGACTCGGCCACCACGGCCTCCGTACTCGTTCCGATTGTCATGTGTCACTCCTTGATCAGGAGTTACACCGAAAACCGTACAGTCCCTGGCGCCCGAGTCGTCGTCGATGACGGCGCCCTTGTGGTCTTGTGCCCCGCGGCCGCTATCTCTAATCGATCTTGATCGCGGCCGGGCGCAGCGACTGACCACCACGAGAACGATATGCACACACGCCGATGCGAACTGCGAGTGCGGGATCGCCTGGCTGGCACGCGCGTTTCTGGAGCCGTTCTACAAACGTGGCGGCTCCTTGGAATTTCTAGACGTTGCAGGCGGGCTGGTTGTTTCTGACTTTGATTCAGATTGGTTCAGGAATTCTTGGATGGATGTTGGGAATTCTGTTGCGGCTAGTGCGGCTTCGTGTTGGTTGGCGACTGTTGTCCGGTGTGCGATTAGGTGGGCTTCTTCGATGTCGGAGCCTACTTCCGGGGCAATCGCTTGGATGGCTTGGGTGAGGGTGGTGATGGCTTGGTGGCCTTTGGTTTTGGCTGTTTTGTAGCGGGTTGAGAGTTCGTGGGCTGATGCCGGTACCCGGGGCAGGTGGGTGGGGTATTTCTTGTGGCGGTCGAGGACGTAGAGGGTGGCTGCGTCGTTGATGGCGGCGTGGTGGTGGGCGGCGAGTGTGTTGCAGGCTTCGATGGTTTTGAGGGTGATGGTGGCGAGTTGGGCGGCGTGGGTGAGGGTGGGGGCGAGTTGGTGGGGTGGTTTGAGGTGGGGTGAGGAGCGGGGGCTGGGGGTCCAGGCGGGGTCGGTGTGGATGAGGCGGCCGAGGCGGATGATGAGGTCGCCGGCGTCGGTGGCGGGGCCGTTGGCGGGGTGGCCGTGGTGGCCGATGTGGGTGTCCCAGCGGCGGACGATGTTCTTCCAGGCGGCGCGGAGGTGGCGGAGGTCGAATTCGGCTTGTTTGGTGGCGGGTAGGTGGTCGGGTTGGTTGAGTTCGTTGATGCGGTAGATGAGTTGGCGGATGGTCTTGTGGTTGAGGTCGCAGATGATCGCGGCTGCGCGGGCGAGGTAACGCCAGGTGGTGACGAAGGTGGCCGACGTGGGGTTGCTGAGTCGGTGGATGCTGGCGTCGATGCCGGTGAGGGCCTGATCGTTTGTTTCGCCGGCTTGGGGTGGGATGCGGTCGGGTGTGTGGTGGACGGGGATGGCGGTGATGGACGGTGAGGTGTGGTTTTCGCTGTAGATGCGGGTGAGGACGGCGGCTTTGAGCAGGAGCGGGCCGGCTTGGTTGGCGGGGGTGGTGGTGCCGTAGGCGAGGTGGCCGAGGGTGGCGGTGTGGGTACTGAGTTGGTGCAGCAGGGCACGGGCAGTGTCGGGGGCGGCGATGACGTCGGCGTTTGCGGTGGTCGCCTGTTCGGGGGCGGTGGGGAAGTGGGTGGACAGCAGGTCCAGGCCGCAGCCCAGGGCGATGGAGGCGGCGCGGAGTTGTGCCGCCAGGGCTGATTGCGGGGTTTCAATGGTGGCGGGTGGGCCGAGGAGGTGCTCGGCTTGTTTGATGAGAGTGCCGGCGCGGTGGGCGGCGTCCCGGACCCAGGCGGTGTTGGGTTGGGAGAGGCCGAAGCCGGTGGCGATCTGGTCGTGGTAGCGGGTCAGAACGTGGGTGAGGCGGGCTAGTTCGGGTGGGGCGGTGTGGTGGCGTAGGTCGTGGTGCAGGGGCGGGGTGTAGAGGCGGTGGTGCAGGTCGGTGAGGTAGTGGTCGGCGAGTGCGGTCATCTCTCCGAAGGTGGCCATGGGCGGCTACCGCAGGGTGTCGCGCAGGCGGCCTGCGTGCAGGGCGGCTTGGAGGCAGGCCATCTTGTCGTCGGGGTCGCCGGCCAGTTCGGCGGCCCGGACCAGGCTTTGGGAGACGGTGGTGGCGAGGTGGAACAGGGCGTCGGCGGTGGCGTCCAGCTCGGTGTGGTCGGTGGGGGGCGCGGCTTGTGAGGAGGGGGCTTGGCGGAGGGCTTGGTGGGCTTGGACGGCTTCGCCCTCGGCCATGCCCCAGGCGATGAATCCGTCGGGTTGCTGGGCGGCGTAGGCGGTGATGACGCGTTCGGCGTGGGCGAGGTCGTTGAGCGCGGTGGTGAGGATTTCGGTGAACCAGGCGTGCCGGACGTCCTGGTGGTGGCGTTCGCTCGTCATCAGGTGTCCTCCAGCGGGACGAGTAGGTGGTCGTGGGCAGAGCCGGTCGGCTCAGCCTGGCGCGCGTCGAGGCGCGATGGCGGTCGGCGTGCTTCTGTGGACAACTGCAGGCCGACTCGGTGGTTAGGCGGCGGATGTCGGGTGTGAGCGGCCGGGGGAGGACGGTGGCTGATCGTGACCGTGATCGTGGGGTCCTGCCGTGGGGAGGCTCTGGCTGATATCGGCGGGGAAGTCCGCGGCGGCGGCCCGGGTGTCGGATGGCTGGTGTCTGTTCGCGGGCGGGCGCGGGGCCAGTTCGTCGTGCAGGCGGGTTTCGGTGATGCCGCTCCACGTACTCAGCGCAGCCAGGAGCCGGCGCCGGTCGTGTTCGAGGGTGCGCTGGGTCGGTTCTGGGGCGTCGGGGAGGCGGGTGGTGATGGTGGTGTAGAGGTGTTCGGCTTGGTCGGCGTGGTGGACGGTGCCCAGGACCGTCTGGGTGGGCGGGAAGGCAGGTGCGGGTGCCAGATGGGCGGCGGGCTCGGCATAGATGAACGGGATGCCGGGGACGGCGACCAGGAAGGCGGTGTCGGGGGCGGTGTCGGGGGCGGGGTCGGGGCCGGTGGTCTGCCAGCCGATGACGGTGCCGCATCGGTCGTCGTGGCGGGTGAGGCGGACTTGGTCGCCGACCTTGTATGGGGCGTCTTCGGCGACTTCGGCGGCGTTGAGGGCGCGGCCGGTGCTGAGGGCGGAGGCGAAGTCGAGGCCGTGGTGGTGGGCGTAGTGCTCCAGGTCGCACACCAGTGCCGCCAGCAGTGCTTGGGTGTAGAGGCCGTCGTGGTGTAGGAGTGAGGGCCTGCCGGGGAAGGCGTGGTTCTCGTAGGCGGTCAGGGCGTGGGCGGCGCGGTCGAGGCGTCTGCCGGCGTGGGTCATGGTGGTCACCTCAGGGCCGCGGCGACGTTGCCGGCGTGGTGGACGGCGCGCAGGCACGCGACCCGGTCAGCGGGTTCGGTGGTCTTGGAGGCGACGTTGAGGATCGCTTCGGCCACGACCATCACCAGGCTTGTGATGGCTGCGGCGAACTCGCGGGCGTCGGTGTCGGGCATGGGGCTCTGCGGCCAGGCCAGGGAAGGGGCGTCGGCCAGTGCCCACCAGGCGTCGGATGCTTCGCCGAGCGCGGTCTGGTAGGCGTCCTCTGAGGTGCTCTGGGCCAGGATGGTGGCGGCGCGCTCGATCAGCTCCAGGCCCATGAAGGCGGCGGCCAGGAGCGCGGGAAGGGAGTCGGCGGTCTTGATCTGCCGGGTGGCGTAGTCGAAGAAGTGCTTCACAGGAACCTCCGATGCGGTGACGGTCGGGATGGGACGGGTTTCCGCTGGCGAACCGCCCTAGCGAGGGCGGGCGCGTGCCGGGGCAGGGCCTGTCGGGGGCGGTGGCGGCTGGGCGGCGGGCCGAGGTTCGGAGAGGCCTTCCGTGAGCGGTAGGGGGAAATCGCGGGCAGCGAGTTGGGCCGGACTGAGCGCCGTCCCGGTGGATGAAGGCGGGGTGGTGAGGCGCGGTTCCACTTTGGCCAGCAGCAGGTCGGTGACTTCGCGCTTGTCCATGCCGTTCCAAGCGACCAGGGCATCTAGCAGGACGTGGTGATCGCTGAGTTCCTCCTGCGTTGGCTGGACACCGCTGAGGTCGGCGCGGCCGATCCGGGCCATGCTCTCCACGAGGAGCTCCTCGGCCCGAAGCGGGTTGCCGATGATGCCTTGGCTGGTGGAGGCGGCGGGGAATGGCGGGGCTGGCTCCAGGTCGGCGGCGATGATGGTGTGGTTGCTGGTCTCGCCGAGGAACCGGATGTCGTATTCGATCGGGCCGTCGTGGGGGACCAGGACTCCGGTGACGGTGCCGCGGGTCGGTGCGCCGAGCAGGATCGCCTCGTCGGCGGCGGGTCCGTTGAGTTGGACGGTGGTGCCGATGGCGAAGACGTCGGGGCTGTTGTGTTCGATGAGGTAGTAGCCGTTGGCCTGGGCGAGGATGTCGTTGAATTCCAGGCCGCGGTGGTCGGCGTAGTGCATCAGGTCGATCAGCAGATCGCCGAGGAGTTCGCTGGCGTGGGTGTTGTTGCCGCGGTGGTCGAGGTGCTGGGTCTCCTCGAACAGCGCTTGGAAGGCGTCCAGGGCTGCGGCTCCGAACTCGGCGAACTCTGCGGCGCCGGCTTCGGCCATACAACCTCCAAAGAGAGTCGGTTCGAGTGGTGTCGCGGACGGGGTTGGGCGGGTTAGGGGCGGGGTCTGCGCGGGCGTGGCGGGTCGTCCGGCTTGGGCCTGGTCGTGGCGGGCGGGCCGTCGGCACCGGAGGGGCCCGGCTGCTGGGGGAATTCGGTGGCGGCCAGCCGGGCTGCCGCGTCCGGTCCGGGGCGTTGTCTCGGCGGTTGCTGCGCGGCGTCGATGATGCGGTCGTAGAGGTGGCGCATGATCGCGTCGGGTCGGCCGCCGGACCAGGCGCCCAGCCGCATGGTCAGTTGCGCGAGGTCGGTGAGTGCCTGCTCGTCGGGGACCAGGCCGTTGCCGGCGGCGCGCTTGAGCCGAACGGCGATGTCGATGATCGTCGATTCGGCGTCCCGGGCGCTGCAGACGACTCCGGCGGTCCGGGCCGGTAGGGGCAGCAGCGAATCGGCCGGTTCCAATTCGGCCGCAGTGACGTGCAGTCCCTCATGGACGCCAGGGACGCGGACGGTGCATTGGGGCTGGCCATCGGGTGCGGTGGCCAGTGCGGTGATGAAGCCACGCCACAGCGGGTAGTGCGACTTGGCGCCGGTGGCGGTGCGCCCTTGGCGGAATTGGACTTCGGCGCCGAGCCGGAAGTTGTAGGTCGGATCGTGGTCGGGCCCGCCGCGGTCCAGGTGCTGCTGGTGGAGCTCGGCGAAGGTGTCGTGGACGTCGAGGCCGCGGGCCTGGGCGTAGCGGGCGAGTTGTTCCATGAGCGACTCGACGAGTGGTTCGGCCAACTGGGGATCGTCGCGGTGACTGTCGGATTCGTCGGGCAGGAGTTGCTGCTGGTAGGCGTCGAGTGCGGCGGCGACGGCCTCATCGAGGTCGGGCATCTGGTGCCTCCGAAAGCTGAGTGGAATGCGGTGTGGGGTAGTCACATCTGCCGGGGATGCGGGTTCGCCGTCGGGGGATCTGGGCGGCTGGACGGCGACGGGGCGGGCTGCTCGCCGGCCAG
The DNA here is from genome assembly GCF_039529475.1 of Actinomadura chokoriensis. Lineage (NCBI taxonomy): Bacteria > Bacillati > Actinomycetota > Actinomycetes > Streptosporangiales > Thermomonosporaceae > Actinomadura > Actinomadura chokoriensis. The sequence goes on along the minus strand of NZ_BAAAMW010000008.1, from coordinate 3,246 downwards.
GAGAGCGGCGATGTCGTTGGGAAACCCGGCCGCCGCACGCCGCGCGGCAGGAGACAGCCCGTCGGGTACCGGGTGGATTTCGCCGGCACGGAAACGCGCGTGTTCCAGCACCCACTCGGGCTTGGTGCCCGACCAGGCGGCCAGTGCGGCCGACAATTCGGTCAGGTCCGCCAGGGCGGGGGTGTCGGGATCGGGCTGATACCGGGGCAGGCGCGTGATGAGCTCGGTGATGGTGTCTTCGACATCCAGAGCGGAGTAGGCGGTCCCGCAGGTGCGGGTGAGGATCGGCGCCATCCGGGTGGCCGGTTCCAGCTGCGAGGTGGTGGTGCGCTGGAGATCGATGACTCCGGGGATGCGCAGCACGCATTCGGCGTCCTGCCCGGGACCTGCCGATTTCAGCTCGGTGATGAACCCCCGATAGGGCTCGGCGTCGCGGTCGCGGAACTGGACCTCGGTGTCGAGGCGGAAGCTGTAGCGGGGGTTGATGATGGCGCCGCCGCGGTCGAGGCGGGCCTGGACGAGCGCGTCCAGCAGGTCGACCACGTCCAGGCGGTTCCCTTCGCCGTAGTTGATGAGGTCGACGACCAGGGCGTGCAGGAGTCCTTCGGCTTCGGCGTGGTCGGTGCGGTGCCCGTTGGCCAGGTCGCCGAACAAGTGCTGTTCGTAGGCGTCGAGCGCCAGTGCGGCGGCTTCCATGCGCTCCGTCATGCGTGCACCGGGCCCGGAGCCGGGGCCGTTGTGGCGGTGTCGAAGCCGAGCCATCCGGTGGGGACGGGGACGGTGCGGGCTTCGTGTGGGGCGAGGTGCTCGTTTTCGGTGCACTGGTAGAAGGGGCCGCGTGGGCCGAGCAGGACGGGGAGTTGGTGGTCGAGGTGGTCGCGGTACCACAGGGCCATGCCGGTGGCGCCTTGCAGCCGCATCGCCTCCCAGGCGAACCACAGAGCGGTGAGGCGGGAGATGGCCTCGCCGTGCCGCCACCACTCGGCGCACCAGCGGAACTCGCCGCCGAGAGTGCGCCGGTACATCGGGACGAAGTGGCCGCTCACCCAGGCGGTGACATCCGGGTACAGCGACTCGTGACGCTTGCCGGTGTCCGCGGACGGAGCAGGGTCGGACATGGGATTGAAGCCTCCGAAGCGGTGGATGTGTGCATGTGAAGGCCCCTTTCTGTGCGGATGTGGACGTGTCTGTGCGGACGTGGATGTGGTGTGTGGTGCGGGTTAGGTCGTGGGCCCGGTGTCGGGGCGGGTGTGGTGGCGGCGGGCGGCCTGGGCGATCGCGGTGTCGGCGGCCGTGATGGCCTTGCTGATGGGGTCGGCGTGCGGGCCGGTGTACCAGGGGCGGAGTCGGATGAGGGCGGGTTTGGTGCCGGTGGCCAGTAGCAGCGCGGTCCCGGCGGGCAGGGCGCGGATGTCGGCGCCTTCGAGGATGTCTTGGCGGCGCAGGGAGATCTGTTCGCTGGCGCGGCCGTCGCTGTAGGTGATGGACCGCACGGGCACGTCGTGCTGTCCGATGAGGGTGGCCAGGTCGCGGACGAGGCGGGGGGAGTCGATGCCGGCGCCGATGAGTTTGCGGGTGGCGGCGCCCCAGAGTGCGGCCATGCCGGGTTCGCCCCAGACGGTGACGCCCTGTTCGTAGCTTTGCAGGATGGTGACCGGGATGATGCCGCGCGAGCCCAGGTGGGAGTACAGCTGCGGCAGGTCGGTGATGCGGCAGATGTTGGCGGCCTCGTCGAGGGCGACGATGAGGGGTGGGTCGAGGCGTCCGCCGGCTTGTTCGGCGCGGCGTTCGGCGGCGCGCATGGCGGTGTCGGTGAGCGCGGCGATCAGCGGCGCGGCGGCCGACAGCGACTTCGACAGCAGATACAGGGTGTCGCGCGAGGCGGCGAAGGTGTGCGGGTCGAAGACGGGCAGGCCGCGGTCGGGGGTGACCCAGGCCAGGATCTCCTGGTCGCGGAGGGCTTTGGCGGCGGTGCGGGCGGTCTGGTAGATCCCGTCGCGGGTCTCCACGGCGCCGTTCTGGGTGCCCTTCAGGGAGGAGGCCATCAGGTGGAACCCTGCCTGCTGCAGCAGTTCGATCGGGGTCGGGACGGCGGGCTCGTCCAGCCACTGGGCGACGTGGTGCAGGGAGCGGCCGGAGGTGGCGGCGGCCAGGAACAGCGCGCACAGCAGGTCTTGCGCGGCCGGCCCCCACAGGTCCTTCTTCTGGCCGTCGTCGACGGTGAGGACGAAGTGCCCGGCCAGGCGGTGCGCGTCCTCGACCGTGGACAGCCCGGCGAGCGGGTTCCACCACCAGGTTTGCGGCTGGTAGGTGATGTGCTGCGGATCGAACAGCCAGATCTTCCCGCCGGTGCGTTCGGCGCGGACGGTGGCGATCGCCGACCACAGGTCGGCCTTGTTGCTGGTCGCGATGACCGGCCCCGGCGCGGACAGCACGTGCGGGATGGATTGGGTGGTGGTCTTGCCCGACCGAGGCGCCATGAAGGCCACGACCGTGTCCTCGAACGAGGCGAACAACGTCGGCCCGCTCCGCTCGTCCGGCAACAGAACGTCGCCCAGGACGAGGCCGATGTCGTCCGGCTCCAAGTCACCGGGGTTGGAAGTGGCGAGGGAACGCCGCAGCGCAATCGCCTTGCCGGCGGTCGCGTCCGGTTGGAGAGCGGTCAGTCCGGGGTTGTCGGCGAGCGTGGCGATGGGATCCCCAGGCTGTGGAAAACGTCGCGCGATCTTCGGCCAGATCTCCCAGACGGCGCAGGACAGTGCGATGACCAGCAGAAGGAGGATGAGCAGCACGAGCCAGGTCGGTGTCCCGGGCCAGGCCAGATCGGTCCGTCCCCGGGTGAGGGTGATGGCGAAGTCGGTGCCGAACGGCATGACCGTCCCACCGATTGCAACCGCGGACAGCTTCGCCGCGGCCCACACGATCCACAGCCCGGCGATGGGTGTCCAGCAGGCCGCGAGGACCAGCCATGCGGCGCCGGTGTTGGAGTGCCACAGCGAGGCCCGTGGCCCTAGTGCCCGGGTCATGCGGTTGCCCGGATGGCGTGGTCGGTGTCGTAGAGGTCGGTTTCGGGGCCGACGAGGGAGAGTTCGATGGGGATGCCGAGGCGTTCGCCGGTTTTGATGAGGTATTTGCCGCGTCCGGGGTGGCGGGCGCCGGGTTGCCAGGAGTCGGGTGCCGACCAGGAGGCGACCAGGTGCTGTTCGGGGCCGGTGAGCGGGGTGATCTGGTGGACGCGGGCCAGTT
>NZ_BAAAMW010000007.1:0-368502 GCF_039529475.1 Actinomadura chokoriensis | reverse complement strand
CGGCGCGGCGCCGCCGTCGAGGACGGCGGCGACCGCGTGCGCGGCGCGCATCGCGGCGGCGGCGCGGGCGGCCCGCTCGGCGGCGGTGGGCTGGTCGGCGGAGTGGTCAGGGCTGTCGGTCACGGGCTTCCCGTAGCTGTGTCGGAGACGTCGTCGAGCGCGCCGCGGATCTCGTTCGGCAGCGTCAGGTCCTCGCTCTCCAGGATCGCGCCGAGCTGCGCGGCGGTGCGGGCGCCGACCACCGGGGCGGCGACGCCCTCCCGGTCGCGGACCCACGCCAGCGCCACCGCGAGCGGCGAGCAGCCGAGGCCCTCGGCGGCGGTCACCACCGACTCCACGATCCGGGCGCACTCCTCGTCGAGGTACGGCTGGACGAACTCGGCGAAGTGCGGGGCGGCGGCGCGCGACCCCGCGGGGATGCCGGTGCGGTACTTGCCGGTGAGCACGCCCCGGCCGAGCGGCGACCACGGCAGCAGCCCCGCCCCGGCGTCCAGCACGGCCGGCACGACCTCCCGCTCGATGTCGCGGCGCAGCAGCGAGTACTCCAGCTGCGCCGACACCACCGGGGCGCGGCCCGGCCAGGCGCGCTGCCACGCGGCGGCCTTGGCGACCTGCCAGCCCGCGTAGTTCGACACGCCGACGTAGCGGGTGCGGCCGGACGCGACCGCCTCGTCCAGCGCCGACAGCGTCTCCTCCAGCGGCGTCGCCGGGTCGTAGACGTGCAGCTGCCACAGGTCGACGTGGTCGAGGTCCATCCGGTCGAGGGAGGCGTCCAGGGCGCGCAGCAGGTGCCGGCGCGACCCGTCGTAGCGGCCGTTCGGCCGGATCGCCGCCTTCGTCGCGACGACCAGGCCGTCCCGGTCGACGGTGTCGCGCAGCAGGTGGCCGAGGATCCGCTCGGCGACGCCGCCCGAGTACACGTCCGCCGTGTCCACGAGCGTCCCCCCGGCGTCCACGAACGCGACGAGCTGCGCCGCGGCCTCGTCCGGGTCGGTGTCCTGCCCCCAGGTCATGGTGCCGAGACCCAGCCGGGACACCAGCAGCCCGCTCCGCCCGAGGTGACGCTCCTTCATAGGCGGTCAATGTAGCGGTCCGCGCCGGGAGCGCGGAAAGTGAGCGATCGGCCGGCGCGGATCCGCCCCCGGCGCAAAGATCCTGGTCGGATCTACTGCCGGGGCCGCCGCCGGGCTAAAGTGCGCAGCCATGGCGCCACCCCCGTTCTCGATGTACTCGCCGAAGTCGCCGGACGGCGACGGCGGCCCGGACATGGCGCCGGTCTTCGGCGCGGGGCCGGGCGACGACCCCGGCTACCTCGCCTCGCTGCGCGCCGGCACCGAGCTCGGCCGGCTGCGCGCGATGATGCTGGTGCTGCTCGCCGCGCCCGTCCTCATCCTGGCGATCATGCCGCTGATCGTGCAGGACGGCCGCGATCCGGCGCCCCCGTGGGTCTACGCGCCGCTCGCCGCCGCCGCGCTCGTCGCGCTGCTGGCCGGCCCCCGCGCGCCGCGCCCGATGCCGCCGGGCGCCGAGCCCGCCGCGGCGGCGCGGGCCGCGCTGATGATGTTCCGGCAGGCGGTGCTGCTGCGGTTCGCGCTGGCCGAGGGCGTCATCCTCATCGGCCTGCCGCTGGCGATGGTGGCGCACAGCGAGGCGGTGTTCGCCGCCGGGTTCGCCGTCGGCTACCCGCTGCTGGTCTGGCTGGCGATGCCCACCCGCGGCGGCGTGGACCGCATCCGCCGGCGGCTGGAGTCGCAGGGCGCCGAGTCGCACCTGTGGGCGGTCCTGCTGGCCGCCCCGGCGCCCCCGCGCGACGACGCCCCCTGAGACCCGCCCTCCCTACCGTCCCGCGCGCCGCCGGAGCGGGCCGTCAGAGCCAGCCGCTCCTGCGCAGCCGCCGGAACAGCAGCACGCACGCGACCGCCATCACCCCGATGACCAGCGGGTAGCCGAAGCTCCAGTGCAGCTCGGGCATGTGGTCGAAGTTCATGCCGTAGATCCCGGCGATCGCGGTCGGCACCGCGATGATCGCCGCCCACGCGGAGATCTTGCGCATGTCCTCGTTCTGCTGCTTGCCGAGCAGCGCCAGGTGCGCGGTCAGCACGCTGTTGAGCAGCTCGTTGTGCGCGTCGACCTGCCCGTCCACGCGCAGCAGGTGGTCCAGGACGTCGCGGAAGTACTCGCGGGTGGACCCGCACTCGGCGACCCGCCCTTTGGCGATCTCCTGCATCACCGGGACGAGCGGGTCCTCGGCGCTGCGGAACTCCAGCACCTCCCGCTTGAGGGAGTAGATGTCGGCCGTGACGTCCCGCGCGCCCGGGTCGAACACCGCCCGCTCCAGCCCGATGATGTCGACCTCGACCTCGTGCGCGACGAGCCCGTACCGGTCGACGACCTCGTCGCACACCGCGTACAGGACGCCGGCCGCGCCGTGGCCGAGCAGCTCCGGGTCGTCCTCCAGCCGCTTCCGGACGGGGCCGAGCGGGTTGCCGGTGCCGTGCCGCACGGTGACGACGAAGTCGCGGCCGAGGAACACCATGATCTCGCCGACCTCGATGTCGGACGTCTCGTCGAGGTAGGTGAGCGTCTTCAGGACCACGAACAGCGTGTCGCCGTAGCGCTCCATCTTCGGCCGCTGATGCGCGGACACGGCGTCCTCGGCGGCCAGCGGATGCAGGTTCAGCTCGTCCTTGACCAGCTCGAACTCGTCCTCGTCCGGTTCGTAGAGCCCGATCCACAGGAAGCAGTCGCCGTCCTCGCGGGCGAGGTCGAAGGCGTCGCTGATGTCGCCGTCGATGTCGCTGCGCGTCCCGCCGGCGTAGATGGCCTTGTCCACGATCACGGCACGCATTCTCGCGCACCGGCACCGCACCGCGCCGGTATGCCGGGCATCTCCTAGAGTGGCCGCCGTGACGACCCTTCTCCTGGTGAGGCACGGCCTGACCGCGATGACCGGCCCGGTGCTCGCCGGCTGGACCCCCGGGGTGAGCCTCGACGACCGCGGCCGCGCCCAGGCCACCGCGCTCGCCGCCCGGCTCGCGCCGCTGCCGCTCGCCGCCGTCGTGTCCAGCCCCCTCGACCGCTGCGCCGAGACCGCCGGGATCATCGCCGCCGGGCACGCCCCGCCGATCGGGAGGACCGAGACCGACGAGCGCTTCGGCGAGGTCCGCTACGGCGACTGGACGGGCCGCCCGCTGAAGGAGCTCGCCGAGGAGCCGCTGTGGCGGGTCGTGCAGGCGCACCCGAGCGCCGCCCGGTTCCCTGGCGAGGACGGCGAGTCCCTCGCCGCCGCGCAGCACCGCGCCGTCACCGCCGTCCGCGACTGGAACGCGCGCATCGCCGCCGAGCACGGCCCGGACGCCCTGTACGCCGTGTGCAGCCACGGCGACATCATCAAGTCGGTCGTCGCCGACGCCCTCGGCCTGCACCTGGACCAGTTCCAGCGGATCCAGGCCGACCCCGCCTCGCTCACCGTGATCCGCTACACCGAGACGCGGCCGTTCGTCGTCCGGCTCAACGACACCGGAGGCGACACGGCCGCGCTGGTTCCGCCGCCGCCGGCGGAAGGTGCCGGGAAAGACGGACTCGGGCCGGATGACGCGCCGGTCGGCGGCGGCGCGTAGGGTCGTGTCATGCCCGTCATCTCCTACGACCTGCCGGAGCGCTTCGTCGCCGGCGCCGTCGGGCGGCCCGGCGAGCGCGCCTTCTACCTGCAGGCCCGCGCCGGCCGCCGCGTCACCAGCGTCGGGCTGGAGAAGTTCCAGGTGACGCTGCTGGCCGAGCGGCTGGAGGAGCTCCTGGACGAGGTGCTGCGGCGCAGCGGCGGCGACGCCCCGGTGCCCGCCGCCACCCCGTCGGAGCTGCAGGACGACGGCCCCCTCGACCAGCCGGTGGAGGAGGAGTTCAAGGTCGGCACGATGGCGCTCGCCTGGGACCCCGACGACGAGCAGGTCGTCATCGAGGCGCAGGAGGTCACCGAGACCGAGGAGGAGCCCGAGGTCGGCGAGGACGACCCCGCGATCGCGGTGCTGCGGGTCCGGATCAGCGCCGCGCAGGCCCGGGCGTTCGCCGAGCGCGCCCTGAAGGTCGTCGCCGCCGGGCGGCCCCCGTGCCCGCTGTGCGGGCTGCCGCTGGACGGCGCCGGGCACGTCTGCCCGCGCCAGAACGGGTACATGGGCTGAGATGGCGGTCCCCGCGTACTCGGTCATGGGCGTGTGGTGGATCATGGGCGGCGTGGCCGGGAGAATGAACCCATGACGCAGTCCTCCCGGGACCGGGCGCCCGCAGACGGCACGGGCCGCGGCGCGCCCGGACGCCCGGTGCCGCCCCGCGACGCCGCCTCCGCCGAGCGGCTGCTGTCGGCCGGGCGCCTCGCCGTGGAGGGCCGCCTCGTGCAGGCGTCCAACGCCACCCTGTACTGCTCGATCGAGCACGACGGCGGTACCGCCAACTGCGTCTACAAGCCCGTCGCCGGCGAGCGCCCGCTGTGGGACTTCCCCGACGGCACCCTCGCCGAGCGGGAGGTCGCCGCCTACGAGGTGTCCAAGGTGATGGGCTGGGGCACCGTCCCGCCCACCGTCCACCGCGACGGCCCCTACGGCCCCGGCATGGTGCAGCTGTGGGTGGAGCCCGACCCCGACGTCGACCTGGTCGCCCTGTCCCGCTCCGACGACGAGGCGATCCGCCGCATGTCGGTGTTCGACGCCGTCGTCAACAACGCCGACCGCAAGATCGGCCACCTGCTGCCGCCCGGCGACGGCCACGTCTACGGCTGCGACCACGGCGTGTGCTTCTCCACCGAGTACAAGCTCCGCACCGTCCTGTGGCAGTGGCGCGGCAAGCCCCTCACCGCCGAGGCCCTCGAAGCCCTCGGCCGCGTCGAGGCGGCGCTGCGCGGCGCCCTCGGCGCCCGCCTCGCCGAGCTCCTCACCCCCGGCGAGGTCGACGCGACCCGCCGCCGGGTGGAGCTGATGCTCGAGCACCGCATCCACCCCTACCCGCCGGAGGACTGGCCCGCCATCCCCTGGCCGCCGCTGTAGCCCGCCCCCGCCCGTGGGGCGAAACGGGCGGAGTGCTGCAATTGGGGGATGTGTACGGCGATCATCAGCGTGGATCCCTCGTCCCCGGTCCCCGTGCTCGTGGTGGGCGTGCGGGACGAGTTCGTCGCCCGGGAGTGGGCGGGCCCGGCCCGGCACTGGCCCGACCGGCCCGGACTCGTCGGCGGCCGCGACCTGCGCGCCGGCGGGACGTGGCTGGCGGTCGAGCCGGACGCGCCGCGGGTCGCGGTGGTGCTGAACGGGCGCGGCCGGATGGCGCCGGAGGCGTCCCGCGCGTCGCGCGGCGAGCTGCCGCTGCGGGTCGCCGCCGACGGCAAGCTCGGCGGGCTCGACCTCGCGGTGTTCGACCCGTTCCACCTCGTCGGCGCGGAACCGGACCGGGTGCGGCTGTGGAGCTGGGACGGCGAGGCCCTCACCGAGCGGAGCCTCGGACCCGGCCTGCACATGATCGTCAACAGCGGGCTGGAGGGCGAGGGGCAGCTGGAGGGGGAGACCGAGGACGCCTACATGGCCGCCCGGCTGGCCCACTTCCGGCCCCGGCTCGCCGCCGCGCCGCGCCCCGAGCCCGGCCCGGACGAGCCGGTGGAGCGGGCGTGGGGCGCCTGGCTGCCGCTGCTGGACGGCGACGGGCTGCCCCGCGCCGACCACCGCGCCCTGCTGCCGCTGCTGGACCTCGGCGACGGGCGCGTGTGGGGGACGACGTCGGTGAGCCTCGTCGCGCTCGGCCGGGGCGTCCGGTACGACTTCTCCGCCGCCCCGGGCGAGGGGGACGCCTGGTCCCGGGTGCTGTAGGTCCGCGGACGCCCCGGGGCCCGGGGCCGGCCGGGGCGCGCGTCCCGGCCGGGGGATGCCGTTTCGGCTGCGGCGGCGTGACAGCGGGTGCTAAATTGACTACGTAATGCGATCTTCGTCGGGGACGGCGCGGGCGGGAGCGGTCGCGGCCGGTCTCGCCGCGGTGCTGCTGGCACTGGCCGGCTGCGGCGGCGGCGGAGGGCCCGTCAGGGGCGGCACGCTGCGGGTCGCCGGGTCGGCCGACGTCGACCACCTCGACACCGCCGCCGTGTACACCACCTGGGGCGGGCTCCTCGCCCGCCAGTTCGCCCGGACGCTGTTCGGGTACCGGGCGTCCAACGACTTCGGGGAGGCCGTCACGGTGCGGCCCGACGTGGCGCTGGAGATCCCGACCGCGCGCAACGGCGGCCTCGGCCGCGACGGCCGCACCTACACGATCAGGCTGCGCGGCGGCGTGCTGTGGAACACCAGCCCGCCCCGCGAGGTGACCGCGGCCGACTTCGTCCGCGGCATCAAGCGGACCTGCAACCCGGCCGCCCCGGCCGGCGGCAGGGCCTACTACATCGAGACGATCGCCGGCATGGGCCGCTTCTGCGCCGGCTACGCACGCGTCGACCCGGGCAGCGCCGCCGCGATGGCCCGCTACCAGCGCACCAACGACGTTCCCGGGCTGGTCGCGGCGGACGCCAAGACCCTGGTGATCAAGCTGAACCGGCCCGCGAGCGACCTCGTCAACCTGCTCGCGCTGGAGTTCGCGGCGGCGGCGCCCGCCGAGTACGACCGCTACATCCCCGACAGCCCCGAGTTCCGGCGGCACACGATCTCCGACGGCCCCTACCAGATCACCTCCTACACCCCCGGCCGGCGGTACGTCCTGGAGCGGAACCCGAGCTGGCGGGCCGGGTCCGACCCGATCCGCGCGCAGAACCCCGACCGCATCGAGATCTCGCTCGGGCACGACTCCCCGGACGCCGTCCAGGGCATGCTCGAGAGCGGCGCCGCCGACCTGCCCTGGGACCAGCCGGTCCCGGCCGCGAAGATCGCGAAGCTGCGGGGCGACCCCGACTTCGCGATCATGGAGGGGTCGGCGCTCGACCCCTACCTGGTGTTCAACACCCTCAGCCCGAACAACGGGGGAGCGCTCGGCCGGACCGAGGTCCGGCAGGCGATCAGCTACGCCGTCGACAAGGCCGCGGTGGTGCGCATCTACGGCGGCCCCGACATCGCCGAGGTCCTGAACCAGACCATTCCGCCGCGCAGCGTCGGCCACCAGGAGTTCAATCTCTACCCGACGCCCGGCGACGGGGGAGACCCCGGCAGGTGCAGGCAGATGCTGGCCCGCGCCGGATACCCGCACGGCCTGACGCTGACGTTCCCCTACCGGCTCGACGGCAACCACCGGCAGGTCGCCCGGTCGATCACGCACGACCTGGCCGCCTGCGGCATCACCGCCCGGCTCCAGCCCGACACGAGCGGCGCCTTCTACGGCACCACCCTCGTCACCCCGGCGCGCGCCCGCGCAGGGAAATGGGACATCGCCGTCCCCGGCTGGGTGCCCGACTGGTACGGCAACAACGGCCGCACCACCATCGTCCCGCTGTTCGACGGGCGCCACTACGGCCCCAACTCCAGCGACTACGGCGGGTTCGACGACCCCGCCGTCAACCGGCTCATCGACCACGCGCTCAACGCCCCCGACGTCGCCACCGCGTCCGGGTACTGGGCGCAGGCCGACCACCGCATCATGGAGGACGCCGCGGTCGTGCCCCTCGTCAACCAGCGGACCCCGATCTTCCACTCCGCGCGCGTCCGCAACGCCCGGTACCTGCCGCAGTACCGCGCCTACGACCTCAACCAGGTCACGTTCCCATGACCGGCTACGCCGACCTCGGGACGCGCGAGCCGCCCGCCGGAGCCGCCCCCGGGGCCGCCCCCGGAGCGGCGGCGCCGGAGCCGGTCCCGGGCCGCACCCCGGCCCGCCTCGCCTGGGACCGGTTCCGGCGCGACCGGGCCGCCGTCGCCTCCCTCGCCGTGCTGGCGCTGATCGGGGCGTTCGCGGCGCTGGCGCCGCTGTGGGCGCACCTGACCGGCCACCCCTACGACGCGACGTTCCCGCGGACGGGCCTGGACGCGGGCGGGCGGCCGCGCGGCCCCGGCGGCGGCTTCCCGCTCGGCGCCGACCAGCTCGGCCGCGACGTCCTCGTCCGCGCCGCCTACGGGGCGCGGATCTCGCTGGCCGCCGGGATCGGCGCGGCCGCGCTCGCCTCGGCCGCCGGGACGGTCGCCGGCACCCTCGCCGGGTTCGCCGGCGGCGCGCTGGACACGCTGCTGGCCCGGCTCATGGACATGATCCTCGCGCTGCCCTACCTGCTCGTGGCGATCATGCTGGCGACCACGTTCCAGATCTCCTCGCCCGCCGCGAGCCTCGCGATGACGATCCTCGTCATCGCGTTCTTCTCGTTCGCCGCCTACGGGCGCACCATCCGCGGGCAGGTGCTGGCGCTGCGCGAGCAGCAGTTCATCGAGGCGGCCCGCGCCCTCGGCGCCTCCGACGCCCGCATCATGGCCACCGAGGTGCTGCCGAACCTCACCGCGCAGATCACCGTGCTGACCTCGCTGCTCGTCCCGGCCTCGATCGTGTCGGAGGCGACCCTGTCGTTCCTCGGCGTCGGGGTCCGGCCGCCGATGCCGAGCTGGGGGTCGATGCTCGGCGAGGGCGGCGAGCAGTTCCGCACCGCCTGGTGGCTGCTCGCCGTCCCCGGCCTGCTGCTGCTCGCCACCACGCTGGCGTTCAACCTGCTCGGCGACGGCGTCCGCAACGCCCTCGACCCGCGCGGCGACCGCGCCGCCGCCGGGAGGTGACCCGCCGGTGCCGCGCTTCGCCGTCCGCCGCCTCCTGTACGCCGCCGTCGTGCTGTGGCTCGTGGCCACGCTCACGTTCGCGGTCCTGCACCTGTCGCCCGTCACCGTCGAGCGCGTCATCGGCGGGCCCCGCGCCACCCCCGAGACGCTGGCGCAGATCCGCCGCAACCTCGGCCTGGACCGGCCGCTCCTCGTCCAGTACTGGTGGTTCCTCGCCCGGCTGCCGCGCGGCGACCTCGGCGACTCCTACGTCAACGGGACGCCGGTCACGGCGCTGATCGGCGCCCGGCTCCCGACGACGCTGTACCTGGTGTCGGGCGCGGCGGCCCTGTGGTTCGCGGGCGGCATCGTCACCGGCGTCACCGGCGCGTCCCGGGCGCGGGGCCTGTGGGACCGGACCGTCACCGTCTTCGTCCTCGCCGGCCTGTCGACACCGCCGTTCGTCATGGCGCTGGCGCTGCTGTCGCTGTTCACGATCGGCCTGGGCGCGGGCGGCGTCCACCTCTTCGAGGCCGGCCCGCCCCTGCAGGAGCACTTCCTGCGCCGCATGATCCTGCCGTGGTTCGCGCTGGCCTTCCTGATGATGGCCGCCTACACGCGCCTCACCCGGGGGGCGATGCTCGACGTCCTGGACGAGGACTACGTGCGCACGGCCCGCGCCAAGGGCCTGCCGGAGCGCCGCGTCGTCCGCGGGCACGCGCTGCGGGCGGCGCTGACCCCGGTCGTCACCCAGCTCGGCATCGACCTCGGCGCCCTGATCGGCTCCACGATCGTCACCGAGAAGGTGTTCGGGCTGCAGGGCGTCGGCCAGCTGGTGTACCAGTCCATCGCCGCCGGCGACACCCCGGTGATCATCGGGGTGACGCTGCTGGTGACGTTCTCGGTGACCGTCGCGAACCTGCTCGTCGACATCGGCTACGCGTTCCTGGACCCGCGCGTCCGCCCCGCCTGAGCCGGGCGGACCGGAGGTACGGGACGGGCCTTCCCGGGCAGCCGGGGACACTTGCCATGATCTCGGAGCAATGCCGCTAGCTGCGCATGGATAAGCTTTCGGTATGCGATCGTGGCCCGCCTCCGAAGTCCCCAGCCTGCCCGACGCGGGCCTGCCCGCCGCCGACCGTCCGCTGGCCCTGCACGACACCGGGGCGGGCGCCGCGCGCCCCACCGCCCCCGGCGAGACGGCCCGGATGTACGTGTGCGGCATCACCCCCTATGACGCGACCCACCTCGGCCACGCCAACACCTACCTCGCGTTCGACCTCGTCAACCGCGTCTGGCGCGACCTCGGCCACCGCGTCCACTACGTCCAGAACGCCACCGACGTCGACGACCCGCTGCTGGAACGCGCCGAGCAGACCGGCGAGGACTGGCGCGCCCTCGCCGACCGCGAGATCCAGCTGTTCCGCGAGGACATGACCGCGCTGCGGATCCTGCCGCCCGACCGCTACATCGGCGCGGTCGAGGCGATCCCGCTCGTCGTCGAGATGATCGAGAAGCTGCGCGGCCGCGACGCCGCCTACGCGGTGGACGGCGACATCTACTTCCCGGTCGCCTCCGACCCGTCCTTCGGCGGGGTCAGCGGGCTCGGCCGCGCCGAGATGGCCCCGCTGTTCGCCGAGCGCGGCGGCGACCCGGACCGCGCCGGCAAGCGCGACCCCCTCGACCCGCTGCTGTGGATGGCGCGCCGCCCCGGCGAGCCCGGCTGGGACTCCCCGTTCGGCGAGGGCCGCCCCGGCTGGCACGTGGAGTGCTCGGCGATCTCCGTCGAGTACCTCGGCATGGCCTTCGACGTGGAGGGCGGCGGCTCCGACCTCGCCTTCCCGCACCACGAGATGAGCGCCTCGCACGCCCAGGTCGCCACCGGCGAGCGCCCGCACGCCCACGCCTACGTCCACGCCGGCATGGTCGGCCTGGACGGCGAGAAGATGTCGAAGTCGCGCGGCAACCTGGTGTTCGTGTCGAAGCTGCGCGAGGGCGGCGCCGACCCCATGGCGATCCGGCTGGCGCTGCTCGCCCACCACTACCGCGCCGACTGGGAGTGGACGCCGGACCAGCTGGAGGCGGCGGACGCCCGCCTCGCCCGCTGGCGCGCCGCCGCGGCCCGCACGTCCGGGCCGCCCGCCGCGCCGCTGGCCGCCGCGGTCCGCGCCCGCCTCGCCGACGACCTGGACGCCCCGGCCGCCCTCGCCGCCGTCGACGACTGGGCCGCCCACGACGGCGCGGACGAGCAGGCCCCCGCCCAGGCCAGGGCCATCGTCGACGCCCTCCTCGGCGTCGCCCTCTGACCGCTCAGAGCAGACCGGCGAGCTTGTAGAGCACCAGCGACCCGGCGACGGCCACGTTCAGGCTGCTGCCGCCCCCCACCATGGGGATCTCGACGGCCAGGTCGAGCAGGTCGAGCGCCTCCGCGGGGATGCCGGTCCGCTCGTGCCCCAGCACGGCGACCGTCCGGACCCGCGCGGCGGGCAGGTCGGCGAGCCGCACCGCCTCGTCGGCGAGTTCCACGCCGACGACCCGGGACCCGGCCTCCCGCTGCCGCTCCAGCCAGCCGAGCGGCTCGTTCACCCAGTGGACGCAGGCGGGGCGGCGCAGGGTGTTGCCGCGTTCGAGGGCGTCCGGCACCCAGGGGAAGCGGGGCACGGCCATGCAGGCGCCGACGGCGTCGCAGGTGCGCAGCAGCGTCCCGAGGTTGGCGCCGTGCAGCGGCCACAGCGGCGCGGCGACGAGGTGGTCCCAGCAGGCGTGGCCGCGGTGGCGGCGCTGCCGGCGCAGTTCGCGCGGGGGCCGGACCCGGATCGCCGGACCCCGCGTGCGGGCGCTCACCGCCTGCGGGCGCTGCCGCCCTCCGAGAACGTGGAAGTCATGATCGGCGCACTTCGCGGCGTGCGCGGGCCATCGCCGGGAACGGGACGCGATCGAGTATAGGCCGCTAGGCCGGGCCGCGGCCGGGGTCGCGGCGGCGCAGGTAGCGCTCGAACTCGCGGGCGATGGCGTCGCCGCTCGCCTCCGGCAGCTCGGTGGCGTCCTTCTGCTCCTCCAGCGTCCGGACGTACTCGGCGACCTCGGAGTCCTCCTCGGCGAGCTCGTTCACGCCGTGCTCCCAGGCGCGCGCCTCCTCGGGCAGCTCCCCGAGCGGGACGGTGACGTCGAGGAGGTCCTCGACGCGGCGCAGCAGCGCCAGCGTCGCCTTCGGCGACGGCGGCTGCGCCACGTAGTGGGGGACCGCCGCCCACAGCGACACCGTGTCGAGGTCGGCCTTCGCGCACGCGTCCTGCAGCACCCCGAGGATGCCGGTCGGCCCCTCGTAGCGGGCCGGCTCCAGGTGCAGCGTGCTGACCAGCCCGGCCTCCGACGCGGCACCGGTGACGGGCACCGGCCGGGTGTGCGGGGCGTCGGCCAGCAGCGCGCCCAGCAGGACGACGTTGCGGATCCCGAGCTCCAGCATCAGCCCGACCAGCTCGCGGCAGAACGACCGCCACCGCATGTTCGGCTCGATGCCGTGCAGCAGCACCACGTCCTTGCCGCTCGGCAGCCGCGCCCACGACACCCGCGTCGTCGGCCAGGTGATGCCGCGGGTCTCCCCGTCGGTCATCTCCACGATCGGGCGGGTGACCTGGAAGTCGTAGTAGTCGTCGGGATCGAGTTCGGCGATGGGCACCGCTTCCCAGGACGACTCCAGATGCGCGATCACCCCGCTGGCGGCCTCCCCGGCGTCGTTCCACCCCTCAAAGGCGGCCACGAGCACCGGATCGACGAGTTCCGGCACGCTTTCGAGCTCGACCACGCGCTGCCTCCTTCCGACGCCCACGTACAGCGTCACCGACGGGGGCGCCATTCCCGGGGTCGGGGGCCCCGCTCATGATCGGTGGCTGTCAGCCTACGTCCTGACAGTGACCTACCCCACCCCTCACGAGCCAGACCCCGGCACCCTACGCCAGGGGCGGAAACAGATCACGATCCGGTCTCCCCGGGAAGGCGCCCGCCCATCGGCGCCGGACGGGGGCCGGCGGACGGTCATTTGCCCTTCGGGGTGGTGTGGACGATCAGCACGTCGCAGGGGGAGCGGTGCGACAGGTTCGCCGGCACCGAGCCGAGGATGCGCCCGGCCAGGCTGTTCAGGCCCCGGTTCCCGACGACGACGAGGTCGGCCTCGCGCTCCTTGGTGAGCTTGGCGAGCACGTCCACCGGGTCGCCCTCGACCGAGACCTGCTCGATGTCGGTGGCGCCGGCCGCGACCGCCCGCTCCCGCGCCGCCCGCAGCGCGTCGTCGGCGGGCGTCGAGCCCTGCACCTTGTACGCCAGGTCCCCGAGCCGGTCGGCGGCGCTGGCGCGCTCGCGCTCGGGCATCGGGCTGTAGGCCGAGGCCAGCAGCAGGGTGGCGCCGGTCGCGGCGGCCAGCTGCGCGGCACGGTCCACCGCGCGGAACGAGGAGTCCGAGCCGTCGGTGCCGACGAGGATGATGCGGTACGCGCTCATGCCGTTCCTTACCCGTTGGTAGTCACTGCTGGCACGGTATCGGTCCACCGACCCATCCGTCACGGCCTCTTTGCACACCTCGTCCAAGAAGCGCCGCGGGCCGGCGGCGTTCCGGCATGCGGACGCCCGTGAGCTCCCCGCGATCTCCCGGTTATGGTGGGGTTACATGTGCACCCCCACTGGCGGCCTCCAGGCCGTTCTCTTCGACATGGACGGCCTGCTCATCGACTCCGAGCGCGTCTGGCTGGAGGTCGAGTCCGAGGTCATGGCGTGGCTGGGCGGCGAGTGGACCCCGGCCCACCAGGAGAAGCTCGTCGGCGGCTCCCTGTCCATCGCCGTCGACTACATGCTGGAGCTCACCGGCGCGGACGCCGACCCCGAGGAGGTCGGGCGGCGGATGCTGGACGGCATGGCCGAGCGGCTCACCGCCTGCGTCCCGCTGATGCCGGGCGCCAAGGAGCTGCTCGCGGAGATCCGCGCCGCCGGCGTCCCGGCCGCGCTGGTGTCCTCCAGCCACCGCCGGCTGATCGAGCCGGTGCTGGACGCGATCGGCCGCGAGCACTTCGCGCTCAGCGTCGCCGGCGACGAGGTCGCCCGCACCAAGCCCGCCCCCGAGCCGTACCTCACCGCCGCCGCGCGGCTGGGCGCCGACCCGGCCCGCTGCGTCGTGCTGGAGGACTCGCCGAACGGCGTCGCGGCGGGGGAGGCGGCGGGCTGCGCGACCGTGGCGGTCCCCGGCGTCCTGCCGATCCCGCCCGCGCCGGGCCGCACCGTGGTGGCCTCGCTGCGCGAGGTCGACCTGCAGATGCTCCGCTCCCTGATCCCCTGAGCGTGCCCGCGCCCCTGATACCCGCGGGCTGCCCCGCAGGGGGCGCTCCCTAGGGGGAGGGTCACGCCGGAGGAGGAGATCGCCCTGCTCGGGAACCGTCCGCCGGGAGGAGCGATACCGCCGTCCCGCGTGTGACGATGGAGAGAGCACCACCGTACGGAGAAGAGGGGCCGGCATGAGCGACGCAGTCATTTTCGCGATCAGCCTCGGGGTCACCCTGGCCGGGCTGGTGATCAGCTGGGGCGCCTACCGCCGCCGCGGCGCGGGCACGGGCCTGCGCGGCGCCGCACTGTCCCTGGTGCCGCTGGCCGCGGCGATGACGGGGGTCACGGAGTTCTTCGTCGACCTGGCGTTCAGCCCGGTGAAGTGGGCGGGCGTCGCGGTGGGCGGTCTCGCCGTGCTGCTGTACCTGGCGTCCGGCGCGATGCTGAGCCGCCGCGCGGACGCCGCGCCGGACGGCGGGAAGGCCGCCGCCGGGGAGGGCGGCCGGAAGTCCGCGGGCCGCGGCGCGAAGCCGAAGGGCGCCGTGCGGGGGCCCGAGCGGACCGGCGGCGACCCGGAGATGGCCGAGATCGAGCGCATCCTGCGCGACCGCGGCATCTCCTGACCCGGGACCGGCCCCGGGCGGGCGCGCGGGCGCGCCCGCGCCACGGCGGCGGGCCGGGGCTCCCCCATGCGACGGGGGAGCCCCGGCCCGCCGCTATCCTGTGTCTTCTGCGGCCATGAGGGGCTGACCTGCGGAGAATCGGTCTCAGATCGGACTCGGTACGGTAAAGCTTGGTGGTCTGGACCGGCTTCGAGTTGCCTGACCGGGTGGAAGCGAACGTACTATTCGGGCGATTTGTCCGAAGTGGCGTTCGGGCGCGTGTGCCCCAGATGACGACGAGATCACAAGTCAGATACGGGTACTGGCGAAGCTCGCTTCACGGATGGACAGTCGTGCCCGAAGGACTACGTTTCCCTTCAGCAAACGCGGCGTAACGGGCACGGGGGCAGCGGATGATCTCCGCGGTCGCCGGTCGGACGCCGGCGGCATGGCCGAACCAGTGGCCGGACGGTAGGAGGTATGGAGCGTGGCCGCACCCATTGAGGTGACCGGGTCCGACACCGAGGCGCAGCCGGAAGCGGTCCTCGCCGGTGTCGACAGCAAGAAGATCCAGGGGCGCTCCCTCGGTCAGATCGCCTGGATGAGGCTGAAGCGCGACAAGATCGCGCTGACCGGCGCCGTCGTGGTCATCCTGCTGATCCTGATCGCGATCTTCGGCCCGTACTTCGTCCAGGACCCCCTGGCGTACCACCAGAACCTCGTCGACCCGACCTACAACCGGCCCAAGCACGGCTTCTGGCACTCGGGGATCAGCGCCGACCACTGGCTCGGCGTGGAGCCCGGCACCGGCCGCGACATGCTGGCCCGCATCGTGCACGGCGCCCGGATCTCGCTGCTGGTGTCGTTCCTCGCGACGCTGCTGTCGGTGGCCATCGGGACGGTCATGGGCATCATGGCCGGCTACTTCGGCGGCTGGGTCGACTACCTGATCAGCCGCGCCATGGACGCCTTCCTCGCCTTCCCGCTGCTGCTCTTCGCGATCGCCCTGGTCGGCGTCGTGTCCGACGGCTCCTTCGGGCTGAACGGCAACGGCCTGCGGGTATCGGTGCTGATCTTCGTCATCGGGTTCTTCAACTGGCCCTACATCGGCCGCATCATCCGGGGGCAGACGCTGTCGCTGCGCGAGCGGGAGTTCGTCGACGCCGCCCGCAGCATGGGCGCCAAGAACAGCTACGTGCTGTTCAAGGAGGTCCTGCCCAACCTGGTCGCGCCGATCCTGGTCTACTCGACCCTGCTGATCCCGACCAACATCCTGTTCGAGGCCGCGCTGTCGTTCCTCGGCGTCGGAGTGATCCCGCCGACGCCCTCGTGGGGCTACATGCTGACCCTCGCGGTGCCGCTGTACCAGTCGGACCCGATGTTCATGATCATCCCCGGTATGGCGATCTTCATCACCGTCCTCGCCTTCAACCTGTTCGGTGACGGGCTGCGGGACGCTCTCGACCCTCGGGCCAAGTGACTCGGGTCCATCCGACCCGTCTAATTGAAGGGGTGCGCCTGCACATGAACAAAACGAGACCGATCGCGGTCTTCGCGGCCGGTGTGGCCGCGGCCGCGTTGCTCTCCGCCTGTGGCGGCGGAGAGTCGGGAAGCTCGGGGAGCGGCCCCGGCTACAACGCCGGCGTCAACGAGGTCGTCCACAAGTCGGACAAGAAGGGCGGCACCCTCAAGCTCGCCAGCTCCGACGACTGGGACTCGCCCGACCCCGGCGACACCTACTACGCGTTCTCGCAGAACTTCGCGCGGCTGTACGGCCGCGGGCTCACCACCTTCAAGCCGGCCGCCGGCAAGGAGAGCCTCGAGGTCGTCCCGGACCTGGCCACCGACCTGGGCACGCCCAGCGACGGCGGCAAGACCTGGACGTACAAGCTGCGGACCGGCGTCAAGTTCGACGACGGCACCACCGTCACGTCGAAGGACGTCAAGTACGCGGTCGAGCGCAGCAACTACTCCAAGGAGCTGCAGCTCGGTCCGAAGTACTTCAAGCAGTACCTCGTCGACAACAAGCCCGCGTACAAGGGCCCCTACGACGACAAGAGCGACGAGGGCCTCAAGTCGATCGAGACCCCCGACGACCAGACGATCGTGTTCCACCTGAACACGCCGTTCTCCGAGTTCGACTACCTGGTCGCGATGTCGCAGACCATGCCCGTGCCGAAGGCCAAGGACACCGGCCTGAAGTACGCGAACTCCATCGTCTCCAGCGGCCCGTACAAGGTCGACAACTACACCCGCGGCAAGTCCATGACGCTGTCGCGGAACCCCCACTGGAACCAGAGCACGGACCCGCTCCGCAAGGCGCTGCCCGACAAGATCGAGGTCCAGCTCAAGCAGAACCCGGACGACATCGACCAGCGGCTGCTCGCCGGCACGCTGGACATGGACATGGCGGGCGTCGGCGTCCAGTCGGGCACGCAGCCCAAGGTGCTGGCCGACAACCAGAAGCCGTACGTGGACAACCCCGTCCAGGGCTTCCTGCGGTTCATGTCGCTGAACGTCCACGTGAAGCCGCTGGACAACGTGCACTGCCGCATCGCCGTGCAGTACGCGACGGACAAGGTCGCGGCCCAGACCGCCTACGGAGGCCCGCTGGCCGGCGGTGACGTCGCCACCACGGTGCTGCCCCCCACGGTCGACGGCTACACCAAGTTCGACCTGTACCCGCAGAAGCAGGCCGAGGGCGGCAACGGCCTCGACGACGCCACCATGGCCAAGGCCAAGGAGGAGCTGAAGGCCTGCGGCCAGCCCAACGGCTTCAGCACCAAGATCTCGGCCCGGTCCGACCGGCCGAAGGAAGTCGCCATGGCGCAGGCCATCCAGCAGAGCCTGGCCAAGGTCGGCATCAAGGTCGACATCGTGCAGTGGCCGGCCGGTGACTACTTCAACAAGTACGTCGGCGTGCCGGACTACGTCCACAAGCACGGCGTCGGCATGATGATCATGGCGTGGGCGGCCGACTGGCCGACCGGCTACGGCTTCCTCGCCCAGATCGTCCACGGTGACGCCATCAAGCCCTCCGGCGGCACCAACCTGGCCGAGCTGGACGACCCCGCGATCAACAAGGCGCTCGACGACGCCATCGCCAACACCGACAAGGCGGCGCGCACGAAGGCGTACGGCGAGATCGACAAGCTGGTCATGGGGTCCGCCGCGGAGGTCCCGCTGATCTACGCCAAGGCCCTGATGTACCGGCCGAAGCGGGTCACGAACGTCGGGATCACCTACTCCTATGGCGGTATGTACGACTACCTGAACATGGGCGTGGAGTAACCATCCGCTCGTCCGTGCGTCCATCTGAAGGCAGGTGAAGGCGACGCCCGCCGGCCGGGTCAGGACCTACAGGTCCACCCGGCCGGCGGGTGGGGCCGAGGAATGTGTTCGCATACATCATCCGGCGCCTCATCGGTGCCGTCCTCATGTTGCTGCTGGTCAGCCTGGTGACCTTCGGCATCTTCTTCGGGCTGCCGAAGCTGGCGGGACAGACCACAGACCAGCTCGCGGCCGCCTACGTCGGCAAGGCGCCGACGGCCGAGGCCATCCAGGACACCAAAGAGCGGCTCGGCCTCGACAAGCCGATCGTGGTGCAGTACGGGAACTACCTGAAGGCCATCGTGGTCGGCAAGGACTACAAGGCCGGCCCCGTGACCGACCACTGCCCCGCGCCCTGCCTCGGGTACTCCTACCGCAGCAGCCAGCCCGTGCTGGAGACGCTGCTCGACCGGGCTCCGGCGACCGCGTCGCTGGCCCTCGGCGCGGCCGTCATCTGGCTCATCGGCGGCATCAGCACCGGAGTCATCTCGGCGCTGCGCCGGGGCACCCTCTGGGACCGCACCGCGATGATCATCGCGTTGAGCGGGGTGTCGCTGCCCATCTACTTCACGGGCCTGGTCTCGCTGGCGCTGTTCTCCTACACCCTCAAGATCTTCCCGGGCGGGGGCAGCTACCTCGGCATCACCCAGGACCCCGTCATGTGGTTCCAGTCGCTGGTGCTCCCGTGGGTGACGCTCGCGTTCCTGTACGCGGCGATGTACGCGCGGCTCACCAGAGCGGGCATGCTGGAGACGATGAACGAGGACTACATCCGCACCGCCCGCGCCAAGGGGCTGCCGGAGAAGACCGTCGTCACCAAGCACGCGCTGCGCGCGTCCCTGACGCCGATCCTCACGATCTTCGGTCTCGACCTCGGCCTGCTGCTCGGCGGCGCGGTGCTCACCGAGAACACCTTCGGCATCCCCGGGCTGGGCCAGCTCGCGATCAGCTCGATCAACGGCGGCGACCTGCCCATGGTGCTCGGCATCACGCTGATCACGGCGACCTCGATCGTCGGGATCAACCTGATCGTGGACCTGCTGTACGCCGTCGTCGACCCGAGAGTGAGGCTGAGCTGATGACCGGCACCGCGCCCGCCGCGGACACCGCGGGCACCGGCGAGGCCCCCACCTCGTTCCTCGACGTCCGCGACCTCAAGATCCACTTCCCGACCGACGACGGCCTGGTGAAGTCGGTGGACGGCCTGTCGTTCCAGCTGGAGCGCGGCCGCACCCTCGGCATCGTCGGCGAGTCCGGCTCGGGCAAGAGCGTCACCAGCCTCGGCATCCTCGGCCTGCACAACAAGCGCAACGCCAACGTGTCGGGTGAGATCTGGCTGAACGGCAAGGAGCTCGTCAACGCCTCGCAGTCCGAGGTGCGCCGGCTCCGCGGCCGCGACATGGCGATGATCTTCCAGGACCCGCTGTCGGCGATGCACCCGTTCTACACGGTCGGCAAGCAGATCGTCGAGGCCTACCGGGTCCACAACGACGTGTCGAAGCAGGTGGCGCGCAAGCACGCCATCGAGATGCTCGGCCGCGTCGGCATCCCCAAGCCGGACAAGCGGGTCGACGACTACCCGCACCAGTTCTCCGGCGGCATGCGGCAGCGCGCGATGATCGCGATGGCGCTGTCGTGCGACCCCGAGCTGCTGATCGCCGACGAGCCGACGACGGCCCTGGACGTGACCGTCCAGGCGCAGATCCTGGACCTGATCCGCGACCTGCAGCAGGAGTTCAACTCCGCCGTCATCATGATCACCCACGATCTCGGGGTGGTCGCGGAGCTGTCGGACGACATCCTGGTCATGTACGCCGGCCGCGCCGCGGAGTACGCCTCGGTCGAGGACGCCTTCCACCACCCGCTGCACCCCTACACGTGGGGGCTGCTCGGGTCGATGCCGCGGCTGGACCGCGAGCGCACCGAACGGCTCCAGCCGATCGAGGGCTCGCCGCCGAGCCTCATCAACGTCCCGTCCGGGTGCGCGTTCCATCCGCGCTGTCCCTACAAGGACCTCAACGGCGACAAGTGCACGACCGAGCGGCCGGAGCTGGTCGAGCTCGCGCCCGGCCACAAGGCGGCGTGCCACCTCCCGCTGGAGAAGAAGCGCGAGATCTGGAACGACGAGATCCGGCCGAAGCTGTGACGAGCACGGGTGGGAACGAGACTGTGAACATTTCCAAGACCCCGGCCGACGCGACCCGTCCGGCCGCGGAGGCCCGCCCCGCGTGGGACGGCGAGCCGCTGCTGGAGGTGGACAACCTCGGCAAGCACTTCCCCGTCACCGCGGGGCTGCTGCGCCGGCAGGTCGCGGCGGTCAAGGCCGTCGACGGCGTGTCGTTCTCGGTCCGCAAGGGCGAGACCCTCGGGCTGGTGGGGGAGTCCGGCTGCGGCAAGTCCACCACCGGCCGGATGATCATGCGGCTGCTGGACCCCAGCTTCGGGCGGATCAGCTTCGAGGGGCAGGACATCACCAAGATGTCCCAGTCCCGGCTGCGGCCGCTCCGCCGCGACCTGCAGATGATCTTCCAGGACCCGTACTCGTCGCTGAACCCGCGCAAGACCGTCGGCGCGATCGTCGGGGCCCCGTTCCGGCTGCAGAACATCGAGGCCAAGCAGGGCGTGAAGAAGGCCGTCCAGGAGATCCTGGAGCTCGTCGGCCTCAACCCCGAGCACTACAACCGCTACCCGCACGAGTTCTCCGGCGGGCAGCGGCAGCGCATCGGCATCGCCCGCACCCTCGCCCTCAAGCCGAAGCTCATCATCGCGGACGAGCCGGTGTCGGCGCTGGACGTGTCGGTGCAGGCGCAGGTCGTCAACCTGCTGGAGGACCTGCAGGACGAGCTCGACCTCACCTACGTGGTCATCGCGCACGACCTGTCGGTCGTCCGGCACATCTCCGACCGCGTCGCGGTCATGTACCTCGGCAAGATCGTCGAGGTCGCGGACCGCGCGGACCTGTACCAGCGGCCGATGCACCCCTACACCAACGCGCTGCTGTCGGCGGTGCCCATCCCGGACCCGAGCCAGCGCGACGAGCGCCGGCGGATCCGGCTGCAGGGAGACGTGCCGAGCCCGATCGACCCGCCGCCCGCGTGCCGCTTCCACACGCGCTGCTGGAAGGCGCAGGACATCTGCAAGCAGGTCGAGCCGCCGCTGGTGGAGCTCAGCCCCGGCCACCAGGCCGCCTGCCACTTCCCGGAGAACACCACGGTCAGCGCCACCGACGCGGTCGCCAAGGCCGCGGTGGCGCCGGGCGCACCGTCCGCCGACGAGGCCTCCGCGGACGCCTCGGAGACCGCGGCCGAGTAGGACGCCGCCGGACCTTCCCCCCGGCGCTCCTGCACACCGAGAAGACCCGGGCCCCTCCGCGCGGAGGGGCCCGGGTCTTCTCGCGCTCGCGCGGCCCGGCGCCGCCGGCCTACTCGGTCGAGATGGCCTTCAGGACGTCCATGCGCCCCGCCCGCCACGCCGGCCACAGCGCCGCCAGCACACCGATCACCGCGGCCACCACCAGGTACACCGCGAGCGTCCCGTACGGGACGGCGAGGACGCCGAGGCCCTGGTCGGCGAGCGCGTTCTGCAGCGCCGCGCCGAACGCCACCCCGATGCCCATGCCGAGCACCGCGCCGAACACCGCGATCATGATGGACTCCAGCCGGATCATCCGGCGCAGCTGCCGCCGGGAGATCCCGATCGCGCGCAGCAGCCCGATCTCCCGGGTCCGCTCGATCACCGACAGCGCGAGGGTGTTCACGACCCCGACCGCCGCGATGATCACCGACATGATCAGCAGGATCGTCAGGAACGTCACGAACCCGTCGACCTGCTTGCGGGCGTCGTCCTTCAGCGTCGCCTGGTCGGCGACCTCGAGGTTCGGGTACGCCTTCACCGCCGAGTCCAGTGCGGCCTTGGTGGACGCGTCCGCCTTCCGCGCGTCGACCACCACGATCCCGACGGTGGGCCGCAGCGTGTGCCGCAGGTGCGCCTGCTGCGAGATCAGCCGCGGCCCGATCAGGTCGCTCTTGGCGTACACGCCGGACAGCGTGAGCCGCTCGGTCTGCCCGTCGGTGAACCGCACGGGCACCGCCGTCCCGACCTTCCAGCCGCGGTCCTTCGCGGTGTCCTCGTCGACCATGATCGACGCCGGCCCGGTGGACGCCGAGCCCGACTCCAGCTTCAGCCGGGCGGCCGCGGCCAGCGCCGGCAGGTCGCCCGCGACGTAGTAGACGTCCTTGCCGTCGATCTCGGCCTTCGCGTCGTAGGTCGGCGACACCGACAGCACGCCCGGCGTGTCCTTGATCCGCTGCTGGGCCTCGGCGTTCACCCCGCCGGGACCCTGCGACTGCACCAGGTAGTCCGCGCCGAACTGGGCGTCCACCTGCTCGTCGATCGACGCGCGCATCGTCGCGCCGAGCACGTTCACCGTCGTGATCAGCGCCAGGCCGATCATCAGCGCCGCGGCGGTCGCCGCGGTCCGGCGCGGGTTGCGCAGCGCGTTCTGCCGCGCCAGCCGCCCGGGGGAGCCCATCAGCCGCGCGGACGGCGCGCCGAGCACCTTCAGCACCGGGACGCTGATCACCGGGGCGAGCATCGCGACGCCGATGAAGACCCCGAACGCGCCCGCGCCGACCGGGATCGCCGGGTTGTCGCCGCCGCCCGCCAGGCCGACGCCGATCAGGCCCGCGCCGGCCAGGGTCAGCAGCGACCCGAGCGCCACCCGGATCCGCAGCGACCGCTGCGGCAGGCCCACGTCGTCGCGCATCGCCGCGACCGGCGGGATCTTCGCGGCGCGCCGCGCCGGGAAGTACGCCGACACCACGGTCACCACGATCCCGACCGCGTACGACCAGATCACCGGCGTCGCGGTGAAGGTCAGGCCGCCCTGCCCGGCGTCGCCCACCTGCGACTGCAGCAGCGACGCCAGCCCGGCCCCGGCCGCGAGGCCCAGCGTCGAGCCGACCACGCCGACCGCGACGGCCTCGCCGATCACCGCCCGCGTCACCTGCCCGCGGGCCGCGCCGATCGCGCGCAGCAGCGCCAGCTCACGGGTCCGCTGCGCGACCAGCATCGAGAACGTGTTGAAGATGATGAACGCCCCGACGAAGATCGAGATCAGCGCGAACACCAGCAGGAACGTCCGGAAGAAGCTCATCATCTGCGCGATGTCGCTCTTGGACTCCTCGCGCAGCTTCTCCCCGGTGACGGCCTCGATGCCCTGCGGGAGGACCTTCGCGACCCGGTCCCGCAGCTCCTGCTCGGACGGCCCGGCGGAGCCCATCTCGATGTCGCTGAAGTAGCCGGGCTTCAGCATCAGCTTCTGCGCCGTCGGGGTGTCGAACCCGGTGAGGGTCGCGCCCATCAGGTTGCCGGCGTCGACCAGCCCCACGATCGTCATGCGGGCGGGCGGGCCCGCGGTGAGCACCTGCGCGACGTCCCCGACGGCCAGGTCGCCCTTCTCCGCGGTCTTCGCGTCGATGACGACCTCGCCCGGCCCGCGCGGCGCGCGGCCCGACGCCAGGTCGTAGGACCCGCCGCCCGTCCAGTTCGTGCCGATCTGCGGCGGGCCGTTCTGCGCCGTCCCGACGATCTCGCCGTCCTTGCCGACGACCGCCGCGTACCCGTTGACGTTGCCCTTCACGTCCTTGACGCCCTCGACGCCCCGCACCGCCTTCAGCACCGCCGCGGGCACCGGCCGGGCCGCCATGCCGTCGTCGTCGCCGCCCACGACCTTCTGGGCCCGCACGTCCACGGCGACGTTCGCGCCGACCTTGTTGAACAGGTCGTCGAACTGCTTGTTCATGCTGTCGGTGAAGATCAGCGTGCCGGCCACGAACGCGACGCCGAGGATCACCGCGACCGCCGTCAGCACCAGCCTGATCTTGTGCGCCGCGAGATTGCGGAGCGTGACCCTGCCCATCATCGCGCCGAGACCTCCGAGTCCGCGGCGGGACGGGCGGCGGCGTCGAAGTTCTTCATCCGCTCCAGCACCCGCTCGGCCGTGGGCTCCGCCATCGTGTCGACGATCTGCCCGTCCGACAGGAACAGCACCTGGTCGGCGTACGCCGCCGCGGACGGGTCGTGGGTGACCATCACGATCGTCTGGCCCATCCGACGCACCGAGTCGCGCAGGAAGCCGAGCACCTCGGCGCCCGACCGCGAGTCGAGGTTGCCCGTCGGCTCGTCCGCGAAGATGATCTCCGGGCGGGACGCCAGGGCGCGGGCGCACGCCACCCGCTGCTGCTGGCCGCCCGACAGCTCGCTCGGGCGGTGCTTCAGCCGCGGCCGCAGCCCCACCGTGTCGATCACGGTGTCCAGCCACTCCCGGTCGGGCCTGCGGCCGGCGATGTCCATCGGCAGCGTGATGTTCTCCAGCGCCGTCAGCGTCGGCACCAGGTTGAACGCCTGGAAGATGAAGCCGATCTTGTCGCGGCGCAGCCGCGTCAGCTGCTTGTCCTTCAGCGCGGTCAGCTCGGTCCCGCCGATGAACACCTGCCCGGAGTCCACCGAGTCCAGCCCCGCCATGCAGTGCATCAGCGTGGACTTCCCGGACCCGGACGGGCCCATGATCGCGGTGAAGCGGCCGCGGGGAATGCCGACCGTGACCCCGTCGAGCGCGACGACCTGGGCGTCGCCGCGCCCGTACACCTTCGCGATCTGCTGGGTCCGTGCGGCGAAGTCGCCCGCCCCGGGCGCGGAGTCCGCGCCGGCGGTCGAAGGGGCGGTGTTCGTCACGTGAAGCTCCCGTGTGTGAGTGGTCGAGTCCGTCCGGACCGCGCCTTGACCCCCCGGCGATCCGACACCCAGAACACTAGAAGCCCCGCGAACCCGAAGGATGCACCCCCGGAACGGACTTCCCCGTCCACCCTCGGCAGGAGGAGCCCGCCCCCCGTCGTACTCCGGGAGTAGGCCCCGCTACCCCGAACGTCAGGGATCTCTCAGGGACCGCCCCTGGAACCGGTCTCGAAACCGGCCGGGCCGGGCGCCGTCAGCTCTGCCCCGGCCTGCTCAGACCCGTCTCGTAGGCGTACACGACCGCCTGCACCCGGTCGCGCAGCCCGAGCTTCGCCAGCACGTTCCCCACGTGCGTCTTCACGGTCGTCTCGCTCACCACCAGCTCCGCCGCGATCTCCGCGTTCGACTGGCCCCGCGCCACGTGCGCGAGCACCTCGCGCTCCCGGACCGTCAGCGTGTCCAGGCCCGGTGGGGGAGACTGGTCCCGCACGGCCGGGAGCCGCGTCGCGAACTTGTCCAGCAGCCGGCGCGTGACGCTCGGCGCCACGATCGCGTCTCCCTCCGCCACGATCCGGATCGCCTGCACCAGGTCCTCCGGCGGGGAGTCCTTCAGCAGGAACCCGCTCGCCCCGGCCCGGACCGCCTCGATCACGTACTCGTCGAGATCGAACGTCGTCAGGATCAGCACCTTCGGGTCGTGGGACGCGGCGCCCTCCCGGATGATCCGCCGGGTGGCCTCGATCCCGTCCACCCCGGGCATCCGGATGTCCATCAGCACCACGTCCGGCAGCAGCGACCGCGTCATCTCCACCGCCGCCGCGCCGTCGCCCGCCTCGCCGACCACCGCTATGTCGGCCTCGGCCTCCAGGATCAGCCGGAACCCCGTCCGCAGCAGCGGCTGGTCGTCGACCAGCAGCACCCGCACCGCCGTCATCGCGCCACCCCGCCCGGCCGCGCCGCCCCGGCGGACCGCAGCCCCGGTCGCCCCGGTCGCCCCATCGTCACCGCTCCTCGACTCACGACGCTCCCGCCCTCGCCTCGGCCCGCCGGCGTCCCGCCGGCCGGCACCTCACGCCTCCAGCGGGAAACGCGCCCGCACACCGAACCCGCCGCCGACCCGCGGCCCGATCCTCAACTCGCCACCGTACAGCGCCACACGCTCGTACATGCCGACCAGTCCATGACCCGGATTGTCCCCGTTCCCGGCCATGAAGGTCGCCGTGCCCCGCCCGTCGTCCTCGATCTCGACGGTCAGGTCGTCGTCCCCGTAGTAGAGCCGCACCCAGGCCCGCGCCTGCGGCCCCGCGTGCTTCAGCGTGTTCGTCAGGGCCTCCTGGATCAGCCGGAACGCCGCCACGTCCACCCCCGGCGACGGCGGCCGCGCCTCGCCCTCGATCCACAGCTGCACCGACAGGCCCGTCTCCCGGACGTGGTCCAGCAGCTCGCCGAGATCGCCCAGGCCCGGCTGCGGCGCCAGCTCCCGGCCCGCCTGCTCGGCGTCCCGGTCCGTCCGCAGCACGCCCACGATCCGCCGCATCTCGCTCAGCGCCGTCCGCCCGACCTCCTCGATCGTCGACATCGCCTCGCGCGCGCTGCCGGGGTCCCGGTCGATGATCCGGCGCGCCGCCCCGGCCTGGACCGTCATCACGCTCACATGGTGCGCCACCACGTCGTGCAGCTCCCGGGCGATCCGCGACCGCTCCTCGATGCGCGCCGCCCGCGCGTCCGTCCCCCGCGCCCGCTCCAGCCGCGCGGCCCGGTCCTCCAGCTCCGCGAAGTACGCCCGCCGCAGCCGCAGGTTGCGGCCCAGCATCCACACGCCGATCACCAGCGCCGAGTCGGTGATCACCACCACGGGTTCCGACGACACCGGCAGGAGCAGCAGGTACACCAGGAAGTACACGAACGAGACCATGCCGCCGAGCGCGCTCTGCGCCAGCCCCCGGTGCGCCGCCACGCTGTAGACCGCGATCAGGAACGCCACCACGTCCGGCACCGCCGGCGGATACTGCGCGACCGCCATCGCCGTCTCGCCGGCGATGATGAACAGCAGCACCGGCAGCGGGCGGCGGCGCCGCAGCGCCAGCGCCATCGTCACCACGACGACCAGCAGCCCGTTCCACACGTCCGGGGCCCGGAACTGCGCGTAGTCACCGCTGTCCGGAAGCTCCTGCAGGTACAGCTGCGGCAGTCCCGCCAGCAGCAACCCGGCCGCGAGCAGCGCGTCCGCCGCCTGCGGACGCGCCTGCAGCCAGGCACGGGCGGCATGAAGACCACGGATGCGGGGTGACACGACACTCACCCTAGGAGGTCGCGGCAGGTCCCGGCCCCTCCTGAACGCGGATCCGCGGTCCTCCCCAAGGATGAGCCCGCCGCGCCCGCGGGGCGGCGCCTGCACCCCCGTGGACACGCGTGCGTCCGCACTTGCGGGCCGGCGTGCTCGCGCGCCTTACAGGTCGCCGTGTTCGCGGGCCGCGCCGTCCGGGCCGGCGCGGTCCGGGTCCGCGCCCTCCAGGTCCGCCGGCGACGGGCGGCGCACCGGCACCTCCGGCAGCGGCGGGGGAGTGCCCCCGAACTCCGGGCACCGCTCCTTGTGGTCGCACCAGTCGCACAGCCGGCCCGCCCGCGGCCGCCACTCGCCCGTGTCCATCGCCCGCCGGATCGCCTGCCACAGCGCCTCGACCTTCCGCTGCGTCGCGCGCAGGTCGGCCTCGTCGGGCTCGTACCGCAGCACCTCGCCGTTCCCGAGGTACATCAGCTGAAGCAGCCGCGGCACCCGGCCGCGCAGCCGCCACAGCACCAGGGCGTAGAACTTCATCTGGAACAGGGCGCGCGCCTCGAAGTCGGCCCGCGGCGCCGTCCCGGTCTTGTAGTCGACGATCCGCACGTCGCCGCTGGGCGCCACGTCCACCCGGTCGATGTACCCGCGCAGCTTGAGGCCCGAGTCGAGCACGGTCTCCACGAACAGCTCGCGCTCCGCCGGCTCCAGCCGCCGCGGGTCCTCCAGCGTGAAGTACCGCTCGACCATCCGGCGGGCCTGCGCGAGCCACTCCGCCCGCTCCGCCTCGCCGGCGTCCCCCTCCGCGAACAGCCCCGCGAGATCCGGCTCCGCCGCCAGCAGCCGCTCCCACTCCGGGCCGAGCATCTCCAGCGCCGCCGCCGGCGTCCGCCCGCCCGTCGGCAGGTCGAACAGCCGCTCCAGCACCGCGTGCACCAGCGTGCCCCGCACCGCCGCCGCGCTCGGGCGCTCCGGGATCCGATCGATCACCCGGAACCGGTACAGCAGCGGACATGTCATGAAATCGCCCGCGCGGGACGGCGACAACGACCCCACCACCGCGACGTCCCCCGCGCCCCCGCCACCGCCCCGCGCGGACGGAACGGACGCCTCACTACCCGCCTCGGTCGTCGTCATGGCACAGCAGACTAGGCGACGCCCCCGACGAAAATCCCGCGGCCGCCCCGCCCGCCCCCGCGCGCCCCCGCCCATCGGCAGGCACGGGCCCCTCCCCGGGGCCGTAGCATCGGAGGCGTGACACACAGCGCGCCCCCGACCCAGGGCAGGACACCAGCCGGGGCCCCCGGTCCCGACGACGGCCGCACCCCGCGACCCGGCCTCTCGATGGGCCGCGTCCTCGGCGTCCCGGTCTACGTCTCACCCAGCTGGTTCCTGGTCGCCGTCCTCGTCACCGTCATGTTCGAAGGCCAGGTCAACGACGTTGTCGAGCGCCCCCTGAGCTACCTCGTCGCCTTCACCTACGCGGTCCTCCTCTACGGCTCGGTCTTCGTCCACGAACTCAGCCACGCCGTCACCGCCCGCATCTTCGGGCTGCCGGTGCGCTCGGTCACCCTGCACGTCCTCGGCGGCGAGACGGCCATCGAGCGCGAGGCCCCCACCCCGGGCCGCGAATTCCTCATCGCCTTCGCCGGCCCGCTCACCAACCTCGTCCTCGCCGGGCTCGGCCTGCTCGCCCACGCCACCCTCGCGCTCCCCGACGTCGCGCTGCTCCTCCTCGAGGCGCTCACCTTCGCCAACCTGCTCGTCGGGCTGTTCAACCTCCTGCCCGGCCTGCCCCTCGACGGCGGGCGCCTCGTCCGCGCCGCCGTCTGGAAGGTCACCGGGCGCAGCCGCAGCGGCGGCATCATCGCCGGCTGGGTCGGCCGCGCCGTCGCCATCGGCTGCCTCATCGCCGGCGCCTACCTCGCCACCTACACGACCACCGCCGACGACGGCGGCATCGGCTGGCTCGCCCTCCTGTGGTCGGCGCTCATCGCCTCCTTCATCTGGGTCGGCGCGACGCAGGCCATCCGCGCCGAGCGCGTCCGCGACCGCATCCCCCTGCTGTCGGCCCGCGGCCTCGCCCGCCGCGCCACCCTGGTCACCGCCGACACCCCGCTCGCCGAGGCCGTCCGCCGCGCCCACGCCGACCATGCCGGCGCCATCGTCATCGCCGACCACGACGGGCGCCCCCTCGGCCTCGTCAGCGAGAAGGCCGTCACCGCCACCCCGGAGCACCGCCGCCCCTGGATCAGCGCGGGCGAGCTCTCGCGCGGCATCCACGACGACCTCACCCTCCCGGCCGACATCACCGGCGACGACCTCCTCGACGCCCTCCGCCGCGCCCCCGCGTCGGAGTACCTCCTCGTCGAACCCGACGGCCGCGTCTACGGCGTCCTCGCGGTCTCCGACGTCGACCGCACCTTCACCGGGATCTGACGCGCAGGC
The DNA here is from genome assembly GCF_039529475.1 of Actinomadura chokoriensis. NCBI lineage: Bacteria > Bacillati > Actinomycetota > Actinomycetes > Streptosporangiales > Thermomonosporaceae > Actinomadura > Actinomadura chokoriensis. Next base: position 339,112 of record NZ_BAAAMW010000007.1, on the reverse strand, counting down.
GCCCGGCCGCGCGCGGCCGGGCCGCCGCGGCCCGACCGCACCGCGCCCGCCGATAGCCTTGAGCACCATGAGCGAACCCCAGCCGAACGGCACCGCGCACGCCCCCGGCCGCACCCCCCACGGCCCGTTCCGCCCCGGCGACCAGGTTCAGCTCACCGACCCCAAGGGCCGCATCAACACGATCACCCTGCAGCCCGGCAAGCTCTACCACTCCCACAAGGGCTCGGTCCCGCACGACGACATCATCGGCAGCCCCGAGGGCAGCGTCTTCCGCTCCACCGGGGGCACCGAGTACCTCGCCTTCCGCCCCCTCCTCGCCGACTTCACCCTCCGCATGCCGCGCGGCGCCGCCGTCGTCTACCCCAAGGACGCGGCCCAGATCATCGCCATGGCCGACATCTTCCCCGGCGCCCGCGTCGTCGAGGCCGGCGCCGGGTCGGGCGCCCTCACCTGCTCGCTCCTGCGCGCCGTCGGCGAGCACGGCCTCGTCTCGTCCTACGAGCGCCGCCCCGACTTCGCCGACATCGCCCGCGGCAACGTCGAGAAGTTCTTCGGCGGCCCCCACCCCGCCTGGCGCCTCACCGTCGGCTCCCTCGAGCACGCCCTCACCGAGACCGACGTCGACCGCGTCGTCCTCGACATGCTCGCCCCGTGGGAGACCCTCGACGCCGTCGCCAAGGCCCTCGTGCCGGGCGGCATGGTCTGCGCGTACATCGCCACCACCACGCAGATGTCCCGCGTCGTCGAAGACCTCCGCGCCCACGGCAATTTCGCCGAGCCCTACGCATTCGAGACCATGCTCCGCTCCTGGCACGTCGACGGCCTCGCCGTCCGGCCCGACCACCGCATGGTCGGCCACACCGGCTTCCTCGTCACCGCCCGCCGCCTCGCCGACGGCGTCACCCCGCCCGCCCGCCGCCGCCGGCCCGCCAAGGGCGCCCACCCCGCCGGAGAGACGGCGCCCGCCGATCGTCACGGTGCGTGACCGGCACTCCGTCGCGGCGCGTCCCGCCGCGCCGCGACGCGCCGCGCCCGCGGCCCGGGGCGCCGAGAGTCACCGCACACCCGCACGACTCGGCAAACCCCGCCCCATGACACGCCCGGGCACCCGAACCCGCAGGTCCGCGCCCCGTAACCCCCTGCCCCGCACCGCCCCCGCGGCACCCCTCCCGGCCCTCCCGGACGACCCCCGCACGACACGAACACCGAATGGGCAGGTTACGGAAGCCCTCCAGATAGGTAGGGTCTCAGTAGGTCGTCGGCTCTCTTCGTGAGGAGGTGACGGGGCGTGGCCGCTCGTGACGATGCTGGGGCGCGCAGGGCGCAGCACGAAAAGGAGGTCAGGGACCTTCAAACGCAGATCTCCTTCCTGGAGGAGGAGATCTCCGTGCTGCGCCGCAAGCTCGCGGAATCCCCGCGCCAAGTACGCGTACTGGAAGAACGCCTCCATGAGGCACAGGCGAACCTGGCCGCCGTAACCGGCCAGAACGAGCGACTCGTAGCGACCCTCAAAGAGGCTCGCGAACAGATCGTGGCGCTCAAGGAGGAGGTCGACAGGCTCGCACAACCACCATCCGGATTCGGCGTCTTCCTCGAAGCACGCGACGACGGGACGGTCGACATCTTCACCGGCGGGCGCAAGCTCCGGGTGAACGTCAGCCCCGCCGTCGACGTGGAGGAGCTCCAGCGCGGCCAGGAGGTCATGCTCAACGAGGCCCTCAACGTCGTCGAGGCCCTCGCGTTCGAAGAGCAGGGCGAGGTCGTCATGCTCAAGGAGCTCTTCGACGACGGCGAACGCGCCCTCGTCATCGCGCACGCCGACGAGGAGCGCGTCGTCAAGCTCGCCGAGCCGCTGCGCGGGGTCCCCCTCCGCGCCGGCGACTCCCTGATGCTCGAGTCCAGGTCCGGCTACGCCTACGAGAAGATCCACAAGGCCGAGGTCGAAGAACTCGTCCTCGAAGAGGTCCCCGACATCTCCTACAACGAGATCGGCGGCCTCGGCTCCCAGATCGAGATGATCCGCGACGCCGTGGAGCTTCCCTACCTGCACGCCGACCTCTTCCGCGAGCACCAGCTCCGCCCGCCCAAGGGAGTCCTCCTCTACGGGCCCCCCGGATGCGGCAAGACGCTCATCGCCAAGGCCGTCGCCAACTCCCTCGCCAAGCAGGTGGCGGAGAAGACCGGCCAGGAGGGCAAGAGCTTCTTCCTCAACATCAAGGGCCCCGAGCTGCTCAACAAGTACGTCGGCGAGACCGAGCGGCACATCCGGCTCGTCTTCCAGCGCGCCCGGGAGAAGGCGTCCGCCGGGACCCCCGTCATCGTGTTCTTCGACGAGATGGACTCCATCTTCCGCACCCGCGGCTCCGGAGTCTCCTCCGACGTCGAGAACACCATCGTCCCGCAGCTCCTCAGCGAGATCGACGGTGTCGAGGGCCTGGAGAACGTCATCGTCATCGGCGCGTCCAACCGCGAGGACATGATCGACCCCGCGATCCTGCGCCCCGGCCGCCTCGACGTCAAGATCAAGATCGAGCGGCCCGACGCCGAAGCGGCGAAGGACATCTTCTCCAAGTACATCCTCAGCGGCCTCCCGCTGCACCCCGACGACCTCAAGGAGCACGGCGGCTCCGAGGAGGCCACCGTCGAGGCGATGATCCAGCGGACCGTCGAGCGCATGTACACCGAGAGCGAGGAGAACCGCTTCCTGGAGGTCACCTACGCCAACGGCGACAAGGAAGTCCTGTTCTTCAAGGACTTCAACTCCGGGGCCATGATCCAGAACATCGTCGACCGGGCCAAGAAGATGGCCATCAAGCAGTTCCTCGACACCGGCCAGAAGGGGCTGCGCGTCACCCACCTGCTCGCCGCCTGCGTCGACGAGTTCAGTGAGAACGAGGACCTGCCCAACACCACCAACCCCGACGACTGGGCCCGCATCTCCGGCAAGAAGGGCGAGCGGATCGTCTACATCCGCACGCTCGTCTCCGGGACCAAGGGCGCCGAGGCCGGACGGTCCATCGACACCGTCGCCAACACCGGCCAGTACCTGTAACGCCCCGCACCATGACCGGCACCGCGCGGCGGCCCCCCGCAAGGGAGGCCGCCGCGTGCGCGTGCACCGGCGCCCCCGCCGCGCCACACCCCCGCCACGCCCCCGGTCCCGTGGCTCCACCCCCGCGGCCCCGATAGGCTCGACGATATGAGTGTTCGGCGGGTGATGGGCATCGAGACCGAGTACGGCATCTCCGTACCCGGGCAGCCAGGGGCCAACGCGATGGTGACCTCCTCCCAGGTCGTCAACGCCTACCTCGCGGCGTCGGCGGCGCGGGCCCGCAGGGCCCGCTGGGACTTCGAGGAGGAGAACCCGCTCCGCGACGCCCGGGGGTTCGACCTCGCCCGCGAGGTCGCCGACCCCACCCAGCTCACCGACGAGGACCTCGGCCTCGCCAACGTCATCCTGACCAACGGCGCCCGGCTCTACGTCGACCACGCGCACCCCGAGTACTCCGCGCCCGAGTGCACCAACCCGCGCGACGCCGTCATCTGGGACAAGGCCGGCGAGCGCGTCATGGCCGACGCCGCCCAGCGCGCCGCCCTCGTCCCCGGCACCCACCCCATCCAGCTCTACAAGAACAACACCGACAACAAGGGCGCCTCCTACGGCTGCCATGAGAACTACCTCATGCGCCGCGAGACGCCCTTCGCCGACATCGTCCGGCACCTCACCCCGTTCTTCGTCTCCCGCCAGGTCGTCACCGGCGCGGGCCGCGTCGGCATCGGCGTCGACGGCCGCGGCGACGGCTTCCAGATCAGCCAGCGCGCCGACTTCTTCGAGGTCGAGGTCGGCCTGGAGACCACGCTCAAGCGCCCCATCATCAACACCCGCGACGAGCCCCACGCCGATCCCGAGAAGTACCGGCGGCTGCACGTCATCATCGGCGACGCCAACATGGCCGAGCTGTCCACCTACCTCAAGCTCGGCACCACCTCGCTCGTCCTCGCCATGATCGAGGACGGCTTCCTCACCGTCGACCTGTCCGTCGACATGCCCGTCGCCGCGCTGCGCGCCGTGTCCCACGACCCGTCCTGCAAGCACCTGCTCACCCTGCGCGACGGCCGCAAGATGACCGCCGTCCAGCTCCAGATGGAGTACCTCGAGCAGTCCCGCAAGTACGTCGAGGACCGCTTCGGCGCCGACGTCGACGAGATGACCAAGGACGTCCTCGACCGCTGGGAGTCCGTCCTGCACCGCCTGGGCGACGACCCCATGCAGCTGTCCCGCGAGCTCGACTGGGTCGCCAAGCTCGCCCTCCTGGAGGGCTACCGCAGCCGCGACGGCATCGACTGGTCCCACCCGCGCCTGCAGCTGGTCGACCTCCAGTACAGCGACATCCGACCCGACAAGGGCCTCTACAACCGCCTCGTGGACCGCGGCCGCATCGACCGCGTCGTCACCGAGGAGCAGGTCCAGGCGGCCGTCGAGGACCCGCCCGAGGACACGCGGGCCTACTTCCGCGGCCGGTGCCTGCGCCAGTACGCCGAATCGGTGGCCGCCGCGTCCTGGGACTCGGTCATCTTCGACGTGCCGGGCCGGGAGTCGCTCCAGCGCGTCCCGACGCTGGAGCCGCTGCGCGGCACCAAGGAGCACGTGGGCGCCCTCCTGGACCGCTGCCGCACCGCGGCCGACCTGGTGGCCACGCTGACCGGCCAGAACTGATCGAGGGCGTTCCGGGAGCCGGGCCCTGCGCGGGTCGCCCGGCCCCCGCGTTCCACCGGGTAGTGTGGCCATCCAGCCCCAACACCGCACTGACCTGCGCCAACGGGTGAGATCTCGGTTTCGTGACCGCTTTGCCCGTTTCGCTCGTCGGTGGACGGGCGATAACCCGAGCATGCCCCCGGCCTCCGGTGGAGACGGCGAAACGGACCTCCCAGGATCCGCTCGCCCTCGATGATCCCGGCTAGGGTCGGAGGCACCGGCAGAGCGGAGGTACGGAATGGCCACGAAGGACACCGGCGGTCAGAAGCAGACCACCCGGCGCACGGAAGAGGTCGAGGAGACCGAGGCCACGACCACCGAGGACGTGCAAGAGCGCCAGGAGAAGCTCACGGACGACGTGGACACGATTCTGGACGAAATAGACGAAGTGCTCGAAGAGAACGCAGAGGAATTCATCAGGTCGTATGTCCAAAAGGGCGGCCAGTGAGCTCCCGGCTGGGATGAATTTCGAGGGGAACGATCTGCTCTTCTCTCTGTGACCGACTTCGGCGACGGTAAGGACATGGGCGGGCCTGCGCGGTCCCGCCCATGTCTCATGCCGGGGGTGCCCCGGACCGGCCGCCGCGGGTGCCGGGCGGGCGCGGGGTTCGCCGTGGGCTGACGTGGCGGGGGTGACGCGGCATGCGCGCGGGCGACCTTGAACAGTAGGGTCGTAGACGTCCGTGCCGGTGGGGTTGGAGCGCCGGCGCCATGGTGGAGGGAAGGGAGTCGCGTGGCGTCCCACGAATCGCACACCGGACGTCTGCCCGGGTTGTTCGCGAACCCGGACACGTCGTCGTTCACCGAGTTCCTGGGGGCGTACTCCCCGCAGCTGCTGCCGGGCGGGCGGACGCCGCCGGCGTCGCGGGCGGGGGAGGACATCCCGCACGGGACGACGATCGTGGCGGTGAGCTTCCCCGGCGGGGTGGTGATGGCGGGGGACCGGCGGGCGACGGCGGGCAACGTCATCGCGCAGCGCGACATCGAGAAGGTGTTCCGCGCGGACGAGTTCTCCGCGATCGCGATCGCCGGGACGGCCGGGATCGGGATCGAGATGGTCCGGCTGTTCCAGGTGGAGCTCGAGCACTACGAGAAGCGCGAGGGCCGGACGCTGTCGGTGGAGGGCAAGGCGAACCGGCTGGCGACGATGGTGCGGCAGAACCTCGGGATGGCGATGCAGGGCCTCGCGGTGGTGCCGCTGTTCGCGGGCTACGACGAGGAGCGGGACGAGGGCCGGATCTTCTCCTACGACCCGGCGGGGGGCCGGTACGAGGAGCGGGACTTCCACTCGATCGGCTCGGGTTCGGTGTTCGCGCGCGGTGCGCTGAAGAAGCTGTACCGGGCGGACCTGTCGGCGGAGGACGCGGCGCTCGCGTGCGTGCAGTCGCTGTACGACGCCGCCGACGACGACTCGGCGACGGGCGGGCCCGATCTGGCGCGGCGGATCTTCCCGGTGGTGGCGTCGGTGACGTCCGACGGGTATCGCCGGCTGGGCGAGGACGAGGTGGGCGCGCTGGCGCAGGCCGTCGTCGACGGACGTTACGACTCGCCGGGCGGTCCGACCGCCCCGCTGCGATAGAAGGGATCCTGACCGGTGTCCATGCCGTTCTACGTGTCGCCCGAACAGCAGATGAAGGACAAGGCGGACTACGCGCGCAAAGGCATCGCGCGCGGCCGCAGTGTCGTGGTCCTGCAGTACGACGACGGCATCCTGTTCGTGGCGGACAACCCGTCGCGGGCACTGCACAAGATCAGTGAGATCTACGACCGGATCGCGTTCGCGGCGGTGGGGAAGTACAACGAGTTCGAGAACCTGAGGCTCGGCGGGGTGCGGTACGCCGACATCAACGGCTACCAGTACGACCGCCGCGATGTGACGGCCCGGGGGCTCGCGAACGTGTACGCGCAGTCGCTGGGGACCATCTTCACGGAGACGAACAAGCCGTACGAGGTCGAGATCGTCGTCGCCGAGGTCGGGGAGGACGCCGAGACCGACCAGATCTACCGGCTGACGTTCGACGGCTCGGTGGCGGACGAGCACGGCTACGTCGCGATGGGCGGGCAGGCCGACGCGGTGGCGCAGTCGCTGAAGGACGGCTACCGCGAGGGCTCGTCGCTGGTGGACGCGCTGCGGACGGCCGTGCGGGCGCTGGAGGCGCAGGACGCCGACCGGCACCTGGAGGCGACGTCGCTGGAGGTCGCGGTGCTCGACCGCAACCGGGAGCACCGGCTGTTCAAGCGGCTGACGGCGGCGCGGATCGCGGATCTGCTGTCGGCGGCCGACGGCACCGCGGCGCCGGCTTCGGGGCCGGGTGCCGCGTCCGAGGGCTCCGCGGGTGCGGCGCCGGAGGCGGACGAGGACTGAGGCGCGGGCCGGTGCCGTGCGGGCGCCGGCCGGATGCGGGCCCGCCGGGGCGGGGCGGCTGCGGCCGCCTCCGCCGCGGCGGGCCCGTCGCGTGCGCGGGGGTCCGCGGGAAACGGTGGGGTCGAGAGACTGCCAAGTCGGGGCCCGGCCGCATAGGGTCTGGGTTGTGGACAGGCGCATCTTCGGGCTTGAGAACGAGTACGGCGTCACGTGTACGTTCCGCGGGCAGCGGCGGCTGTCACCGGACGAGGTGGCGCGCTATCTGTTCCGGAGGGTGGTGTCGTGGGGTCGTAGCAGCAACGTGTTCCTGCGCAACGGGGCGCGGCTCTATCTGGACGTGGGGAGTCACCCGGAGTACGCGACACCGGAGTGCGACTCGGTCGTCGACCTGGTGACGCATGACAAGGCGGGCGAGCGGATCCTGGAGGGTCTGCTGGTGGACGCCGAGCGGCGGCTCCGCGAGGAGGGCATCGCCGGCGACATCTATCTGTTCAAGAACAACACCGACTCGGCGGGCAACTCCTACGGCTGCCACGAGAACTACCTGGTGGGCCGGCACGGCGAGTTCGGCCGGCTGGCGGACGTGCTGATCCCGTACCTGGTCACGCGGCAGATCATCTGCGGCGCCGGCAAGGTGCTGCAGACGCCGCGCGGCGCGGTGTACTGCGTGTCGCAGCGGGCGGAGCACATCTGGGAGGGCGTGTCCTCGGCGACGACGCGGTCGCGCCCCATCATCAACACGCGGGACGAGCCGCACGCGGACGCCGAGCGGTTCCGGCGGCTGCACGTGATCGTCGGCGACTCGAACATGAGCGAGACCACGATGCTGCTGAAGGTCGGGGCGACCGACCTGGTGCTGCGGATGATCGAGGCCGGGGTGGTGATGCGCGACCTGACGCTGGAGAACCCGATCCGGGCGATCCGCGAGGTGAGCCACGACATGACGGGCCGGCGGAAGGTGCGGCTGGCCAACGGCCGCGAGGCGAGTTCGCTGGAGATCCAGAAGGAGTACTTCGGGAAGGCGCGCGACTTCGTGGACGCGCGCGGCGGCGACGCCACGGCGGAGCGGGTGCTGGAGCTGTGGGAGCGGACGCTGCGCGCCGTGGAGACGGGCGACCTGGACCTCGTCTCGCGCGAGATCGACTGGGTGACGAAGTACAAGCTCATCGAGCGGTACCGGCGGAAGTACGACCTGCCGCTGTCGTCGCCGCGGGTGGCGCAGCTGGACCTGACGTACCACGACGTCCACCGCGACCGGGGGCTGTACTACCTGCTGGAGAAGCGCGGCTCGGTCGACCGGGTGACCCGCGACCTGGACATCTTCGAGGCCAAGTCGGTGCCGCCGCAGACGACGCGGGCGCGGCTGCGCGGCGAGTTCATCCGGAAGGCGCAGGAGAAGCGGCGCGACTTCACGGTGGACTGGGTGCACCTGAAGCTGAACGACCAGGCGCAGCGGACGGTGCTGTGCAAGGACCCGTTCCGCTCGGTCGACGAGCGGGTCGACAAGCTGATCGCGGGCATGTAGCGGGGCCTCCGGCGGCGCGTGCCGCGGCGGCGGCCGCGACACGCGCGCCGGGCGCTACCGGCTGGTCACGCGCGGGGTAGGGTGAGCGCGCAGTAGCGGTCGTCACCCCTCGGCACCCCTCGGAGGACCCCCGTATGCGCCGCCGTTTCCGGTCGTTGTCCCTGGCCGTCGTGCTCGCCGCGCCGCTGGCGCTGTCGGCGGGGTGCTGGTGGGGCGGCGACGGCGTGGACGTGACGGTGCGGGGCGACTTCGGGAAGGTCCCGGAGGTGAAGTTCCCGAAGGGCGAGCCGGGTGACTCGCTGGCGGTGGAGACCCTCAAGGAGGGCAAGGGCGCGGCGGCCCGCAAGGGCGATCTGGTGGTGGCCGACTATGTGGGCTACCGCTGGAGCAAGGACGGGCGGAAGCTGCTGGCGAGCAGCTATGTGAAGGGGCAGCCGGGCGCGTTCCCGACCGGGCAGCTCGTGCCGGGGCTGGTGAAGGCGTTCGAGGGCGCGCGGGCGGGGTCGCGCGTGGTGGCGCGGATCCCCCCGGAGGACGGTTTCGGCACCGACGGCGATCCGAAGCACCAGGTGGGGGCGGACGACACGCTGGTGTACGTGCTGGACGTGCGGGCCGTGTACTCCAGGACGGCGGGCCCGCACGGGAAGCGGCAGGCGCCGCTGAACGACCCGCGGCTGCCGGCGGTGGCGGAGGCCCCGGCGGGCAGGGCCCCGGTGGTGACGGTGCCGCGGTCGGCGCCGCCGGCGAAGCTGCAGGTGCGGGCGCTGGTGCAGGGGGACGGCCCGGCGGTGCGCAAGGGGCAGCTGCTGGTGCTGCAGTACGCGGGGTACTTCTGGCGGAACGGGCAGGTCTTCGACGAGTCGTGGTCGAAGGCGGGCCCGCGCGCGGTGCCGATCGGGACCGGCCAGGTGATGAAGGGCTGGGACGAGGGCCTCGTCGGCCAGCGGGTGGGCAGCCGGATGCTGCTGGTGGTCCCGCCGTCGCTGGGCTACGGGAAGAAGGGGCTGGCGCAGGCCGGCATCAAGGGGGACGACACGCTCGTGTTCGTGGTCGACCTGCTCGGCGTGAACTGATCGCCGCGTTCTAAGCGGCACCCCCGTTGTTCTTAGAATGGCGGGGTGGAGGACATCGACGCGATCGCGCTGCTGCAGGATCCGGTGCGGCGGCGGCTGTACGAGTACGTGGCCGCGCGCGGCCGCGAGGTGGGGCGCAACGAGGCGGCGGAGGCGGCGGGCGTCGCGCGGACCCTCGCCGCGTTCCATCTGGACAAGCTGGTGGACGCGGGGCTCCTGGAGGCGGGCAGCCGGCGGCTGACGGGCCGGTCGGGGCCGGGTGCGGGGCGTCCGGCGAAGGTGTACCGGCGGTCGGCGGTGGAGCGGGCCGTGTCGGTGCCGGGGCGCGACTACCGGACGGCGGCGGGCCTGCTGGCCGAGGCGGCCGAGTCGGCGGGCCTGGACATGGAGCTGCAGGACGCGGCGCGCCGCCGCGGGCGAGCGCTGCGGGAGCGGCCCGGCGGCATCGGGGAGCTGGCGGAGGTGCTCGCCGAGCGCGGCTACGAGCCGGTCCGGGACGAGGAGGCCGGCGTCCTGCGCATGCGCAACTGCCCCTTCCACGCGGTGGCGGAGCAGTTCCCGCCGCTGGTGTGCGGGATGAACCTGGCGCTGCTGGAGGGGCTGACGGAGGGGTCGGCGGTGCGGGTGCGGATGGATCCGCGTCCGGGCTGGTGCTGCGTGGCGGCCGAACCTTCTAAAAACAACCAGGATTGACATAGAAGCGCGTCCCGTGGTGGGCTGGGGATCATGACCGAAGACGCCCGGTACCACCTCGCCCAGTTCAACGTCGCCACGCTCCGCCACCCCCTCGACGACCCGCGCACGGCGGACTTCGTCGCGCTCCTGGATCCGGTGAACGCGCTCGCCGACGCGGCGCCGGGCTTCGTGTGGCGGCTGGTGGAGGAGGGCCGGCCCGACGCCACCGGCATGCGCCCCGCCGGCGCGGACGTGATCGTCAACTACTCGGTGTGGGAGTCCGCGGAGGCGCTGTGGGACTTCGTCTACCGCAGCGCGCACCTCGGGACGATGCGGCGCCGCCGCGAGTGGTTCGACCGGCACGCGGAGGCGCACCTCGTCATGTGGTGGATCCCGGCGGGCCACGTCCCGACGGTGGAGGAGGCCCTGGATCGCCTCGCGCTGCTGCGCGCCGAGGGCCCGTCCCCGCGCGCGTTCACGTTCAGTTCGGCCTACACGGCCGAGGAGGCCGCCGCGGGGGAGACCGCCGGGGAGACCGCCGGCGCCGGGTCGGCGGCCCTGCGGAGCTAGCCGAGCAGCCCGGCGGTGTGGCGGCCGGCGGCCGCGGCGGTGAGGAAGTAGGCGAGGTCCGCGTCGAGGCGGCGGCCCATCGTGGACAGCCGGACCCCCCAGTCCTTCTCGGCGGCCCGCAGCGTCTCGTGCAGGCCGTCGACGGGGACGGGGACGAGCCGGTGCCGGTCGCCGAGCGGCGCGGCCTCGGCGGCGACGCGGGCGCCGAAGGGGCCGCCGAGCTCGGGGACGGGGATGTCGGCGGCGGCGAGCGCGACGCGGCCGTAGGCGGTGAGGCAGTGGTGGGAGACGCCGATGTGGCGCTCCCGCCGGTCGCCCTCGCTGACGCGCAGCGACCCGACGGGCCGCCCCCCGAGGACGGACGCCGCGTTCACGCCCTCCCCGGCCGCGACGCCGGAGAACCCCCACGCCGTCCCGGTCCCGAGGTTGCCGGGCCCCTGGGCGAGGATGACGGCGTCCGCGCCGAGGACGAGCCGCGCGGCCAGCAGCCCGGTGTGGACGGTGACGGCTTCGAGGTCGCCCCCGAACGCCTGCCCGACGGTGACGGTGGCGGCGAGGGCCCCGGCCTCCCTGAGCCGGGCGATGGACATGGAGAACCAGGACGGCAGCGCCCCGCCGTCCTGCATGACGTACACGACGCGGGCTGAGGGCCGGGCGGCCAGCAGCGCGGCCAGGATCGGCGGCAGCGCGGAGTGCAGGTCGGCGACGATGACGGGCATGCCGCCGAGCGAGTCGGCGTCGCGGAGCAGGTCGTGGTGGGGGGAGCCCTGCTCGTCGGCGCCGAGGACGGTGGCCTGCAGGGGCGTGTAGCGGGCCTTGACGAGGTGGCCCGGGCCGGCGGGGTCGGGAGGGAGCCGGTCGGGCACCGCGACGACCATCGCGTAGCCGCCCGTGCCGAGGCCCATCGCCAAGGCCGTAGTGTTGAGCAGGACGGTATCGCCCGGTTCGGGCCGTCCCACCAGGGCGGGATAGGCCAGCGCGCGGTGCGTGCCGTCGCCCCCGATCGAGACGTTCAGCTCGACCGCTCCCGGCCATTCGCGGCGGATGTCCTCAACTGTGCCTTTGCGCCATCGGATCACACCGGGAAACGGTAGCGTCCTGCACGACGGCTCGCGGGGACGACCGGCCCACCCGGGCGGGGGCTCACGGAGGAACGAGGTGGTGGCGGAGTGTCGCGGCGCAAGACCGAGCGCCTGCTGAATCTGGTGGTCTGCCTGCTCGCGACCCGGCGCTATCTGACGGCCGAGCAGATCCGCCGGGCGGTGCCCGGCTACCCGGACTCCGACGAGGCGTTCAAGCGCATGTTCGAGCGGGACAAGGAGGAGCTGCGCGAGCTCGGCGTCCCGCTGGAGGTGGGCAGCGACCTGCAGGGCGGCGGCGGTGAGGAGATCGGGTACCGGATCCCGCCGCAGGCCTACGAGCTGCCCGACATCCACCTGACGCCGGACGAGGCCGCGGTGCTGGGCCTCGCGGCGCGGGTATGGCAGCGGGCGAGCATGGCCGAGGCCGCGTCGGGGGCGCTGCTGAAGCTGCGCGCGGCGGGCGTGGAGACCGACGCGGCCCCCGCGGTGGGGATCGAGCCGCGGGTGAACACCCACGAGCCGGCGTTCGCCGCGCTGTGGGAGGCGGTGCGGGACGGCCGCCCGGTGGCGTTCGACTACCAGGGCATCGGGCGCACGTCGGTGGCGCGCCGGCACCTGGAGCCGTGGGGCGTGGTGAGCCGCCGCGGCCGCTGGTACGTGGTCGGGTTCGACCGCGACCGCGACGAGCAGCGGGTGTTCCGGCTGAGCCGCGTCGTCGGGGACGTCGCCGCCGACGGCCCGGCCGGGTCGGTGACGGTCCCGGACGGGGTGGACGTGCGGCGCATCGCGTTCGACTGGGGCGACCCGGTGAGCGAGCCGCGGCCGGCGACGGTGCGGCTGCGGCGCGGCGCCGCACAGGGCCCGCGGCGGTGGGCCCGCGACGTCCGCCCGGCCGAGGACGCGGGGTGGGACGGCGAGTGGGACGAGGCGGTCCTGACGTTCCGCGAGGCGGACCGGTTCGCGCCCTACCTGGCGCGGTTCGCCGACGACGTGGTGGTGCTCGACCCGCCGGATCTGCGGGAGGCGGTGATCCAGCACCTGAAGTCGGTGCTGGCGTCCACCGGCGGGCGGCCGGAGGAAGCGGGGGAGGCCCGATGAGCGGCAAGGCGGGGGCGACGACGTCCACCGACCGGCTGGGGCGGCTGCTGGCGCTCGTCCCGTACGTGGTGAACCGCGACTCGGTGCTGCTCGGCGAGGCCGCGGCGGCGTTCGGGGTGACCGAGAAGCAGCTGATCGACGACCTGAACCTGCTGTGGTGCGTGGAGCTGCGGGCGCCCGACCCGTACTGCCCGATCGACCTGTCCTACGAGGGCGGGGAGATCACGGTCGCGGAGGCGGAGTCGATCGCCCGGCCGCTGCGGCTGAAGGTGGACGAGGCGTCGGCGCTGCTGGTGGCGCTGCGGATGCTGGCGGGGATCCCCGACCTGGACGACCGCGACGCCCTCAGCCGGGTGATCGCGAAGCTGGAGAGCGCGGCGGGGGAGGCCGCGGCGGTGTCCAGCAAGGTCGCGGTGGAGGTGGACGCCTACGGCGGGACCGCCGACCCGGCCCGCACCGCGGTCGGCGTGCTGCGCGACGCCATCGCCGCGGGGCGCCGCGTGCACCTGACGTACTACGTGCCCGCGCGCGACGAGAACACCGAGCGGGACGTCGACCCGATGCGGCTGCTGGTCGTGGAGGGCAACACCTACCTGGAGGGGTGGTGCCGGCGGGCGGAGGCGGTGCGGCTGTTCAAGCTGGACCGGATCGCCGACCTGTCGGTGCTGGACGTCCCCGCGCAGGTGCCGGACGAGGCCGAGCCGATCGACGTGGACGCGGGCCTGTTCCGGCCGTCGCCGCAGGACGAGGCGGTGGCGCTGGAGCTGACGCCGCGCGGCCGGTGGGTGGCCGACTACTACCCGTGCGAGAGCGTGGAGGAGCTGGGGGAGGGGCGGCTGCGGGTCGTCCTGCGGACCCCGGACGCGCGCTGGATCCGGGGCCTGGCGCTGCGGCTCGGCGACCAGGGCCGCGTGGTGGCGCCCGAGGGCGTCGCCGCCGCGGTGCGGGAGGACGCGGCGCGGGCGCTGGCCCGCTACGGCATGGGCTGAGGGCGCGACCCGGCGGCGCGGGCCGGCGCGAGGGTGGGGCGCGGTGCCGCGGATCGGATAACGTGGCCGGGTGATGTGGGTCGCGGTGTCGGTGTCGCTGGGCTTCGCCGGCCTGGCCGTGCTCGCTTGGTGCGCCTTCAAGGTGTGGCTCGGCGTGCGGCGTTTCGGTCGTGAACTGGAGCGCACCAGGCGGAGGCTGGAGCCGAAACAGTCGGCGCTGCGCGATGAACTCTCCCGTACCGAGGACGCCCGTTCGTCACAAACGCCCGGTGAGGGCGTACGATCGGCCTGAGTGACATTCTGCTGAAGAGGACTGCCATGCCGAACATCGGGACTCCCGAACTGCTCATCATCCTGCTGGTCGTCGTGCTGATCTTCGGCTCGGCGAAGCTGCCGCAGCTCGCCCGGTCGCTGGGCAAGTCGGCGCGGATCCTCAAGGCCGAGACCAAGGGGCTGCGCGAGGACGACGACGACGCGCCCGCGGACCGGCCCGCGCAGGCGGCCGCCCCGGCGCAGGCCTCGGCGCAGCCGGAGGACCCGCGGGAGCGCGCGGCGCGGCTGCGCGAGGAGGCGGCGCGGCTGGACCGCGAGGCGGCGGCCGGCGAGGCCGGGCAGCGCCCGCGCGGCGCGATCGGGTCCGGTGAGCCGATCCAGGGCGTGCCGGTGTCGGACCCGGGCAAGCTCCGCCAGGGCTGAGCGGCCCGGCCGCCGACGATTCCCGCCGACCCCCGAGCCCGAATGCCGACGATGAAGCTGAGCAGGCACGACGCCGCCCCCGACGGCCGCATGCCCCTCATGGACCACCTCCGTGAGCTGCGGAACCGGTTGATCAAGGCGATCCTGGCCTTCGTGGTCGGCGCGATCGTCGGCTGGCTGCTGTTCGACCCCGTGTGGGACTTCCTGAAGCAGCCGTACTGCTCGCTGCCGCAGTCCCATGTGATCGACAAGGACCAGTGCTCCCTGTTCGTCAACGGGATCTTCTCCTCGTTCTTCCTGAAGCTGAAGATCGCCTGCATCATCGGCGCGGTGATCTCCGCCCCGGTGTGGCTGTACCAGCTGTGGGCGTTCGTCGCGCCGGGCCTGTACAGCCGCGAGCGGCGCTGGACGTATGTGTTCCTGGGCGCCGCGGTCCCGCTGTTCTTCGTCGGCACGGCGCTGGCCTACGTGACCGTCGACAAGGGCCTGGCGATCTTCCTCGGGTTCGTCGCCGACGACGTCAAACCGCTGATCACGGTCGACAGCTACCTCGGCTACGTGCTGACGATGCTGCTGGTGTTCGGGCTGACGTTCGAGCTCCCGCTGTTCGTGGTCGTCCTGAACCTGGCCGGGGTGCTCAGCTCCAAGCGGATCCGCCGCTTCCAGCGCATGATCCTTTTCGGCATCTTCGTGTTCTCGGCGGTCGCCACGCCGAGCGCCGACCCGTTCACGATGCTGGCGCTGGCGCTGCCGACCGTGCTGCTGTTCGAGGTCGCGGCGCTGCTGGCGTTCCTCAACGACCGCCGCCGTGCGCGCCGCCCCGACCCCTATGAGGGCCTGTCGGACGACGAGGCGTCCCCGCTCGACCTGGACGCGATCGACGCCGAGCTGGAGAAGGGCGACGCGGCCCGCTGACCGCGAATTGGGTATCGGGCCGGTCGAAACCGTAGGCTCGAAGGCATGACCACCCCCGACACGGCGTCGGCCGACCAGACTCCTGCCCAGCGGTACGCCGCCTACCGCAGGCGCACCGCCGGGAACGGCCCGGCCCTGCTGGACTTCCGCACCCTGTACGACTTCGAGCTGGACGCGTTCCAGCTGGAGGCGTGCCGGGCGCTGGAGGACGGCAGCGGCGTCCTGGTCGCCGCGCCCACCGGATCCGGGAAGACGGTGGTGGGGGAGTTCGCCGTCCACCTCGCCCTCACCGGCGGCGCCAAGTGCTTCTACACCACGCCGATCAAGGCGCTGTCGAACCAGAAGTACGCCGACCTCGTCCGCCGCTACGGGCCGGAGAAGGTGGGGCTGCTCACCGGCGACAACAGCGTGAACGGCGAGGCGCCGATCGTCGTGATGACGACCGAGGTGCTGCGGAACATGCTGTACGCGGGGTCGCAGACCCTCGCGGGCCTGGCGTTCGTGGTGATGGACGAGGTCCACTACCTCGCCGACCGGTTCCGCGGCGCGGTCTGGGAGGAGGTGATCATCCACGTCCCCGACTCGGTGCGGATCGTGGCGCTGTCGGCGACGGTGTCCAACGCCGAGGAGTTCGGCGAGTGGCTGCACGAGGTCCGCGGCGACACCGCCGTGATCGTGGACGAGCACCGCCCCGTCCCGCTGTTCCAGCACATGCTCGTCGGCACCCGCCTGTACGACCTGTTCGTCGACACCGGCAAGGGCAAGGACCGGCAGGCCCGGCTGAACCCGCAGCTGACCCGGATGGCGGTGGAGGAGGTCCGGCGCGCCAAGGTCAACCAGGGCCGCCGCACCGGCCGCCGCCGGGCGCCGCGCCCGCAGCGGTTCCGGCCCCCGGCCCGCCCGGACGTGATCGAGCGGCTGGAGCGCGCCGGGCTGCTCCCGGCGATCACGTTCATCTTCTCCCGCGCCGGCTGCGACGCGGCCGTCCTGCAGTGCCTGCACGCGGGGGTCCGGCTGACGTCCAAGGAGGAGTCGGAGGAGATCCGCGCGCACGCCGAGCTGCGCACCGCCGACATCGCGCCGGAGGACCTGCGGATCCTCGGGTTCGGCGACTTCCTGGAGGCGCTGCAGCGCGGCGTCGCCGCGCACCACGCCGGGATGCTGCCGACGTTCAAGGAGATCGTCGAGGAGCTGTTCACCCGCGGGCTGATCAAGGCGGTGTTCGCGACGGAGACGCTCGCGCTCGGCATCAACATGCCGGCCCGCACCGTGGTGATCGAGAAGCTCGACAAGTGGAACGGCGAGGCGCACGTCGACCTGACCCCCGGCGAGTACACGCAGCTGACGGGCCGCGCGGGACGGCGCGGCATCGACGTGGAGGGGCACGCCGTCGTGGTGTGGGGCCCGAGCGTGGAGCCGGCGTCGGTCGCCGGGCTCGCCGGCACCCGCACCTACCCGCTGAACTCCAGCTTCCGGCCGTCGTACAACATGGCGGTGAACCTGGTCGGCGCCGTCGGCGTCGAGCGGGCCCGGACGCTGCTGGAGGAGTCGTTCGCGCAGTTCCAGGCCGACCGGGCCGTGGTCGGGCTGGCCCGGCAGGTCCGCAAGAACGAGGAGGCGCTGGAGGGGTACGCCGAGGCGGCGCAGTGCCACCTCGGCGACTTCATGGAGTACGCGGCGATGCGGCGGCGGCTGTCGGAGCGGGAGGCGGAGCTGTCCCGGGAGCGGTCGTCGGCGCGCCGCGCGGAGGCCGCGAAGTCGCTGGAGCGGCTGCGGCCCGGCGACGTGGTGATCGTGCCGTCGGGGCGCCGCTCCGGGCTCGCCGTCGTCCTCGACCCGGGGGTGGGGCGGCGCTCGGACGGGCCGGCGCCGCTGGTGCTGACGGTCAACCGGTCGGTGCAGCGGCTGTCGATCCAGGACTTCCCGCGCGCCGTGGAGCCGGTCGACCGGATCCGGATCCCGAAGTCGTTCAGCCCCCGCAACCCGCAGGACCGCCGCGACCTGGCGTCCACGCTGCGCAACCGGGTGCCCGACGACGTCCGCGAGCGCAAGCGGTCCCGCGCCGACTCCGCCGCGGCCGAGGACGCCGAGATCACCCGGCTGCGCGCCGACCTGCGCCGCCACCCGGTGCACGGCTGCGACAAGCGCGAGGACCACGCCCGCTGGGCCGAGCGGTACCACCGCCTGGACCGGGAGACCGAGCAGCTGCGCCGCCGCGTCGAGGGCCGCTCCCAGGTGATCGCCCGCACCTTCGACCGGGTGTGCGCCGTCCTGCAGCAGCTCGGGTACCTCGACGGCGACTCCGTCACCGACGAGGGCCGCCGCCTCGGCCGCATCTACAACGAGCTCGACCTGCTGACCGCGGAGAGCCTGCGCGAGGGGCTGTGGGAGAAGCTCGGCCACGCCGAGCTGGCCGCGTGCGTGTCGGCGCTGGTGTACGAGTCGCGGCAGCCCGACGACGCGGCCCCGCCCCGCACCCCGGCCGGCGCCGCGCAGGACGCGCTCGCCGCGATGGTGCGGCTGTGGGGGGAGCTGGAGGCGGTCGAGCACGACAACCGGGTGTCGTTCCTGCGGGAGCCCGACCTCGGGTTCGCGTGGACGGCCTACCGGTGGGCGAAGGGCGACGACCTCGACGAGGTGCTGCTGGAGAGCGACCTGACCGCCGGCGACTTCGTCCGCGCGGTGAAGCAGCTGCTGGACCTGCTCGGCCAGGTCGCCGACGCGGCCCCGCCGAACAGCCACATCCGCAAGACCGCGCGCCGCGCGATGGACGCGATGCGCCGAGGCGTCGTCGCCTACAGCTCCGTAGGCTGACCGCCCCGCCATCACGAACGCCGACCGGCCCGCCCTTTTCGTTGATCTGCGGCGTGTTGTTGTTATGAGCGCGCTGAAAACAACAACACGCCGCAGATCAACGCATCCGGGGGCGGGGCGGCGGGGTGGGTCAGGGGTGGTCGGTGCGGCGGCGGGCGCGGCGCGCGGACAGGGTGCGGTCGACGCGGTGGGTCGCCAGCCGGACGAGGAGCGGCTGCGGCGGGCGCCGCAGGAACCGGGGCGTCACGCGGTGGCCGGCCGACGCGCTCCACAGCAGCAGCCCGGCGGCGCGGCGGCGGCCCGGCGTCCACTTCAGCCCGTACTCCTCGCGCAGTCGCTCGGGCAGCAGCGCGGCGGTGATCAGCCGGAACACGGCGAGGGCGGGGAACAGCGCGCGCAGCTTGCGCGGCCACAGGACGGCGTTCGCGACCTCGCGGCCCGCGTCGGTGACCTCCAGCCCGGCGAGGGTCTCGTCCATGTAGGCGCGGAACGCGGCCAGGTCGGGCGGCTGCGCCTCCAGCGGGCAGCCGAGGACCTCGGCGACGATGCGGGCCTGCCGGTAGTACTCCTCGGGGTCGGTGTCGCGGGGCCGCATCAGCGTCTCGTGGATGTACAGGGCCGAGTCGATGAGCGTGGCGTTGACCCACATCTGCAGGTCCGGGTCGTTGCCGGAGTAGCCCTCGCCGCGGACCATCGTGTGGATGCCGCGGACCTTCGCGGCGATCCGCGCGACCTGCTCCGGCGTCCCGAACGTGGTGACGAGGAGGAAGTCCAGGGTGCCGAACAGGCGGGCGAGGGGGCGGTCGGCGAAGTCGCTGTGCTCGGCGACGCCGCGGGCCACGCCCGGGTGGGCGAGCTGCATCAGCAGCGCCCGCCCGGCGGCGAGGCCGACGAGCGGCTCGGCGGCCAGCGTGCGCAGGACGTCGCGGTCGGCGAGCCGCTCCGCCGGCCGGTCGGGTGCGGGGATCGGGGGTGTGGCGGGCAAGGCGGGCCTCCCGGCGGTCGGATCCTCGCCCCCATCCTCGCGCAACTATTGACGGACGGTCAATAAGCCTTGGCCGCCCCCCGCGCGGCGGCGTCCGCGCGGGTCAGGAGCCGACGGCGGTCAGCGCGGCGACCTGCTCGGCGCTCAGCTCGACCCCGGCCGCGGCCGTGTTCTCCTCCAGATGCGCGACCGTGGACGTGCCCGGGATCGGCAGCACGACCGGGGAGCGCGCCAGCAGCCACGCCAGGCTGACCTGGGCGGGGGTGGCGCCCGTCGCGGCGGCGATCTCGTCGACCGGGCCGCCCGGCCGCGCCAGCTTGCCCGCCTTGATCGGGAACCAGGGGATGAAGCCGATGCCCTCGGCCGCGCAGTGGTCCAGGACGTCCTCGTAGTTGCGGTCGGCCAGGTTGTAGCGGTTCTGCACGGTGGCGATCGCGGTGACCCGGCGGGCCTCCTCGATCTCCTTCACCCCGACCTCCGACAGGCCGATCGAGGCGATCTTCCCCTCGTCGCGCAGGGCGGCCAGCTCCCCGACCTGGTCGGCGAGCGGGACCTGCGGGTCGACCCGGTGCAGCTGGAACAGCCCGATCCGCTCCACGCCGAGGCGCCGCAGCGCCATCTCGACCTGCTGGCGCAGGTAGGCGGGGCGGCCGAGCATGTGCCACGCGTCCGGCCCGGTCCGCACGAACCCGGCCTTGGTCCCGATCAGCAGCCCCTCCGGGTAGGGGTGCAGCGCCTCCCGGATGATCTCCTCGCTGACGAAGGGGCCGTAGGAGTCGGCGGTGTCGATGAAGTCCACGCCGAGCTCCACGGCGCGGCGCAGCACCCGGACCGCCTCCGCGCGGTCGCGGGGCGGGCCCCAGGTTCCCGGGCCGGTCAGCCGCATCGCGCCGTAGCCGAGGCGGTGGACGGTGTGCTCGCCGATGGTGAAGGTGCCGGAGGCGTGTGCCGGGAGGGCCGCTGAGGTGTCGGACATGCCGGCGATCCTACCGAGCGGGCCGTCCCCTACCCAGGTCGGAGGTGCCTCCTCAGCGGGGAGGAGCGGGGCACCGCGCCGGGCGCGCTAGTGTGATCACGATCACGGAGAACACGCCGACCGGCCCCGGGAAGTGCGCATGATCGAGGCGGAGAACCTCAGCAAACGCTACGGCGACAAGACCGCGGTGGACGACCTGTCGTTCACCGTCCTGCCCGGCCGGGTGACCGGGTTCCTCGGCCCGAACGGGGCCGGGAAGTCGACCACGATGCGGCTGCTGCTCGGCCTGGACCGGCCCGACCGCGGCGACGCCCGCATCCACGGCCGCCATTACCGCGACCTGACCGCCCCGCTGCGCGTCGTCGGCGCGCTGCTGGAGGCGCGGGCCGTGCACACCGGCCGGAGCGCCTACAACCACCTGCTGTGCCTGGCGCAGACGCAGGGCATCGGCAAGAAGCGCGTCGACGAGGTCGTCGACCTGGTCGGGCTCACCGGCCCCGCCCGCAAGCGGGCCGGCGGGTTCTCCCTCGGCATGGGCCAGCGGCTCGGCATCGCCGCCGCCCTGCTCGGCGACCCCTCGGTGCTGATCCTGGACGAGCCCGTCAACGGCCTCGACCCCGAGGGCATCGTGTGGATCCGCACCCTCATGCAGCGGCTCGCCGCCGAGGGCCGGACGGTGTTCGTCTCCAGCCATCTGATGAACGAGATGGCCGTCACCGCCGAGCACCTCATCGTCATCGGCCGCGGCCGGCTGATCGCCGACTGCTCCACCGAGGAGTTCATCGAGCGCAGCACCGAGAAGACGGTCACGGTGCGCAGTCCCGAGGCCGAGCGGCTGGCGGGCGTCGTCTCCGCCGAGGGCGGCAAGGTCGCCCCGGGCGGCGACGGCCTGATCACCGTCACCCACATGGAGGCGCCCCGGGTCGGCGAGCTGGCCGCCGCGGCGGGGATCGTCCTGCACGAGCTGACCCCGAGCCGCGGCTCCCTGGAGGCGGCGTTCATGGAACTGACCCGCGACAGCGTCGAGTACGGCACGGCCGCCGGCGCCGCGCCCGGCGCGGTCCCGGACGCCGTGCCCGGAGCCCTGCCCGGGCCCGTCCCGAGCCAGGAGGGGGACCCCCGATGACCGCGCCCACCACCGCCGCCGGGCCCGCCGCCGGCCCGCCCGAGTTCGCCCGCCCCGGCTTCGCCCGGCTGCTGCTGTCGGAGTGGACGAAGATCCGCACGGTCCGCTCCACGCTGTGGTCGCTGATCCTGCTGGTCGTCCTCGACCTCGGCTTCACCGCCCTGTTCGTCGGCCTGACGGTGTCGCAGTGGGACAACACCGACCCCGGCGACCGCGCGCAGGTCGCCGCCGACCCGGTCAGCTTCATCCTCGGCAGCGGGTTCTTCCTCAGCCAGCTGACCGTCTGCGTCCTCGGCGTGCTGGTGATCGCCTCGGAGTACTCCACCGGCATGATCCGCGCCAGCCTGCTCGCCGTGCCGCGCCGGCTGCCGATGCTGTGGGCCAAGGCCCTGGTGTTCGGGCTGGTCGTGCTGGTCCTCGGCGTCGCGGTGTCCTTCGCCTCGTTCTTCATCGGCGCGAGCCTCGTCGGCGACCGGATGGAGGTCTCCCTCGGCGACCCGGGCGTGCTGCGCGCGGTCATCGGCGGCGGCCTCTACCTGGCGATGCTCGGGCTGTTCGCGCTCGCGATCGGCGCGATCGTGCGGCACACCGCCGGCGGCATCACCGGCGTCATCGGGTTCGTGCTGGTGCTGGCGCCGCTCGCCATGCTGCTGCCCGGCAGCATCGGCGACCACGTCCACGCCTACCTGCCGTCCGAGGCGGGCACCCTGATCGCCAAGGCCCACCAGGGGCCGGACGACCTGCTGTCGCCCTGGCAGGGCTACGGCGTGTTCGCCCTCTGGACGGTCGCGCTCCTCGCCCTCGCCGCGTTCCTGCTCAAACGCCGGGACGCCTGAGCGACACCCGCCCCACGTCCCCGTGCCGGATCCCGGCACGGGGACGTTCGCGTTTCCGCACCCCTCCCACCTGCACTGTTGCAGGGTGCAAAGGTCGAGGCGTACTGTATTGGTCAGTTGCTTAAAGCAAGTGACCAAGAGGCGGGGGAGCGATGGCGGACGGCGCGGTGCCGACCCGGATCCGGCTGCTGGAGGCGGCCGTCGCGGTGATGGCCGAGGGCGGCTGGGCGGCGGTGACGTCGCGGGCGGTGGCCGAGCGGGCGCGGGCCAACAACGCGCTCGTGCACTACTACTTCGGGTCGGTGGACGCCCTGCGGCGGGCCGCGGTCATGCACGCGGTCGAGAAGGAGCTGGAAGGCCCCGTGGAGGCGATCCTGCGCGCCGGCGACGCCCTCACCGGCGTCGCCGACGCCGTCCGCGAGCTCGTGGACCGCGGCCCCGGCACCGCCGGGCAGCGGGTGATGGTCGAGGCGATGACGCACGGCCTCCGCGACGCCGAGCTGCGCGCCGAGACCGAGCGGCAGATCCGGATGTTCCGCGACCTGCTCGCCGCCCGCCTCGCCGAGAACCAGGCGGCGGGGCTGCTGCGCCCCGACGCCGACCCGCGCGGCCTGGCGGTGGTGTTCGCCGCCCTGCTGGACGGGCTGCTCATGCACGTGCTGATCGACCCGGGCACCGAGGCCGGCGACGCGACGGCGGGGCTGGCCGCCCTGCTGCGCCCGGCCGGCCCCCCGCCCGGGCAGGCAGGCGAAGGAGACGGCGATGACGAGACACGGCGGTGAGCGGGCGTCCGCCCGCCTGGACGACCCGGCACCGGACCCGCGCGGCGCGGGAGACGGCGTCCCGGCGGCGGTCCTGCTGCGCGGGGCCGGCAAGACCTACGGGACCGGGCACGCCCGGGTCCACGCGCTGCGCGGGGTGGACCTGGAGGTGCCGCGGGGCGAGTTCGTCGTCCTGCTCGGCCCGTCCGGGTCCGGCAAGACGACCCTGCTCAACCTGATCGGCGGGATCGAGCCCGCCACCGAGGGCGAGGTGACCGCCGGCGGCCGCGACATCTCCGGGCTCGGCGAGGACGCCCGCACCGCCTACCGGCGCGACACCGTCGGGTTCGTGTTCCAGTTCTTCAACCTCGTCCCGTCGCTGACCGCGCTGGAGAACGTCCGGCTGGTCGCGGAGCTGACCGGCCGCGGCGACCGGGAGCGGTCGCGGGCGGCGCTGGCCGCCGTCGGGCTCGCCGAGCGCGGCGGCCACTTCCCGGCGCAGCTGTCGGGCGGCGAGCAGCAGCGGGTCGCGATCGCCCGCGCCATCGCCAAGGACCCGGCGCTGCTGCTGTGCGACGAGCCGACCGGCGCCCTCGACCTGGAGACCGGCCGCGGCGTCCTGCGCGTCCTGCAGGACCTCAACCGCGAGGGCCGGACGGTCCTGGTCGTCACCCACAACGCCGCGATCGCCGCCATCGCGCACCGCGTGGTGCGGATGCGGTCCGGCCGGGTCGTCGAGGTCACCGTGAACCCCGCTCCCGCGGACGCCGACGAGGTGACCTGGTGAGCGGCAGGGTGAGCGGCAGGGGGAGCGTCCTCAACGTCAAGCTCCGCCGCGATCTGCGGCGCCGCCCCGCGCAGCTGGTGTCGGTGGTGGTGCTCGTGATGCTCGGCGTCGCGCTGTTCGGCGCGTCCTACGACGCCTACAAGAACCTCGACTCCGGCTACCAGGCGCTGTTCCACCAGTACCGGTTCGCGGACCTGACCCTGACCGGCGGCGACACCGCCGCGATCGCGAAGGAGGCGGCGGCGCGACCCGGGGTGGAGGCCGTCGCCGTCCGCACCGTCGCGGACGTGCCGCTGCGCATGCCGGGCGGCGCGACCCTCGTCGGCCGCGTCGTCGGGCTGCCCGCGGGGGCGCAGCCCGGCGTGAACCGGGTGAAGGTCCTCGACGGCGCCTACCTCGACCCGTCCGCGCCGCAGGGCGTCCTCGCCGAGAAGCACCTCGCCGACCACGCGAAGCTGGAGCCGGGCGACGGGGTGTCGGTGTGGGACGGCCACGCGTGGCGGACGCTCTCGGTGCGCGGCACCGCGTCCTCGCCCGAGTACCTGTGGCCCGCGCCCAGCCGCCAGAACGTGCTGCCCGCGCCCGGCTCGTTCGGCGTCCTGTTCGTCCCCGAACCGCTCGCCCGGCAGGTCGCCGGGGCGGCGGCGCCGAACCAGGCCGCCGTCTACTACACCGCCGGAGGGCGCGAGCACGCCGCCGGCCTGGACGCGGCCCTCACCTCCGCCGCCCGCCGGCACGGCGCCGGCGCCGCGATCACCCGGGCCGAGCAGCCCTCCAACGCCACCCTCGCCGAGGACATCAAGGGCTTCTCCGAGCTGGCCGTGATGTTCCCGCTGCTGTTCCTCGCCGCCGCGGGCGTCGCCGTCTACGTCGTGCTGACCCGCCGCGTCGCCCGCGACCGCGTCGTCATCGGCACGCTGCGCGCCTCCGGGTTCGGCCGCCGCACCCTCGTCGTCCACTACCTGATGACGGGGATCGCGGTCGGGCTCGCCGGGTCGGTGCTCGGCGTCGCCGCCGGGCTGCTGCTCGCCGGCAGCGTGACGCGGCTGTACGGGGAGGCGATCGGGCTGCCGGAGACGCTGGTGTCGGTGCGCGCGTCGACCGTGCTCGCCGGGCTGGCGTTCGGGGTCGTCGCCGGGGCGCTCGCCGCGCTCGCGCCCGCCGTGTCGGCGGCCCGCGTCCCGCCCGCCGAGGCGATGCGCGGCACCGTCCCGGCGACCGGGGGAGCGGGGCCGCTCGCCCGGCTGGAGCGCGCGGTGCCCGCCGCCGGACGGCTCCCCGCCGGGGCGTGGCTGGTGCTGCGCGGCCCCACCCGCCAGTTCCGCCGGACCCTTTACACCATGGCGGGCGTCGTCCTCGCCCTCGTGCTGATCCTGGTGTCCTGGGGGATGCTCGACTCCTCGCAGGCCACCGTGTCCCGGCAGTTCGACCGGATCCAGCGGCAGGACGCCGAGCTGGCCCTCGGGCGCCCGCTCGCCGGCTCCGAGCTCACGGCGCTGGCGGCGACCGGCGGCGTGCGGGCGGCCGAGCCGTCCGCGCACGTGCCCGTCACGATCACCGCCGGGGGCAGGGGCTACTCCACCACCGTCGTCGGGCTCCCCGCCGGGACCCGGATGCACCGGTTCCTCACCCCCGGCGGCGGCGAGCGGGCCCTCCCCGAGCGCGGCGCGCTGGTCGGCGCCGCCCTGCGCGAGCGGCTCGGCGTGGACGTCGGCGACCGCGTCGGCCTGCGCCTCGCCGGGGGCCGCACCGCCACCACGACGATCGCCGGGTTCGTGGACGAGCCGCTCGGCACCTACGCCTACGCCACCCTCGGGCAGGTCGCCGCGTGGGCGCCGGACACCCAGCCGGACACCGTGCTCGTCACGTTCGACCCCGGCGCCGACCGCGCCGCCGTCGAGCACGCCCTCGCCGCCCACCCCGGCGTCGTCGCCTACACCGACGCGCGGGCGGTGAAGAAGACGATGGACGAGTACATGAACCTGTTCTACGTGTTCGTGGCGATCATGCTCGCGTTCGGCGGGCTGCTGGCGTTCACCGTCCTGTTCGCCACCCTGTCGGTGAACCTCGCCGAGCGCGGCACCGAACTGGCCACCCTGCGCGCCGCCGGCGTCGGCCGGCGCCGCCTCGGCCGCCTCGTCACCGCCGAGAACCTCCTCGTGGTGGCGGCGGGCGCGATCCCCGGCCTGGTCCTCGGGCGGCTGGCCACCGGCGCGTTCCTCGGCGCGTTCAACAGCGACCTGATGTCCTTCCACACCGAGATCAGGCCCGCCACGTTCGCCTGGTCGGCGCTCGCCGTCATCGCCGTCGCGTGGCTGGCGCAGCGGCCCGGCCTGCGCGGCCTCGCCCGCATGAACCTCGCCACCCTCGTCCGGGAGCGCGCGGGCTGAGCCCCCGCACGGAGCCCCCCGCACGGAGGCGCCCGCACGGGGGTCCCGTGCGGGCGCCGCGCTCCGCGGGTCAGGCGTAGACGCCGTCCAGCCACTCCTGCCAGGCCTCGCGCGCCCGCTCGGCGGACGCGGCGGCGTCCGGCGCGAACCGGTGCAGCGCGATCCCGACCGGCCCGCCCCACGCGTCCCGGCCGAAGATCCGGTACATCGCGTCGCCGGTGCGCAGCCCCGCGAAGTGCTCGGTGCGGTAGTCGAGCACCGCGTCGGCCGGGCCGGTGCCGGGCAGGTCCACCCGGACCGTGTCGCCCTCGGTGGCGCCGTCCAGCCCGAGCGCCTTCACGGCCGCCGCGAACGAGCCCTTCCGCATGGACGCCTCGGGGCCCTGGACGTCGGAGTGGACGGCCCGGCGCCCGGTGAAGTGCGCCAGGTACTGGCGCAGCGTGTGCAGGTAGAAGTCGGTGTGCCGGCTCGCGCCGTCGTACTGGTCGTCCCAGTCGCCGGTGAAGATGCCGCTGTGCACGTACCGGACCCAGGCGCCGCCCTCGCGCGGCTCGATCAGGTGGTCCAGGACGTTCAGCGTCTGCGGCATGCCGCCGAGGCCGTCCGGGTCCTCGGCGCGGCTGGTCAGCCGGTGCGGCGGGTCCCAGGCGGTGACGACGCCGATGCCGCCGGCCGCGCCGCCCTCGCGCGGCTCGAACTCCATCGGCCACAGCCACGCGGCGGTGCCGGTGGTGACGGCCTCCCACACCTGCTCGGGGGAGGCCTCGGTCTCGTATTCGCGGACGATCTCGAATTCCCTGCCCATGGTTCCTCTCCTCGCCTCTCAGCCGTCGATCTGCCCTTGGGCGTCCGGTCGGCCGGCCGGCGGCGCCGCGGGCCCGCTCTTCAGGGACGGGTGGACGGCGATGACGACGCGGTGCGCCCGCCCGCCCGCCGCCGACCCGTCGTGGTACTTGCGGACGAGCGCGCCCACCCCGGCGGTCAGCTCCTCGACGAACGCGGCCCGGTCCGCCGCCGAGGCGAACACGACCTCCCCGTCGAGCGCGTAGGTGGCGAGCCGCTTGTCGGCCCGCGCCGCCCCGGTGATCAGCGCCCCCACGTCACGGACCAGCCGCGCCGCGAGCGCCAGCAGCCAGCGCGCCGACAGCGTGTCGCGGTGCCGGTCGGGGTCGGGCTGCAGCGTCGCCAGCGCCAGCGGGGAGATGACGTAGGACGCCGCCGTCGCCCGCATCAGCCGCTCGGTCATGTTGCCCTTGCGGCGCTCGCCGACCAGCTCGACGAGGCCGTGGCGCTCCAGCGTCCGCAGGTGGTAGTTGACCTTCTGCCGGGGCAGCCCCACCCGCGCGGCGAGGGCCGCGGCCGACATCGGCTCGCCCAGCTCGGCCAGCAGCCGCGCCCGCATGGGGTCCAGGGAGGCGGCCGCCGCCTCCGCGTCCTCGATCACCGTCACGTCCAGCATGCCCCCATGATGGCTACCGACAAATAGATTTGTCAAGACAGAACTTATTATCGGGGGGCTCGGATCATCGGCCGGTCCGCGGGTACTGGGACGGCATGGCGACCGACCCGGGAACCCCGTCCGCCACGCCGAAGGCCCTGCGCGACTACGCCTTCGTCGCCGACGGCGAGCGCGGCGTGCTCGTCGGCCCGCACGGCGAGTACGCCTGGATGTGCTTCCCGCACTGGGAGTCGCCCCCCGCCTTCGCGAGCCTGCTCGGCGGGCCGGGCGGCTACCTCGTCCGTCCCGTCTGCGAGCGGTTCGTCTGGGGCGGCTACTACGAGGACCGCGGGCTCATCTGGCACAGCCGGTGGGTGACGGGCGGCGGATCCATCGTCGAGTGCCGCGAGGCGCTCGCCCGCCCCGCCCGGCGCGACCGCGCCGTCCTGCTGCGCCGCTGCCGGGCGGTGCGCGGCCGCGCCCGGCTGCGCGCCCTGCTGGACGTGCGCGCCGGCGGCGCGCGGATGCGCGGCGCGCACCACCACGACCCCGACTGGACGGCCCGCAGCGGCGGCGCCCGGATCCGCTGGCGCGGCGCCGACGAGGCCGTCGTGCGGGAGGGCCCGGACGGCGGCGCCCTCCTCGCCGCGACCTTCGACCTCGGCGAGGGCGAATCCCGCGACCTGGTGCTGGAGCTCGCCGAGGAGGGCGCCGCCGAACCGGGGCCGGCGCTGGACGCCGACGCCCTCTGGGAGGCCACCGAGCACGACTGGCGGAAGGCCGTCCCCTCCTGCGACGACACCATCGCGCCCCGCGACGCCCGGCTGTCCTACGCGGTGCTGACCGGGCTGACCAGCCGGGCGGGCGGGATGGCCGCCGCGGCGACCACCTCGCTGCCCGAACGCGCCGACGAGGGCCGCAACTTCGACTACCGCTACGCCTGGATCCGCGACCAGTGCCTCGCCGGCCAGGCCGTGGCCGCGCACGGCGGCCCGCCGGAGCTGCTGCGCGGCGCCGCCGGCTTCGCGACCGCCCGCATCCTGGCCGACCGCGGCCGGCTCCGGCCCGCCTACACCGTCGCCGGCGACCCCGTGCCGGAGCAGCGGGACGGCGCCCTGCCCGGCTACCCAGGCGCCCGCGTCGTCACCGGCAACCGGGCGAGCGGGCAGTGGCAGCTCGACGCCCTCGGCGAGTCGCTGCTGCTGCTCGCCACCGCCGCCGAGCACGACCGCG
Source organism: Actinomadura chokoriensis (assembly GCF_039529475.1). Classification (NCBI taxonomy): domain Bacteria; kingdom Bacillati; phylum Actinomycetota; class Actinomycetes; order Streptosporangiales; family Thermomonosporaceae; genus Actinomadura; species Actinomadura chokoriensis. Next base: position 310,022 of record NZ_BAAAMW010000007.1, on the reverse strand, counting down.
CCGAGCCCGCCGCCCGCGAGGCCGCCCGCGTCGCCGCCGACGTGATCGGCCGCCGCTGGGGCGACCCCGGCGCCGGCATCTGGGAGACCGAGGACCGGCTCTGGACCCACTCCCGGCTGATCTGCGTCGCCGGGCTCCGGCGGGCCGCCCGCGTCCTCGGCGGCCCCGCCGAGTCCGCCTCCTGGAACTCCCTCGCCGACGCCGTCCTCGCCGAGACCGCCCGGACGGCGCTCACCGGCGGCGGCCGGTGGAAGCGCGCCGCCGACGACGACCGCGTCGACGCCGCGCTGCTCATCCCGCCGCTGCGCGGCGCCCTGCCCGCCGACGACCCGCGCAGCGTCGCGACGCTCGAGGCCGTCCGCGCCGAACTCGTCCAGGAGGGCTTCGTCTACCGGTACCGGGTCGGCGGCGAGCCCCTCGGCGTCGCCGAGGGGTCCTTCACCCTGTGCGGGTTCTTCCTCGCCCTCGCCGAGCACCGGCGGGGCGAGACCGCCCGCGCGCTCGGCACCTTCGAGCGGACCCGGTCCGGCAGCGCGACCAGCGGGCTGTTCTCCGAGGAGTACGACGTGCGGCAGCGGCAGCTGCGCGGCAACATCCCGCAGGCGTTCGTGCACGCCCAGCTGCTGGAGGCCGCGAGCCGCCTCGCCGGCGCGCCCGCACCGTATTGAGAGCCCATCCGCGGGTATGCGTTCGGTCATGGCGATTTCGGCTGACGACACCAGGCAGGGCGGAAGGCGGACCGGGCAGGGGCGGGACGAGCGGGAGGCGCTGCGCCGCGCGCTCGCCGCGCGGGTGGACGGCGAGGTCCGGTTCGACCCCGGATCGCGCGCCGCCTACGCGCACGACTCGTCCAACTACCAGCAGCCCCCCATCGGGGTGGTGGTGCCGCGCGGCGTCGAGGCCGGCGCCGAGGCCGTCCGCGTCTGCGCCGAGCACGGCGTCCCGGTCCTGTCGCGCGGCGGCGGGACGAGCCTCGCCGGGCAGTGCGTCAACACCGCCGTCGTGATCGACTGGTCGAAGTACTGCCGGAGCCTGGTCTCCCTCGACGCCGGCGCGCGCCGCGCCGTCGTGGAGCCCGGCGCGTGCCTGGACGACCTGAACGAGGAGCTGTCCGGGCACGGACTCATGGTCGGGCCGAAACCGTCCACGCACGACACCTGCACGATCGGCGGGATGATCGGCAACAACTCGTGCGGCGCGTCCGCGCAGGCGTACGGGAAGATGGTCGACTCCGTCGTCCGGCTGGAGGTGCTCACCTACGACGGCGTGCGCATGTGGGTGGGGGAGACCTCCGACGAGGAGTACGAGCGGATCCTCGCCGGCGGCGGGCGCCGCGCGGAGATCTACCGGGCGCTGCGCGCGCTGCGCGACGACGGCATGGAGCTGATCCGCACCCGCTACCCCGACATCCCGCGCCGCGTGTCCGGCTACAACCTCGACTCGCTGCTGCCGGAGAAGAACTTCGACGTCGCGCGCGCCCTCGTCGGGTCGGAGTCCACGCTCGTCACCGTCCTGCACGCCGAGATCGAGCTCGTCCCCGTGCCCGCGTACCAGTCGCTCGCCGTCCTCGGCTACGACGACATCCCGGACGCGGGCGACGCCGTGCAGCGCATCCTGCCGTTCAAGCCCCTCGCCCTGGAGGGCATGGACGAGCGGCTCCTCGACCTCGCCAAGCAGCACCACCTCGCCGGGCCGCGCGTCGTCCGGGACATGCCGGACGGCGCCGGCTGGCTCATGATCCGGTTCGGCGGCGACAGCAAGGACGAGGCCGACGGGCGCGCCCGCGCGCTCATCGCGCACATGGAGAACGGGCCGAACCCGCCGCGGCACACCTTCGTCCGCGACCCGGACGAGGAGGAGCTGCTCTGGCAGGTCCGCGAGGCCGGGCTCGGCGCCACCGCCTACCCGCCCGGCCGCCCCGACACCCACGAGGGCTGGGAGGACGCCGCCGTCCCGCCCGAGCGGCTCGGCGACTACCTGCGCGACTTCCGCGCCCTCATCCGCGAGTTCGGCTACGGGCCGGTCTCCCTCTACGGGCACTTCGGGCAGGGCTGCGTGCACACCCGCATCCCGTTCGACCTGGAGGACGAGAGCGGCGCCGGGAACTACCGCCGGTTCATCGAGCGCGCCGCCCGCATGGTCGCCGACTACGGCGGGTCGCTGTCGGGCGAGCACGGCGACGGCCAGTCCCGCGCGGAGCTGCTGCCGATCATGTTCGGGGACGAGGTGATCCGGCTGTTCGAGCGGTTCAAGGCGGTCTTCGACCCGGGGAACCGGATGAACCCCGGCAAGATCGTCCACCCGTACCGGCTGGACGACGACCTCGACCACCTCGCCTACGACCCGGCCGAGCCGCGGACGCACTTCGCCTTCCCCGACGACCACCACCGGTTCACCCACGCCGCCGCCCGCTGCGTCGGCATCGGCAAGTGCCGCGCGTCCTCCGGCGGCGTCATGTGCCCGAGCTACCGGGCGACGGGGGAGGAGGAGCACTCCACCCGCGGCCGCGCCCGCATCCTGATGGAGATGATGCGGGGGATGCCCGGCGGCGAGGGGCGGGGCGACGGCGTGCCGGACCCGTCGGTGCCGGGGCCGGGCGGCGCCGCCGTCATCACCGACGGGTGGCGGTCCAAGGACGTCCACGACGCCCTCGACCTGTGCCTGGCCTGCAAGGGCTGCCGCAGCGACTGCCCCGTCAACGTGGACATGGCCACCTACAAGGCCGAGTTCCTCGCCCACCACTACAAGGGCCGCGTCCGCCCGGCCGCGCACTACACGATGGGCTGGCTGCCGCTGTGGGCGCGGCTCGCCGCGTTCGCGCCCGGCGCCGCCAACACCGCCCTGCACCTGCCCGGCCTGAGCGGCGCCGCCAAGCGGATCGGCGGCATCGCCCCCCAGCGCGACATCCCCGAGTTCGCGCCCGAGCGGTTCACCGACTGGTTCAAGCGCCGCCCGGCGCCGGAGAGGACGGGCGACCGGCGGGTCGTGCTGTGGCCCGACACGTTCACCAACAACTTCCACCCCCGCATCGGCAGGGCCGCGGTGCGCGTCCTGGAGGCGTCCGGGTACCGGGTCGAGGTCCCGCCCGTCGCGCTGTGCTGCGGGCTGACGTGGATCTCCACCGGACAGCTCGGCACCGCCGCCCGCGTGCTGCGCCGCACCGTCCGCGCGCTCGCGCCCCGGCTGCGCGAGGGCGTCCCGGTCATCGGGCTGGAGCCGTCCTGCACCGCCGTGTTCCGCGCCGACGCGCCCGAGCTGATGGAGCGCGACGCCGCGGCGGACGACGTCAAGCGGCTCCGCGACCAGACCCGCACGCTGGCCGAGCTGCTCGACGAGCGCCAGCAGGAGGCCGGCGGCGCCTCGCCCCTCGCGGCGCACGACACCGTCGCCGGGCTCGGCACCCCGAAGGTCCGGGCGATCGCGCAGCCGCACTGCCACCAGCACGCCGTCATGGGGTTCGGCGCCGACGAGCGCGTCCTGTCCCGCGCGGGCGTGGACGTGGAGACCCTCGACGTCGGCTGCTGCGGACTCGCCGGCGACTTCGGGTTCGAACACGGCCACTACGAGGACTCCACCAAGATCGCCGAGCAGGGCGTGTGGCCCGCCGTCGAGGCCGCCGGGCCCGGCACGGCCGTGCTCGCCGACGGCTTCTCCTGCCGCACGCAGATCGAGGCGGGGACCTCCGCCCGGCCCCGCCACCTCGCCGAACTGCTCGCCGACCTCCTGCCCGGCGGCGCGGACGGGCGGCGGTGAGCGCGGGCCGCGGCGCTCCGGGCCGCGTTGGCGCGCCCGGGGCGCGGCCCTGTAGAAAGTCGTCATGAGCGAGCACGGGGACGCGGGCGTCGACGAGGTCACCTCGGCGATGCTGACCGCGTCCCGGCTGCTCGTGGCGATCTCCGTGCGGTCGCTGGCGGCGGTCGAGGGCGCCGTGACGCTGCCGCAGTTCCGGCTGCTGGTCGTGCTGTCGTCGCAGGGGCCGTCCAAGCTCGTGACGCTCGCCGGGCTGCTGGAGGTCAACCCCTCCACCGCCATGCGGATGGTCGACCGGCTCGCCGCCGCCGGCCTCGTCAGCCGCCGGGCCAGCCCCGAGAGCGGCCGGGAGGTCCGCATCCAGGTGACCGCCGCCGGGCGGCGCATCGTCGACGACGTCACCGCCCGCCGCCGCGCCGAGATCGCCGGCGTCGTCTCCCGCATGCCCGCCGGGCAGCGGCGGGCGCTCGTCGCCGCCCTGCGCGCCTTCACCGAGGCGGGCGGCGAACCCCCGGCCACCACCCTCGCCCAGCTCGGCTGGACCTGACCCCGCCCGCGCCGAACCGCGTCGAACCGCGCCGCCGCGACGCCCGTACTGCGGACGTAACGCCCTTCACCCCGACCGAGAGGCGGTGCCCGGATGCCCCGACCCAGACCGGCCGCCGTTCCCGCGCTGGCCGCATCCGCGCTGGCCGCGGGCCTGCTGCTGGGCGCCTGCCAGCCGGCCGGGCGGCAGGCCGCCGACGGCGCCGCGGTCGCGCCCTCGCCCGCCGACGAGGCGGCCGCCCAGTCGACCGTCACCACCGACTGGGGCCCGCTCGGCCCCGCCGACCGCGACGTGATGGTCCAGCTCCGGCAGGCCGCGCTGTGGGAGATCCCCGTCGCCCGCCAGGCGCAGCGCGGCGCCGCCCGGCCCGCGACGCGCCGCGCGCTCGCCGAGGTCGCCCGCCGGCACACCCGGCTCGACCTGCTGAACCGGCGGTGCGCCGGGCGGCTCGACGTCGCGCTGCCCGCCGGGCCCAGCCCCGAGCAGCAGAGCTGGATGTCGGAGATCACCGGCAAGTCCGGCAACGACTACGACCGGACCGCCGTCGCGCGGATGCGGATGGCGCAGGGCCTGCTGCTCGCCGAGCTCGGCGCCGTCCGCGCCAGCACGCGCAACACGCTCGTGCGGCGGTTCGCCGAGCAGGCGCAGCCGCTCGTCACCGAGCAGCTGCGGCAGCTGGAGACCACCGGCTTCGTCACCGGCGACACGCTGCCCGACCCGCCCGCGGTCACCGGGCCGCCGCCGCCCGCGCCGCCCGGCGCGCGGGTCTCCCCGGCGCCCGCCGCGACGTCGCTGCTGTCCGGCGGGGGACGGTGACGGCCTACCGGTGACGGCCTACCGGTGGCGGACTACCGCCCCAGCTCGTCCACCAGCGCGGTGAGGGTCGGGCCGAGCGGCGCGTCCAGCGCCAGCAGGGCGTGCTCGTCGCCGCGCGTCGCGCCCCGGTTCACGATCGCCACCGGGACGCCGTGCCGCGCCGCGTGCCGGACGAACCGGTACCCCGACAGCACCGTCAGCGACGACCCGAGCACCAGCAGCGCGCCCGCGCCCTCGGTGAGCGCGTAGCACTCGCGCACCCGGGCGGGCGGCACGTTCTCCCCGAAGAAGATCACGTCGGGCTTGAGCACGCCGCCGCACCGCTCGCAGCCCACGACCCGGAAGGCGTCGATCACCGCGTCGGGGATCACCGCGTCGCCGTCGGGGTTGATCGCGTCCGCGCGCGCCTCGAAGCCGGGGTTCGCGGCGCGCAGCCGCGCGTCCAGCCGCCTGCGCGGCGTCCGGTCCCCGCACGCCAGGCACACCACCCGGTCCAGCGCGCCGTGCAGCTCGATCACGCCGTCCGCGCCGGCGGCCTGCTGCAGCCCGTCGACGTTCTGCGTGATGATCCCGGCGAGCAGGCCGCGCCGCTGCAGCTCCGCCACCGCGCGGTGCCCCGCGTTCGGGCGCGCCGCCGCGATGTGCCGCCAGCCGAGGTGGCTGCGCGCCCAGTACCGGCGCCGCGCCGCCTCGCTCCCGGTGAACGCCTGGTAGGTCATCGGGTCCGCGCGCCGGCGGCGGCCCGTCTCCCCGCGGTAGTCCGGGATGCCCGACTCGGTGGACAGTCCGGCGCCGCTCAGCACCACCACGTCGCCGTCCGCGACGAGATCGGCCAGCAGCGGCAGCCCGTCCGCCCGCGCCTCGATCTCTACCGCCGCCGTGCTCTCCACTACCCGCGTCACCTCTCCATGGTGCACGACCGCCACCGGTGCCCGGACGAAACGCCCGGCGGCGGTGTGGCGCGTGTCACCGCGGTGACAAAAACCGCCCGGAGAATGTGCACGGGCTGGCAAGTTCCGACGATCTCCGCCGCGCTAACTTTCCGGAGCCCGCGCCTCCTCAGCGGGATCCCCCCATACCGCGAGGTGAGCGGATGACCGCTGAGCACCGTGCCCCCGAAGACCGTGCGAGAGACTTCCGGGCCGACGGGACGCCCCGGGTCGTGGTGACCGGGTTCGGCGTGAAGAGCCCGGCGGGCGGCACGCCCGCGGAGGTCTTCGCGACCGTCCTCGCCGGCAAGTCGCAGGCCGTGCACGTCCCCGAGCTGCTGGAGGCCGGGACCGCGGTGTCGTTCGGCTGCCCCGCCCAGCCGCTGGACGAGGACCGCTACTTCACCCGGCCCGAACGGCGGCGCCTCGACCGGATGACCAAGCTCGGCGTCGCCGCGGCCGACGACGCGGTCGCCGACGCCGGGCCCGGCTACGGCGGCGCCCCCGACCGGCGCGGCGTCTACGTGGGGACGGCCGCCGCCGGGCTCGCCTCGACCGTCGCGCTCGGCGGCCACGAGCACGCCGGGACGCTGGACCGGGTGCCGGTCCCCGCCGTCCCGAGGATCATGCCGAACGCGACCGCCGCGAACGTGTCGATCCGGCACGGCTGCGAGGGCCCCTGCCTCACCTTCTCCACCGGCTGCGCCAGCGGCGCCACCGCGATCGGCGAGGCCGTCCTCGCCATCCGCGCCGGGCGGATCGACGCGGCCGTCGCCGGCGGCGTCGACGCGATCCTCACCCCGTTCGCGATGGCCGCGTTCGCCCGCATCGGCACGCTCGCCCGCCGCGACCCGACCCCGCACACCGCGGGCCGCCCGTTCGACGCCGACCGCGACGGGTTCGTGGTCGGCGAGGCCGCCGCGTTCCTGGCGCTGGAGCGCGCCGACCACGCCGCCGCGCGCGGCGCCCGCGTGTACGGGGAGGTCGCCGGCTACGGCTGCGCCGCCGACGCGGCGCACCTGGTCCAGCCCCGTCCGGACGGCGGGGTCGCCGCGCGCTGCATGGCCGCCGCGCTCGCCGACGCCGGGCTCGGCGCCGACCGCATCGGGCACATCAGCGCGCACGCGACCGGCACCCGCGGCAACGACGGCGCCGAGGCGCTGGCGATCGGCCGCTGCTTCGGCCGCCGCACCCCGCCGGTCACCGCGACCAAGGGCGTCACCGGGCACGTCCTCGGCGCGGGCGGCGCGCTGCAGGCGATGGTCGCGCTGCTCGGCGCGGCGGAGGGGCTCGTCCCGCCCACCGCGAACTTCACCGCCCCCGACGCCGACACCGCGCTGCTCGACGTCGTGCACGGCGAGCCGCGGACGATCGCGCCGGCCGCGCCCGCCCTGTCGAACTCGTTCGGGTTCGGCGGGCACGACGCGACGCTCGTGCTCGCCCCGCCCGGGCGGGGCGCCTGAGCGGGGTCAGCGGCCCGGGTTCTCCAGCTGGAAGAAGTTGCTCTGCGAGCCGTCCTTCTTGTGCTCCTGGTACAGGAAGTTCAGCTCGCGCTCGTCGAACGTGGCGAACCAGTCGTCCCAGGAGATGTGCTCCAGGTTCTCCCCGCCGTAGCCGGGGAAGTCGAACAGCAGCCGGCCCGGCCGGCCGCCGTAGTCGCTGCCCGGCACGGTGGACGGCTCGGCGCCGCGCTCGTCCGCCCACTGGCGGATCACCTCGTGGTCGGTGGTGACCAGGCTGCGGCCCTGCCGCTCCTCGTGCTCGCCCGGCGAGGTGACCTCCTGCTCGTAGCGGTGCTCACCCTGGACGGGACGGTGCTGCGACTCGCCCATCGCGATTACCCCCTTCACGCGGACGGTTCTGGCCTTTCGCCCGTCCTACCCGCCCGTCCGGGGGTTAACGGGCCGCCGGGCGCCGGCCCGCCCGGGGCGCCGCCGCGCCGGCCGCCGTTCACGGTGAGCAGCGCACCCGCCGCGATCAGCAGCAGCCCGGTGCCGCCGCACACCAGCGGCAGGACGGTCTTCAGGATCCGGATCTTCGCGGCGCCGTCGTCGGACCTCGCCCGCAGGGCGTGCCGCGACTCGGGCGTCATCCGCAGCGTGAAGTCGGCCACCACGAGCCGCCCCGGCCCCCGCCTGGGACGCAGCTCCGACAGCACCCGCTGCCGCTGGTCGACCGGCGCGCCCGTCCGCGGGTCGATCCAGTACGTGCCCTCGGCCCGGTAGTAGCGGTCCACCGGCACGGCGGGGGCGTCCTCGCCGCGGCCGAGCAGCGCGCCCGGCACGGCGGGCAGTTCCCCGGCGACCCTGGTCTCCGGTATGCGCACGACGAAGCGGTAGGTGAGCGTCCCGCCGACCCGCTCCTCACCGTCGAACACCGCCGGCCAGGTGCGCAGGGTCGCGGTGTCGAACAGCTCCAGCCCCTTCTTGCGGGGCTGGACCGGCCAGAACAGGCCCACCCCCGACTGGCGGACGGCGGTGTCGCCGTCGATCGCCGCGCCGCAGCAGTCGCGCAGCCGGCCGGTGCGCCGGTCGAACGCGTACCGCTGCTTCTGCAGTTCGATCGTCGTCCCGCGCCCCACGTCCTGGACGACGGTCGTGGAGTCCCACACCGCGACGCCGCCGTGGGCGGAGCCGGGGTCGCCGCGGACGGTGTTGGTCGCCACGACCGTCGCGCCCGTGCGCGGCGCCGCCGCCGCGGCGTCGAAGTAGGCCGCGTTGTCGGCCCGCAGCCGGGTCACCTGGTAGACGTCCGCCGGCGCGCCGATCAGCATGGGCGCCACGTAGAAGCGGACGAGGACGCCGGCGGCCAGCAGGAACGCGCCGAGCCCGATGAGGGACGCACCGATGATCCGTCGCATGGCGGCCTCCGGCCCGCGGCCGGGCCGCGGACTACGCCTGGTCTTCCATCCACTGGAGTGTCCCCCAGCGCCGTCCGGAAGGAAACGGCGGCGGTGAGGTCCAGTTAACGCGCGGGTGACGCGGGTGATCCATCCGGGAAATACGGACCGCCGAGCATCGGGGTTCATGGGAGCCGACAGCAGACCGGAGAAGCGGCTGGTCGTGGCCGGGCACGGGCCGGCCGCGCACCGCCTCGTGGAGGCCCTGCGCGAGCGCGACGCCGCCGGGGCCTGGAGCGTCACCGTGATCGGGGAGGAGACCCGCGCCGCCTACGACCGGGTGGCGCTGACGACCCACCTGGAGGGCGCCGACCTCGCCTACCCGGCGCACGGCGGCGAGGTCGCCGTCCGCCTCGGCGAGCGCGTCACGGGCATCGACCGCGGCGCCCGCACCGTCACCACCTCGGCCGGGAGCCGCGTCCCCTACGACGCGCTCGTCCTGGCCACCGGGTCGGCGCCGTTCGTGCCGCCGGTGGAGGGCGCGGACCTGCCCGGCGTGTTCGTGTACCGGACCATCGACGACCTGGACGCGATCCGCGAGTACGCGGACGGCAGGGCCACCGGCGCGGTCGTCGGGGGCGGCCTGCTCGGCCTGGAGGCGGCCCGCGCCCTGCAGGGCCTCGGGCTGCGCGCCGGCGTGGTGGAGGTCGCGCCGTGGCTGATGCCGCGCCAGCTCGACGAGGGCGGCGGCGCGATGCTGCGCCGCCACATCGAGGGACTCGGCCTGAGCGTGCGCACGGGCGTCCCCATCCGCGCCCTGGAGGCCGGGGACGGCGGGGCCGTCCGGCGCGTCCTGCTCGACGACGGCACGGCGCTCGACGCGGAGGTCGTGGTGTTCTCCGCGGGCATCCGGCCGCGCGACGAGCTGGCCCGCGGCTGCGGCCTGCCGGTGGGGGAGCGCGGCGGCGTCGCGGTGGACCGGGCCTGCCGCACCGAGGACCCCGCCATCTGGGCGATCGGCGAGTGCGCCCTCGTGGGCGGCCCGGACGGCGGCGCCGTGTACGGGCTGGTCGGGCCGTGCTTCTCCATGGCCGAGGTCGTCGCCGACCGGCTCCTGTCGGACGCGAGCACCGCCGTGTTCGAGGGCGCCGACATGTCCACGAAGCTCAAGCTGATGGGCGTGGACGTCGCCAGCTTCGGCGACCCGTTCGCGGGCCCGGAGCGGGGCGCCCTCGGCGTCACCTACACCGATCCCGTCGCCGGCGTCTACAAGAGGCTCGTCGTCAGCGACGACGCGCAGACCCTCCTCGGCGGCGTCCTCGTCGGCGACGCCGAGTCCTACGGCACGCTGCGCGCCCTCGTCGGCGGGAGCCTGCCGGGCGCGCCCGAGCAGATGCTGTTCGGCGGGACCGAGACCGCCGGCGGCGACCTGCCGGGCGCGGCCGTCATCTGCTCCTGCAACAACGTCACCGCCGAGGGCATCCGCCGCGCGATCTCCGAGCACTCCCTGACCGACGTCCCCGGCGTCAAGGAGTGCACCCGCGCCGGGACGAGCTGCGGCAGCTGCGTCCCCCTGGTCAAGCGCATCCTGGACGCCGAGCTGACCGCCGCCGGGATCGAGGTGAGCCGGGCGATCTGCGAGCACTTCGACTACAGCCGCGCCGAGCTGTTCGACATCGTCCGCGCCGGGCGGGTCACCAGCTTCACCCGGCTCGTGGAGGAGCACGGGACGGGCCGCGGCTGCGACATCTGCAAGCCCGCCGTCGCCTCCATCCTGGCCAGCCTCGGCAACGGGCACATCCTGGAGGGCGAGCAGGCCGCCCTGCAGGACACCAACGACCACTTCCTCGCCAACCTGCAGAAGAACGGCACCTACTCGGTGGTGCCGCGCGTCCCCGGCGGCGAGATCACCCCCGACAAGCTCATCGTGATCGGCGAGGTCGCCCGCGACTTCGGCCTCTACACCAAGATCACCGGTGGGCAGCGGATCGACCTGTTCGGCGCCCGCGTCGAGCAGCTCCCGGAGATCTGGCGGCGGCTCGTCGACGCCGGGTTCGAGTCCGGCCACGCCTACGGCAAGGCGCTGCGGACGGTGAAGTCGTGCGTCGGGTCGACCTGGTGCCGCTACGGCGTCCAGGACTCGGCGGCCATGGCGATCCGCCTGGAGCTGCGGTACCGGGGGCTGCGCGCCCCGCACAAGCTGAAGTCGGCCGTGTCCGGCTGCGCCCGCGAGTGCGCCGAGGCGCAGAGCAAGGACTTCGGCGTCATCGCCACCGAGAACGGCTGGAACCTCTACCTCGCCGGGAACGGCGGCATGCGGCCCCGGCACGCCGACCTGTTCGCCACCGACCTCTCCGACGACGAGCTGATCCGCTGCATCGACCGGTTCCTGATGTTCTACATCCGCACCGCCGACCGGCTGCAGCGCACCGCGAGCTGGCTGGAGTCCCTCGACGGCGGCCTGGACTACCTCCGCGAGGTCATCGTGGACGACCGGCTCGGCATCTGCGCCGACCTGGACGCCGCCATGGAGCGGCACGTCGCGTCCTACTCCGACGAATGGCGCGGCACCCTCGACGACCCCGAGCGGCTCCGCCGGTTCGTCTCCTTCGTCAACGCCCCGCGCACTCCCGACCCGAGCATCGGGTTCGCGGTCGAGCGCGACCAGATCAAGCCGCTCCCGCTGGAGGTGAGGAGATGAGCCGCGGAGCCGGAGTCGTGGTCGTCGGGAACGGCATGGCCGGGTCCCGGTTCGTCAGCGAGCTGCGCGCCCGCGACACCGCGACCCCCGTCACCGTGTTCGGCGCGGAGACCCAGCGGCCCTACAACCGGGTGCTGCTGTCGAACGTCCTCGCCGGGGTGACGCGGCCCGACCACATCAGCCTCGTCGACGCCGCCTGGTACGCCTCCCACGGTGTGGACGCCCGCCTCGGCGTCGAGGTCACCCGCGTCGACCGGGCCGGGAGGACCGTGCACGCCTCCGACGGGACGGTGACGCCGTACGCGACGCTCGTCCTCGCGACGGGCAGCACCGCGTTCATCCCGCCGATGCCGGGCCTGCGCGGCGGCCTGCCCGAGGGCGCCCTGGTGTTCCGCACCCTGGACGACTGCCGCCGCATCACCGAGCTGGCCGCTGCGGCGCGCCGCGCGGTGGTCGTCGGCGGCGGCCTCCTCGGCATCGAGGCGGCGCGCGGGCTGGCGGGCCGCGGCCTGGACGTGACCGTCCTGCACCTGGCCGGGCACCTCATGGAGCGCCAGCTCGACCCGGCCGCCGGGAGGGTGCTGGCCCGCACCCTCGCCGCGCTCGGCATCGGGACGCGCCTGCAGGCCGACGTCACCGCCCTGCGCACCGAGGGCGGCGCCGTCACCGGCGTCGAACTGGCCCGGCCCGGGGGCGGGACGGAGGTCGTCGGCGCCGACCTCGTCATCCTGTCCTGCGGCGTGCGCCCCGAGGTGTCGCTGGCCCGGGACGCGGGCCTCGCGATCGGCCGCGCCGTGATCGTCGACGACGAGCTGCGGTCGGTCACCGACCCGTCCGTCCGCGCCATCGGCGAGTGCTCCGAGCACCGCGACGAGGTGTACGGGCTGGTCGCGCCCGCCTGGGAGCAGGCCGGCGTGCTCGCCGGGCTGCTCGCCGGCACCGACCCCGCCGCCCGCTTCACCGGCGCCCGCCAGATCACCCGGCTCAAGGCCGCCGGGATCGAGCTGGCCTCGATGGGGGAGACGCACTTCGGCGACGACGACGAGGACGTGGAGGTCGTCCGGTTCACCGACGCCGCGCGCGGCACCTACAAGAAGGCGGTGATCCGGGAGGGGCGGCTGATCGGCGCGATCCTGCTCGGCGAGACCTCCGCCGCCGGGACGCTCACCCGGCTCTACGACCACGCCGCGCCGCTGCCCGCCGAGCGGCTCGGCCTCCTCTTCCCGGGCATGGGCCGGGCGGCGGAGGCCGAGTCGCCGGTGCGGATGCCGGACGCCGCCACCGTCTGCCAGTGCAACAACGTCAGCAAGGGGGAGATCCGCGCCTGCTGGCAGGCCGGCGCCCGCACCGCCGCCGGCGTCGCCCGTGAGACCCGCGCCGGCACCGGCTGCGGCGGCTGCCGCGGCACCGTCGAGGGCATCCTGGCCTGGCTGGACGGCCAGGACTCCGCCGACGTCGCGTGAACCCGCCTCCCCGGGCGGCCGGGGGCGGTGGGTAGGCTCCGCCCCATGCTCGACGGACGGCCGCTGATCGACGCGCACGTGCACACCGCCCGGCTGCCGACGCTGCCCCCGGCATGGCGGCAGTGGGCCGAGGAGTTCGGCGCGTCCCACCCCTGGCAGGACCTCTACGACGCCGACGGGGCCCTCGTCCCCGAGCGGGTCGACGCCTACTTCGACGGCGAGGGCGTCGACATCGCGCTGCTGCTGTGCGAGTACAGCCCGAGGACGACCGGCGTCCAGCCCATCGAGGACCTGCAGCCGCTCCTCAAGCACAACCCGCGCCGCTTCAAGCCGATCGCCAACGTCAACCCGCACCTGCACTACCCGATCGGCGCCGAGGTCGCGCGGCAGCTGGAGTTCGGCGCCGCCGCCCTGAAACTGCACCCCGTGCACGGCGGGTTCGGCGTCGCCGACCCCGAGCTGTACCCGGCCTACGAGGTGTGCCGCGACGCGGGCGTGCCCGTCGTCGTGCACTGCGGCACGAGCTCGTTCCCCGGCTCGGTGAACCGGTACGCCGACCCGACGCCCATCGACGACGTCCTGCGGCTGTTCCCCGGCCTGAGGTTCGTCCTCGCGCACGGCGGGCGCGGCTGGTGGTACGACGCCGCCGCGTTCCTCGCGCTGTCGCGCGAGGAGGTGTGGATCGAGCTGTCCGGGCTGCCGCCGCGCCGGCTCCCCGAGTACTACGCACGGCACGACCTGCGCCGCCTCGCCCGCAAGTTCATCTTCGGCACCGACTGGCCCGGCGTGCCGGGCGTCGCCCGCAACGCCCGCGCCGTCGCCGGGCTCGGGCTGGACGAGGAGACGCTCTCCCTCGTGCTCGGCGGCAACGCCCTCCGGGTCTACAAGGGCCTGGCCCTCTGACCTGGCCCTCGCCCGTTTCGTCCTTGTACCTGCAGGAAAGGACTGTTCCCATGACCGACCCGGGTCCGTTCACCGAGGACGTCGTGCGGCAGATCATGCGGCACATGAACGACGACCACGCCGCCGACTGCCTCACCATCTGCCGGGCGCTCGGCGGCCGGCCCGGCGCGACCGCCGCCCGGATGACCGGCCTGGACGCCGCCGGGATCGCGTTCGCCGTCACCGACGGCGGTGTGGAGCACGACGTCCGGATCCCGTTCGGCGAGCGGCTCACCGAGCGGCCGCAGGTGCGGCGCGAGGTCGTCCGGATGACCGAGGAGGCCCGCGCCGCGCTCAGCGGCTGACCGGCCGCCCGCCGGGACTGGATGTTCCCGACGCCGTGTCGGTAAAGTAGCCGACATGGCGTCGGAGAACGAGGCTTCGGACGGGGCCTTCTCAGCGCGGCTGCGCGCCGCGACGTGGGACGACCACGGCGACAACGAGGGCTCGGCCTATATGACCGCGCTGGTCGAGGGCCGCCTCGGGCGCGAGGAGTACGCGGTCCTGATCGCGCAGCTGCATCCGGTCTACGACCTGCTGGAGGAGGCCGCCGACCGGATGGCGGCCGATCCCGTCGCCGGCCGCTTCGACCTGGCCGGGCTGCGCCGCCGCGACGCGCTGGAGGCCGACCTCGGCTACTTCTACGGGCCCCGCTGGCCCGCCCGGATCGAGCCGAACGCCGCCACCGCCCGGTACTGCGACCGGCTCCGCGAGGTCTGCTTCGACTGGCCCGCAGGCTTCGTGGCCCACCACTACACCCGCTACCTCGGCGACCTGTCCGGCGGCCAGTACATCGGCCGCCAGGTCCGGCGGGCCTTCGGCCTGTCCGCCGGGGACGACGGCGCCGCCTTCTACCGGTTCCCGGGCAAGCCCAAGGACTACAAGGACCGCTACCGCGTGCTGCTCGACAGCGCGCCGTGGGACGCCGCCGAGCAGGCCCGCGTCATCGGCGAGGTGAAGGCCGCCTACCGGCTCAACGCCGCCGTCACCGCCGAACTCGGCGAGCACGTCCGTCCCAGCGCGGCCTGACACGCCCGACCCTCCTCCGGGCCGATTTTCGGGCAGGCCGTAAAAGGGGACCCGGTTTGCCGTGCGGCGACGCGGAGATCCGGTAGGCAGCCGAGGGGCCCGCCGCGGGCCCCCGACCCCCACCGGAGGCCCGACATGCTCGCGATCGTCGCCGCGGTCGTCTTCGCCCTCGCCCTGCTGTTCGACCTGGCCGACGTGGCCTCGGACGCCATCAACAACGGGACGCTGACTGTCCTCGGCCTGCTGCTGATCTCGCTGCACTTCGCCGGCGTCGGCACCAGCACCAACTGGCGGCCCCGCCGCTACAGCCGCCGCCGCTGATCACGCGGTGCGGGAGAAGCGGACTCGGCGCCGCGCCGGGTCCGCCTCCTCCAGCCGCACCTTGACCTGCTCGCCGAGCGGCAGGTCCGCGCCCTCGCAGCGGCCGAACACCGGCGGCGCCACCAGCTGGACGCGCCCGCCGGTCCGGTCGCCGTTGACGTCCACCACCACCGCGTCGAAGACGTCCCCGACGTGGTCGCGCAGCAGCAGCGCCTCGACCAGGTCCACGCAGGCGTGGTCGACGTCGGCGGCGCGGCGCAGCGCGCGCTGCATCACCTCCGGCAGCCCCGGCAGCGCCTCGCGCGCCCACCCCGGCACGGGGCGGCCGGCCGCCAGGGCCAGGCACACCTCGGTGGCGTACCGGTCCGCGAGCCGCCGGATCGGCGCGGTCACGTGCGCGTACGGGGCGGCGACGGCGGCGTGCTCCGGCTGCTCCGGCCGCGCCCCGTCGAACGCCGTGTAGCCGGCCCCGCGCATCAGCCCCGCCGCGTCGTGCAGGAACGCGGCGTGCCGGGGCAGGGCCGGGTCGAGCGCGCGGACGATGTCGCCGTAGGAGGCGTCCGCCGGCCAGGCGACGCCGAGCGCGCGGGCCGCGAGCCGCAGCCGCGCCTCCGCCTCGGCGGGCGCGGGCGGCATCGTGCGCAGCAGCCCGACCCCGCCGTCCAGCATCAGCCGCGCCGCCGCCCGCCCGGTCAGCAGCGAGATCTGCGCGTTCCACGCCTCGGTCGCGAGGTCGCCGCGCAGCTTCAGCGCCCAGCCGCCGTTCGCGTGCACGACCTCCTGCTCGGGCAGCGGCAGGCTGACCCCGCCGCGCGCCGCCTCCGCCGCGATGAGCCGCTCCCCGATCTCGCCGAGCAGCGCGATCCGCGGGTCGGCGCCGTCGTGGCGCGCGGTGGCGTAGTCGAGGCGGGCGCGGCTGCGGACGAGGGCGCGCCGCACGTCCACGCCGGTGATCCGCCCGGTGTCGTCGACGTCGATCGTCCACGCGACGGCCGGGCGGTCGCGGCCCGGCAGCAGGCTCGCGGTGCCCTCCGACAGCGGGCGCGGGTGCAGCGGGGAGCTGGCGTCCGGCAGGTAGAGGGTGACGCCGCGGGCGCGGGCCTCGGCGTCGAGCGCGCCGCCGGGCCGCACGAACCCGGCCACGTCCGCGATCGCGTACCGGACCCGGTGCCCGGCCCCGCGCCGCTCCAGGTGCATCGCCTGGTCCAGGTCCATCGAGCCCGGCGGGTCGAGGGTGAAGAACGGGACGCCGCGCAGGTCGGCGCGGCCGTCGCCGAGCGCCGGGGGCGTCGCGGCCTCGGCGAGGACGGCGGGCGGGAACGGGCCGGGCACCGAGTACTCGGCGCGGATCCGGTCGAGCCCCGCGCGGACCTCGGCGTCGGCCCGGGCGGTACGCAGTCGCAGCGGTCGGCGCGGCACAGAACCGAGCGTACGGGACGAAACCCCCGAAGTGATCGGAATCTACAATGTAAAGGCGTCGGGCGGTCCGGCCCCGCCCGGCCGCTCGCCCGGGGTCTCCGCGAACGCCCGCAGCCCCGCCGGGTCCAGCACGGTCAGCCGGCGGCGGCCGGTGCGCACCAGCCCCTCGTCCCGCAGCACGGCCAGGGCCCGCGCGACCGTCTCCCGGGAGGCGTCCATCCAGCTGCCGAGCTCCTCCTGCGACAGCGGCGGACCGATCGGGACCTCGCCGCCGGGGCCCGCCGGGACGTGCCGGGCCGACATGTCCGCGAGCCCCGCGAGCAGGATCGCCAGCCGCCGCGCGCCCTGCGCCGACACGTGCGCGCGCAGCCGCCGGTCCGCGTCGTCCAGGCGCCGCACGAACGTGCCGCTGACCAGCATCCACACCCGCGGGTGCGCGTCCAGGAAGGCGGTGAAGCGCGCCGCCGGCACCAGCAGCGCCCGCAGCTCGTCGAGCGCCTGCACGGTCGCCGACCGCTCCCGCCGGCCGAGCACCGCGCTCTCGCACACCAGGTCGCCCGGGCCCCGCACGGCCAGCACCACCGAGTGCCCGTCCGCGCTGGAGGCGACGACCTTCGCCCAGCCCGACTCGATGACGATGATGTGGTCGGAGTCGTCGCCCTGGTAGCACAGCGGCGCCCGCGGCCGGTACGTCCGCGCCCGTCCCGCGTCGCGCAGGGCCGTGCGCTCCGGGCCGTCCAGCGCGTGCCAGAACCCCTCGCCGGGACCCGCGGCGGGGCCGCCGCGGGTCGTGGTCCGCTCGCTCACCGCACGTCCGTTCCGGTCCGGGACCGCGTGAACCGGCACCCGCGGCGCATGGGGGGAGTGGGGCGGTGAGGCCCAGTGCCGCGGGTACCGGTCGTCTGCACGCGTCTCTGCACACCTCCAGGAGAACCCGTCACCGCCTCGGATGCTGCCCGCCGGGGAACGCCCTGTCTGCGTCTTATGACACTTTTGGCGAAAATTGCAGTGAAATCGCGATGCTCACCGCGCGAGGGCGTTCAGGAGGCGGTTGACGGGGCCGCCGAGGTTCCAGGTGTCGGCCAGCTCGACGAGGGCCGCGGCGTCGCGCGGCCGCGCGGGCAGCCGGTCGTCGAGCCCCGCCAGCTCCGGCGCGTCGATGTCGGTGACCACCCGCACCACCGTCTCGGCGGCGGCCAGGTACTCGCGCGCCGCCTCCATCCGCCGGCGGGCGCCCGCCGGGAAGCCCTCGTCGGTGCCCGCCTCCAGCGCCGCGAGGATGCCCTCGACCGACCCGAACCGGGTGACGAGCGCGGCGGCCGTCTTGTCGCCGACGCCGGGCACCCCGGGCAGGCCGTCGCTCGGGTCGCCGCGCAGCGTCGCGTAGTCGCCGTAGCCGCGGCCCGGGATGCCGTACTTGGCCGCGACCTCCTTCTCGCCCATGATCTGCAGGTTGCGGATGCCGCGCGCGGTGTAGAGGACGGCGACCGGGCCGCGGTCGTCGACGAGCTGGAACAGGTCGCGGTCGCCGGTGACGATGTCGACCGGCCCGGCGGCGGCGCCGCGCACCGCGAGCGTCCCGATCACGTCGTCGGCCTCGTAGCCGGGGACGCCGGCCCGCGCCAGCCCGACCGCGTCCAGCACCGCGTCGATCACCGGGAGCTGCGCCTCCAGCGCGTCCGGGGTCTGGTCGCCGCCGTCCTCGGCCACCCGGTGCGCCTTGTAGGACGGCAGCGCCGCCACCCGGAACGCGGGCCGCCAGTCGGCGTCCATGCAGCAGACCAGGCGGTCCGGCGCGCGGTCGGCGACGAGCCGCGCGATCATGTCGATGAGCCCGCGCACGGCGTTCACCGGCGTCCCGTCGGGGGCCGTCACCGACTCGGGCACCCCGTAGAAGGCGCGGAAGTACAGCGACGGCGTGTCCAGCAGCATCAACCCGCTCATGGGGAGACATGCTGCCACGCGGGTCCGACGCCGCGCGGCACCGCCGCTCCTGGGATCCTGGTACCGGCCATCGGAGAGGACTCGAGAATGGAGACGGGTGTGACAACGGAGTTGTATCCGCCGGAGCGCATCGGGCGGGTGCGGGAGGCGGCGGCCGGGGCGGGCCTCGGCGCGGTGCTGCTGACGCCCGGCCCGGACCTGCGCTACGTCACCGGCTACGACGCGCTGCCGCTGGAGCGGCTCACCTGCCTGGCGGTCCCCGCCGAGGGGGAGCCGTTCCTGGTCGTCCCGCGGCTGGAGCTGCCCGCCGCGCGGGAGTCCCCGGCGGGGGCGCTCGGCATCGAGCTGGTGCCCTGGGACGAGACCGACGACCCGTTCGCGCTCACCGCCGCCCGGCTCCCGTCCGGCATCGCCAGGGTCGGCGTCGCCGACCGGATGTGGGCGGCCATGGCGCTGCGGTTCCGCGCCGCGCTGCCCGGCGCCGAGCAGGTCGCGGCCGGGTCGGTGCTGCGCGAGCTGCGGATGCGCAAGTCGGCCGCGGAGGTCGCGGCGCTGCGCGAGGCGGGCGCGGCGATCGACCGCGTGCACCGCCTCGTGCCGGGCTTCCTCAAGGCCGGCCGCACCGAGCGGGAGGTCGGCCGCGACATCGCCGACGCGATCATCGCCGAGGGCCACGCCCGCGTCGACTTCGTCATCGTCGGGTCCGGCCCGAACGGCGCGAACCCGCACGCCGAGCTGTCGGACCGCGTCATCTCGCCGGGCGAGCCCGTCGTGGTCGACATCGGCGGGACGATGCCGAGCGGCTACTGCTCGGACTCCACCCGCAACTACTGCGTGGGGGAGGCGCCCGCCGAGTACCGCGCCTACTACGCGGTGCTGGAGGAGGCGCAGCGCGCGTCCTGCGAGGCCGTGCGGCCGGGCGCCGCGCCCGAGGCGGTGGACGCCGCCGGCCGCGGCGTCATCGCCGCGGCCGGGTACGGCGAGCACTTCTTCCACCGCACCGGGCACGGCATCGGGCTGGAGTCGCACGAGGACCCCTACATCGTCGCCGGCAACCGCGAGCCGCTGGAGGCGGGGATGGCGTTCTCCATCGAGCCGGGCATCTACCCCGGCCCGCACGGCGCCCGCATCGAGGACATCGTCGTGTGCACCGAGGACGGCTACGAGCCCATGAACGTCACCGAGCGCGGCCTGGTGACCGTGGACTGACCGCCCGCGGGGAACGGCGCGCGTGAGGGTGCGGACGAATTTCCGTCCGCACCCTCACGCCATTCCGGACAGGGCATAACAGGGGCGGAAACGGCTGGGTAACGATCTCTGCACCAAATGTGTCAGCGGGCACTGCGCTATTGCGGTCGGGGTAGTCCGCCATGTACCACCTAGATGCATTGTTACGCGGGGGTAAACCGGTTTCTTCCGCACGGCGGTGATCCGCCCTGCCGGGACGAGCCCGCGCCCTCCCCGAGCCGTGCCGTGCAGAAGAGGAGACGCCGTGGCAGAGGTCGACCTGACCAGCGTCGGGAAGGTCTATCCCGACGGCACGCGGGCCGTGACCGATCTGAACCTCCACATCGCCGACGGCGAGTTCCTCGTCCTCGTCGGCCCCTCCGGCTGCGGGAAGACGACCGCGCTGCGGATGGTCGCCGGCCTGGAGGACATCTCCGAGGGCGAGGTCACCATCGGAGGCCGGGTCGTCAACCGGGTCCCGGCCCGCGACCGCGACGTCGCGATGGTGTTCCAGAGCTACGCCCTGTACCCGCACCTGTCGGTGCGCGACAACATCGGCTTCGGGCTGTCGCTGCGCAAGATGCCGAAGGCCGAGATCCGGGAGAAGGTCGACCGCGCCGCGGAGATCCTCGGCCTCACCGACCACCTGTCCCGCAAGCCCCGCAACCTGTCGGGCGGGCAGCGGCAGCGCGTCGCGATGGGCCGCGCGATCGTCCGGGAGCCGCAGGCGTTCCTGATGGACGAGCCGCTGTCCAACCTCGACGCCAAGCTCCGCGTCCAGATGCGCGCCGAGATCGCCCGCATCCAGCGCGACCTCGGCGTCACCACGATCTACGTCACCCACGACCAGACCGAGGCGATGACGCTCGGCGACCGGGTCGCGGTGATGAAGAAGGGCGAACTGCAGCAGGTCGCGCCGCCGCAGGAGCTCTACGACCGGCCGGCCAACCTGTTCGTCGCCGGATTCATCGGCTCACCGGCCATGAACCTGATCCAGGGCGCGCTGTCCGGGGACGCGGCGAACCCGCGCCTGGAGATCGGCGGCCAGACCCTGGCGCTGCCGGCCGAGGTGCTGACCGAGCGCCCGGCCCTGGCGTCCCGCCTCGGGAGCGACGTCGTCGTCGGCATCCGCCCCGAGGACATGGAGGACTCCGAGCTCGTGGAGACGCCCGAGGGGTCCGGGCTGGACTCCACCGCCGACCTCGTGGAGGCGATGGGCTCGGACGTGCTGGTCCATTTCGCGATCGAGGCGTCCCAGGTCGTCACCGAGGACACCAAGGAACTCGCCCGCGACGCGGGGACCGATGTGCTGGGGCACCTGGAGAGCCCCCGCACGGACCTGGTCGCGCGGTTCAGCCCGCGCACCCGCGTGAAGGTGGGCGACCCGGTGACGATCCGCGTCGACACCGGCCGCCTGCACTTCTTCGATATCGAGTCCGGCGCGGCGATCTGGGGATCGGACGCCGCCGGTCCGCTCAGGGAGGATGAAGAATGAGGGTCAGCAGGCTGATGGGAGCCGCCGTCGCGGCGGGACTGCTCCTGTCCTCGGCCGCCGCGTGCGGCGGCGACGACGACGGCGGGAGCGACGGCTCCACCCCGGCCGGCGGGGGTGCGCTGAAGGGCACCACGATCGAGGTCGCGGCCAAGTGGACGGGCCAGGAGGAGACCAACTTCCGCAAGGTGCTGCAGGCGTTCGAGCAGAAGACCGGGGCGAAGGTCAACTACGCCTCCACCGGTGAGAACACCGACGCCTACCTCGGCCCCCGCATCGAGGCCGGCAACCCGCCGGACGTGGCGATCCTGCCGCAGCCCGGCCTCATGCAGCAGTACGCCGCCAAGGGGTCGCTGAAGCCGCTCGCCGACGACGTCGTCGCCGAGGTCGGCAAGAACTACTCGCCGTACTGGAAGGAGCTCGGCTCCGCCGACGGCAAGGCCTACGGCGTGATCGCCAAGGCCGCCTACAAGTCGATCCTGTGGTACCGGCCGCAGGCGTTCGACGAGGCCGGCGTGCAGCCGCCCGCGGCCTGGGCCGACCTGGTCAAGACCGCCGGCACGCTGCAGGACGCGGGCACCACCCCGTTCACCCTCGCCGCCGGCCCGCAGGACTCCTGGACGCTGACCGACTGGTTCGAGAACGTCTACCTGTCGCAGGCGGGCCCGGAGAACTACGACAAGCTCGCCAAGCACGAGATCAAGTGGACCGACCCGACCGTCGGCAAGGCGCTGGAGACCCTCGCCGAGGTCTGGGGCAAGCCCGACTTCCTGAACGGCGGCGTCGCCACCGCGACCAAGACCAAGTTCGACGAGTCGGTCACCCAGGTCTTCGGCCAGCAGAAGGCCGCGATGGTGTACGGCGGCGACTTCGCCGCCGCGAACATCTCCACCACCAAGTCCAAGGTCGGCACGGACGCCAAGGTGTTCGCGTTCCCGAAGGCCGGCGACACCGCCCCGGCGATCCTCGGCGGCGACGTCGCGGTCGCGATGAAGGACGGCAAGGGCGCGCAGGAGCTGATGAAGTTCCTCGCCTCCCCGGAGGCCGGCAAGGTCTGGGCCGGGCTCGGCGGCTACCTGACGCCGAACAAGAACGTCCCGCCGGACGCCTACTCCGACCCGATCGCCAAGCAGCTCATCACCCAGCTGCAGCAGTCGGGCGACGCCGCCCGCTACGACATGTCCGACCTGGCGCCCGCCGCATTCGGCGCGACGCCCGGCAAGGGCGAGTGGGAGGCGCTGCGCCAGTTCGTGATGAAGCCGACCGACGTCAAGGGCGCGCAGGCCAAGCTCGAGGCCGAGGCCGCCAAGGCGTACAAGTAGGGCGTAGGAGTAGGGCCGACAAGTAGGGAATCCCTGGATGAAGGCTCGGAATGAGGAGGTGCCGCCGGCCGCGACGGCCGGCGGCGCCGCCGCCGTCGACGTGCCGGCCGCGCGGCGGCCCGGCGCCCGCCGGGGACGCGAGCGGCTGACCCCGCCGTCCTGGCTGGCCATGACGTTCCTGCTGCCGGCGCTGCTGCTGCTCGGCTTCCTGGTCGTCTACCCCATCGTCTACTCGGTGATCCGCAGTTTCTTCGACGCCTCGGGCGACGGGTTCGTCGGCGTCGACAACTACACCGGGATCTTCAAGGGGCACAACAACCTCGTCGCGGTGCGCAACACCGCCATCTGGGTCGTGGTGGCACCGACCGTGACCACCATCATCGGCCTGGTGTTCGCCGTCCTCACCGAGCGGATCCGGTGGTCGACGGCGTTCAAGCTCGTCGTGTTCATGCCGATGGCGATCTCGTTCCTCGCCTCCGGCGTGATCTTCCGGCTGGTGTACCAGATGGACCCCGACAAGGGCGTCGCGAACGCGGCGATGGTCGCGATCCACGACACCTTCGCGCAGGGCACCACCTACCCGGGCGCCGGGCCCCGCAGCGGCGGCGACCCCCTCGTCCGCGAGGACGCCGGCGCCGTCGTCACCGCCAGGCCCTACCAGGCGGGGCAGAGCGCGCTCGTCCCGCTGCTGAAGGTCAAGCAGGAGTACCTGCCCAAGGACGCGAAGCCGGCCGCGCAGCCGCCGGCGGCCGAGCCCGGCCAGCTGACCGGGACGGTCTGGTTCGACTTCACCCGGGGCGGCGGCGGGCAGCAGAACGCGCCCAACGCCGGCGAGGTGGGGCTGCCCGGCATCAAGGTCGAGGCCGTCAAGGACGGCAAGGTCGTCGCCAAGGCCACCACGGAGGCCGACGGCACCTTCACGATGGCGAAGGTCCCGGACGGCGCGTACACGATCCGGCTGCCCAAGGACAACTTCACCGCCGCCTACCGGGGCGCGGAATGGCTCGGGAGCACGCTGATCACGCCCGCGATCATCGGGTCGTACCTGTGGGTGTGGTCCGGGTTCGCGATGGTGCTGATCGCCGCCGGGCTCGCCGCGATCCCGCGGGACGCGCTGGAGGCGGCCCGGGTGGACGGCGCCACCGAATGGCAGGTGTTCCGGCGGGTGACGATCCCGCTGCTCGCGCCCGTCCTGATGGTGGTGCTGGTGACGCTGGTCATCAACGTCATGAAGGTCTTCGACCTCGTCTACATCATCGGCGGCGGCGACCCGAACGCCAACGTGCTGGCCCTGCAGATGTGGACGGTGTCGTTCGGCGGCGGCAACGACCAGGGCGCCGGCAGTGCCATCGCGGTGCTGCTGTTCGTCCTGGTGCTGCCCGCCATGCTGTTCAACATCCGGCGACTGCGGCAGGAGCGCAAATGAGCACCGCGGAGAGGACCGGGCAGGCGCCGCCGGCCGAGGCCGGCGGCGGCGCGGCGGGCGCGCCGCGCCGGGGCCTGGCCGCGCGGATCGTCGGCAGGACCGGCGGCGGCGCCGCGCAGGCGCTGCTGGTGCTGGTCGCGCTGTTCTGGCTCGTGCCGACGCTCGGGCTGCTGGTGGCGTCGCTGCGCTCCAACGAGGACAACAACGCCGGCGGCTGGTGGGAGGTGTTCACCAAGCCGACCCAGCTGACCGCCGAGTCCTACAGCTCGCTGCTGGACAAGGGCGACTTCGTCGACTCGTTCTGGAACACCGTGCTGATCACCGTCCCGGCGACCGTGCTGGTGGTGGTGATCGCGTCGCTGGCCGCCTACGCGTTCGCGTGGATGGAGTTCCCCGGCCGCGACTGGCTGTTCATCCTGGTGGTGGCGCTGCTGGTGGTGCCGGTCCAGGTCGCGCTGATCCCGGTCGCCAAGCTGTACGGGGCCATCGAGTTCGGCGGGTTCCAGATGTTCGGCTCGGTCACCGGCGTGGTGCTGTTCCACGTCGCGTTCGGGCTGCCGTTCGCCATCTTCCTGCTCCGCAACTTCTTCGCGGCGATCCCCCGGGACCTGCTGGAGGCGGCGCGGATGGACGGCGGCTCGGAGTGGACGATCTTCCGCCGGGTGATCTTCCCGCTGGGCGGCCCGGCGATCGCCTCGCTCGGCATCTTCCAGTTCCTGTGGGTGTGGAACGACCTGCTGGTCGCGCTGGTGTTCGCCGACACCGAGTCGCAGCCGATGACCAAGTGGCTGCAGTCCCAGATGCGGCAGTTCACCGGCAACATCGACATCCTCGCGCCGGGCGCGTTCCTGTCGCTGATCGTCCCGCTGATCGTGTTCTTCGCGTTCCAGCGCTACTTCGTGCAGGGCGTCCTCGCGGGCTCGGTGAAGTAGCCGCTCGCGGCGGACCCGCAGGAACGGCGAAGCCCCCCGGCCCGCGCGGGCCGGGGGGCTTCGCCGTTCCTGCGCCGGGTGCTACTTGCGCAGGCTCGCGGCGCCGTGCCGGGCCGCGGCGTCCGGGTGGCCGATGGCCAGGCCGCTGGAGGGGTCGAAGAAGTGCAGCCGGCGGGTGTCGACGGCGAGCTGCACGTTCTGGCCCGGGCGGACGTGCGAGCGGGAGTTGACCCGGGCCGTCCACAGCGCCTTGTTGTCCACCAGCGGGATCGCCATGTCGCCGTCGCCCTCGGCGTCCTCGGCGAGGTCGGCGGTGTCCTTGTGCTCGACCGGCGGGGCGTCGATCGTGAAGATCACGTTGATCTCGCTGCCCAGCTCCTCGGTGACGCTGCTGCGGACCGCCATCGGCGCCCACTCGGGCTTGGCGTGCGCGGCGTCCTCGAAGTCCGACGGGCGGATGCCGAGGATGACCTTGCGGCCGAGGTAGTCCTGCAGGCCGGGCTTGTCGCCGAGCGTCGCGGCCGGCACCGGCAGCGTGTACCCGGCGAAGGAGACCAGCGGGCCGCCCTCGCCGGCGGTCAGGTCGGCGAGGACGAAGTTCATCGCGGGCGACCCGATGAACCCGGCGACGAACAGGTTGACGGGGTTGTCGAACAGCCGCTGCGGGGTGTCGACCTGCTGCAGCACGCCGTCGCGCAGCACGCACACCCGCGACCCGAGCGTCATGGCCTCGACCTGGTCGTGGGTGACGTACACGGTGGTGACGCCGAGCCGCTCGTGCAGCTGGCTGAGCGAGGCGCGCATGGACACGCGGAGCTTGGCGTCGAGGTTGGACAGCGGCTCGTCCATCAGGAACGCCTGCGGCTCCCGGACGATCGCGCGGCCCATCGCGACGCGCTGCCGCTGCCCGCCCGACAGCGCGGCGGGCTTGCGGGACAGGTACTGCTCCAGGCCGAGCATCTTGGCGGCCTCGCGGACCTTGGCCTTGATCTCCGCCTTCGGCGTGCCGCGCAGCTTCAGGCCGAACGCGAGGTTCTGCTCGACCGTCATGTGCGGGTAGAGGGCGTAGTTCTGGAAGACCATCGCGATGTCGCGGTCCTTGGGCGCCAGGTCGTTGACGACCTGGTCGCCGATGGAGATCTTGCCGCCGCTGATCTCCTCCAGCCCGGCGATCATCCGCAGCGCGGTGGACTTGCCGCAGCCGGACGGGCCGACCAGGACCATGAACTCGCCGTCCCGGATCTCCAGGTCGAGCCCGTCCACGGCCTTGACGCCGCCGCTGTACACCTTGTCGACCCGGTCCAGCACGATCTTGGCCATCGGAACCCCTTCATGGAAACGTTTCCATTACCCCCTGCCGAGCAGGGGTTTCTTAGCACTGAATGGAGTAAACATCATGGAATCGTTTCCATGGGAGCGCTCTGCCGGATAAGATCATCGAAATCGGGCGAAACGGGAGGTCGCGGGTGGAACGGCGGGCGGCGACGATCAAGGACGTGGCCGGCGCGGCGGGCGTCGGCATCGCCACCGTGTCCCGGGTGTTCTCCGGTGGCTCGGTGAGCGCGGCCACCCGCGAGCGGGTGCTGGCCGCCGCCCGCGAGCTGGACTACCGCCCGAGCGCCCTCGGCCGCGGCCTCAAGCTGCGCCGCAGCGGCGGCATCGGGCTGATCGTCCCGGACGTCACCGACCCGTTCCGCGCCGAGCTGGTCGCGGGCGTGCTGGCCTGCGCGCGCAGCCTCGGCGAGCACGTCATCGTCGACGCCGCGCACGGCGACCCGGCGCGCGAGGCCGAGATCGTGGAGCGGCTCGTCGAGCAGCGGGTGGACGGCGTCATCGCGGTGCCCGCCGGGGACGCGGCCGACTGGCGGGCCGCCGCCCGGGTGTGCTCCAGCGTCGTGTTCGCCGACCGGGTGCTGCCCGGCCTGCCGGACGTCCCGGCCGTGCTCGCCGACGACGCGGGCGGCGTGCGGGCCCTCACCGAGTACCTCGCCGGGCTCGGGCACCGGCGCATCGCCTTCCTCGGCGGCGCCCCCGGCGCCCCCGCCGGGGTGCGCGAGCGCGCCTTCCGCGGCGCCCTCGCCCAGCTCGGCATCCCCCTGGAGGAGGACCTGGTCGTCGCCGCCCGCCCGTCCCGCGACGCCGCCTACGCCGCCGCGGCCGGGCTGCTGCAGCGCCGCTCCGACGTCACCGCGGTCCTCGCCGCCGGGCACCTGCTCGGGGAGGCGGCCGTGCTGGTCGCCCGCGAGCTGGACCTGCGCGTCCCCGCCGACGTGTCGATCGCGATGATGGACGACGTGGCGTGGGCGGAGCTGTGCGACCCGCCGCTGACCGCCGTCGCCCGCTCCGGCCACGACATCGGCTACCGCGCCTGCGAGCTGCTGCTGCGCGAGCCCGCCCGGCGGGGCCGCGGCGGGCCGGTGCTGCTGCCGACCGAGCTGGTCGTGCGGGGCAGCTGCGGCCCGCTGCGCCCGTCCCGCCGCTGACCCGTGCGGCCGGCCCGGCGGGCCGAAACCGCAGGATCACTCCCGATCCGTGATCAATGGGGGCGCACGCACGGCCCCCGGCGCGCTAGATTTCCCGCGTGGAGGAGATCGATCGTCAGATCATGGCGCTGCTCGCCGACGACGGGCGGATGAGTTTCACCGACCTGGCCAAGGAGACGGGCCTGTCGGTGTCGGCCGTGCACCAGCGGGTCCGGCGGCTGCAGAAGCGCGGCGCGATCACGGGGTTCGCGGCCCAGCTCGACAGCCGGCAGATCGGGCTGCCGCTGACCGCGTTCGTGTCGATCAAGCCGATCGATCCGGCCGCGCCCGACGACGCCCCGGACCGGCTCGCGCACCTGCAGGCGATCGAGGCGTGCCACTCGGTCGCCGGCGACGAGAGCTACATCCTCAAGGTGCGGGTCGCGTCCCCGAACGAGCTGGAGGACCTCCTCCAGAAGATCCGCGCCGCCGCCAACGTCGCGACCCGGACCACGGTCGTGCTCAGCACCCCCTGGGAGTCGCGCCGCCCGCCGCTCTAACGCGGCGCGAAGGCGTCCAGGGCCGCCATGGCGCGGTCCATGGACGCGTCCGGGTCGGCGTCCGGACCGGTGATCTCGCGGTCGAAGTTCAGGTCGACGAACGCCTCGGTGACGCCCTGCCCGGCGAGCGCGTCCAGGTCACCGCGGATCTGCTCGAACGACCCGGTGAGCGGGCGCCGCTCCGCCCCGCCCGCGCCCGCGGGGCGGATCCGCACGGCGGCCCGGCACGCGAACCGCAGCGCGGACGCGTCCCGGCCGGCCCGCTCGGCGGCCTCCCGCACGACGCCGATCGACCGGCCGATCGCGGTGGGGTCGGCGCGGCTGGAGCTGACCCAGCCGCCCGCGAGCCGCCCGGCGCGCCGCAGCGCGCCCTCGGACGCGCCGCCCAGCAGCACCGGCAGCGGGGACTGCACCGGCGGCGGCTCCATCACCACCGGGGGGAAGTCGTAGAACTCCCCGTGGAACTCGGCCGCGCCGCCGCTCCACAGGGCCCGCAGCACGGCGAGGAACTCCTCCGCGCGGGCGCCGCGCCGCTCCATCGGCGCGCCGGCGGCGGCGAACTCCTCGGGCATCCAGCCGAGCCCGAGCCCGAGGTCGAGCCGCCCGCCGCTGACGCGGTCGAGGGTGGCGGCCTGCTTGGCGAGGACGGCCGGCGCGTAGAACGGCAGGTTGACGACGGCGACGCC
Source organism: Actinomadura chokoriensis (assembly GCF_039529475.1). Taxonomy (NCBI): domain Bacteria; kingdom Bacillati; phylum Actinomycetota; class Actinomycetes; order Streptosporangiales; family Thermomonosporaceae; genus Actinomadura; species Actinomadura chokoriensis. The sequence continues at coordinate 281,215 of NZ_BAAAMW010000007.1, read as the reverse complement.
GAGCCTGATCCGCTCGGTCCGCCCGGCGAGGTAGGCGAGCGTGACCAGCGGGTCGGGGACGCCCCGGTACGTGCGGTCGTCCGAGCCGGCCGGGTTGAGCACGCGCTGCAGCGTCCACACCGCGTGGTACCCGAGCTCCTCGGCCCGCCGCGCGACCGCCGCCTGGTTCTCCGGCGTCGCCCAGCCCCCCGACCCCGGAACGGCGAACCCGATCAGCATCCCTCTGCCCTCCCCAGCCGAACCTTACAACGTCAAGGCCCCGTCCCCGCCCCAACACTTCGTTGACCTGCGGCGTGTTGTTGTTATGAGCCCGTTGAAAACAACAACACGCCGCAGGTCAACGTGTTGCGCGGTGGCGGAAGGCGGCGCGGAGGGTCGCGTGCGCGGGCGGGGGAGCCGACACGTGGTCGAGGGCGAGGAGCGCGGCGCCCAGCAGCGGGGGGTCTTCGGGGACGAGGAGGCGGGCGCGGGGAGCCAGGGCCTGGTAGCGGTCGGCGATGGCGTCCATCAGCAGGGGGCGGCGGGCGGCCAGCACCCCGCCGCCGAGGACGACGTCGGCGGGGGCGTCCAGCAGGTCCAGGCGGCGCAGCGCGACCGAGCCGAGGACCGCGACCTCCTCGGCGAGGCGGGACACGACCCGGCGGGCCACCGCGTCGCCGGCCTCGGCGGTGTCGAGCAGGACGGGCGCGAGCCCGGTCAGCCGGCCCTCGCCGAACTCGCCGAGGTGGATGCCGAGGCCGACGTCGATCGCGCGGTCCACGCCGAAGTGCGCGGCGACCGCCGGGGTCAGCGCGGTCTCCGGCCCCCGGCCGTCCTCGCCGCGCACGGCGTGCCACAGCGCGGCCCGGCCGAGCGCGGCGCCGCCGCCCCAGTCGCCGGTGTGGTCGCCGAGGGACGGGAACCGGGCGGTGCGGCCGTCCGGGGCGACGCCCGCGCAGTTGATCCCGGCCCCGCACACCACGGCGACGCCCCAGCCCTCGGTGGCGGCCGTGCGCAGCAGCGCGAACGTGTCGTTGCCGACGGTCACGCTCGGCGCGGCGCCGCGCGCGAGCAGCAGCTTCTCCAGCCGCTCCTCCTCGTCCGGCAGGTCGACGTTGGCCATGGAGGCGGCGAGGTGCACGACGCCGCCGGGGCGGGCGCCGGCGGCGCGGAGCGCGGCGGCGATCGCCTCCGCCAGCGCGTCCAGCGCGGCGTCGAACCCGGCCTCCTGCGGGCGGAACCCGCCGCCGCGCGCGGTGGCGAGCAGCTCCCCGGCGGCGGTGAGGACGGCGGCGTCGGTCTTGCTGTTGCCGCCGTCCACGGCGACGAGCACGTCCGCGCCCTCCAGGTTCCGGGCCATCAGGCGGCCCACGGCAGGTGGGCGCGGTTGGCGGCGACGAGGTCGCGGGCCAGGCGGTCGGCGGTGTCGCGCTGCCCGATGAGCGGGTGCGCGAGCAGCGCGGCGGCGACCCGGCCGACGCCGCCGCGCAGCGCCGCGTCCAGGGCCAGCTCCTCGTAGGCGGCGACGTGCGCGATCAGCCCGGCGTACAGCGGCTCGACGGGCGGGACGGGCAGCGGCACGGCGCCGGACGCGGTGATCCGCGCCGGCGCCTCGATGACGGCGCGGTCGTCCAGGAACGGCAGCGTCCCGCGGTTGCGGACGTTGACCACCTGCGCGTCGCCGCGTCCCGCGAGCAGCGACGCGGCGAGCTGGACGGCGGCCTCGGAGTAGAAGGCGCCGCCGCGCTCGTCCAGCCGGGCGGGCTTGGTGTCCAGGGCCGGGTCGGCGTACAGGGCGAGGAGGTCGCGCTCGAGCGCGGCGACCTCCTCCGCCCGCGTCGCCGCGCCGCGCTGCTCCGCGACCACGCGGTCGTGGTCGTAGTAGTAGCGCAGGTAGTAGGACGGGACGGCGCCGAGCGTCCGCAGGAACGCGGCGGGCAGCCCGGCGGCCGCGGCGAGCTCGCCGACGTGCCGGTCCAGTAGCTCCGGCAGGACCTCCCGGCCGTCCAGCCGCACCGACCGCACCCAGGTGAGGTGGTTGAGCCCGGCGTGGCCGAGGGCGATGCGCTCGGGCGGGACGTCCAGCAGCGCGGCGGCGCGGCGCTGGACCCCGATGGCGACGTTGCACAGCCCGACCGCGCGGTGCCCGGCGTCCAGCAGGGCGCGGGTGACGATGCCGACCGGGTTGGTGAAGTCGATGATCCAGGCGCCGGGGGAGCGGGCGGCGACCCGCCCGGCGATGTCGAGCACGACCGGGACGGTGCGCAGCGCCTTGGCGAGGCCGCCCGCGCCGGTGGTCTCCTGCCCGACGCAGCCGCACTCCAGCGGCAGCGTCTCGTCCACCCGGCGGGCCGCCTGGCCGCCGACCCGCAGCTGCAGCAGCACGATCGACGCCTCCGCGACCGCCGCGTCGAGGTCGCCGGGGGCGGCGAGCTCCGCGGCGACGACCCGGGCGGGGTGGCCGGCGCGCGCGAGCATCCGCCGGGCGAGCCCGCCGACCAGTTCGAGCCGCCGCGCGTCGGGGTCGGCGAGCACCAGCTCCGACACCGGCAGCACCGCCCGCGCCCGCGCGAGCCCGTCGACCAGTTCGGGGGTGTAGGTGGACCCGCCCCCGATGACCGTCAGCTTCAACCCTTCACTCCCGTCAACGTCACACCCTGGATGAACACGCGCTGGGCGAGGAAGAACACCACCAGCACCGGCACGATCGTCAGCAGTGTCGCCGCCATGGTGAGGTTCCACTCCACGTGGTGGGCGGCGCGGAACGTGGCGACGCCGATGGCGAGCGTCCAGTGGTCGGGGTCGGCGTACACCAGCGGCCGGAAGTAGTCGTTCCAGCAGTAGAAGAACTGGAACAGCGCCACGGCGGCGAGGGCCGGCTTCGCCATCGGCAGCACGACCCGCAGCATCGTGCGCAGCTCCCCGCAGCCGTCCACCCGGGCCGCGTCGGCGTACTCGCGGGGGATCGTCACGAGGAACTGGCGCAGCAGGAAGATGGAGAACGCGTCCCCGAACAGCTGCGGGATGATCAGCGGCCACAGCGTCCCGGTGAGGCCGAACCGCGCCCACACGATGTAGAGCGGCACCATGGTGACCTGCGGCGGCAGCATCATCGCCGCGATCACCACGACGAACGCGGCGTTGCGGCCCCGGAAGCGGAACCGGGCCAGCGCGTACGCCACCGGGACGCTCGACACCAGCATGAACAGCGTGGACAGGCCCGCGTAGACGGTGCTGTTGACCGTCCAGCGGACCATGTCGCCGCTGAACACGTCCGCGAAGTTGGCGAAGTGCCAGCCGCGCGGCCACAGGTCGCCGCTGAGCGCCTGCCGGTCGGTCATCACGGCGGTCAGCAGCATGAACGCCAGCGGCGCGAGGAACATCAGGGCGAGCGCGACGGCGGTGGCGTGCACCGCGACCCACAGCAGCGCCCGCCGCGTCCGGCCTCCGGGCGTCATGCCGCCTCCTCTCCGGCGAACGCGCGGAACCGGCGGAGCAGGAACAGCGTGAACAGCATCGCGGTGGCGAACATGACGAGCGCGAGCACGCACGCGTACCCCATGTTGAACTGCCGGAACCCCTGGTCGTAGAGCCACTGCGGGAACGTGAGCGTGGACCCGTCGGGGTAGCCGGGCGAGTACTGGGTGCCGGGCAGGTCGGCGCGGCCGGAGGCGACCTTCCCGGCGACCATCGGCTGGGTGAAGTACTGCAGCGTCTCGATGACCCCGGTGACGGCGGAGAACGCCAGGACCGGCGACACGGTCGGCAGCGTGACGTGCCGGAACCGCGACCACGCGCCCGCGCCGTCGATCGCGGCGGCCTCGTACAGGGACGCGGGGACGTTCAGCAGCGCCGCGAGCATGATGATCATGACGTCGCCGACCGCCCACAGCGCGAGGAGGGCGAGCCCCGGCTTGGCCCAGGCGGCGTCGTTGAAGAAGTCGGGCAGCGCGAACCCGAGCCGCTCGGCGATCGCCGGGAACGGCCCGGTGCCGGGGTTCAGCAGGAACACGAATGCGACCGTGGCCGACACCGGCGGGATCAGGTACGGCAGGTAGAAGACCGACCGCAGCACGCCCCCGCCCCGGTTGATCCTGGTGAGGATCTGCGCGACGCCGAGGCCGAACAGCACCCGCAGCGGGACGAGCACGGCCACCAGCCACAGCGTGTTCCGCATCGCCGTCCACGCGTCGCGGTCGTGCAGCAGGTAGGCGTAGTTGTCCAGGCCGGCGGACTCCAGCGTGAACAGGTTGTAGCGGGTGAAGGAGAAGTAGACGGTGGCGGCGAGCGGGTAGGCGAAGAACAGCCCGAACCCGGCCAGCCAGGGGGACAGGAACGCCAGGACGCGGAGCCGCCGGCGGCGGCGCGCCCGCGCCGCCGCCGTCCCGGTCCGCGCCCGGGGGAGGGGCAGGCGCAGTGAGCCGGGGGCCACGGGTCAGCCCCCGGCGAGCTTCAGGGAGTCGTCGACCTCGCCGTCGAGCTTGGCGAGCGCGCCGGGCAGGTCGTCCACCTTGCCGGGCTCCCACTCGTCCTGGACGAACTTCTGGAACCGCACGATGTAGTCGTTGCCGTTCGGCGTCGGCGGCGTCGTGGTGCTGTTCGGGTTCTTGAACACGTCGAGGAACGTGCGGAACTGCGGCGGCAGCGCCAGCTTCGGCGACGACAGCGCCGGGATCGTGGACGGCACGTTGCCGAGCGCGTTGGCGAACGTCACGAGCGCGCCGGTGTCGGTGGTCAGGTAGCGGACGAACTCCCAGGCCGCCCGCGCGTGCTCGGCGCCGCGGGGGATCCCGATGACGGTGCCGGTGACGAACCCGCCGCCGTACGACGACGCCCTGGCGTCGGCGACCGGGATGGGCGCGGTGCCGTAGTCGAGGCCGGGCGCCTCCTCCTGGATGAACTTGGTGCGCCACTCGCCGTCGACGGCCATCGCCGCCTTCCCCTTCTCGAAGGGGTTGGACGACTCGAACTCCTGGCCCATCGAGCGCAGGAACTTCTTGACGTTGCCGTAGCCGTACCAGTCGATGAGGCTCTTGTTCCACTTCAGGTAGGCGGTGAAGGCGGGGTCGGCGGCGAAGTTGGCCTTGCCGTCGCCGGTCAGCCACGTCACGCCGAACTGCGGGGCGAGGTGCTGGGCCTGGTGCTCGTAGTACTGGACGGACGGCATGAACCCGGCGACCTTGATGGTGCCGTCGGCGTCGCGGACGGTGAGCTTCTTGGCCAGCGCGGTCAGCTCGCTCATCGTCTTCGGCGGCTGCTCGCCCTTCATGAGCCTCGTGTTGTAGTAGAGCCCGTAGGCGTCGGCGAGCAGCGGCATCGCGCACCGCACGCCCTTGTACTCGGTGTACTTGCGCACCGCCTGCGGGAACTGGTCCATGTCGAGCTTCGACTCGGCGATGTAGGGCGCGAGGTTCTGCCAGGCGCCGCTCTGGCACCACTGCCCGACGCTGTCGGTGGTGAACGACGACACCACGTCGGGCGGGTTCCCGCCGCGGATCGCGTTGGTGATGCGCTCGTCGGTCTGGCCCTTGACGAGCTTGACGGTGATGTTGGGGTGGGCCTTGTTGAAGCCGGCGACGGCGTCCTGGAACGCCTTCACCTCGTGCGGCGCGCTCCAGCCGTGCCAGACCTCGATCGTCTGCTTCTCGCCGGCCTCCGGGCCGCCGCCGGACGGGCCGCCGCCGGCCGTGCAGCCCGCGGCGAGGACGAGCCCGGCGGCGGCGAGGGCGGCCGCGAGGCGTGGTGTGGTGGTGGGCACTGGGTCCTCCTTGGGGGTGGGGGAGGGCGTGCGGGCGTGCGGAACGGGTCAGGGGACGGTGGTGGAGAAGACCTCGTCGCGGGTCTCCCCGAGTGCCTGCTGGAGCGCCCCGGCCAGGACGGGGTTGCCCTCGACGGTGCTGAGCCGCACCTCGGGACGGGGGATCGTCAGGCTGTGCAGGTGCCGTTGCACGCGCGCGCGGAGCGGCTCCCCGCCCGCGCGCAGGACGTCGCCGGTCAGGACGACGAGCGCGGGGTCGATGACGGCCACGACGGTGGCGAGGGTGGCGCCGAGCCGGGTCGCCAGCTCGGTGAGGGCCCGCTCGGCGCGCGCGCCCGCGTCGGTGGCGGTGCGCCGGCCGGCGCGCTCGACGTCGGCGGCGGCGCGGCCGAGGGCGGTGGCGGCGTCGCGGCCCCGGAAGCCGTGCTCGCGCATCAGCCTCAGCACCGCGGCGCCGCCGGTGAGGCTGTGCACGCCGCCGGTGTGGGTGCGGCGGACGTCCCGCATCAGCGGTGCGCCCACCGCGGGCATGTAGCCGATCTCGCCCGCGCCGCCCGTCGCGCCCCGGTGCAGGGCGCCGTCCAGCACGACCGCCATGCCGACGCCGTCGGCGACCCACAGCAGCACGAAGTCGCGGGCGCCCCCCGCCTCGGGGGCGGCCTGCCCGCCGGCCCGCTCGGCCAGCGCGGCGAGGTTGACGTCGTTCTCGATCGCGACCGGCACGCCGAGCCCGCCGGAGAGCGTCGCCACCAGGTCGGGGATGTGCCAGCCCGGGATGTGCGCGGCGTAGCCGAGCCGCCCGGTGGCGGGGTCGACGGCGCCCTGGATGCCGATGACGGCGCGGGCGAGCCGGGCGCGGGCGAGCCCGGCCGCGGCGGCGGCGCCGTCGAGCGCCTCGGCCATCCGGGCGACGGCGTCCACGCCGGTGCGCGCGGGGGTGGGCAGGGTGTGCTCGCCGACGACCGTCCCGGCGAGGTCGGCGACGCTGGCCCGGATCCGCGCGGGGGTGACGTCGGCGCCGGCGACGTGGGCGGCGGCGCCGTTGATCCGGTACAGCTCGGCGGTGCGTCCGGGCAGGCCCTCCCGGATCCCGTCGCGGACGACGAGGCCGGCCTGCTCCAGCCGGGCGAGGAGCTGGGAGGCGGTCGGCTTGGAGATGCCGGTGAGGTCGGAGATCTGCGGCCGGGTCAGCGGCCCGCGCGCGAGCAGGGCCTCCAGCGCCGCGCGGTCGTTGATGGCCCGCAGCAGGCTCGGCGTCCCCGGGACGGGGCTGGTGGACACGGCGGCGCCTCCGAGTTAAGAAGGTTTCCTAACTTGGAGGAGAAAGTAAGGACTCTTAACGAATACGTCAAGACCCCGGCCGGACCCGGACCGGCGCCGGGCGCCGCGAACGGGGGAGCGCGCTAGGGGGCGGCGGCGATGAAGCGGGAGTTGCCGAAGCCGACCTCGTCGCCGGGCCGCAGCCGGACCGGGCCGGTCAGCCGCCACCCGTTCACCCGGGTGCCGTTCATCGACCCGAGGTCGGAGATCATCCAGGTCTCGCCGGCCCGGTAGATCTCGGCGTGGAAGCGGGAGACGGTCAGGTCGGTGAGGATGAACTGGCAGGCCGGGGCGCGGCCGACGACGATCCGCTTCAGGTCGGCCGGCGGCAGCATGAACCGGGGCAGCCGCGGCGCCCGCCAGGCCGCCTCGATCCGCGCCGTCACCTGCGACACCGACGACACGAGCCCGGTCAGCCGGTCGAGCACGCGGTTCTGCGGCGGCAGGTCGTGCACGATGCCGGCCAGCTCCGCCTGGCTGCGCGCGTGCAGCACCTGGTCCACACGGCGCTCGAACGTGTCGTTCGACATCCGGCCCTCGGCCACGCGGTCGCTGAGGACGCGCAGTGCCCGGTCCCGCTCCGTGTCGGACGCTCTCACCGGGAATGAGGGCTGACCGTCCATGGCTGTGAGTATCCAGTCCCCGACGTCGGCTGTCCAGAAAAGGCCTTCGGCGGGGGCCGGGCGATCGCCCTCACCCGCCCCCCACCTCTTCGACGGCCCGCCCGCCGCGAAAGTTCGCGGCGGGTCAGCGGGACAGCAGATCGCGCGCGATGTGCGTCACCTGGATCTCGTCGGTGCCCGCGTAGATCTGGAACGACTTGGCGTCGCGGGCGAGCTGCTCGACGCGGTACTCGCTCATGTAGCCGTTGCCGCCGAACAGCTGCACCGCCTCCTGCGCGACCTCGCTGGCGGCCTGCGCCGCGTACAGCTTCATCGCCGAGGCCTCGGCGAGCGTCGGGGCGCGGCCGGCGCGCTGCATCTCGATGTGCCGGAACACCAGGTTCTGGACGTTGAGCCGCGCGACCTCCATCTTGGCCAGCTTCAGCTGGATGAGCTGGAAGTCGCCGATCCGCTGCCCCCACAGCTCGCGGGTCTTGGCGTACTCGACCGACAGCTTCAGGCACTCCTCGATGACGCCGAGCGCCATCGCCGCGACGCCGGCGCGCTCGGTGACGAAGTTCTGCTTGGCCGACTCCTTGCCGCCCTGCGAGCCGGACGACAGGAGCCGGTCGGCGCCGGCGCGGACGTCGTTGAGGAACAGCTCGCCGGTGGGGGAGGAGTGCAGGCCCATCTTGCGCAGCGGCTTGCTCTGCTCCAGGCCGTCCATGCCGCGGTCGAGGACGAACGTGAGGATCTCGCGGTCGCGCGCGTCCCGCCCGTCGTCGAGCTTGCAGTAGAAGACGATCGTGTCGGCGTAGGGGCCGTTGGTGATGAAGGTCTTGCTGCCGTTGATGACGTACTCGTCGCCGACCTTCTTCGCGGTGGCCTGCATGCCGCCGAAGGCGTCCGACCCGGAGTTGGGCTCGGTGATCGCCCAGGCGCCGACCTTCTCCATGGTCAGCAGCGGCAGCGCCCAGCGCTCCTTCTGCTCGGGCGTGCCGCGCTTCATGATCGTCCCGGCGGCGAGGCCGAGGCCGACGCCCATCGCCGACACCAGGCCGGGCGCGACCTTGCACAGCTCGATGACCGGGATCATGGTCATCGCCGCGCTCCCGCCGCCGGGGCGCTCCCCGCCCTCCGCGGCGGCGCCCTCCTTCTCCTTGGCGATGCGGGACTGGAAGGACGAGCGGGCCATCTCGTCCATCCCGAACGTCTTGTACAGGCCGCGCAGCAGGTCGTACGGCGGAAGCTCCCCCGACTCCAGGACGTCCAGGTTCGGCCGGACCTCGGCGTCGATCCAGCCGCGCACCGCGTCCCGGATCATCAGGTCTTCGTCGGACCACTCGATCATGCTCTGCCCTGCCCCTTCGCGTGCTGCCGGTTGCCGGGGCCCATCCAAGCAGAATGTGGAAGCAAGCGCTTATTCGGGTACCGCCGGCCGGGACCGGCTCAGCCGAGGTCCACGACGTCGGCGAGGACGCCGCCGGCGCCGGTCAGCCGGTCCGGGGCCGGGCTGTCGTAGACGACCAGCAGGCGGGTGCCGGGCTCGTCCAGCACCGCGATGCCCTCGGCGTGGTCGTCGCCGTCGCCGTAGGGCAGGTCGCCCAGCGTCTCCAGCTCCTCGGCGGGGACGATCCCTGGGGCGTCCAGGCGCGCCGCGCCCCGCCACCGGACGACGCGCACCGGGCCGTCCAGGTCCATGCTCGGTCCGGTGAGGACGAGCAGGTCGTCGCCGTGCGGGCACAGGTCCCGGATGCCGAGGCCGCCGAGGTCGAGGAAGTGCGTGCGGTAGCGGTCCCCGCCGTCGCCGACCGGCAGCAGCCGCAGCCGGCGCGGGTCGTCCGGGTCGGTGTCCGGGCGGACCTCCACCAGCACCGCCCAGCCGCGCAGCACCGGGCCGCGCAGGCCGATGTAGAGCCGGTCGCCGTGCGCGGCGATGCCCTCGATGTCGATGCCGTTGTCCTTGCTCGGGATGGACAGGAACGGCGCGAGGTGCGGGTCGTCCGCCAGCAGGTCGGTGATGGAGTCCTTGTCCAGGCCGAGGACGGCGGCGGTGCGGCCGTCGCCGGCCTTCCGGACGACGGTGGGCAGCCCGTCCTCACCGGCGGCCAGGGGGAGGCGGGCGAGGATGAAGCGGTTGTCCTCGCGGACGACGGTGGCGAGCCGCTTGCGCGCCTTCGCTCCGCTCTGCCCCGGCTTGATCTTCTTGCGCTTCAGGCTGTGCGAGCCGATCGCCCACAGCCAGCCGTTGGCGCGCGCGAGGCCCTCGATGTCGGCCTCCTCGCCGGGGCCGGCGGGCAGCGGGACGAGGTCGGCGAGCGCGACCGTGGTCTGCCCCTCGTAGCCGGTGACGCGGCCGTCCCCGTCCAGCGCGGCGGTGAGGCGCTCGATGGTGGCCGTCTCATCACCCGCCACCCACAGGCAGCGGCCGTCCTGGCGCACGGCGGACAGGTTGGTGTGCGTGCCGGCTTCCCGGCTCTGCAGGCCGAAGCGCAACTCGATGCGGCGTTCCACGATCATGGCGACATATTCCCATATCCGGCGCGCCCTTTTCGGGTTCGCACGGGGCCTGAACTGGCCTTTACCGGTCCCACGTGACGTCCAGGCGCGGCGGTTTGCGGAACACCAGCCCGTGCGGGCGGGCCGGGCGGTCCGGGTCGAGGCGGAGCCCCGGGAGCCGGTCGAGCAGCGCGGTGAGGGCCGTCCGGGTCTCCAGCCGGGCCAGATGGGCGCCGAAGCAGAAGTGCGGGCCGTGCGCGAACGCCAGGTGCTCGGCGGCGTTGCGCCGCCGCACGTCGAAGCGGTCGGGGTCGGGGAAGACCGCCGGGTCGCGGTTGGCGCCGGCGATCGACACCCGCACCAGGTCGCCGGCGCGGACGTCCGCGCCGCCGAGCGCGGTGTCGCGGACGGCGTACCGGTCGACGACCGACGCCGAGGGCTCCAGCCGCAGCGACTCCTCGATCGCCGCCGGCAGCAGGGCCGGCTCGTCCCGGACGAGCCGCAGCTGGTCGGGGTGCCCGAGCAGGTGCAGCGCCGCGTTGGCGATCATGCCCTCGGTGGTGTCGATGCCGCCGAACATCAGGATCGCGGAGTTCGCGACGACCTCCGGCGTGGTCAGCCGGGCCTCGTCCCGGGCGGCCTCGGCCAGCAGCGAGCCGGGGCGGGACGCGGCGATCGCCTCCTCGACCGCCGCGGTGAGCAGCCGGTACGCCTCGTCCGCGGCGGCCGGGGCGGTGCCGCCCGCGGTGATCGCCGACACCGCGTCGACGAACGCCCCGTACCAGGACCGGACGGTCGCGGCGTCCACGCCGTCCAGGCCGAGCGCCTCGGCGACGACCGCGACGGCGAGCGGCCCGGCCAGCTCGCCGCGCAGCTCGGCACGCCCGGCGGGGGCGAGCCCGGCCACCAGCCGGGCGGCCTCGGCCTCGACGAACGCGGTGAACCGCTCCCGGGTCCGCGCCGGGCGGAACGGGCGCGCGAACGGGTCGCGGTGCCGGGTGTGGGCGGCGCCGTCCAGCGACAGCATGCTCGGCCCGACGACCTGCGCGGTGGAGAAGCGCGGGTCGTCGACGGTGAAGGCGCCGGGGTCGCGCAGCACGCGCAGCGCCAGCTCGCGGGAGGTGACCAGCCAGCCGCCCAGCTCGGGGAGCAGGGCGGCCGGGGCGCGCTCGCGCAGCCGCGCGAGGTGCGGGTGCGGGTCGTCTTCCAGGTCGGCGGCGGTCAGCTCGGAGATCACCCCGCCAAGGATATTCCGCCAAGGATATTCCGCCCCATTCCGGATCTACAGCGTAAAGGCGCCGGGCGGGTCGCGTCACGCGGCGCCGGAGCGCTCCCGCCACCAGTTCCGGCCCTCCTCCGGCAGCGTGTAGATCGGGTCGTGGTACTCGTACCGCCGGGTCAGCGCGTCCGGGTCGGACAGCTCCAGGCCGGTGCGGTAGTTCTTCGTCCAGTAGGAGATGCCGCGCTCGCGGTCGTAGTCGGCGAGCTGGTGCACCCACCGCTTGCCGACGTAGGGGACGTCGCAGACGATGCGCGGGGTGGCGAACCCGGGCAGGTAGCCCATGATCGCGTGCTGCAGCTCCTGCGCCTCCCAGACCGCGAGCCGCCAGTGCTCGCTGTTCGGGATCATGTCGCACATGTACAGGTAGTACGGCATGATCCCGGCCTCGTCGAGCAGCGCGAACGACAGGTCGAGCAGCGCGTCCGGGGTGTCGTTGACGCCGCGCAGCAGCACGCCCTGGTTGCGGACGTCGCGGATGCCGGTGTCGAGCATCGCGCGGGCGGCCTTCGCGACGAGCGGGGTCACCGACTGGGCCGCGTTGACGTGGGTGTGGATCGCGATCTGCGCGCCGCGCCGGTGCGCCTTGGCCGCGAGGCGCTCCATGCCGGCGCGGACGTCGTCCTGCAGCCAGTGCTGCGGCAGGCCCATGAGCGCCTTGCTGGCCAGCCGGACGTCGCGGATGTTGTCGATGTCCAGCAGCGCGTCGACGAACGCCTCCAGCCGCGCCCACGGCATGTTGGCGACGTCGCCGCCGGAGACGACCACGTCGCGGACGCCCGGGGTGCGGCGCAGGTAGTCCAGCATGGCGCCGAGCCGGTCCGGCGGCTTGATGGTGAACTTGTGCTTGTCGACGTTCGGGGTGGAGTTGCCGACCAGGTCCATGCGGGTGCAGTGGCCGCAGTACTGCGGGCAGGTGGGCAGGAGCTCGGCCAGCACCTTGGTGGGGTAGCGGTGGGTGAGGCCCTCGACGGCCCACATCTCGGCCTCGTGCAGCGAGTCGCGGGAGGCGTGCGGGTGGGACGGCCAGTCGGTGCGCCGGTCGCTGAAGACCGGCAGCATGTAGCGCCGCACGGGGTCGGCGTGGAAGGCGGCGGTGGACGAGGAGTCCATCGTGTTGAGCATCTGCGGCGGCACCAGCATCGACATCGTGGCCCGCTCGGCCTGGTCGCGCTCCAGGTCGGCGTAGAACGACTCGTCCAGCCGGTCGCCCATGACCTGGCGGAGCTGCCGCAGGTTCTTCACGCAGTGGGCGCGCTGCCACTGCGCCGACTCCCATTCCTCCCGCGTGACGCCGCGCCATCCGGGCAGGCGCCGCCAGTCGGGCTCCTCCAGGGGCCGGCGCCGGTAGGCGTACGGCTGGCGTGCGGTCCTGTCGGACGCATCGCCGGATACGGCCGCGTCCGGGTGCAGGGCAGTGGTCATCGTCGACCGCCTCCTCGCCTCACATTGATCGCGCAAAACTCTTGTATGGGCCCGACGTTACGGGAAGACTTTCGATGAAACCAGTGGTGCCCTGAACATCTTGCGCTACACCAGGTGATTTCGGCAGAGAGGCGGGACGGCGATGACGGTGCGGACGGGGACGGCGGGGCCGGGCACGGCGGTGGGGCTGCACCGGGTGCTGGAGCCGGCGGGGGTGCTGCCGCAGGCCGCCCACCGGCTGGACACCGACCCGGCGATCCGGCCCGACGAGGTCCGGATCGGCGTCGAGCGCCTCAACCTGGACGCCGCGTCCTACCGGCAGCTGCACACCGCGCACGGCGGCGACCCGGACGCGATCCGCGCCGAGGTGCTGCGGATCATCGGCGAGCGCGGCAAGATGCACAACCCCGTCACCGGGTCGGGCGGCATGCTCGTCGGCGTCGTGGAGGAGGCCGGGCCGGAGTCGCCGCTCGGCCTGAAGCCCGGCGACCGCGTCGCCACGCTCGTCTCCCTCACCCTCACCCCGCTGGCGGTCACCGACGGGCTCGCCGGCTGGGACGGGCGGTCGGAGCAGGTCCCGGCGCGCGGGCACGCGATCCTGTTCGCCCGCTCCATCGCCGCCGTCCTGCCCGCCGACCTGCCGGTGCCGCTGGCCCTCGCCGTCATGGACGTGTGCGGCGCGCCCGCCCTCACCGCCCGTGTCGTCGCCGCGAAGGCCGCCCCGTCGGTCGCGGTGCTGGGCGCCGCCGGCAAGTCCGGCTCCCTGTCGCTCGCCGCGGCCCGCCGCGCCGGCGCGTCCCGCGTGATCGGGCTCGTCCCCACCGCGCGGGAGGAGGAGCGCCTCACCGCGTCCGGCCTGGCCGACGCCGTCGTCCGCGCCGACGCCCGGGACCCCGTCGCGGTCGCCGCCGCGATCGGCGAGCCGGTCGACGTCACCGTCGTGTGCGTCGACGTGCCGGGCTGCGAGCACGGCGCGATCCTCGCCACCGCACCCGGCGGCACCGTCGTGTTCTTCTCGATGGCGACCTCGTTCCCGGCCGCCGCGCTCGGCGCCGAGGGCCTCGCCGCCGACGTCACGATGCTCATCGGCAACGGCTACGTCCCCGGGCACGCCGAGACCGCCCTTGACCTGGTCCGGACGGAACCGGCCGTGCGTGCGCTGTTCACCTCCCGGACGGGTCCGGATTCGGCAGAATGATCGGGAACGCCCCGGCAGCGGCGGGGCTCACCCGATCATCGAGGGAGAGAGAATGGCGAGCATCACCGAGGAACTGCGCGAGCGGGACCCGAAGCAGCGCCGCGCGCAGATCGTCGACGTCCTGGTCGACGCGTTCTCGGACCTGATGGAGCGCAGCCCCGCCGAGTTCCGCCGCCGCTTCCGCAAGATGGCCTCCGACCCGTTCGCGTTCTACCGGGGCAGCGCCTGCCTGTTCTACGCCGACATCGCCGGTGACGACGACCCGTGGGCCGACGAGCGGACGTCCCGCGTGTGGATCCAGGGCGACCTGCACGCGCAGAACTTCGGCACCTACATGAACGACGACGGCGTGTTCGTCTTCGACGTCAACGACTACGACGAGGCCTACGTCGGCCACTTCACCTGGGACGTCAAACGGCTCGTGGCGAGCCTGGCGCTGCTGGCCTGGCAGAAGGCGATCTCCGACGCCGACATCCGCCGGCTCATCGAGACCTACGTGCGCGCCTACGTCGACCAGGTCCGGCACTTCGCCGCGCACGAGGGCGACGAGAAGTTCGCGCTGACCCTCGACAACACCGACGGCTACGTCCGGGACGTCCTCGTCGCCGCGATGGGCGGCACCCGCATCGGGCTGCTGGAGGGCATGACGGTCGTGGAGGGCCCCGACCGCCGCTTCCGGGACCGCCCCGGCGTCCGCCGCCTGGACGACGCGGAACGCGCCGCCGTCGAGGCCGCCTACCGGGAGTACCTGGACACCATCCCGCGCGAGAAGCGGTTCGGGAGCCTCACCTACCAGGTGAAGGACATCGTGGGCGCGTCCGGATTCGGCATCGGCTCGGCCGGGCTGTCGGCCTACAACATCCTGGTGGAGGGCAACACCCAGGCCCTGGAGAACGACGTCATCCTGTCGATGAAGCAGGGCAACGTCGCCGCGCCCAGCCGCGTCGTGGACGACGCCCGCATACGGGAGTACTTCCAGCACCACGGGCACCGCACCGCCGTGTCCCGCCGGGCGCTGCAGGCCAACAGCGACCCCTGGCTCGGCCACACCAAGATCGACGGCGTCGGCTACGTCGTCCAGGAGCTGTCCCCCTACGAGGAGGACCTCGACTGGGGCGGCCTCACCGAGCCGGAGGACATGCTGTCGGTCCTGGACGACCTCGGCCGCGCCACCGCCAAGGTGCACTGCGTGTCCGACACCGACTCCGACCACACCCTGGTCGGCTTCCAGGTCGAGGACGCCATCCACGCGGCGATCGGACCGGACGAGTCGGCGTTCGTCGAGGCGATGGTCGCGTTCGGCACCCAGTACGCCGAGATCGTCCGCGACGACCACGCCTACTTCGTGGACGCGTTCCGCAACCACGAGATCCCCGGCCTGTAGCCCGCCCGTCGGCCCGGCCCGCCCGTTCCGGCCGCTCAGCCGGCGGGGCGGACCAGGAGCAGCGCGATGTCGTCGTGGCCCTGCTGGTCGGACAGCAGGGCCAGGACGCCGTCGGCGGTGTCCTCCAGCGAGCCGGCCTGCGAGGCCACCAGCGCCGACGCCAGCCGGGCGATGCCCTCGTCGATGTTGCGCATCCGGCTCTCCACCAGCCCGTCGGTGTAGAAGGCGAGGGTGGCGCCCGGCGGGATCTGCGCGGCGGCCTGCTCGTAGGCGGCCGGGTGCGCCGGGTCGGACACCCCGAGCGGCAGCCCGTGCGGGAACGCGAACCGCCGCGCCGTGCCGTCCGGGAGGGCGAGCAGCGGCGGCGGATGCCCGGCGCACGCCAGCTCGCAGCGCAGCGTCGCCGGGTCGCAGACCATGCACAGGCAGGTCGCGAACTGGGCGGCGTCCAGGTCCTGGGCGATGGAGTCGAGCCGCCGGAGCACCTCGGCGGGCGGGAACTCGCAGCTGGCGAGGGTGTGCGCGGCGACCCGCAGCTGCCCCATCGCCGCGGCGGCGGTGACGCCGTGCCCGACCGAGTCGCCGATCACCACCGCGACCTTGTCGCCCGGCAGCGGCACCACGTCGTACCAGTCGCCGCCGACGCCGCTGCGGGCCGGCAGGTAGCGGTGCGCGATCTCCAGGCCGGCCGGCGCGGCGACCCCGGCGGGCAGCAGCCCGGCCTTCAGCGCGGTCGCGGTGCGGTGCTCGCGCCGGTACAGGCAGGCGTTGTCGACGCACGTCGCGGCGCGGCCGGCGAGCTCGGCGGCCAGCGCCGTGTCGGCGGCGGCGAACGGCAGCCGGCCGCGCTTGCGGCTGAACACCGCGAACCCCAGCGCCCGGCCGCGCGCCCACAGCGGCACCGCCAGCAGCGACACGTGGTCGAGGAGCCCGTCCAGGACGCGGCCGGTGTGCCGGGCGAGGGTCTCCTGGACGGCGTCGCCGCCGAACTCGGTCATCTCGCCGGTGGTGAGGCACCGGGCGTACGGCGTGGACGGCGGGTAGACGATGACCTCGTTGACGGGGAACTCGCGGGACCATTCGCCGGGGTCGTCCTCGGCGAACGCGACCGCGAGGCGCCGCACGACCGCCGAGCCGTCGGCCTCCGCGGCGGGCAGGTCGTCGTCGGCGAGGAGCCGCTCCAGGACGTAGATGGCGCCGGCGTCGGCGAACCGGGGGACGGTGACGGCGACGATCTCGCGGGCGGTGCGGTGCAGGTCGAGGGTGGAGCCGATGCGGCGGCCCGCCTCGTTCAAGAGCTCCAGGCCGCCCGCCCACGGCGGGGACACCGTCAGCGCGACGGCGGTGGCGCCGTCCTCGCACGCCATGGGGTCGCAGGCGACGGACACGCCGGCCCCGGCGAGCGGCAGCACGCCGGCCCAGGAGCGGCCGGATGCGGCCGTCTTCAGCGCGGCGGCGAGCGGCTCGGCCGCGCCCGGCCGGCCGAGCAGGGCGGGCAGGGCCGCGCCGACCGCCGTTCCGGCGTCGTGGCCGAACAGGCGCGCGGCGCCCTCGCTCCACCCGGTGATCCGGCCGTCCGGGGTGAGCAGGACGGTCGCCGGCCCGGGCCGTGCGGGATGGTCGGACATCGGTCCTCTCTGTCCCGTTCGCGGGGGACCCCCGGGGCGCCGCGCGTTACGCTGAGTCCGCCCCGCACGGCACCCCTCGGTCTAAGGGAGACGATGCATGGACTCCGAGTGGATCCCACCCGAGGTCGACAGTCGAAGGCCTAGCGTCGCACGGGTGTACGACTTTCTGCTCGGCGGAGCGCACAATTTCGCCTCCGATCGTGATCTGGCGACCGGGCTGCTGCGGGTCGAGCCGCAGGCGCGGGAGCTGGCGCGGGCGAACCGGGCGTTCCTGCGCCGCGCCGTCAGGACGCTCGCCGCGGCGGGCGTCGCGCAGTTCGTCGACATCGGCTCGGGCATCCCGACGCAGGGCAACGTGCACGAGGTCGCGCAGAGCGTGAACCCGGACGCGCGGGTGGTGTACGTCGACAACGACGACGTCGCCGTCGCGCACAGCCGCAGCATCCTGGCGGGCGACGAGCGGACCGCGATCCTGCGGGCCGACATGCGCAGCCCCGGCGACATCCTGGCCGCGCCGGAGCTGGCCAAGCTCGTCGACCTGTCCGAACCGGTGGCGTTCCTGCTGGTCGCGGCGCTGCACCTGGTCAAGCCCGAGGAGGACCCGGCGGGCATCGTCGCGGCGCTGCGCGACGCCGCCGCGCCCGGCAGCCACCTGGTGGTCTCGCACCTGACCCGGGACGCGCAGCCGGGCAAGACCGCCGCCATCGGCAAGCTCTACGACCGGGCGACCTCCCCGGCGGTCGCCCGGTCGCACGCCGAGATCCTCGCGTTCTTCGACGGCTGGGAGATGCTCGACCCCGGCCTGGTGTACGTGCCGCTGTGGCGCCCCGACGAGGGCGACGCCGTCGACGACCCCGAGCGCTTCCTCGTCCTCGGCGGCGTCGCCCGCCTCCCCTGAGCCACGTGCCCTGGGCCAGGTGCCCTGAGGCGCCCGCCCCGAGCCGCCTTGCCTGAGCCGCCTTGCCTGAGCCGCTTTCCCGGTTCCCGTCTTTCTCGATCGAGGACGCGGGGTCAGCGGGCGAACGCGATGGCGGTGCCGGCGCTGATCACGACCGCGAGGACGACGAGCACCAGCGAGGTGCTCAGCGGGTTGCGGCGCCGCTCCGGCGCCTTCACCGCGCGCGGTGCCGTGTGCGCCGGCGCCGGGGACGCCTTCGCGGGCTTCTCCTTCGGAGGCGGCGGCGGTGGCGGGGGAGCCGGGCGGGTCCGCGGCGGGGGCGGCGGGACCCGTGCCGCCACCGGCTCGGGTCTGGGCGGCGCCGGCGCCGGGGCCGGGGTGTGGACGGCCGGTGGCGCCGGTTCGGGCGGCTCCGGGGTCTCGGGCGGCGGCGGCTCCGGCGGCGGGGGAGCCGGGGTCTGCGGCGGTGGCGGCGGCGGTGCGGGCGCGGGCGGCTCGCAGGGGGAGCCGCCCTGGCCGGCGCCGGGGCCGATCTCGATGTCGATGCACACGCTGATCACGGGGTGCGGGGTCGGGTCGGCGAGCGCGCAGGCCGGGAAGGCGAGTGCGCCCGCGACCGCGGCGGGCAGCACGGCCGGCAGCGCGGCGGCGCGGAACGCGAGCGGGTGCATGGTCAGCCGCCCGCCCCGATGCTCTGCAACTGCGCCTGCAGGTGGGTGAACGCCTCCGGGTCGACCGCGAGGGCGCCGCTGAACACGTGCGAGATGTCGAAGGTCAGGTAGGTCCCGGCGGCCAGCAGCGCCGCCATGATCGACAGCGGGACGAGCGTCGCGCCGCGCGGGCGGGCGCCCGACAGGAACGGCAGCAGCAGGACGGCGATGCCGGTCAGGACGGTCACGGCCAGCAGCCCGGCGGGCGGTGTCGTGCGGGCGTCCGCGGCGCGCTGGTTGCGGGCGGTGGAGATCTCGCCGAGGTGGTCGAGGACGGCGGTGCGGGCGTCCTTCAGCTCGTCGGTGCCGGCCTTGACGCCGATCACGTAGCGGCGCAGGTCGTCGAGGTCGCGCTGGCCGGCGGTGCTGAGGCGGCCGTGCCGCATGAGCCGCCACTCGGGGCCGCGGACGAGGGCGACGTAGCGGCCCAGCTCCGCCTGGACGTGCCGCGCGTCCGGCGGCGGGAGCCGGCTCGCCGCCCAGTACGCCTCCGAGACCGCCTGGCTCTCGGCGTAGGTGTTGGAGCGCGCGGCGTCGGCGGTCGTCCACGGCACGACGATGGCGATGGCGAACGCCAGCAGGAACAGCGCCGACAGCATCGCCCCGGTGTGGGCGGTGGTGGGGCCGTCGGGGTCGGGGTCGTCCACGCCCTTCCAGCGCCGGACGAGCCGGCTCGCCAGCAGTACCACCCCGATCGCGCAGGCCGCGGCCGCACAGTAGACGATCATGCCCCTCCCGGCTCCCGTCCGTCATCACGTGGGGTGAGTATATTTTCACGGAACGTTGCTACTGGCGGGTTTCGCGATGACCGTCACCTGCGGGTGACATGACCGCCCGGCCAGGGAAGGTGATCGGTGCGGGGACGGGAGTCCGGCGAGTTCTGGTGCTAGTTCTTGTGAAATACGGTGTTCATGCCGGAAGATCTCCCGTAGAGAACCCGGTGTGAAGGATGATTGTTCGGACCCGGCCTGAGAGGGGCGGCTGCGTGAGGGGAGACGGCAATGGCGCCGCAGGGAAAGCTGGACCTCGACCCGGAGGTGGTGCGCACCGCCCGGCGGCTCGCCGCCCGGGCCGCCGAGCCGATCATCGGCATGGCCCGCTCCCATACGACCGTCTCGGTTGAGCGGGCGCTGCTGCGCCTGGCGGGCCTCACCGGCGCCGACGACGAGGGGCGCCCCTGGGCGAACCACCTCGCCGACGCCGTCCGCGCCCAGGTCGGCCTCGAGCACGGCCTCGCGCTCCCGGTCTGGGACGCGCTGCTGACCGGCCCGCACGCCACCCTCGGCGACCTCGCGCAGGCGGCCGCGCGCGGCCGGGTGTCGTTCCGGCTCCCGTCCGGCACCGACGCCGACCACGCCCGCAAGGCGGCCGGCGAGGCCGCGCGCGGCGGCATGGCCCGCATCGACCGGCGCCGCGCCGAGCGCGACCGGCTGATGGCCGAGCTGCCGACCCCCGACGCGGCCGACCCGCCGCGCCCGCTGGTCTACCTGATCGTCGCGACCGGCGACATCTACGAGGACGTCCCGCAGGCGCAGGCCGCCGCGCGCGAGGGCGCCGACGTCGTCGCGGTGATCCGCTCCACCGGCCAGTCGCTGCTGGACTTCGTCCCCGAGGGCGCCACCCGCGAGGGCTACGCCGGCACCTACGCCACCCGCGAGAACTTCCGGCTGATGCGCGCCGCGCTGGACGACGTCTCCCGCGAACTCGGCCGCTACGTGCGGCTGACCAACTACGCGTCCGGGCTGTGCATGCCGGAGATCGCGACGCTCGCCGGGCTGGAGCGCCTGGACATGATGCTGAACGACTGCATGTACGGGATCATCTTCCGCGACATCAACCCGCGCCGGACGTTCATCGACCAGCGCTTCTCCCGGCAGATCCACGCCCGCGCCGGCATCGTCATCAACACCGGCGAGGACAACTACCTCACCACCGCCGACGCGGTCGACGCCGCGCACACCGTGGTCGTCAGCCAGCTGCTGAACGAGCGGTTCGGGCACGAGGCGGGCCTCACCGACGCCCAGCTCGGCCTCGGGCACGCCTTCGAGATCAACCCGGCGATCCCCGAGTCGTTCCGGCTGGAGCTCGCGCACGCCCAGCTCGTCCGCGAGCTGTTCCCCGGCGCGCCGCTGAAGTACATGCCGCCGACCAAGCACATGACCGGCAACATCTTCGCCGGCTACCTGCTGGACGCCTTCTTCAACCTCGCCGGCGTGATGACCGGCCAGTCGATCATCCTGATCGGGATGATGACCGAGGGCATCCACACCCCGTGGCTGTCGGACCGCGACCTGGCGCTGGAGAACGTCCGCTACGTCCGCGACGCGTGCGGGAACCTCGCCGAGGACTTCATGCCCCGCCCGGACGGGATGCTCGTCCAGCGCGCCAAGCAGGTCCTGTCGGAGTCGGTCGACCTGCTGGGCCGGATCGCCGACGACGGGCTGCTGGAGGCGATCGCCGAGGGCACGTTCGGCGTCACCCGCCGCCCGCCCGACGGCGGCAAGGGCCTGGACGGCGTCGTCCCGCGCGCCGACGGCTACTTCAACCCCGCGATCGAGATCCTCGACACCGAGGACCCGCACGCCGCCCACGCCGACGCCGAGCAGGAGGTGCCCGCATGACGGTCGAGAGCGCCGGAACCGGCACGCAGACCCCGCCGGGGACCCCGGCCGAACCCGCCGACACCCGGCAGGTCATCCGCCCCTACGGCGACACGACCGGCGACGGGATGGTGCAGATGTCGTTCACGCTGCCCGTCCCCGCCGGCAAGCGCGCCGACGCCGCCGCCCTGCAGCTCGCCGGGAAGATGGGGCTGGACCCCGCCAGCGTCGTGCACGCCAAGCCCATGGGGCCCGACTTCACCTTCTTCATCGTGTACGGGAAGGTGCGGCACCTGATCGACTACGCGTCCATCCCCGTCCCGGAGGAGCGCGCGTACCCGCTGCTGACCTCGCAGGAGGTCAACCTGGCGATCCGCGAGGGGCTGAACCGGCGGCTGGTCGTCGTCGGCGCCTGCATCGGCACCGACGCGCACACCGTCGGCATCGACGCGATCCTGAACGTCAAGGGGTTCGCGGGGGAGAAGGGCCTGGAGTACTACCGGGAGATCCAGGTCGTGAACATGGGCGCCCAGGTCACCGTCGAGGAGCTGGTAGAGCGCGCCAAGGCCGAGAACGCCGACGCCGTCCTGGTCTCCCAGGTCGTCACCCAGCGCAACGCCCACCTGCACAACACCAAGCAGATGGCCGCCGCGTTCCACGGCGAGTACCCGACCGCCGTCGCCGGCGGGGTGGGCCGCCCGCTGCTGGTGGTCGGCGGCCCCCGGTTCGACACCGTCACCGAGGCCGACCTCGGCGTCGACCGGATCTTCGGCAAGGGCACCACGCCCGCCGAGGTCGCCAGCTACCTCGTCCACGCCCTGCTGCCCGACCGCCCGCACCCCGGCACCGAGGGAGAGACCGACGATGAGTGATCCGCGCGAGGGGACGGCCGTCACCCACCGCCGCTACGTCCCCTACTCCCACGCCCACTACGCGGGCGACCTGGTGGACGGCGCCTACGTCCTCGGGCTGTTCGGGGACGCGGCGACCGAGCTGTGCATCCGCACCGACGGCGACGAGGGCCTGTTCGCCTCCTACACCGACGTCCAGTTCCGGGCGCCGGTCAAGGCCGGGGACGTCCTGGAGACCACCGCCGTCCTGGTCCGCGCCGGCACCCGCAGCCGCGCGATGGCGTTCGAGGCCCGCGTGGTGTGCCGGGGCCGGCCCGACAGGGGGGAGTCGGCCGCCGAGGTGCTCGCGGAGCCGATCGTCGCGGTCACCGCGACCGGCACCGTGGTCGTCGCCGCGCCGGGCGGCCGACCGCACGGCCACTGAAACCGCCACGCCATGATCGCCGATCTTCGGGGCCGATTTCCCGGGTCGGTGATCATGGCGTTGACCTGCGGTGACAGGGTGTCACCGCAGAACATGGCGCGGTTGACACCGGGCCGTGAGCCGGTAGTTTTGCTGCAGTCCAGCACGGGACTCACCGATCGGCCGCCCGAGGCGCCGCCGGGCACCGCAGCACGACGGGGACGGGGATCACGCGAGTGGTCGGCAACGTGCCCGCCTCAACCAGTGCGGTGCGCCGGGAGCGGACCCGGACGGAGCCGCCCGATCGCGCGGGGGGTTGGACCCGGGAAGGGCCCGGACATCCAGTAGAAAACGGAGCCTCGCTCTCACCGCCTGTGAGACGACTCCGGCCCGACGGATGTCGCGGGCCCTCTTCCGTGTCCGCGCGCCCGCCCGCGCCCTCTCCCGAGCCCCCTCCGCCCGCGCACGGGCCGCGCGCACGGGCCGTGGTCGCCGCGGGCGCCCGCGCCCGGTAGCGTTCCGGGGAGGGAACGAGCGAACGAGGTGGGGACGTGGCCCAGGAGACCCTCCCGGACCGGTCGCCGGCCCGGGGCCCCGGCGGGGGCCCGGACGGCGCACCCGGCGGCGGGGAGCCGAGCGGCCGGCTGAGCCGGCTCGGCGCCGGCCTGCGCCGCGGCGGCCGCGCGGGCTGGCCCCGCACCCTGCTGGCCGCGGCCGCCGGGCTCACCCTGTGGCTCGCGTTCCCGCCGATCGACCTCACCTTCCTCGCGCCCGCCGGCGTCGCGCTGCTGACGCTCGTGCTGCGCGGGCAGCGGCCCCGCACCGGCGCCTGGCTGGCGTTCGTCGCCGGCGCCGCGTTCTTCATCCCCGTCCTGGAGGGCATCTCCCGGATCGGCCCGGACGGCTGGATCATCCTCAGCCTCGTCCAGGCCGCCTACTTCCTGCCGATGGGCGCCGGGATCGCCGTCGCCTCCCGGCTGCCCGGCTGGCCGGTCTGGACGGCCGCGCTGTGGGTCGCCGAGGAGGCGGTCCGCGGCCGCGTCCCCTTCGGCGGGTTCCCGTGGGCGCGGCTGGCGTTCAGCCAGACCGCCACGCCGCTGACCCCGTACGCGTCCTACGGCGGCGCGCCGCTGGTGACGTTCCTGACCGCGCTGCTCGGCGGGCTGCTCGCCTACGCCGCCGTCGCGGCCCACCGCGCCCACCGCGCCCACCGTGCCCGCCGTGATGCCCGGGCGTCCGAACCCGGCCGCGACGGGGCCCCCGGCCCGCGCCGCCTGCTCCTGCCGGCCGCGGGCGCCCTCGCGCTGGTCGCCGCCGTCACGGGCGGCGGGCTGCTGATCCCCACCCCGGCCTCCGGCCGGCCCGTCACGGTCGCCGTGATCCAGGGCAACGTGCCGCGCCTCGGCCTGGACTTCCTCGGCCAGCGCAAGGCCGTCCTGAACAACCACGTCAAGGCCACCCACGAGCTGGCCGCGCAGGTCCGCGCCGGCAAGGTCGCCAAGCCCGCGCTGGTGGTGTGGCCCGAGAACGCCAGCGACCTCGACCCCTACGAGGAGCCGGACGCCTACAACGCCATCGACGGCGCCGTGAAGGACGTCGGCGTCCCCGTCCTGGTCGGCGCCCTCACCGACACCCCCGACGGGGAGAAGGTCGAGAACCGCGGCATCGTCTGGGACCCGGAGTCCGGCCCCGGCGACTACTACGTCAAGCGGCACCCGGTTCCGTTCGGGGAGTACCTGCCGTTCCGCGACGTCCTGACCAAGCTGATCACCCGGTTCGAGCGGATCCCGCGCGACTTCGCCAAGGGCACCCGCTCGGGCGTGATGCGGCTCGGGCCGGTGGACGTCGGCGACGTGATCTGCTTCGAGGTGGCCTACGACAAGGAGGTCCGCGACGTGGCGCGCGGGGACGTCCTGGTCGTGCAGACCAACAACGCCACCTACGGCCGCACCAGCCTGCCCCCGCAGCAGATCGCGATGTCCCGGCTGCGCGCGGTCGAACATGGTCGTACGATCTTGGTTGCGGCGACCAGCGGGATCAGCGCCATCGTCGCGCCGGACGGCCGGATGCTCGCGGAGTCCCGCGAGTTCGTCCCCGACATCCAGGTCCGGACCGTCCCGGCGCGCACCGCGCGGACGCTGTCGGACCGCCTCGGGGAGGCGCCGGAGTGGGCGCTCGCGGCGCTCGCGCTCGGCGCGGTCCTCGCGGGGGCATGGACAGCCAGGAAGAACGAGGGGAATTGACACCGATGGAGATCCCAGCCGACCTCGGCCGGGTGCTCGTGATCATCCCGACCTACAACGAGCGGGACAACATCGAGCGCATCACCGCCCGGGTGCGCAAGGCCGTCCCGTCGGTGGACGTCCTGGTGGTCGACGACGCCAGCCCCGACGGCACCGGCGACCTCGCCGACGCGATGGCCGAGAAGGACGACCAGCTCAAGGTCCTGCACCGCGAGGGCAAGGACGGGCTCGGCCCGGCTTACATCGCCGGGTTCCGCTGGGCCGCCGAGCACGGCTACGACGTCATGGTCGAGATGGACGCCGACGGCTCCCACCAGCCGGAGGAGCTGCCGCGGCTGCTGGCCGCGCTGGAGGACGCCGACCTGGTCATCGGCGCCCGCTGGGTGCCCGGGGGCAAGGTCCGCAACTGGCCCAAGCGGCGCGAGGCGCTGTCGCGCGGCGCCAACACCTACGCCCGGCTGATGCTCGGCATCCCGCTGCACGACGCCACCGCCGGGTACCGGGCGTTCCGCGCCGCGACGCTGGCGAAGATCGGGCTGGAGGAGGTCGACTCGCGCGGCTACTGCTTCCAGATCGACCTGGCGCTGCGCGCGCTGCGGCAGGGCCTGCGGGTCGTGGAGGTGCCGATCACCTTCGTCGAGCGCGAGCACGGCACCAGCAAGATGAGCCGGGACGTGATGGCCGAGGCGGCGCTGCGCATCACCCAGTGGGGCATGGCCGACCGCGTCGGCAAGATCCGCCCGCCCCGCTGAGGGGCACCGGCGCCGGCGGACACCGGGGCCCGCGGGGAAACGAACGGGCCCGTCCCGGCGTTGTACAGGGGAGAGCTCGTGCGACGACCCGAAAATGGAGCCATGCTGCCGCTGCTGATCCTCCTGGCGTTCCTGGCCGTGCCCGCCCTGGAGATCTTCGTGCTGATCCTGGTCGGCGGGGCGATCGGCGTTTGGCCCGTGATCGGGCTGCTGGCCGCCGAGACCGTGCTCGGGGCGTGGCTCGTCCGGCGGGAGGGCCGCCGCGCGTTCGGTGCGCTCCACGACACCGTCCGCACCGGCGTCCTGCAGGACCGCGAACTCGGCGACGCCGCGCTGGTGATGGCCGGCGGGATGCTGCTGCTGTTCCCCGGCTTCGTCACCGACGCGGTCGGGCTGGTGCTCGTGCTGCCGTTCACCCGGCCCCTCGTCCGGCGGGCGCTGTCGGCGTTCGCCGCGCGGCGGCTGCGGGCCGCCGAGGAGCGGGCCGCGACCGTGTTCCCGCCCGGCCCCGGCGCCGGGTTCGACCCGTTCGGCCGGGGTCCCGGCCCCGAGCGCGTGGAGACCCCGCCGGGACCGGTGGTCCGCGGCGAGGTCATCCGCGAGGACGACGACACGGCGTCGCGCGCCTGAGCGGCACCCCTGACGGCGCCCCTGAGCGGGCGCGCCCGGGCGGCTAGGCGTCCCGGGCGGCGAGCAGGGCGCCGCCCGCCAGCAGCGCGGCCGCCGCGTACCCGGCGAGGACGCCGAGGCCCTGCCACGGCCCGATCGGCAGCAGGTCCAGGTTCCGCGTCGCCTGCACGGCGAGGCCGGCCGGCATCGGCGCCGCCTTCTCCAGCCGGTCCTGCCAGGCGGGGTTCGCCGCGAGCCGGGTGACCACCGGGACGATCCACAGCAGCGCCAGCACCGCCGTGATCGCCGCCGCCTGCTCCCGCAGCGCCGTCCCCACCCCGAGCGCCAGCAGCGCCACCAGTACCAGGTACAGCACGGTGCCGGCCGCGGCGCGCGCCGTCGGGCCGTCCAGCGGGGACAGCGGCGGGTAGCCGTTCGCGGCCGTGAACCCGCCGCCGGGCAGCAGGCCCCGCCCGGCCGCCAGCGACGCCAGCACCCCGGCCGTCCCGGCGGCGGCGACGGCCCCCGCGACGACGGCGGCCTTGGCGGCCAGCACCGCGGCCCGGCGGGGGACGGCGGCCAGCGTCGCCGCGATCGTCCCGGTGGCGTACTCGCCGCCGACCGCCAGCACGCCGAGCACGACGGCGGGGACCTGGCCGATCTGGACGCCCGACAGCGCCAGCTTCGGCGTGTCCTCCAGGCAGCCGGCGGGGCTCGGGCAGTGCGCGGTGTCGACGGAGCCGGTCACGGCGGCGCCCACGGCGGCCGTGAGGCCCGCCAGGGCCGCGAGGACCCACCAGGTGCTCGGCAGCGTCCGCAGCTTCGTCCACTCGGCGTGCAGGGCCTTCACGCGTCCCTCTTCCGGATCAGCCAGGCCGCCAGCGCCAGCGCGGCCGCCGTGTAGGCGCACAGGACCCCGAACCCGGCCCACGGGGCGATGGCCTGGTCGAACCGCGGGACGGTCCGCTGGACCGCGAACCCGGCGGCCGGGGTGAGGCGCTCCAGCCACCGCGCCGCCGACAGCGGCAGCCCGGTCGCGACGATCTGCGGGACGAGCAGGAGCAGCAGCACGATCGTGATCGCGGGCGCGCTGCGCCGCACGATCACCGCGACGGACAGGGAGAGCACCGCGACGACACCGAGCAGCGCGCCCGTGCCGAGGACCGCGCGCAGCACCGCGCCGTCCGACAGCGGCGGCGGCGCCATGCCGTGCGAGCGGAGCACCGGCCCGGCCAGCAGCACCGCGCCGAACGCCGCCGCGAGCCCGGCCGCCAGCGACGCCGCCCCCACGACGGCCGCCTTGGCCGCGAGGACGCGGCCGCGGCGCGGGGAGGCCGCGAACGTCGTGCGCAGCATCCCGCGGCGGAACTCGGCCGTCATGGACAGCACCGCGAGCGCGACGATGGCCGCCTGCCCGATCAGCACGCCGGTCAGCGTGGTCCGGGTGATGTCGTCGGCGAACTCGTCGGGGCCGATGTCGCCGGTGCCCTTCAGCGTGAACGTCCCGGCGGACTCGGTGCGGCCGTCGGCGCCCGGGTCGGAGGCCGGCCCGCCCGGTGCTCCCCGGTCGCGCCAGGACGCGCCCGGCGCCGCCGGGGAGACCGACACGTGGTCGAACGTCGCGCGGGTCGCGCCGGGGCTGCCGGAGACGCTCTCGCCGCCGAACTGCCGCTGCACCCGCACCTGGTCGGGCGCGGCCGCGAACATGCCCGCCAGGGCCTGCTCCGGCAGCCCCTCCAGGCGGACCGACCCGACGCGGTGCCAGGCCCGGCCGTCGGGGGAGTCGTAGCCGGTCACGGTCGTGCCGGTGCGGGCCAGCTTCAGCCAGCGCGGCGTGGCCGCCGCCCCGCCGCCCTGCCCGCCGCTCTCGTAGCCGGTCTGCAGCCGCACGCCGTGGCCCGGCGTCACCATCAGCGCCGCGTAGGGGGTGCCGTGCCGCGCGCTGCCCCGGATCATCAGCCCGGCCTTCGCCCACGCGCCGCCGCCGTCCTGGGACGCGACCCGGGCGACGATCGAGCCGTCGCCCGCGAGGGGCAGGTAGGTGTAGTGCCCGAGATCGAACACGGCCGACGCCCGCGGGGGCGCGGCCTGCCCGCCCGAGCCCGTGGAGTCGGTGCCCGCCGCCGCCAGCAGCGCCACCAGCACCGTGAGCAGGACCGACGCGAGCAGCGTCAGCATCCACCGGGGGACGGTGCGCAGCTTGGTCCACTCGGCCAGCAGCAGCCGCCCGAACCCGTCCCGCGCCCGCGCCCGGACGCGGCTGCGGTACGGCGTCCCCGCGGGGGGAGCGGGGGCGGTCACCGGGCCCCCCGCCCGGTCACGGCCTGGAACTCCACCGCGTCCCTGGTCAGCTCCATGTAGGCCTCCTCCAGCGTCGCCCGGTGCGCGGAGATCCCGCTGAACGCCACCCCGGCGCCGGTCAGCAGCGCGATGATCCGCTCGGACGGCAGGCCCGCGACCGTCACCGCGTCCGGCCCGGTCGCGGTGGCCGTGGCGCCCGCGCGGGCCAGCACCGTCATGGCCTCCTGCCGCTCGGCGGTGCGCAGCTCGACCCGCCCGCCGGACGCGGCGGCCAGGAGGTCGGCGACGCTGGTGTCGGCGATCAGCCGGCCCCGCCCGATCACCACCAGGCGGTCGGCGCCGCCCTCCAGCTCGCTCATCAGGTGGCTGGACACCAGCACCGCACGGCCCTCGGCGGCCAGCGAGCGCAGCAGCCCCCGGATCCAGGTGATGCCCTCGGGGTCCAGGCCGTTGACCGGCTCGTCGAACATCAGCACCGGCGGGTCGCCGAGCAGCGCCGCCGCGATCCCGAGCCGCTGCCGCATGCCGAGCGAGAACCCGCCGGCCCGCCGCCGCGCCGCGCTCGCCAGCCCGGCCAGCTCGATCACCTCGTCGACCCGCCGGGCGGGCAGCCCGCCCGCGTGCGCGAGCCAGCGCAGGTGGTCGCGGGCCCGCCGCGCCGGATGCACCGCCGCGGCGTCCAGCATCGCGCCGAGCCGGCACAGCGGCGTCTTCAGCGACCGGTAGGGTTTCCCGCCGACCAGCGCCGTCCCGGCGTCGGGCCGGTCCAGGCCCATGATCATCCGCATGGTGGTGGACTTGCCGGCGCCGTTCGGGCCGACGAACCCGGTGACCTGCCCGGGCCCGGCGGTGAACGACAGGTCGTCCACCGCGACCGCCGCCCCGTACCGCTTGCGCAGGCCCCGCACTTCGATGGTTGCCTCCATGCTCCGGGAGGCTACGGACCGGCCCGCAGCCGCGTCGTCACGCCGGGGAGGCGTCTTCGCGGGGCCGGGCCGGGGGACGCGGGTCCCTCCCGGGAGGGACGCGGCCGGGCCGCCGGACCCGCCACAATGGCGTTCGTGGCGGAGATCGGCGGGCGGTCGCGGTGGCCGGCGGCGGGCGCCTGCCTGGCCGCGGCCGGCGCCGCCGAGGCCGTCGTGCGCGCGCACGGGTCCCCCGCCGCGCTGTCCCTGGCGATCGCGGTGGACGTGTGCGCGACGCTGCCGCTCGCCCTGGCCCGCGACCGGATCACCGGCGCCGCCGCGACGATCACGGTCGCGGCCGCCGCGGCGTGCGTCCTGCACCGCGGTGCCGCCGTCGCCGCGCTGGTGGCGCTCGGCACCGTCTGGGCGGTGCTGGTCCGGCGGCGGATCCTGCGCCGGCGCGCCGAGGCCGCCGCGGACGCCGCGTCCCGCCGCGCGTTCGAGAGCACGCTGCTGGAGCACACCGCGCGGGGCGAGCGGGCCCGCATCGCCCGCGAGCTGCACGACGTCGTCGCCCACCACATCTCGATGATCTCCGTGCAGGCCGAGACGGCGCGGCTCGCCGTCCCGGGCATGCCCGCCGAGGGCGCCGAGCGGCTGCTGGCCATCGGCGACACCGCCCGCACCGCGCTCACCGAGATGCGGCGGCTGCTCGGCGTGCTGCGCGAGGACGCCGGCGCCGAGCCGACCCGCCGCCCCCAGCCCGGCCTGCAGCAGCTCCTGGACCTGGTCGACGAGTCCCGCGGGTCGGGCGCCGCCGGGGTCCGGCTGATCGTCCGCGGGGACGTCGCCGCCCTCGACCCCGGGCTGGAGCTCGCCGCCTACCGGATCGCGCAGGAGGCCCTCACCAACGCGCGCCGGCACGCCCCCGGCGCCGCCGTCGACGTGGAGCTCGACTACGCGCCCGACGCGCTGCGGGTCACCGTCCGCGACAACGGCCCCGGCCCCGGTCCGGGGGCCGGCCCGGGGACCGCCGGGCACGGGCTGCTCGGGATGCGCGAACGCGCCGCCGCCGTCGGCGGCGACCTGCGCACCGGGCCCGGACCGGTCGGCGGGTTCCTGGTCGAGGCGACGCTGCCGCTGGAGGCGCCGTGACGGTCCGCGTGGTGGTCGCCGACGACCAGGAGGTCGTCCGCGCCGGGTTCGGGGCGCTGCTCGGCACCCAGCCGGACCTGGCCGTCGTGGCGACGGCGTCCGACGGCGCCGAGACCGTCGCGGTCTGCCGCGCGCACCGGCCCGACGTCGTGCTGATGGACGTGCGGATGCCCGTCATGGACGGCATCGAGGCCACCCGCCGCGTCACCGCCGAACCGGACCCGCCGCGCGTGCTCATGCTGACCACGTTCGACCTGGACGAGCACGTCTACGACGCCCTCGTCGCGGGCGCCAGCGGGTTCCTGCTCAAGGACGTCACCGCCGAGCGGCTGTTCGACGCCGTCCGGGTCGTGGCCGCGGGGGAGGCGCTGCTGGCCCCGGCCGTGACCCGCCGCCTGATCGGCGAGTTCGCGCGGCTGCGTCCCCGCCCGCCCGGCAGCGGGGCCCTCGCCGGCCTCACCCCGCGCGAGACCGAGGTGCTCCGCCTGGTCGCCGGGGGACTGGCCAACGCCGAGATCGCCGCCCGCCTCGTCGTGGGGGAGGAGACGGTGAAGACCCACGTCAGCCGGATCCTGCGCAAGCTCGGCCTCCGCGACCGCGTCCAGGCCGTGGTCGCCGCCTACGAGAGCGGCCTCGTCCGGCCCCGCACGGGCCGCTGACGGCGTCCGGGCATGGGACGGGCCCGCACCGTCGCCGGTGCGGGCCCGTGAAAAGATTCCCTCGTTCGCTTATGCGGACTTACGGCGTCCCGCCCGCAGAATCTCCAGGCGCTCGGCGAGGACCTCCTCCAGGTCCTCGACGGTCCTGCGCTCCATGAGCATGTCCCAGTGGGTCCGCGGCGGCTTCCCCTTCTTCGTTTGCGGCAGCTCCCCGTCGACCCGCAGGGCCGTGGCGCCGCAGTTGCGGCATTCCCACGTCATCGGCACCTCGGCCTCGGCGGCGAGCGTCACGGTGAACCGGTGGCCCTTCGTGCAGGTATAGTCCACCTCTTGGCGAGGGGCCAGATCGGTGTTGCGATCATTCTCGTAGCTCGTCGCTCCGAGTCGGGTGCCGCGAAGTGCGCGCTCGGCCATCGTCACGTGCCTCCCAGACGGCTTGCGGTCTTGCCCTGACCAACGCTGAATACCCCGACAAGATTCCCTCGCCCGGGGTGATCCAACCCTGCAGTTTCCGGCCGCCCGGGGCCGCGGCCGCGGAACCTGCGGCTCCGCCCGCCGGTCAGCGCGAGGTGAGCACCGCGTCGACCAGCCCGTACTCCTTGGCCTCCGCGGCGGTGAAGTACCGCTCGCGGTCCAGGTCGCGCCGCACCGTCGCGGCGCTGCGGCCGGTCGCCTCGGCCAGGATCGTCTCGGTCTGCTCCCGCAGCCGCAGCACCTCCCGCGCCTGGATGTCCAGGTCGGTGGCGTAGCCGCGGGACACCTCGATCTCCGGCTCGTGCAGCAGGATCCGCGCGCCGCGCAGCGCCTGCCGGCGGCCCGGCGACCCGGCGGCCAGCAGCACCGCCGCCGCCGACCCGGCCTGCCCCACGCACGTCGTCTCGACCTCGGGCCGGACGTAGCGCATCGTGTCGCAGATCGCCAGCATCGCCGTCAGCGACCCGCCCGGCGAGTTGATGTAGAGCGCGATGGGCCGGTCGGGGTCCATGCCCTCCAGCGCCAGCATCTGCGCGGTGACGTCGTTGGCGCTGGTGTCGTCCACCGGCGCCCCGAGGAAGACGATGCGGTCCTCGAAGAGCCTGTTGTAGGGGTTGGTGTCCTTGCGGCCGTAGGTCGTCTGCTCCTCGTACTCGGGGACGAGGTAGCGCCGTTCCGCACGTGTCATGTGCCCACCCGGTCGGTGCTGTCGATGACGTGGTCGACGAAGCCGTAGTCGCGGGCCTCCTCGGCGGTGAACCACGCGTCGCGGTCCCCGTCGGCCTCGATCTGCTCCAGCGGCTGCCCGGTGTGGAACGCGGTGCGCTCGGCCAGGGTCCGCTTGAGGTAGAGCGACTGCTCCGCCTGGATCTTGATGTCGGACGCGGTGCCGCCGATCCCGCCGTGCGGCTGGTGCATCATCACCCGCGCGTGCCGCAGCGCGAACCGCTTGCCCCGCGTCCCCGCGCACAGCAGCGTCTGTCCCATGGAGGCCGCCATGCCCATCGCGACCGTGGATATGTCGTTCGGGACGAACTGCATCATGTCGTAGATCGCCATGCCGGCGTCCACGACCCCGCCGGGCGAGTTGATGTAGATCGTGATGTCGCGCCGCGCGTCCTGCGCAGCGAGGAGCAGCAGCTGCGCGTTCACCCGGTTGGCGACCCGGTCGTCGATCTCGCTGCCGAGGAACACGATCCGCTGCGCGAGCAGCCGCTCGAACAGCTGCGCGTCCGCGAGCTGCGGCACCTCCGCCACCGCGGCCCGCGACCTCCCCGTGAACGTCTCCACTCGCCCGGACCGGTCCTCTGCCGCCTGCCTGCGCATCGAGTCCTCCTCCACATCGCTGGATACAGAATGTACATTCTGTACAGAGCGCAGGCGAGTTCGGTCCGGCGACGTTCGCTATAGGATGAAAAGCGTGGAAATCGCGGTGACGCAGGCCCGGAAGATCTTCGCGGAGCTTCTGAACCGGGTCGTCTACGGCGGCGAGGAGGTCGTCCTCACGCGCCACGGCAAGACCGTGGCCGGCATCGTCTCGGCGGACGACCTGGAGCTGCTGCGCCAGGTCCGGTCCGCCCGGCTCGACCTGACCCGGGCCGACCGCCCCACCGCGGACGAGGGCCCGCGCGGCATCCCCGAGGAATCGCCGCTCAGCGTCGCGGCCCAGTACCGCGCCCCCGGCACCCGCCCCGGCTTCAGCCGCTGATTCGGGCCTCCGGCTGAACTGCAGACGTGCCTGCGTCGCGGGCGTCACCAGGAGCGGCGCCGACCGGCGGGTCGGCGGTCCGCTGTGCCCGGCGGGACGGCGGTGTCAGGCGGGGCGGCCGAGCTCCTTGCGGAAGAGATGGTGGACGTTCTCGCCGAGGATCTTGCGGATGTCGGGCTCGGTGTGGCCGCGGCGGAGCAGGGCCTCGGTGACCAGGGGCAGGCCGCGCGGGCCGTCGAGGCCGGGGACGGCGGCGCCGACGTCGAAACCCGCCAGCGCGCTCATGTCCTCGCAGCAGGGCGGGGTGAGCTCGCGGCTGACCTCGCGGACGAAGTCGGGGCCGAGGCCGACGTGGTCGATCCCCGCGACGGAGGCCACGTGCTCGATGTGGTCGACGAGGCGGTCGACGGTGTAGCCCTCGGGATCGGCGGCGAGGAAGCCCGCGACGAAGTTGACGCACACCACGCCGCCGGTCGCGGCGATGCCGCGGAGCTGGTCGTCGGTGAGGTTGCGGTGGTGGTCGCGCAGGGCCCGGGCCGAGGAGTGGGTGGCGATGACCGGGCGGGTGGCGAGTTCCAGGACGTGGGCGACGCCGGTGGCCCCGAGGTGGGAGATGTCGAAGACCACGCCGAGCCGCTCCAGTTCCGCGACCGCCTCGACGCCGGCGGCCGTGAGGCGGCTGCCGGCGGCGTCCTCGCCGCTGCCGTCGGCCAGCGGGGTGCGGCCCCAGTGCGCGATCGAGGCCACCCGCATGCCCAGCCGGTGCAGGGTGGAGAACAGTTCCACGTTCGCGTCGAGGCCGGGGGCGCTCTCCAGGGCCAGCACCAGGGCGATCTTCCCGTCCGCGAGCGCCCGGTCGATGTCCTCGCCGTTCCGGCACAGGGCGACCTCGCCGGCGTTGCCCTCGGCGAGCACGTGGGCGGCCTCGACCATCCGGAGGGTCTCGCGCAGCGCCCCCTCCGGCCGGAACCGGTCGTCGATGAAGACGGGGAGGACCTGCAGGTCCACGCCTCCATCGCGGAGCTGGGGGAGCCAGCGCTCCCGGAAGAACCCGGCCCACTGCGCGGGCGGGCGCGCCGCCACGGCCATCAGCAGATCGTTGTGGGTGTCGGCGACGACGGCGCGGCGGTGGAGGTCGGCGGACATCTCGATCCCTTCTGTGCCGGACATGCGCAGCCTAGGGCCGCGGAACTCGTCGGTGGGCACTATGACGCCCATGCGCCGGGGTGATCCGGCGACGGGGACGACCAGCTCGGGGCGCAGCCCTCGGCGATCACGGGGCGTCCGGAGACCAGGGCGCGCAGGTCGTCCAGCGCCCAGGCGAATCGGGCGGGGAGGCCGGCGAGGGGCTCGGCGGCCATGGCCTGCGGGGTGGTGTCCACCCACGCGGTTTCGGGGTCGGGGCCGCCGGGCGGCTCGCCGAGGCGGACGCGGCGGGCGGTCCGGCGGTCGTCGTGGGCGCGGGCGAGCGTGCCGGACGGGTCCGAGGCGTCGTCCGCGGCCACGCGGGCCTCCTCAGGCGGTGGCATGGGGCCACAGTCCGCGGGCGGACATGATGCGGCGGAGGGTCAGGAGCTCGTCGGTCATGATGCCGTCGATGCCGATGTCCAGGAGGCGCTTCATCGCGGCGGGGTCGTTGACCGTCCAGGCGTGGACCTGCAGGCCGAGGCGGTGGGCGTGGTCGATGAACGCCTCGGTGACGAACGGGACGGGCCCGAGGCCGTAGGGGACCTGGGCGCAGGCGACCCCGGTCGAGGCGAGCCGGACCAGCTTGGCCGCGGGCCCGCCGTAGGAGCGGGCGCGCAGCGCCATCAGGCCGCGGGGGCCGAGGGCGGTGCAGACGTCGCGGTCGGTGAACAGCGGCAGCCGGGCGCGCATCTGGGCCAGGCGGCGGGTGGAGAACGAGGTGATGCACACCCGGTTCCAGGCGTTGGTGCGGTGCAGCGTCGCGGCGAGCGGGCCGATGACGTGGGCGTCCTTCAGGTCGATGTTGACGCGGGCGTCCGGGAAGGAGCCGAGGACGTCCTCAAGGCGGGGGATGGGCTCGGTGCCGGCGATGCGGGCCTTGGAGACCTCGGCGTAGGGGAGCCGGGAGACGGCGCCGGTGCGGTCGGTGACGCGGTCCAGCGTGCGGTCGTGGAAGGCGACCACGACGCCGTCGGCGGTGGCGTGGGCGTCGGTCTCCAGGTAGCGGTAGCCGAGGTCGGTGGCGCGCTGGAAGGCCGCCATGGAGTTCTCCGGTCGCCCCGCGCCACCGCGGTGGGCGAAGGGGATCGGGCCTGGATGGTCGAGGAACTCATGCGAGTGGCGCACCCGTCCGATTATGGCGGACCGGACGATCAAGCCTGACCTTACTGTGTAAAGGCCGTCGGCGTGATGCTACGGTCGCCCCGCCATCGATCAACGAAGGAGCAGCCATGACGAGCGTGGACGACTACAGGGCGACGTTCGAGCTGGTGGACGTCGACGGCGACGGCTACATCTCGACGGCCGAGCTGAAGAACCTGATGGGCAAGCTCGGCCAGGACATCACCTCCACCCGGGCGGTGGAGGTGGTCGTGGCCGCCGACGCCAACGGGGACGGCAAGATCTCCCTGGAGGAGTTCACCGCGCTGATGGAGGGGGCCGCCCGCTCCTGACCGGGCTCAGGCCGGCCGGCGCCGGATCTTGAGGGCGTTGTCGACGCGGGTCATCGTGGTCCCGTCCGGGGCGGTCTGGAGGCGTTCGTTCTCGGCGCTGAGCAGCACGTCCCAGGCGCCGTCCGGGAGGCCGAGGGACGCCAGGACCTCGTCGGCGGTGGGCAGGTGGAGGTGCGGGTGGGCGTCGGGGTCCCAGGGCGGCGGCCCGGCGTGCCCGGCGACGAGCAGGACGCCGCCGGGGGCGACGGCCGCGGCGGCCTCCCGCAGGATGGCCTCGCGCGGCATCGCCGGGTCGAGCGAGTGCAGGAACATGGCGGTGACCAGGTCGTAGGCCCCGCCGGGGAAGGACTCGGCGAGGTCGTGCCGCTGCCAGTCGACGCGGTCGGCGACGCCCGCGTCCGCAGCATGGCGCGCGGCGCGCTCGAGGGCGGTGCGGGAGATGTCGGTGCCGGTGACGCGCCAGCCCCGCCGCGCGAGCCAGATGGCGTCGGCGCCCTCGCCGCAGCCGAGGTCCAGGGCGGTGCCCGGCTCCAGGCCGGTGGCCTCCTTGACGAGGACGGCGTTGGGGTCGCCGCTCCAGACGCGGTCGTGCTCGGCGTAGCGGGCTTCCCAGAAGTCTGCGTTGCTCATGGTCTCGTCCATGCCCCGATGATGCGCTGAGGGTTCTCGTTCCGGCGAATCGCGTTGCCGTTCCGGCAAAAGCCGCAGTGCCGCGGCGGCGGCGACGGCGGGGGCCGCGGCGAGGGCGTAGCTGAGCGGCAGGGGCAGCGCGTCCAGGAGGACGCCGGTCGCGGCCGTCCCGCCGGCGGTGCCGAGGTTCAGCGCGGTGTTGACCCAGGCCGCCGCGCGGGTGCGGGCGGCGGGCGGCGCGGTCGCGTCGGCGATC
Organism: Actinomadura chokoriensis; assembly: GCF_039529475.1. Taxonomy (NCBI): domain Bacteria; kingdom Bacillati; phylum Actinomycetota; class Actinomycetes; order Streptosporangiales; family Thermomonosporaceae; genus Actinomadura; species Actinomadura chokoriensis. Next base: position 244,350 of record NZ_BAAAMW010000007.1, on the reverse strand, counting down.
AGGTAGGCGGTGGCGAGGGTCGGGCCGATGAACAGCCCGGCCGCGCACGCCGCCGCGGTCAGCGCGAGGACGGACGGCGCGAGGCCCGCGGCGGCCAGCGCGATCCCGAGCGGGCACAGGAGGGCGGCGAGGCGGGCGCGTCCCGGCGCGGAGCGGCTCAGCGCGCCGTAGGCGAGGCCGCCGAGGGTGCTGCCGACCGCGAGCGCGGCCTCCACCCAGGCGACCGCGGCGGGCTGCTGGTGGTGCCGGGTGAACGCGACGGCCAGCAGGCCGGCCGAGCCGATCACCACGCCGGTGGCCGCCGCGGCGGCGGACGGTGCGAGCGGGACGGCGCGCACGCGCGGCCCCCGGCGGCGCGCGGGCGGCCCGGGCCCCACCGCCGGGGAGGTGACCAGGCCGGCGGTCCCGGCGATGACGAGGACGGCGCTCAGCGCGATCCCGAGGGACGGTGAGGCGACCGCGGTCAGCAGCCCGGCCAGCAGCGGGCCGACGACGAAGACCAGTTCCTCGCAGACGGTGTCGAGGCTGTAGGCGCGCCGCAGCAGCGGACCGTCCGGCACGAGGACGTTCCACAGGGTCCGCATGACCACGCCCAGCGGCGGCATGGCGGCGCCGGCCGTGGCGGTGAGCGCGGCCAGCAGCGGGAACGGGGCGCCGGGACGCCAGGTGAGGGCGGCCAGCGCGGCGAGGGTGAGGGAGTAGGCGGCGGCCATCGGCGGCAGGGCGCGGCGCGGCCCGTACCGGTCGATGAGCCCGGCGCGCAGCGGCGACAGGACCGAGACGGTGAGGCCGAGCAGCGCCAGGAGCGCGCCGGCGCGGGCGTAGGAGCCGGTGGCGGCGGTGAACGCCAGCGTCAGGGACAGGAAGACCGTCCCGTAGGACAGGCGTCCGAGCAGCGCGAGGGCGAAGGTGCGGAAGGCGTGCGGCGCGCGCAGGACGGCCGCGTACGACGGTGTCACGGGGGTGTTCCTCGGAGAAGCCCGCGGGGGGCGGCTAACGGGGGGCGCCGGAGGCCGCCGCGGTCCGCGGCGGCGGGGCGTTCTACCCGTAGATGAGGAACTGCACGGGACGTATCGTAGCGTGCCGGTCGCCTGCGCTGTCGCCGGGCCGGTCAGGCGCGGGTGAGGCGCCAGGCGTCGGGGGAGCGGCAGGCGTGGGCGAGGCCGCGGATGGTGGCGCGGGCCGGGTCGCGCGCGATGGTGATGGTGAGGCTGATCTCGGCGGTGAGGCGGCCCGGCAGGGACGGCAGCCGGGCGCCGCCGCCGGTGAGCAGGAGGCCGCCGTCGCGGGCGGTGCGGCGCAGCGGGGCGGGCAGGTCGGCCAGCAGGTGCTGGACGCCGGCGGCGAGCCGCTCGCGGACGTGCTCGGGCAGCCGGGGCGCCTGGTGGCCGGCCTGCCGGTCGGGGACGTACTGGATGGACCGCGCGGAGTGGACGCGGCCGCGCATGACGACGGCCATCTCGACGATGCCGGCGCCGATGTCGAGGATGAGCCGGGGCCGCGGGTCGCCGACGGCGATGCCGGCGCCGATGACGGCGGCGAGCGGGGCCTCCATGGTCCGCACGGGGCAGCCGGCGGCCGCGCGGACGGCGTTCGCCGCGCGGCCGAGCTGGATGCCGCTGGCGGCGGACGGCACCGCGAGCAGGACGTGCCGCAGGCGCAGGCCGGGGTCGGCCTCCATGAGCGTCAGGCGGGTCAGCCGGGTGCAGGCCCCGGCGTCGGCGACCATGCCGTGCTCGATGGGGCGGGCCGGGACCGCGCGGGCGCGGCGGCGCCCGGTGGTGATCTGGACGGGGCCGCCGACCGTGGACGGGCGGTCGACGATCACGTCCAGGGCGGGCACGCTCGCGCGGATGCGGCTGCTGCCGAGGTCGAGGGCGGCGCGCGGGCCGTCCGGCGGCGCCGTGGCCGTGGTCACCGTCGTCGCTGCTGGCAGTTCACGCAGCGGCGGGCGTACGGGATGATCTCCAGGCGGCCTTCGGGGATGGGCTTGCGGCAGTCCTCGCACAGGCCGTAGGTGCCGTCGCCGAGGCGGGCGAGGGCGGCGTCGATCTCCTCCAGGTTCCCCTGCAGCGTGCCGCGGCGGGCCATGACGGCCTCGTCGGGGGCGCTCTCGCCGGCGAGGAGCTCCAGTTCCGCGATGTGGGTACGGCGCTCCTTTTCGAGCAGCTCGCGGGCCTGCGAGGCCGCCGCGCCGCCGGGCGCGCCGTTGACCGCGCTGTTGACCGTCATCGCCATGGGCTCCCTTGAAAAGGTGGGTGTCGGGGGTCGCCGGGGAAAGTACGCGGCGAACTTCCACCATGCGGCAAGGGGGCGTGAACGGCCATGGGTGCTGGCACCCATTTCCGGTGGGTGCGGGGGTGCAGGCGCGGGCGGGGCCGGGGGCTAGGCGCTCCATTCGCGGCGGCGGGCCTCGGCGAGGGCGATGGCGGTGGCGACGGCGACGTTGAGGGAGCCGACGCGCCCGATCTGGGGGATGTAGGCGACGGCGTCGGCCGCGGCGAGGAGCGCGGGGGAGCAGCCGTGGTCCTCGCCGCCGACGGCGAGGCAGACGTCGCCGTCCAGGGGCGCGTCGTGGAGGGGGACGGCGTCGGCGGTGAGTTCGACGGCGACGAGGCGCAGGCCCTCCTTGCGGACGGCGGCGGCGGCCTCGGCGGGGGTCCCGGCGTGCTCCCAGGGGACGAGGCGGTCGGTGCCGAGGGCGGTCTTGGCGACGCCGCGGTGGGTGGGGGGCGTGGCGTTGCCGGCGAGCCAGAGGTGCTCGACGCCGAACACGGCGGCGCTGCGGATGATCGAGCCCATGTTGAACGGCTGGGTGACCGATTCGACGAGCAGGCCGAGGCGGGCGTCGGTGCGGCGGCGCCAGTCGCGGTTGAGGCGCTTGACGTCGGTGCCGCGCAGCTGCCGGCGGCCGGGCGCGGTCTCGGGCGTGCTCTTGGGGTCGCGGGTGCTCATCGGGCGGGGCCTTCCGTGCGGGACGAGACGCGCAGGACGCGGTAGGCGGACCGGGAGGCGATCCGCTCGGTGGGGAAGCCCCGGCCGGCGAGCCACCGCTGGAGGGAGTCGGAGCCGAGGTGCTTCTGGACGACGAGGTGGGCGAGGGCGCCGGGGGCGAGGCGGGGGAGCCAGGCGAGGAGGAGGTCGTGCAGGGCGGCCTTGCCGATGCGGATCGGGGGGTTCGACCAGATCGCGGCGAACCGCAGCGCGGGGTCGATCTCATCCGCCAGACTGAACCTTACATTGTCAAGGCCGGCGGCTTTGGCGTTGCCCTCTGCCATTTCCAAAGCACGCCGATTAACGTCAACGCCCCAAACCATCGACGAAGGGGAACGCTTCGCGAGGGTGAGGGCGATGGGCCCGTACCCGCAGCCGAGGTCGAGGAGGTCGCCCTCCTGCGGGGGCCGCGGGACCGTCTCCAGCAGGACGCGGGTGCCGGGGTCGACGCGGTCGGGGGAGAACACGCCGCTGTCGGTGTCGAGCCGCAGGTGCAGGTCCGGCAGGACGAGGTCGACGGTGCGGCGCCGGCTCGCGGCCCCGGGCCGCTCGGCGAAGTAGTGATCCCCCACGTCCGCCGACGCTATCAGTGCGGGCGCGGCGGAAAGACCGGTCCCGGGGTGCCCGCGTCCAGGGGCGGCCCGGGGGGGCGGCCGGGGTCAGGGCAGCCGGGAGAACCAGGCGAGCGAGACGCCGCCGGCGGCGAACGCGAAGAGCAGCGCGATCCCGATGTAGCGGGCGGCGACGTCGCGGTGCTCGATCTTGAACCCGAGGGACGTCCCGATGTTGCCGTAGACGTCGTCGAGCTGCCCGGCGTCGGCGGCCTCGTAGGCCTTGCCCTGGGTGCTGTCGGCGAGGGTCTTCAGCGTCTCCTTGTTGACCGAGACGCTGGTGGTCTCGCCCTCGATGTCGACGGTGCCGTACGGGGTGCCGAACGCGATGGTGGAGACGGGGATGTGGGCGACGCGGCTGGCGTCGATGGCCTCCTGGACCGAGCGGCCGGTGGTGTTGTCGCCGTCCGACAGCAGGACGATGTGGGCGGGCGGCGGGTCCTGCCGGGCGTCGGCGTCGAAGGACCGGACGGCCTGCAGGGAGGTGAAGACGGCTTCGCCGATCGCGGTCCGCTTGGCGAGGGCGAGCTGGTCGAGGGAGGCGATGGCGGCCTCCCGGTCGGCGGACGGCGCGGCGACGAGGTTGGCGTTGCCGGCGAACGCGACGACGCCGACGTTGAAGCGGGCGGGCAGGTCGCCGATGAACTTCTTGGCGGCGGCCTTGGCGGCGTCGAACCGGCTGGGCGAGACGTCCCGGGCCATCATGGACAGCGACACGTCCACGGCGACCATGATGGTGGCGCGGTCGCGGGGCACCTTGACCGAGGACGCGGGCCGCGCGAACCCGACCATCATCAAGGTGATCATGGCGAGGAACAGCACGGCGGCGACGTGCCGGCGCCAGCCGGGCCGCCTGGGCGCGACCTGCGACAGCAGGGCGAGGTTGGTGAAGCGGACGGCGTACCGCTGCCGGCGCAGCTGCATGAGCAGGTAGGCGGCGGCCAGCAGCGGCAGGAGGCCGAGGAGCCAGAGTCGTTCGGGTGACAGAAAGGTCATGGGCGCACTCCCGCGGTGGTCTCTGACCGTCCCCCAGCCCCCGCCCGCCGCCTTTCGGCGGACGGGCTGCGCTCGACGGACCTGCCGGCGGCGCGGCGCTGGCGGAGGGCGAAGCGTGCGACGTCGGCGATCCAGTCGCGGTCGGTGCGCAGGACCAGGTGGTGGGCGCCGCAGCGGCGCAGGGCGGCCCGGGTGCGCTCGCGCTGGTCGGCGGCCGCGGCGGCGTACCGTTCGCGGACGCGGCGGCTGAGCACGATCTCGTGGACGGCTCCGGTCTCCGGATCGGCCATCTCGACGAGTCCGACGTCGGGGAGGTCGAGTTCGCGGGGGTCGATGATCTCGATGGCGAGGACCTGGTGGCGGGCGGCGAGGCGGCGCAGCGGGCGCTCCCAGTCGGGCCGGCCGTGCGCGCCCCGGTCCGCGGCCGGCGCGGGGTCGCCGCCGTCGGGGGCGAGGAAGTCGGAGATGATCACGCGGAGGCCGCGGCGGGTCTGGCCGCGGTCCAGGGAGGTGATGGCGGCGGCGAGGTCGCGGGGCGTGGCGGCGGTGCGGGCGGTGTCGGCGCGGTGGGCGCCGTCGTGCACGGACTGGGCGTCCAGGACGGCCTGGAGGAGGGCGTACATGGCGGCTTTGCCGGTGCGGGCGGGCCAGCGGCGCATGCCGTCGGCGTGCAGGAGGTAGGCGCCGGCACGGTCGCCGAGGCGGACGGTGAGGAATCCGATGGCGGCGAGGGCGGCGACGGCGAGGTCCCGTTTGATCATGGTCTCGGTGCCGAAGTCCATGCTGGGGGTGAGGTCGACCAGGGCCCAGGCCTCGAGTTCGTGGTCGGCGATGAGGTCGCGGACGTGGGGGGTGGTGGTGCGGGCGGTGACGGCCCAGTCCATGTGCCGGACGTCGTCCTCGCCGGGCTGGTAGAGGCGGGCTTCGGCGAGTTCGGTGCCGGGGCCGGGGATGAGGCCGAGGTGCTCGCCGTTGAGGAGCCCGTCGAGGCGGCGGGTGACCTGGAGTTCCAGGCGCCGGAGGGTGCGCTCGGGGGCGAGGTGGGCGAGTTTGCCGCTGTGCCGCCGCCGTCCCGTGCCGGGCCCGGTGGTGCGCCCGGTCATGCGGTCGTCACCGCCGCCGCTCCGTGGTTCCAGACCACGCGGGGCGGGGGGACTGCGGTGATGATCTGGGCGATGACGTCGCCGGGGTCGATGCCGTCGGCGATGGAGTCGAAGGTGAGGACGAGGCGGTGGGCCATGACGTCGCGGGCGACGGCGCGGACGTCGTCGGGCAGGACGTAGTCGCGTCCCGACAGCAGGGCGAGGGCGCGGGCGGCGGAGGCCAGGCCGAGGGTGGCGCGGGGGCTGGCGCCGATCTCGATGACGCCGCGCAGGTCGGGGAGGCGGTACTGGTCGGGTTCGCGGGTGGCCATGACGAGCCGGACGATGTAGTCGGCGATGAGTTCGTGGACGGAGACCTCTTCGGCGGCGCGCTGGAGGCCGGCGAGGCGGTCGGTGTCGAGGATGCGGGCGGCTTCGGGCGGGTCGACGCTCATCCGCTGGAGGATCTGGAGTTCCTCGTGGGCGGCGGGGTGGTGGACGTCGATCTTCATGAGGAAGCGGTCGCGCTGGGCTTCGGGGAGGGGGTAGACGCCTTCGGACTCGATGGGGTTCTGGGTGGCGAGGACGATGAAGGGCCGGGGCAGGGGGTAGGTGTTGCCGCCCAGGGAGACCTGGCGTTCGGCCATGACCTCCAGGAGGGCGGACTGGACTTTGGCGGGGGCGCGGTTGATCTCGTCGGCGAGGACGAAGTTGACGAAGACGGGGCCGAGTTCGACGTCGAACTGCTCGGTGGAGGGGTGGTAGATGCGGGTGCCGACGATGTCGGAGGGGACGAGGTCGGGGGTGAACTGGAGGCGGGCGAAGGTGCCGCCGACGACTTCGGCGAGGGTGGAGACGGCGAGGGTCTTGGCGACGCCGGGGACGCCTTCGATGAGGCAGTGGCCGCGGGCGAGGAGCGCGACGATCATGCGTTCGACCATGTGGTCCTGGCCGACGATGACCTTCTTGACCTCGGCGAGGGTGTTCTGCAGGAGTGCCGCGGCCTCGTCGACGTCGGTGGCGGCGATGGTCATGGTGGGCGTCCCCTCGCTGTGCCTGGTGTCCGTGCGGTCCCTGCCGTCCCCGGCCGGTCGCCCGGGGGCTTGTCGGTGGTGTGCCGGGGTGGTGTGCCGGGTGGGTGCGTTACGACCCTACGCGATCACTTGTACCCGTTCGTTCGGGATACGTGCGCGCGGGTGAAGATCGGTTCAGCGGGGTGAGGGGGCCGGTCGGGGCGGGGCGGGGTTGTTAGTGTTGCGGCCATGTCGAGGCCGTTGCCGCCGGGTGACCCCCTTCAGCTGGGGCCGTTCCGTCTGTCGGCGCGTTTGTCGGAGTCCGCCGCCGGGATCGTGTTCCTGGGGGTGGACGGTGAGGGGCGGCGCGCGAGTGTGGCGGTGCTGAACCGGGGTGCGGCGGGGGATGCGGCGGCGCGGGGCCGGTTCCGGGCGGCGATCAACGCGGCGGTGCCGGCGGCGGGTGCGGTGCCGGGCCGGGGGCCGGTGGAGGCGCCGGGTGCCGGGTCGGGCGGCGGGCGGGCGGCGGCGCCGGTGGTGGCGGCGCAGCCGGACGGTCCGGCGCCGTGGGTGGCGACGCTGTACGAGGCCGACCGGGTGGGTGCGGAGCGGTTCTTGGAGCCGGTGGTGTTCCAGGGGTCGGGCCGGTCGTGGTGGGGCGGGCGGCGGCGCGGGCCGCAGTTCCAGCCGTACTGGCTGGGGTCGGGGGAGCCGGCGCTGGAGGGTCCGCGGCGTCCGGAGCCGCCGGTGCCGGGTGCGGGGCCGGTGGGGGAGCGTCCGCCGGACCGGAACCTGGTGGCGGCGACGGTGGGGCTGGCGGCGGCGCTGCTGGTGCTGGCGCTGCTGATGGCGGTGCTGTTCGCGTGCCAGCCGGTGGTGAAGGAGCCGCCGCCTCCGCCGCCGGAGCCGACGCCGTCGTTCCCGCAGCCGTCGCAGCCGTCGTCTCCGTCGCAGCCGTCGTCTCCGTCGTCGCCGTCTCCTTCCCCGTCGCCGGCGCCGACGTCTCCGGGTCCGTCCTCGCCGGGTCCGTCGCCGTCTCCGTCGGGGACCGGCGGCGACGATGGCGCGCCGCTGTGAGGCGGCTGGGGCGGGTGTCGGGTGCGGTGCCGGTGGGGTTGTGGGTGCGGCCGGCGGTGGGGGCCCGCTGAGCGGGGTTCGGTGTTTTGGCACATTTCCATGATCACTTTTGCGGGTGGGGGTCGTAGCCTGGGGCGATGACCGCACTGGATGACCTTGCCGGCCGGTACGCGGACGAGTTCGCCGCGCTGGATCCGTGCCTGGCGGCGCTGATGGGGATCGCGGGGCAGGAGGCCCGGCTGACCGACTACGGGCCGGAGGGGGTGGCGGCGCGGGCGGAGTTGGCGCGGCGGACGCTGGCGGAGCTGGGCGGGGTGCCGGTCGGGGGCGGGGACGCGGAGCGGGTCGCGGCGGCGGTGATGCGCGAGCGGCTCGAGGTCGAGGTGGCTTTGGACGAGGCGGGGGTGCGGGAGGGGGCTCTGGACACCATCGACGGGCCGGTGCAGCGGCTGCGGATGGCGGTGGAGCTGCTGGACCGGGGTGCGGAGACCGACTGGGAGGCGGTGCTGGGGCGGGTGGGGGCGCTGCCGGGGGCGCTGGCGGGGTTGCGGGTGTCGTTGGAGCGGGCGTGCGGGCGGGGGCGGGTGGCGGCGCGGCGGCAGGTCGTCCGCAATGCGCGGGAGTGTGCGGAGTTCCCGGCGTTCCTGGCGGGGCTGGCGGCGCGGTACGGGGAGGGGCCGCTGGGTGCGGGGCTGGCGGGTGCGGTGCGGGCGGCGTCGGCGGCGCTGGTGGAGTTCGGGGAGTTCCTGTCGGGGACGCTGGCGGCGCGGGCGCCGGAGCGGGACGCGCTGGGCGCGGACCGGTACCGGCTGGGGGTGCGGGAGTTCCTGGGGACGGAGCTGGATCTGGAGGAGACGTACGCGTGGGGGTGGGAGGAGCTGGCGCGGATCGAGGCGGAGATGGCGGTGGTGGCGGGGGAGATCGCGCCGGGTGAGCCGCTGCCGGCGGTGATGGCGGCGCTGGACGCCGATCCGGCGTACCGGGTGGTGGGCGCGGAGGCGTTCCGGGGGTGGATCCAGGAGCTGGCGGACCGGGCGATCGCGGATCTGGACGGGGCGCATTTCGACATTCCGGAGCCGCTGCGGCGGATCGAGTGCCGGATCCCGCCGGTGGAGTCGGGGATCTACTATGTGGCGCCGGCGGAGGACCTGTCGCGTCCGGGGACGGTGTGGTGGACGGTGCGGGACCCGTCCGCGGAGATCGTGACGTGGACGGTGCCGACGACGATGTTCCACGAGGGGGTGCCGGGCCATCATCTGCAGCTGGGGGTGACGGCGCTGAATCCGCGGCTGAACCGGTTCCAGCGGTTGGCGAGCGAGCTGCATCCGGGGCACTGCGAGGGGTGGGGGCTGTACGCGGAGCGGTTGATGGACGAGCTGGGGCACTACCGGGATCCGGCGCACCGGCTGGGGATGCTGGCGGGCGGGCAGCGGTTCCGGGCGGCGCGGGTGATCTTGGACATCGGGTTGCATCTGGAGCTGCCGATCCCGGCGGGTGCGGGGTTCCATGAGGGGGAGCGGTGGACGCCGGAGCTGGGGGTGGAGTTCCTGCGGTCGCGCAAGGGCCCGGACACCGATGCGGCGGTGGTGTTCGAGATCGACCGGTATCTGGGGCGTCCGGGGCAGGCGATCGCCTACAAGCTGGGGGAGAAGGTGTGGCTGGAGGCGCGGGAGGCGGCGCGGCGCCGTGCCGGGGCGGCGTTCGATCTGAAGGAGTTCCACCGGCGGGCGCTGGATCTGGGGCCGATGGGGCTGGACCGGCTGCGGGCCGAGCTCGCGGGCGCTTGAGCCGGGGGCCGGTTCAGACGGGTTCGGCCGGGTTGAGGCCGGACGCGGACGTGTGGAGGGTGGTGGCGCCGGTCTCGCGGAGCCAGCGGCGGGTTCCGGCGGCGTCCCGGTCGTCCTCGTCGGTCCGGTCGGTCCGGTCGTCCTCGTCGGTCCGGTCGGTCCGGTCGGGCTGGTCGGTGGCGGTGTCGTCGGTGATGCGGGCGATGTGGCAGGCTTCCTCGTCGCCGTGGTCGAGGACGTGCTTGACGTAGTGCGGTGGCCACCGCAGCAGGATGCGGCGGCCGCAGGAGGGGCAGGCCCACTCCTCCAGCCCGGACCCCGCGGTCCGGACCCTCCCCATTTCGTGTGTTCTGTGCAAAGCGGTGGCCCCCTCGACCGTCGGTGTGTTCCGGCAAATCGGCCTCTGACCTCTGATTTCCGGCGTCGGGGGCGTTAAACGGCCCGGGCAAGCGGCTTTAAGACCGGTGTCAAGAGCGCCCGGGGCGGTCCGGGGCGGCGGTGAGGGCGCGGTGGACGGCGGCGCCGATCTCGGCGACGGCCTCGGCGGGGCGGCGCGCGAACGCGCCCCAGCCGAGGAACCCGTGGTCCAGGCCGGTCCCGGTGATGCGGGTGACGGGGACGCCGGCGGCGCGGAGCCGGTCGGCGTGGCGTTCGGCCTGGGGCCGCAGCCGGTCGTGCTCGGCGGTCGCGATGATCGCGGGCGGCAGCCCGGCGGGGTCGGGGTCCAGCAGCGGGGAGACGTCGGGGCGGGTGCGGTCGGTGCCGCGCAGGTAGGCGCGCAGGGCGCGGTCGACGCCGGAGCGGGGGAGTTCCAGGCCGTCGGGGTCGGGCGGCGGCGGCGGGACCTCGCGCAGGTCGAGGGCCGGGTACAGCAGCACCTGCAGGGCGGGCCGGTCGGGTCCGGGGGCGCGCAGGATCCCGGCGGCCGCGGCGGCGATCTGCCCGCCGGCGCTGTCGCCGGCCACGCCGATCCGGGCGGGGTCGGCGTCCAGGGAGGCGGCGTTGTGGGCGGTCCAGCGGACGGCGGCGACGGCGTCGTCCAGCGCGGCGGGGAAGGGGTCCTCGGGCGGGCGCCGGTAGCCGACCGACAGCCACGCGACGCCGCTGGCGAGGGCGAGGGCCCGCACGACGGGGTCGTAGGAGTCGACGTCGCCGAGCACCCAGCCGCCGCCGTGGAAGTAGACCAGCAGCGGCGCGGGCCCGTCCCAGGCGGGCCGGTACAGCCGGGCGGGCAGCGGCCCGGCGGGGCCGTCCACCCGCAGGTCGCGGACGGTGTCGACGGGTGGGCGCGGGGAGCGGGCGAGGTCGGCGGCGTGGTCGCGGCGCGCGTCCTCGACCGTCCCGCCGCCGCCTCCGGGCGCGGCGAGGCGGCGCCGCAGGAACGCCAGGTACTCCGGATCACGCCCCGTCACACCCCCGAGCCTACGGCCCCCGCCCGGTGGGGCGCGGGGCGGCGGGTCAGGCGGGCGGGTGCCAGCGGAAGAGGGCGTCGGCCTGGCGGAGGACGGCGGTGGGGCCGAGGAGGCCGGCCAGGCGCATCGCGGTGTCGCGGGCGGCGGCGGGGACGCGGCCGGACAGGGCGGTGAGGGCGGCGACGCGGTGGGAGCGGCGCATGACCGCGGTGGTGCGGGGCAGCCGCGCGGCGGTGTAGGCGCTCAGGGGGGCGCCGGTCGCGGCGGTGTGGGCGAGGACGACGGCGTCCTCGATGGCCTGGCAGGCGCCCTGGCCGAGGTTGGGGGTCATGGGGTGGGCGGCGTCGCCGAGCAGCGCGATCCTGCCCTGGTGGAGGGCGGGCAGGGGGCGGGGCAGGTCGTGGACGTCGTTGCGCAGGAGCGCGCCGGGGGAGACGGCGTCCAGGAGGGCGGGGACGGGGTGGTGCCAGCCGCCGAACAGGCGCCGCAGTTCGGCGCGCTCGTCGTCGGCGCGGGCGCCTTCGGGGGCGCGGGCGGTGGCGTAGAAGTAGGTGCGGCCGCCGGCGAGGGGGACGGTGCCGAAGACCCGGCCGCGGCCCCAGGTCTCGCCGGGCGCGGCGTCGGGGAAGGGCGCGGTGACCAGGCCGCGCCAGGCGGTCATGCCGGTGTAGCGGACGGGCGGGTGGCCGGGGAACAGGGCGGTGCGGACGGCGGAGCGGATCCCGTCGGCGGCGACGACCAGGTCGGCGTGCAGGTCGGTGCGGCGGCCGCGGGCGTCGGTGGTGGTGAGGGCGCCGCCGGGGGCCGCGTCGGTGGCGGTGGAGCCGAGGTGGACGATGCCGTCGGGGAGCCGGGAGGTGAGGACCTCGACGAGGTCGGCGCGGTGGAGGGCGACGACGGGGTCGCCGTAGCGGGCGTGGGCGGCCTCGGCGGAGGTGCGGCTGAGCCAGGTCCCGTCGGGGCGGCGGATGCCGCCGGTTCCGGTCATGGCGGCGAGGCGGCGGACGGCGTCGCCGGCGCCGATGGTGTCCAGGGCGCGCAGGGCGTTGGGGCCGAGTGCCAGGCCGGACCCGGCGGGGTCCAGGGACGCGGCGCGTTCGTGCAGGTCCACGGTCCAGCCGCGGCGGTGCAGGGCCGCGGCGGCGGTGAGGCCGCCGATGCCGGCGCCGATGACGATCGCGTGCGGCATGCTTCCACCCTTCGCTGACTACAGATGTAGTGCCGATACTACGCCTGTAGTGCCGGCGGGTAGGATCCGGGGGTGAGCTCACCGCGCGCCCGGCTCGTCGCCGACACCGCCATCGCCCTGCTGGCCGACCGCGGCATGCGGGGCCTGACCCACCGCGCCGTCGACGAGGCCGCCGGGCTGCCGCCCGGGTCGGCGTCCAACCTCGCCCGCACCCGCGCGGCGCTGCTGGAGCTGGCCCTGGCGCGCCTCACCGAGCTGGAGGAGGGCCGCTTCACCGGCGTGGACGCCCCGCCCGGCCTGTCCCGCGGCGCGCTGGCGGCGCGGCTGGCCGGCGTGCTGCGCCTGCAGCTGACCGCCGGCCGCGCCCACACCCTGGCCCGCTACGAGCTGGCGCTGGAGGCGACCCGGCGGCCGGAGCTGCGCGCCGTCTACGACGCAGCCGGGCGCCGGTTCCGGGACGCGGCCCGCGCGCTGATGGCCGCGGCCGGGTCCCCCGACCCCGCCGCGCACGCGCACGGCCTGGTCGCGCTCGCCGAGGGCCTGATGTTCGACGCGATCGCCGGCGCCGGCCCCGAACCGTCCCCCGAGCGGCTGCGCGCCGCCGTCGCGGCCTACCTGGCCGGCGTCCTGCCCCCCGAAGGGCCGCACCGGTAGCCCTGCCGCGCCTCGGGCGGCGGGGGAAAACCCGTTGCGGCGCGCGGCGCGGCCGGGGACCCTGATCACGGCGGGCGCACCGCCCCCGGGCGCCGGTCCCGGGATCGCACCCCGCCGGCGCCACCGGTCCCGTCCCCGCGTCACCCTGGGGACGGGATCCCGCCGCTCTCACCCCGCCGCTGTCACCGGGAGGACGCCATGCGCAAGATCCCCACCGTGTTCGTCCGCGACTGGGACGGCGACCCCCGGTACGTCACCCGCGAACCCGACCCGGACTGCGCGTGGGTGTTCGCCGGCGAGGGCCGCGCCACCCGCAAGTACGACGGCACCTGCGTCCGCTTCGACGGGGACCGGTGGCTCGCCCGCCGCGAGGTCAGGCCCGGCCGCGATGCCCCGCCCGGGTTCACCGCCCTGTCCACCGACCCGGCCACCGGCAAGACGATCGGATGGGAGCCGGCCGAGCAGTCGGCGTTCTGGCGGCACCTGCGGCCCGCCATCGAGGCCGGCGCCCACGAGCCCGGCACCTACGAGCTCATCGGCCCGAAGATCAACGGGAACCCCGAGGGAGCCGACCGGCACCTGCTGGTCCGGCACGGCGCCGACGACCTCGGCGAGGTCCCCCTCGACCACGACGGACTGGCCGCCTGGCTGCGCGCCCGCCCCTACGAGGGCATCGTCTGGCACGCCCCCGACGGCCGCATGGCCAAGCTCAAGCGCCGCGACTTCCCGCCCGCCCGACCGGGGGAGACGCCGGCACCGAGCTGACCGCCGGGGCCCGCCGCGCCGACCCGCGCCGACCCGCGCCGACCCGCGCCGGGCCCCACTGGCGGCTACGCGGGCGGCGGGTCGGATGGCGGCGGGTCGGATGGCGGGGCGCCGAGGGCGGGCAGGGCGCGGCCGATGCAGTCCAGGACGCGGTCCAGCCCGTAGCGGAACTGCTCCTCCTCGGACATGTGCGGCAGCCGGGCGTCCAGCACGATCCGCTCGAACATCGGGTAGCGGCCCGTGCCGAGCAGCTCGCGGACGTGGCCGGCGTTCTCCATCATCCAGCGCTCCGGCGTCATCCCGCTCTGCCGCGCCTCCCGCGACCACTCGATCTCGCCGCGCACCACCCGCTCGACGTAGCCGTTCAGCATGTCCAGCAGGACGAAGATCTCGTCGATCGGGATCCCGACGTCCAGGGCGCCGAACGCGAACTCCAGCAGCCGCAGCCGGTTGGGGCCGAACGTGGCGCGCGGGCGCCACAGGGCCGCCAGCCACGGGTGCGCCCGCCACACCCGCCGGGTGTTCTCGGCGACCAGGGTCAGGTCGGCGCGCCAGTCGCCGCTCGGCCGCTCGGGGACGCCGGTCTCCAGCAGGACGTGGTCGACCATCAGCTCGACCAGGTCGTCGCGGGAGGGGACGTAGCGGTACAGCGACATCGCGCCGGTGCCGAGGTCGGCGGCGATGCGGCGCATCGACGCGGCCTCCAGCCCCTCGGCGTCGGCGATGCGGACCGCCGCCTCGGTGATCTGGGCGCGGCTGTAGGCGGGCCGCGGGCCGCGGCCCTGCCGCTCGGGCACCGTCCAGATGCTCGCGTGCTCCCCGCCCTGTGCCACCGGACCTCCTGTTCGACGCCGTCTTCGGCATCCTAGTTGCGTACGACGTACCCAGTTGTCTACCGTGGGATGCGTACACCGTACCCAGAGGGGGAAGTCGTGCCCGACGAACCGATCGTGCTGGCCGAGGCGCTGCGCAAGCGCTACGGCACCACCCAAGCCCTGGACGGCCTCGACCTCGCCGTCCCCGCCGGCACCGTCTGCGGGGTCCTCGGCCCCAACGGCGCCGGCAAGACCACCGCCGTGCGGATCCTGGCGACGCTCGCCGACGCCGACTCCGGGCACGCCCGCATCGCCGGCCACGACGTCGCCCGGCGGCCCGACCGGGTGCGCGCCCGCATCGGCCTGGCCGGCCAGTACGCCGCCGTCGACGAGAAGCTCACCGGACGCGGCAACCTGCGCATGTTCGGCCGCCTGTACCACCTGCCCCGCCGCGAGGCCCGCCGCCGCGCCGACGAGCTGCTGGAGCGGTTCGGGCTCGCCGACGCCGCCGACCGGCAGGTCGCCGGCTACTCCGGCGGGATGCGCCGCCGCCTCGACCTGATCACCAGCCTGATCCTGCGCCCGCAGGTGCTGTTCCTGGACGAGCCCACCACCGGCCTGGACCCCCGCAGCCGCGGCGAGATCTGGGACACCGTCCGCGACCTGGTCGCCGAGGGCACCACCGTCCTGCTCACCACCCAGTACCTGGACGAGGCCGACCACCTCGCCGACGACATCGCCGTCATCGACCACGGCCGCGTCATCGCCACCGGCACCCCCGACCGGCTCAAGGCCTCCATCGGCGACCGCCTCGACGTCGTCCTGGACGACCCCGCCGGAGCCGGCGCCGCCGCCGACGTCCTGCAGCGCCTCACCGGCGCCTATCCGGCCCTGGACGGCGACCGGCTCTCGGTCGCGCTGCCCGCCGGATCCGTCCGGCTCGCCGACGTCGTCCGCGAACTCGACCGCGCCGGCGTCGCCGCCGCCGACGCCGGCCTGCGCCGCCCCACCCTCGACGAGGTGTTCCTGCGCCTCACCGGAACTCCCCCGACCGACACCGGCAGCGACACCGGAACCGGCGGGACCGCCGGCGCCGCCCGGGAGAAGGAGACCGTCCGATGACCGCCCTCAGCGCGCCCGCCACCCGCGCCGGGCGGCTGCGCTGGACCCTCGCCGACGGCCTCGTCCTCATCGGCCGCGAACTGTCGCGCATCCGGCAGGAACCCGGCGAACTCGTCGCCGCGCTCGTCTTCCCCGCCGTCATGGTCGTGCTGTTCGGCTACGTGTTCGGCAGCGCCATCTCCGTCCCCGGCGGCGGCGACTACCGCGAATACCTCATGCCCGGCCTGTTCGCCATGGTCACCTTCACCGCCACCATGGCCGTCGCCCTGCGGGTCGCCACCGACGCCTCCCGCGGCGTCATGGACCGGTTCCGCTCCATGCCGATGGCCCGCTCCGCCGTCCCCTTCGGGCAGACCGGCGCCGAGATCCTCAACGGCGTCCTCGGCATGGCCATCATGGCCGCCGCCGGGCTGGCCGTCGGCTGGCGCGCCCGCAACGGCGTCTGGCCCACCGTCGAGGCGTTCGCGCTGCTGGCCCTCATGCGGTACGCGCTCAGCTGGGCCGGCTGCTACCTCGGCCTCGTCGTCAAGAACGAGCAGACCGCCGACCAGCTCCTCCCGCTGGTGTTCCCGGTCACCATGCTGTCCAACTCCTTCGTCCCCACCGACGGCATGCCCAAGGTCCTGCAGGTCATCGCCGACTGGAACCCCGTCAGCGCCCTCACCGCCGCCTGCCGCGACCTGTTCGGCAACCCCGGCGCCCCCGCAGGCGGCGCCGACCCGGCCTGGCCCGTCGCCCACCCCGTCGCCGCCACCCTCGGCTGGTCCCTGCTGCTGCTCGCGGTGTTCGTGCCGCTGTCGGTGCGCACCTACCGGCGCCGCGGCCGGTGACCCCGCGGCCCGCGACCGGAGAACCGGCCGCGGGCCGCGGGACCCTCACACCCCGAACGGGGCCGGATAGGCGACCGTCCCGGACGGCACCGGACCCGGACCGTCCAGCACCAGCGCCATCAGCGCCTCGTCCGGCCACCTCGAACGACGCCCCGCCGCCCAGCGACGACGCGCGCGCGAACCCGAACCGCGGGTAGTAGTCCGGATGCCCGAGCACCACCACCAGCCGCTCGCCCCCGGCCGCCGCGCGCCGCGCCGCAGCGCCGAGCACCGCGCGGACGGCCGCGCCGCCCCCGCCCCGCCGCTGCAGCCCCGGCAGCACCGCCACCGGCGCCAGCGCCAGCGCGGCCGCGCCGCCGACCCGGCACCGCGTCACCAGCGCATACGCGGCGATCCGCCCGGCCGGAACCTCGCCGCCCGGGTCCCCGGCGCGCTCCGAGGACGCCGCCGGGCCGACCACTGGGCCGACCACCGGGTCAGCCGCCGGATCGACCGCCGAGGCGACCATCGACAGGCCCGGGATCCACGCCGGGTCGCGGCGCAGCGCGTCCACCAGATCGGCCTCGGCGGCCGTCGGGAACGCCGCCTCCACCACCGCGCGGACGGCGCCGGCGTCGCCGGGCGCCTCCGGCCGCACCATCCACCTCATCGGTCCCGCCCCCGCTCCCGGTACATGCGCCGCTGCGCCTTGCGGATCGACTTCCACCGGTCCTCCCGTTCGGCGCGCAGCCGCGCGTCGGTCCGCGACGCCGCCCACTCGCTCTCGCGCAGCAGCCTGCGGTAGCCGTCGAGGCGGCGGGCCGGCAGCGTCCCGCCCTCGACCGCCGCCAGCACGGCGCAGCCCGGCTCGGACACGTGCGCGCAGTCACCGAACCGGCACCCCGCCGCCAGCTCGGCGATGTCGGCGAACGCGCGCTCCAGCCCCTCGGACGCCTCGACCAGGCCGACCGCGCGCAGCCCCGGCGTGTCGATCAGGACACCGCCGCCCGGCAGCGGCAGCAGCTCCCGCCGCACCGTGGTGTGGCGGCCCTTGCCGTCGGTGTCGCGGACCGCGCCCGTCGCCAGGACCTCCGCGCCCAGCAGCGCGTTGCCGAGCGTGGACTTGCCCGCGCCCGACGGCCCGACCAGCACCACCGTCCCCGACAGGACGGCCCGGACGGCGTCGACGCCGTCACCGGTCACGGCGCTGCACGCCACGACCTCCACGCCCGGCGCCGCGGCGGCGGCCTCGGCCTCCGCCGCGGCGATGGCGGGGGACCGGTCGGCCTTGGTCAGCACGACCACCGGCCGCGCGCCGCTCTCCCAGGCCAGTGCGACCAGCCGCTCGATCCGCCCCGGCGCGGGACGGGCCGCCGGCGGCACCACGATCGCGACCGTGTCGACGTTGGCGGCCAGGACCTGGCCGCGCGAATCGCGCGACGCCGACGCCCGCACGATCGCGGTGCGGCGCGGCAGCAGCGCCGCCACCGCCGGGCGCCCGTCCGGGCCGTCCGGGCGCAGCGCCGCCCAGTCGCCCGTGCACGGCGCCGCCACCGGACCGGTCAGCGGACCGGCCAGCGGATCAGGGGACGCGGCACTCGTGGACGCCCGGGCCGGGCCGTCCTCGGTGACCACGTCGCACAGGCCGCGGTCGACCGCGGCCACGCGCGCGGGCACCAGCCCCGCCGCGCGATGAGAAGTGAACTGCTCTTCCAGGGCCTCGTCCCAGCCGTAGGCGGCCAGGGGGGACGGGCCCGCGAATGCGGAAGACAATGCTGTGGAACCCTCACGTGAAAAGGGGCCCCGGCGTACGCGATGCCGCGGCGGCCGCGCGGTGCGCGGCCGGGCGAGTGACAGCCCTGCGGGATCAGCTCAGCCGGCGGCCCGGGAAATGGGAACGGGCCGAATGCTGCGGGCAGCAGCCACCTGGGCGACGGCCATGCATCCCCACCTCCTCACGTTTCGCCCGTGACGTTACCCGACCCCGCCGCCGCACGCCACCGATTAACCCGCGCCGACCCGCGCCGGCCGGCCGGCGCCCGCCGCGGACTGGGGCGGACTGGGGCGGCCGCCGGTGACCGGCACCGGCCGTCGCCAGTTATGGTGATTTGGGGGGGCGGATCGCGATGAGGGGCGTGGCCGTGGACGACAGAGACCAGCACGACGGCGACCGGACCGGGACCGACCGGAATGAGCCCGACCGGACCGGGACCGGCCGGAGGGAACCCGGCCGGGACGAGCCGGGGCTCGCCGAGCGGGCCCGGCGCGCCGACCGGGTCGCCGCCGAGCGGCTGGAGGAGATCTGGGACGGGCTGGCCCCGGCCGCCGAGGCCGCCGCGCGGCTGGCCGCGCACGCCGGGGAACCGGTCCGGATCGCCGCCCGCGACGCCGCCGCGCTCGCCGCCGACCGCATCCTGGAGCAGGTGGCGGGCACGCCCGCGATGAAGGCGATCGAGCGGGCCGCCCGCGACGCCGCCGTCCGCGCGGCGCTCGCCGCCGCCGAGCGGGCCGTCGCCGAGGCGCGCGCCGCCGCGGCCGCCAACCCCGCGACCGCGGGCGCGCTGGAGGCCGCCACCGCCGCGATGACCCTCGCCGAGCAGCTCGCCGCGCAGGCCGCCCGGCACCCCATGGCCGCCGCCGCGCGCCGCCTGGCCGCCGACAGCCCCCTCGCCCGCGCCGCCACCGCCACCGCGCTCGACGTCGCCGGGCGCACCGCGTCCTCGCCCGTCGTGCAGGCCGCCACCCGGACGGTCGTGGACGCCGCGATCGACACCGTCGCCGACGCGGCCGTCGACGCCGCCATGACCGCCGGGCGGGACGTCGTCGCCCGCGTCGTCCGCGAGACCGCCGAGCAGGCCGCCCGCGACGCCGCCGCGGCCCTGCGCGACACCGCCCGCGAGAGCGGCCTGACCGCCGAGCTGGCGCCGCTGGCCGGGCTCGCCTCCCGCGCCGCCGGATCGGACACCGCCCGCTCCGCCGGGGACCTGGTCGCCGCCGCGGCGGGCAGCGCGTTCGCCCGCACCGCCCGCGACCTGGCCGTGCGGGCCGCGTCCCGCGCCTTCACCGTCGCGATGGAGGCTGCGCTGCGCGAGCTGCTGCGCGACGCCCTCAAACTCGCCATGAAGGAGCGGCTGCGCGGCATGATCCTGGACGTCTCCCGCGACGTCGTCATCGACGTCGCCAAGACCACCTGGACCACCGCGACCCGCCCCGCCGCCGCCACCAAGACGACCGCCACGACCAGGACGACCGTCAAGGCCACGGTCGTCGAGACCGGCGCGCGAGACGCGGACCCGTGGGCGCGGGCCGCCGCCGACACCGCCGGCACCGCCGAAGGGGAGGTCGAGGCGACCGTGGAGGTCACCGTCGAAACGCCCGCGCCCGGCGACGCACCAGACGATGAGCCCCGGGAGGCGGCCGGCGACGCGGCCGTCGACGCGGCCGGGGACGGGCAGGGCGGGGACCCGTGGGCGCGGGCCACCGCCCGCGGCGCCGCCGAGGCCCCGCCGGAGCCGTGAACCGGCCCTCAGAAGATCCTGAGAGAACCATGAGAAACCCCGGCCGGTGCGCGGGCCGCCCACCGGCGCTGTTTACGGTGAGTGCATGGAGTCCGACACCCGGGGGGCCGAACCCGCGCGGATACTGGTCGTCGACGACGAACCCGCCGTCCGCGAATCGCTGACCAGCAGCCTGGAGTTCGAGGGATACCGCGTCGAGGACGCCGCCGACGGCGTCCTGGCCCTCCGGCAGGTCGAACGCCGGCCCCCCGACCTGGTCGTCCTGGACGTCCTCATGCCGCGGATGGACGGCCTGACCACCTGCCGGCGGCTGCGCGCCCTCGGCGCCACCATGCCGGTGCTGATGCTCACCGCCCGCGACATGGTCGGCGACCGCGTCACCGGCCTGGACGCCGGCGCCGACGACTACCTCGCCAAGCCGTTCGAGCTGGACGAGCTCCTCGCCCGCGTCCGCGCCCTGCTGCGCCGCGCCGCCATGAACGCCGCCATGAACGCCGCGGCCGCCGGCGCCCCCGGCGGCGCCCCCGGTGACGGCGGCGTGCTCGCCTTCGACGACCTGCGCATGGACACCCTCACCCGCGAGGTCACCCGCGCCGGGACGCCCGTCGAACTGACCCGCACCGAGTACATGCTGCTGGAGATGTTCCTCGCCCACCCCCGGCAGGTCCTCACCCGCGAGCAGATCCTGGAGACGGTGTGGGGGTTCGACTTCGAACCGGCCTCCAACTCCCTGGACGTGTACGTGATGTACCTGCGGCGCAAGACCGAGGCGGGCGGGCTGCCGCGGCTCGTGCACACCGTCCGCGGCGTCGGGTACGTGCTGCGCACGGCGGCGTCCCCATGAACGGCCGGGGGGCGACCCGCGCCCCCGCGACCCGCCCCCCGGTGACGCGGCGGCTCACGCTGCGCGCCCGGATGGCGCTGCTGACCGCCGCCGCCGTCGCGCTCGCCGTCGCCGCCTGCGCCACCGCCGGGTGGCTGCTCACCCGCAACCAGCTGTACCAGGAGCTCGACCGGCGGCTGGCCGCCACCTCCGGCGGCCCGCCCGGCGGGCCCGAGCACGACCGGCCGTTCCGCGGCACCGCCCTGCGGATCGAGGAGGCCCTCCTCCGCTGCTCGCAGGACCCCGCCGGCGGCGCCAACCTCCCGCCCGGCCCCTACGAGATGACGCAGGTCGTCACCGCCTCCGGGCGGCGCTGCACCCTGCCCGGCGCCGGCGCGCTGGAGGTCACCGCCGCCGACGTCGAGGTCGCCCGCGGCGAACGCGGCCACGTCTACCACGACGGCACCGGCGTCACCGCCTCCGGCGCCGCCGACCACGTCCGCGTCCTCACCCGCCCCTTCCGCGCGCAGGACGGCACCACCGCCGCGGTGTCCTACGCCATCTCCCTCGACGAGGTCGAAGGGCCCCTGGACAACCTCGCGCTGCTGCTCACCGCCGTCACCGCCCTCGGCGTGCTGGTGTCGGCCGCCGCCGGCCTGGCGATCGCGCGGGCGTCGCTGCGTCCGGTGGACGAGCTGACCGGCGCCGTCGAGCACATCGCCCGCACCGAGGACCTCGCCACCCGCATCCCCGAGGAGGGCACCGACGAGATCGCCCGGCTCAGCCGCTCCTTCAACGCCATGACCGGCGCGCTGGCCGCCTCCCGGGAACGGCAGCGGCAGCTCATCGCCGACGCCGGGCACGAGCTGCGCACCCCCCTCACCAGCCTGCGCACCAACATCGACCTGCTGCTGCGCGCCGAGGCCACCGGCCGGGACCTGCCGGCCGCCGCCCGCCGCAACCTGCTCACCAGCGTCAAGGCGCAGATGCGGGAGCTGTCCAGCCTCGTCGGGGACCTGCTGGAACTCGCCCGCCCCGACGAGGCCCGGCCGGTCCGCGCGGCCGTCGCGCTGCACGACGTCGTCGCCCGCGCCGTGGAGCGCGCCCGGCTGCGCGGCCCCGGCCTCACCGTCGACGCCGAGACCGCCCCCTGGTACGTGCTCGGCGACCCCGCCTCCCTGGAACGCGCCGTCGTCAACCTCCTCGACAACGCCGTGAAGTTCAGCCCGCCCGGCGGCACCGTCACCGTCCGCCTCACCGGCGGGGAGCTCACCGTGCGGGACCGCGGCCCCGGCATCCCCGGCGAGGACCTCCCGCACGTGTTCGAGCGGTTCTGGCGGTCCCCGTCCGCGCGGAGCCTGCCCGGCTCCGGGCTCGGGCTGTCCATCGTCGCCCGCGTCGTCGCCGAGTCCGGCGGGGACGTCGCGCTGGAGCCCACGCCCGGCGGCGGCACCCTCGCCCGCGTCCGCCTGCCCGGGACCCCGGCCCCCCGCGACTGATTCTCATGCCGCGTTCATCGGCGCCTCACCGGCTTCCCACGGCGCCCGGCGAACCTCGGTCGCATGAATCACCTCATCACCGAACGGGGCACGCCCGCCGCGCCGCCGCCGTCGCCCCCGGGCCGCGGGGGACGGGGCCGGCTGGTCGAGGTGGTCGTCCCCGTCCACAACGAGGAACGCGTCCTGGCCGCGAGTGTGGAGCGGCTGCACGCCTACCTGGCCGCGACGTTCCCCTACCCGTTCCGCGTCACCGTCGCCGACAACGCCAGCACCGACCGCACCTGGCCGATCGCCGGGGAGCTGGCGGCGCGGCTCCCGCACGTGCGGGCCGTCCGGCTGGAGGACAAGGGGCGCGGGCGGGCGCTGCGGCACGTGTGGAGCGGCAGCGACGCCGACGTCGTCGCCTACATGGACGTCGACCTGTCCACCGACCTGGACGCGTTCCTGCCGCTGGTCGCCCCGCTGATCTCCGGGCACAGCGACCTGGCCATCGGGTCCCGCCTCACCCGCGGGTCCGCCGTCGTGCGCGGGCCGCGCCGCGAGGTCGTCTCCCGCTGCTACAACCTGCTGCTGCGCACCGCGCTGGCCGCCCGGTTCACCGACGCCCAGTGCGGGTTCAAGGCCGCCCGCACCGAGATCGTGCAGGCGCTGCTGCCGCAGGTCGAGGACGAGGCGTGGTTCTTCGACACCGAGCTGCTGCTGCTGGCCGAACGCACCGGGCTGCGCATCCACGAGGTCCCCGTCGACTGGGTCGACGACCCCGACTCCCGCGTCGACGTGCTGCGCACCGCCCGCGACGACCTGCGCGGCATGGCCCGCGTCGGCCGCCGCATGCTCACCGGCGCGTTCCGCGCCCCCGTCGGCCGGGCCGCACGCGGCGGTGCTCCCGGCGGGGATGCGGCGGCAGCTGCCCGCGTTCGCCGCCGTCGGCGCCGTCAGCACCCTCGCGCAGCTCGTCCTGTTCGTGCTGCTGCGCACGGCCATGGGGCCGCTGTGGGCGAACGCGGTGTCGCTGACCATCACCACCATCGGCAACACCGCCGCCAACCGCCGCTTCACCTTCGGCGTCACCGGGAGCCGCCGCGCCCTGCGCCACCAGCTCGAAGGCGGCGCCGCGTTCCTGCTCGGCCTGGCCCTGTCCACCGGCGGCCTGGCGGTGCTGCACGCCGCCGCGCCCGGCGCGTCCCGCGCCGTGGAGATCGCCGCGCTCGCCGCCGCCAACGCCGCCGCCACCCTGGCCCGGTTCCTGCTGATGCGCGCCTGGATCTTCCACCCGCGCCGCCTCGGCCGGCCGGCCGCCGGACCGCACGCGGGACGGGCGCCCGCGCCCGGGGAGAGCACCGGAGGGACGGCGTCATGACCCCGGCCCTCACCGCGCCCGCCGAACGGTGCCGTACACCCGCCGCCGGGCGCGTCCGGCGGCTGCTCCTCGGCGGCGACGCCGACCCCCGCTGGGCCCGCCCCGCGTTGTGGGCGGTCCTGGTCCTCGCCGCCGCGCTGTACGGGTGGGGGCTGCCGGAGGCCGGATACGCCAACTCCTACTACTCCGCCGCCGTCAGGAGCGGCACCGAGAGCTGGAAGGCGTTCTTCTTCGGCGCCCTGGACGCCGGCTCCTACATCACCGTCGACAAGCCGCCCATGGCGCTGTGGGTCATGGGCCTGTCCGCCCGCGTCCTCGGGTTCGGGACCTGGAGCCTGCTGCTCCCGCAGGTCGTCGAGGGCGTCGCCGCCGTCGCGGTCCTGTACGCGGCGGTGCGGCGGGCGTTCGGGCACGCCGCGGCGGTCACCGCCGCCGCCGTCCTGGCGCTCACCCCGATCACCGTCGCGATCAACCGCGACAACAACCCCGACACCCTGCTGGTCCTGCTGATGGCCGCCGCCGCCTGGGCGTGCCAGCGCGCCATTGCGACCGGGCGGCCGCGGCCCCTGCTGCTCGCGGCGTTCCTGGTCGGCTGCGGCTTCAACACCAAGATGCTGCAGGCGTTCCTGGTCGTCCCCGCGTTCGCGCTGGCCTACCTGATCGCGGCGCGGCCCCCGATCGTGCGGCGGGTCCTGCACCTGGCGGCCGCCGGCGCCGTCCTCGCGGTGTCGTCGCTGTGGTGGGTGCTGGCCGTGGACCTGATCCCGGCCCGCTCGCGCCCCTACATCGGCGGCAGCACCGACGGCACCGCCTGGGACCTGGTCATCGGCTACAACGGCCTCGGCCGCGTCCTCGGCCAGGACGGCGGACGCGGCGGACCCGGGGGAGGCGGCGGGTTCGGCGGCCGGGCCGGCGCCGGGCGGCTGTTCAACGACATCCTCGGCGGGCAGATCTCCTGGCTGATCCCGTTCGCCGTCCTCGCCCTCGCGGCCGGGCTCGTCCTGCTGCGGCGCCGCCCCCGCACCGACACCGGCCGCGCCGCGCTGATCCTGTGGGGCGGATGGCTCGCCGTCCACTACGCCGTGTTCAGCTTCGCGCAGGGCACCTTCCACCCGTACTACTCCACCGCCATGGCGCCCGCCATCGCCGCGCTCACCGGCGCCGGAACCGTCCTGCTGCTGGCCGCCCACCGGCGGTCGGCGGCATGGGCGTGGGTCCTGCCCGCCGGGATCGCCGCGACCGGCGCGTGGGCGTTCGTCCTGCTGGACCGCACCCCGGACTGGCATCCATGGCTGCGGTGGCTCGTCGCCGCCGCCACCGCCCTCGGCGCCGCCGCGCTGGTCATCGGACGCCTCGTCCCGCGCGCCGGGACCCGCACCCGGACCCGCGCGGCCGTCGCGGGGCTCGCGCTCGCCGCCGTCGCGGCCCTGGCCGGGCCGGGCGCCTACGCCGCCTCGGCCGCCTCCACCGCCTCCAACGGCACCAACCCCCTCGCCGGGCCCGCCACCGGGAACGGCTTCGGCATGCCCGGCGGCCCCACCGGCCCGCCCGGCGGAATGCCCGGCGGAATGCAAGGCGGGCGCCCCGGCGCCATGACCGGCGGGCCGGACGGCCGGCGTCCCCCGTGGCAGAACGGCGACGACCAGAACGGCGACGGGCGCGGGCGGCGCACCGGACCCGGCGGATTCGGCGGGCCCGGCGGGGGCGCCGACTCCCAGATGATCTCCTACCTGCAGCGCAACCAGGGCGGCGCCACCTGGCTCGTCGCGGTCCCCAGCGCCCAGGAGGCGTCCTCGATCATCCTGCGGACCGGGCGGCCCGTCATCGCCATGGGCGGGTTCACCGGCGGCGACCCCGCCATGACCGTCGACAAACTCCAGCGGTACGTGCGGGAGGGCGAGCTCCGCTACATCCTGCTCGGCGGGCGCATGGGGCCGGGCGGCGGCGGAAGCTCCGCCGTCACCGCCTGGGTCCAGCAGCACGGCACCCTCGTCGACGCGAGCGAGTACGGCGCGTCCACCAGCTCCGATCCCTCGGGCACCGGCTCCCCGAGCATGCCCACCGGCGCCCGGCTGTACCGGCTGGGCTGACCCCGACCGACCACGGGAACTCCAGATGACCTCCACGATCCAGGCCGCCCCGCCCGCGCACCGCACCCCGCGCGGGCGGCGCGGCCTCCCCGGCCGGGTCCTGCGCCGGGCCCTGCGCGGCCCCGCCGCCGACCCCGCCTGGGCCCGGCCCGCGCTGCTGGTGCTGCTCGCCGCGACCGCCGTCCTGTACCTGTGGGGGCTGGGCGCGTCCGGGTGGGCCAACGCGTTCTACTCCGCCGCCGTCCAGGCCGGCGCCACCAGTTGGAAGGCGTTCTTCTTCGGCTCCTCCGACGCCGCGAACGCCATCACCGTCGACAAGACCCCGGCCGCGCTGTGGCCGATGGCGCTGGCCGCCCGCGTGTTCGGCGTCAACGCCTGGAGCATCCTGGTCCCGCAGGCGCTGATGGGCGTCGCGACCGTCGGCGTCCTGCACGCCGCGGTCCGGCGCCGGTTCCCCGCGTGGGCGGCGCTGCTGGCCGGGGCCGCGCTCGCGCTGACCCCCGTCGCCGCGCTGATGTTCCGGTTCAACAACCCCGACGCGCTGCTGGTGCTGCTGCTGTCCCTCGGCGCGTACGGGACGGTCCGGGCGCAGGAGACGGCGAGCACCCGCTGGCTGCTGTTCGCCGCCGCGTGCGCCGGCACCGGGTTCCTGGCCAAGATGCTGCAGGCGTTCCTGGTCGTCCCGGTGTTCGCGGTCGTCTACCTGGCCGCCGCGCCGGCCCCCGTCCGGCGGCGGCTGTGGCAGCTCGCGGCGGCCGGGGGAGCGCTGCTGGCGTCGGCCGGATGGTGGGTCGCCGCCGTCGCGCTGGTGCCCGCCTCGTCCCGCCCCTACATCGGCGGGTCGCAGCACAACTCGGTCCTGGAACTGGCGCTCGGCTACAACGGGATCGGGCGCCTGAACGGCGAGGAGACCGGCGGCCTCGGCAATCTCGACCAGGACGCCGGATGGGCCCGCATGTTCGGGCCCGTCATCGGCGGCCAGATCTCCTGGCTGCTGCCCGCCGCGCTGGTCCTGCTCGCCGCCGGGCTGTGGGCGACGCGCCGCGCGCCCCGCACCGACCCCGCCCGCGCCGCGCTGGCGGTGTGGGGCGGGTGGCTGCTGCTCACCGCCGCGATCTTCAGCTTCATGCGGGGGATCTTCCACGAGTACTACACCGTCGCGCTGGCGCCCGCGATCGCCGCGCTCACCGGCATGGGCGCCGCGCTGCTGTGGGAGCGGCGCCGCACCGCCGGGGCCGCCGCGGCCCTGTCGGCGGCCGTCGCCGTCACCGCGCTGTGGGCGTACGTGCTGCTGGGGCGGTCGCCGGACTGGCATCCCCGGCTCGCGCCCGCGGTCGCCGCCGCCGGGCTGACCGCGGCGGCGGGTCTGGCGGCCGTGCGGCTGCTGCCCGGCCGCGCCCTGGCCGGGGTCGCCGCGCTGGCGGTCCTGTCCGGGCTGGCGGGGCCCGCCGCGTACGTGGCCGAGACCGTCCGCACCCCGCACACCGGCGCCATCGTCACCGCCGGTCCCGCTGTCTCCGGCGGGACCGGTCCGGGCGGACGGCCCGGACGGCCCGGGCGCGGCGGCCCCGGCGGCGGGAACCGGGGCCCGGCCGCCGCCCCGCCGCCCCAGGGAACCGG
This sequence comes from Actinomadura chokoriensis, assembly GCF_039529475.1. Classification (NCBI taxonomy): domain Bacteria; kingdom Bacillati; phylum Actinomycetota; class Actinomycetes; order Streptosporangiales; family Thermomonosporaceae; genus Actinomadura; species Actinomadura chokoriensis. The sequence goes on along the minus strand of NZ_BAAAMW010000007.1, from coordinate 217,114 downwards.
GCAGGCACCCGGACAAGGTCCGGGCCCGCGGCTCAGGCAGCGGTTCGGGCAGGGGTTCGGGGCGGGCGGCGGCGGGCGGGGCGGGCTGCTGAACGCCGGCACCCCCGCCGCGGCCGTCACCGCCGCGCTGAAGCGGGACGCCGCCTCCTACACCTGGGTCGCGGCGGCCGTCGGATCCAACACCGCCGCCGGCTACCAGCTCGCCACCGGCGAGCCGGTCATGGCCGTCGGCGGGTTCAACGGCACCGACCCCGCGCCGACCCTCGCCGGGTTCCAAAGCCTCGTCCGCCAAGGGAGGATCCACTACTTCATCGGGACGGGACGCGGCGGCGGCATCGCGATGCGCGCGCAGAGCGGCAGCGACGCCGCCCAGCAGATCAGCGCATGGGTCGCCGCGAACTACGCCCCCACCACCGTCGCCGGCACCGTCCTGTACGACCTCGGCGGCCGGTGACCGGCGTGATGTAGTGGGAAGGAGAACGGCACCAGCGCCGAGGGACAGGGAGTGAGCAGATGGCCGGCACGCTCGATGACACCGCCGTCGCCGAACGCCTGGGCGGGCTGCCCGCCTGGGTCCGCGACGGCGAGGCGATCCGCAGGCAGGTGGAGGCGCCCTCGTTCATGGCCGGGATCGACGTCGTCGCCGACGTCGCCCGCGCCGCCGAGGACGCCGACCACCACCCCGACATCGACATCCGGTGGCGGACGCTGACGTTCACCTTGTCCACCCACAGCGCCGGCGGCATCACCGCCAAGGACTTCGACCTCGCCGCCAGGATCGACGAGATCGCGACCCGGCACGGCGCCGGATAGGCGCGGCGTGGCCGTCCAGGTGGCGGTGTGCGGGCCCGGCGAGTGCACCGAGCGGGAATGGGACCTGGCCCACGAGACCGGGCGGCTGCTCGCCGGGCGCGGCGCCGTCGTGCTGTGCGGGGGGCTCGGCGGCGTGATGGCCGCCGCGGCGGCCGGGGCCCGCGCCGGCGGCGGGACCGCGGTCGGGGTGCTGCCCGCCGCCGACCGCGCCGCCGCCTCGCCCGACCTCACCGTCGCCGTCCCCACCGGGCTCGGGCAGGCCCGCAACAACGTCCTCGTCAACGCCGCCGACGCGCTCATCGCCGTCGGCGGGTCCTGGGGGACGCTGTCGGAGATCGCCCTGGCCATGCGCGGCGGCCGGATCCCCGTCGTGCAGGTCGGCGGATGGCGCGTCCACGACGAGGAGGGGCGGCCCGCCGGCGGGATCGTCCACGCCGCGGACCCGGCCGCCGCCGTCGCGGCCACCGGCCTGTGGGACTAGCCGGCGGGCCCGTATCGGCGGGGCGGGTCAGTGGGCGGAGAAGCCGCCGTCCACGAAGATCGACTGGCCGGTGACGTAGGCCGCCGACGCCGACGCCAGGAACACCGCCGCGCCCGCGAAGTCGTCCGCCAGACCGTTGCGGCCGACCATGGTGCGGGCGGCGAGCGCCTCGACCTTGACCGGGTCCGACGACAGCCGCTCGTTCAGCGGCGTCATCACGAACCCCGGCACGAGGGTGTTGGCGGTGACGCCGCGCGGCGACCACGCCTCGGCCTGCGACCGGGCCAGCGCCACCAGGCCCGCCTTGGACACCCCGTAGGCGCCGCTGGTCACCGACGCGCGGAACGCCTGCTGCGAGGCGATGTGGATCAGCCGGCCGAAGCCGCGCTCGGCCATCCCGGGGCCGAACCGCTGCCCGAGCAGGAACGGGGCGTCCAGGTTCACCGCCATCGTGGTGTCCCACACGTCGGCGCCGAGGTCGTCCATCGGCGGGCGCAGGTTGACCGCCGCCGCGTTGACCAGGATGTCGGGCTCCCCGAACGGCGCCGCGGCCGCGTCGGCGGCCTTCGCGACCGCGTCCCGCGACCCCAGGTCGGCGCTGACGGACGCGGCCCGGCAGCCGTGCCCCTCCAGTTCGGCGACGGTGGAGGCCAGCTCCGCCTCCCGCCGGGCGACGACCACGACGGACGCGCCCGCGCGGGCCAGCGCCACCGCGATCGCCCGTCCGATCCCGGAGCTGCCCCCGGTCACGACCGCGACGCGGCCGCGCAGGGAGAACAGCTCCGACAGGTACGGGAGAGGGGAGGGCCGTTCGCTCATGACGGCAGAGTCTACGGTTCCCGTGGCCCCTCGTCCGGCCCCTCGTCCGGCCCAGCGTCCTGCCCTCCGCTCGGGCTCTCATCGGGGGCGTCGTCGCCGCGGCGGCGGTCCCGCCAGATCACCACGGCGATCACCGCGACGACGACGAACGTCGGGACGAAGAACGGCACCGCCGAGATGATCGGGTGGGTCGCCAGGACCCCGTCCGCGACGACCGGGGCTGCGGTGATCACGGGGCCTGCGCCGGGAGCCGGCGGGCGATGCGCGCGACGCCCCAGCCGAGCGCGATCACCAGCGCGAGCGTGCACGCCAGCACCACCGCCGAGCACACGCCCCACAGCCAGCCCGGCACGTCGGTCTTCAGCTCCCGCTGCAGGATCGACCGCTCGCCCTGCACGTCCCGCGTGAACTCCGCCGGGGCGGGCAGCTCCCCGGCGCCGATCGCCGGGTCGGCGGGCAGGTAGATCGGGACGCCGGCGAGGGTCCGGCCGTCGTGGACGCGGACCAGCGTCTTCCAGCCGCCGTGCAGCGGCATCGGCTCGCTCGTCCGGTAGACGCCGTCGCGTTCCCTCACCAGCCGGTCGACGTGCAGGCCCTTGCCCTGCCAGCCGGTCACCGTCACCCACGCCGCCCCGTCGACCGCGTCGGCGGGGGAGAAGGCGATGCGGGCGCCTGCGGTGCGGTGCGCGGCGTCGCCGCGGACGCCGGTGAGCGTCACCGTCGCGGTCCGGGCCGCCGGGACGTCGATGACCAGGCCGTTGGCGACCGCCGCCGACACCGCCAGGATCGCCCCCGCGAAGACCCCGCGCGCCAGTGCCGGGCGCGGCGACCGGCCCGCCAGCCCCTCTCCGAGCAGCGCCCCGCACAGCCCGCCCGCGACGCCGCCGGTCACCGCCATGAGCATGCCCTCGGTGAGGACGTCGGGCGTCCACGGCAGCCGGAACGCCGCCTGCCCGTAGGCGTACTCGGCGCCGAACCCGGCCGTCCCGATCAGCAGCCCCGACACCGCGCCGGCACCAGCGCCGCGGCCTCCACGCACAGCGCCTCGGCGAAGTACAGCGGCACCGCCGCCCACAGCTCCCCGATCACCCCGGCGACCGCGACCGACACCCCGCCCCGCACGACCATGTAGAACCCGACGGCGGCGAGCGCGGCGCCGCGTCCGGCCCACAGCCGCACCGCGACCAGCGCGCAGCCGGCGGCGAGCGCGATCAGCAGCGGCTGGTGTCCCGAACCCGGCCTCGCCGCGGCCGCGTGCGTGCTCATCGGCTCCACCGGGTTCGACGGCATCACCCGCACCACCTACTGGCGCGACAACGTCGACCCCTCCAGCGTCGCCGCCGGGACCGTCGGGCTCGCCGCCGCGATCGGCGCCGTCGCGGTCCTGTACGCCGCCGCGCTGCGGCTCAGCGCGCGGCTGACCGGCCAGGACCCGGCCGCCCTCCCCGGGCGGTTCGCCGCGACGCTCCTGCCGATCGCGCTCGGCTACACCCTCGCCCACTACTTCTCGTTCTTCGTCCTGGAGGGGCAGACCACGTTCATCCTCGCCAGCGACCCGTTCGGGACGGGCGCGGACCTGCTCGGCTCCACCGGCAACCGCATCGACTACGGACTCGCCGGGCCGACGCTCACCGCGCAGGTCCAGGTCAACGCCATCGTCCTCGGCCACATCGCCGGCACCGCCGCCGCGCACGACCTCGCCCTGCGCGGCCCCGGCGGAACCCTGCGCGGGCAGCTCCCGGTCGCCGCCGTCATGGTCGCGCTCACCTGCGCCGGCCTGTTCGCCCTGCTCAGCGGCTGACCCGGGGCGGCACCGCACCTCCCCGCCCGCGACCCGCCCGCGGCCGTGGCGCGGAGTCGCGCAGGTCAGGACGCGAAGCGCCAGCGGGCCGCGCCGTAGGGCTCGACCGTGCTCAGCGCCACCACCGTGTGGAAGTCGAACCGGTACAGGTGCCAGGGCGGCGGGCCCGCGCTCTGCGCGCTGAACGGCGCGGTGAAGGCGTCGCCCTCGACCCGCGCGGGCCAGCCGCCCTCCCGGTAGGCGGCGGCGACCGGCTCCAGCACGCCCGGGTCGGTGACGCGCTCGGCCGTCCCCTCCAGCACCACATCGCCGCTCGGCGTGCGGACCGACAGCGTGCACGCCGGGTTCTCCGCCAGATTGCGGGACTTGCGCGTGCCCGGCCCGCTGACGAAGAAGATGTCCCCGTCCCGCCACAGCGGGCCGATGCCCGCCGAGTGCGGGCGCCCGTCCGGGCGGACGGTCCCCAGGAACGCCGCCGTCTCCATCTTCGGCAGCGCCGCCACCAGCGCGTCCCGGACACCGTCCCACGCCAGCTCCGGGCTGCCGTAGATGTCGAGATTGCGGGCCTCCACGGGCTCACGGTCGGTCATCGCGTCCTCCTCCTTCGGCTCGGCGCCCGCGGACTCCCGCGAGCTCTCCCGGTGCAGACCGCGCGGCGCCGCCGGACTCATCGGCGCCCCGGTCCCTAGAGTGGGGATCATGGCTCCTTCGATCGCCACCGCCGACCGCGTCTGCCGCCCCGAGCTGCTGGACTTCCTGCGGCCCCGCCACCGCGCCCTGCTGTCCACCGCCCGCGCCGACGGCCGCCCCCAGATGTCGCCGGTGACCTGCGGCGTCGACGAGCAGGGCCGCATCGTGGTCTCCACCTACCCAGAACGCGCCAAGACCCGCAACGCCCGCCGCGACCCGCGCGTGTCGCTGTGCGTGCTGTCGGACGACTTCAACGGCCCCTACGTCCAGGTCGACGGGACCGCCGAGGTCATCGACATGCCCGACGCCGCCGACGCGCTCGTCGGCTACTACCGCTGCATCGCCGGGGAGCACCCCGACTGGGACGAGTACCGCGCCGCGATGCGCCGCCAGGGCAAGTCGCTGATCCGCGTCACCATCGACCGGTGGGGCCCGATCGCCACCGGCGGCTTCCCCGCCCGCCTCGCCGCCGGCGGCTAGATCGTCCCCCACGCGGGCGCACCGTCCCGGCCCCGCGCCCGCTCCAGCAGCGGCGGGCAGGACGTGCCCGGCGGCGTGCCGGCAGCCTCGCCCCACGCGTCCGGTGCACGTCCAGCACCGCGCACATGCCGCGGCCGGCGTCGCCGATGGCGCCGTGCGCGATGTGCAGCGGCAACACCTTCCACACCGGCGTCGCCGCGCGCCCGGAAACGGACGGCGCCGTACCTGACAGGAGATGTCAGCTTCTCCTGGAAGTGTGAGGGGCGTTCCCGAGATGAAGGAGTCGCACATGTCCGGTATCGCGGAGTTCGCCGCCGTCACCATCGACTGCCCGGAGCCGCCCGCCCTCGCGGCGTTCTACGCGGCGCTCACCGGCGGCGAGATCACCTACGACACCGCCGAGGCCGCCGCCGTCACGCTGCCGGGCGGCCTGGACGTCTACTTCCAGGGCGTCGCCGGGCACCGCCCGCCGACGTGGCCCGAGGGGGACCGGCCCCAGCAGTTCCACCTCGACCTGTACGTCGACGACCTGGACAAGGCCGAGGCGCGGGTCGCCGAGCTCGGCGGCACCCGGCCGGAGTTCCAGCCCGGCGAGGACCGCTGGCGGGTGCTGGCCGACCCGGCCGGGCACCCGTTCTGCGTGTGCCTGCGCCAGGGCTAGAGCACCCGCACGGGCAGGCCGCCGCGCGGCCGCATCGCGGTCACGCTCGTCGGGGTGACGGCGGGGGAGAGCAGGCGCAGCCGGGTGCGGCGCAGCAGGCACGCCAGCATCGTCTTGATCTCCACCGTCGCCAGCGCCGAGCCGATGCAGCGGTGCGGCCCGCCGCCGAACGGCAGGTACGTCGAGGCGGTGGTGGGGCGGTGCAGCTCGCAGGACGGGTCCCAGCGGTCGGGGCGGAACCGCCCCGCCAGCGGCCACACCTCCGGCATCCGGTGGGTGACGAACGGGGAGTACAGCACCATCGCGCCCGCCGGGATCCGGTGCCCGCCGTAGGTGAAGTCCTCCACCGGGACGCGGGCGCTGAGCACCGCCGGCGGGAACAGCCGCAGGGTCTCGTTCACCACCCCGTCCAGGTAGGTCAGGGCGGGCAGGTCGGCGGCCGTCACCGGGCGGTCGCCGACCACCTCGGCGACCTCGCGGCGCGCCCGCTCCTCGGCGCCGGGGTGGGTCAGCAGCGCGTACACCGCCCACGCCATCGCCGCGCTGGTGGTGTCGTACCCGGCGGAGATGAGGCTGATGACCTGGTCCTGCAGCTCCTGGCGGGTCAGGCCCGTGCCGTCCTCGTCGCGGGCGGCCATCAGCATCGCCAGGACGTCGCCGTACCCGCCCTCGCCCCCGTCTTCGACGCCGTCCCCGACGCCGTCCCCGGCCCGGGACTCGCGGCGGCGGCGGTCGACCTCCTCGTCCACGCGCCGCGCCACCTGCGCGCGGGCCGCCGCGACCCGCCGCATGGAGGGGTTGGGCACCGACCGCAGCGCCATCTGCAGCACGAAGTTCCGGTCGATCGCGGCGAGCGCGACCTGCAGCCGCCGCCCGATCACCTCGGCGTCGGCGGCGAGCCGGTCCCCGAACAGCACCTCCACGGTGCTGCGGCGGATCACCGACCGCAGCTCGGCGTAGGCGTCCAGCGTCCGGCCGGGCCGCCAGGACTCCAGCGCCGCGTCGGTGTTGGCCGCCATCCGCGCCACGTAGCCGCCGACGCGGCGGTGGTGGAACGCCGGCTGGACCAGGCGGCGCCGCCGCCGGTGGTCGGCGCCGTCGCTGACGATCAGCGCGGTCTCCCCGTTCACCGGCACCAGCAGGTCGAACGCCTCCCGCCACCGGAACAGCCCCGAGTTGGCGAACACGAACGCGTTGGCGTCCGGGCCGAACAGGTGCACCAGCGGGCGGCGGCGCGTCCCGACGGCGGCGACCGGGCCCGCCTCGGCGTACAGGCGCAGCAGGCTCGCGCACGGGTTGCGCGCGAACGCGATGCCGTGCCGGGCCGTCAGCGACGGCGAGGGCCCTCGGGCCCTGCGGGTCGTGGATCGGGGGGTCTCGCGCACCGGGGACTGGGGGGCCACCCGCCCACTATGGCACGCCCCCGGGCGGGGCGGCGGCGGGCGCGGTGGGAGGATGGGACCCGTGACGGACGACATCGGCGCCGTCCCCGGCGCGCGGACGCGGGAGCGCACGGAAGGGGCCCCTCGGCCCAAGCCGGGAACGCAGACCGTGGACCGGTCGGTGGCGGTACTGCGCTCCTTCGAGGACGCCGACCGGCAGACCCCCACCGAGATCGCGCACCGGCTCGGGCTGTCGGTCAGCACCGCGCACCGCATCGTGCACGCCCTGCAGGCCACCGGGATGCTGGCGCAGGACCCGGCGACCGAGCGGTACTTCCTCGGCCCGACCACCGCGATCCTCGGCCGGCTCGCGCTGGAGCGGATGGGCGCCACGCTGCTGCAGCCGGAGCTGACCGCGCTGCGCGACGGCACCGGCGAGTCGGTCAGCCTCGGCGTGCGGGCCGGCGACGAGGTCGCGATCCTGCTGCACCTGCCGTCGGTGCATCCGCTGCGCTACGACCAGCCGCCCGGCGACCGCAACCCCATCCACACCTGCGCGATGGGCAAGGTGCTGCTGGCCTACGGCGGCGACCCCGTCGCGATGGACGAGCCGTTCCACCGCTACACCCCCGCCACCCTCACCACCCGCGGCGGGCTGGAGGACGACCTGCGGCGCGTCCGCGCCCGCGGCTACGCGCTCAACGACGAGGAGCGCCTGGTCGGGGTCCGGGCGGTGGCCGCGCCGGTCCGCGACGGCGGCGGACGGGTGTTCGCGGCGGTCGCGCTGCAGGGCCCGGCGGTGCGGTTCGGCGACGACCGGCTGCCGGGCCTGGCCGAGGCCGTCCGCGCCGCCGCCGGCCGCCTCACCGGCCTGCACCGGCACCTGTCGGCGACGTAGACCCCCCGGCGGAGGCGACCACGGCGTCCGACGAGGCGTCCGACAAGGCGACCGGGGCGGCGGAGGCGGCCGCGGCGACGGCGGTGAGCTCCTCCAGCAGCGCCGCCACCGCGGGCGGGCGCGGACCGGCCGCGACGACCGCGCTGATGCGGCGGCTTCCGACGGCGGGCACGTCGGGGACGGCGACGCCCGGCTCGGTGTGCAGGCCGAGCGCCAGCGCCGGCAGCGTCGTGACGGCCAGGCCCCGCGCGACCAGCCGCTGGATCGCGACGTGGTCCTCGGTGGCGAACGCGATGTCGGGGACGAACCCGGCCCGCCCGCACGCCCACCGCAGGTGGTCGCGGCACCGGGCGCAGCCCGACGCCCACGTCTCGCCGGCCAGGTCCTCCAGCCGCGGCCGCTCCGCCGCCGCCAGGGGGTGCCCGGCGGGGACCAGGAGCCTCAGCGGGTCCTCGGCCAGCACCACCTCCCGGAACCGGGCGTCGGCGTCGGGCGGGGTGTGCGCGTAGCGGAACACGACCGCGATGTCGGTGTCGCCCGCGCGCAGCAGGGACAGCGCCTGCGGCGGCTCGGCGTCCACCAGCGTGACCGCCACCCCCGGCGCCCGCTCGGCCAGCCGCGCCAGCGCGTCCGGCAGCAGCCCCGCGACCGCCGTCGGGAACACCGCGACCCGGACCCGTCCGGCGCGCAGCCCGGCGATCGCCGCGATCCGCTCCCGCGCGTCGTCCATGCGGGCCAGGACGTCCTCGACGTGCTCGACCAGGACACGGCCCGCCTCGGTCAGCCGCACCCCGCGGCCGTGCCGCACCACCAGCGGCGTGCCGACCTCGGCCTCCAGCCGCGCGATGTGGTGCGACACCGCCGGCTGGGTGTAGTTCAGGGACCGCGCGGCGGCGGTCATCGACCCGAGCCGCGCCACCTCCCGCAGGATCCGGCCCCGGTGCAGGTCCAGCATCCCCGCAACATATCAACCGCGTTTATGGGACGCCCAGGAAACCGTACTTTGTGCTATGGGACCTCGGGGGACGACGATCGGGGCATGACCCTTTCCATCGCAGCGGCGCAGCGCGAGTTCGGCGCCGGCGTCGCCTACCTCAACACCGCCACCTACGGGCTGCCGCCGCGCGCCGCGCACGAGGCGATGCTCGCCGCCGAACGCGGCCGCGCCGCCGGGCTCATGGTCCCCGCCGACCTGGACGAGGCCGTCACCCGGTCCCGGGAGGCGTTCGCGCGGCTGCTCGGCGTCCCCGCCGACCGGGTCGCCTGCGGGCCGCAGGTGTCCTACTTCACCGGGCTCGTCGCGGCGTCGCTGCCCGCCGGCACCGAGGTGCTGGTCGCCGACGGCGACTTCACCTCCGTGCTGTTCCCCTTCGCCGCCCGCCCGGGGCTGGCCGTCCGGTCGGTGCCGCTGGAGCGGATCGCCGCCGAGGTCCGCTCCGGCACCGGCCTGGTCGCGGTGTCGGCGGTGCAGTCCGCCGACGGCCGCATCGCCCCCATGGACGACCTCATCGACGCGGCCCGCGCGCACGGCGCCCGGATCCTGCTGGACGCCACCCAGGCCGCCGGATGGCTGCCGCTGCCCGCCGGCCGCGTCGACTGGCTCGTCGCCGGCGGCTACAAGTGGCTGCTCGGCCCCCGCGGCACCTGCTTCCTCACCGGCGCCGCCGAGGCCCTGGACGCGCTGCCGGCCATCGGCGCCGGCTGGTACGCCGGCGCCGACATCTGGGACTCGGTCTACGGGCTGCCGCTGCGGCTGGCCGCCGGCGCGCGCCGCCTGGACCTGTCCCCGGCCTGGCAGAGCTGGGCCGGGCACGCCCCCGCCCTGGAACTGCTCGAACGGGTCGGGATCGCGGCGATCCACGACCACGACGTCGCGCTGGCCCGCCGGTTCCGCGCCGGGCTCGGCCTGCCGCCCGGCGACTCGGCGATCGTCGCGGTCGCCGTCCCCGACGGCACCGACGCCGTGCTGCGCCGCGCCGGGGTGATCGCCTCCGTCCGGGCGGGACGGCTGCGCTGCGCGTTCCACCTCACCACCACCGAGGCCGACGTCGACACGGCAGTCGGACTGCTCGCCCCCCTCACCGCCGCGTAAGCCGCGGGGCGAAGTTCTTACAAGGTTCGAACAAGGTGCGCCCCCAGGGCCCGGCGGGCCGACCCGGGCGCGCCGCGCGGCCTACGTTCGTCGCCATGAACGTACTGCTCACCGGGTCGGCCGGATTCATCGGCTCGCACATCGCCGCGGCGCTGACCGCCGCCGGGCACCGCGTCCGCGGCCTGGACGCGCGGCCCGACGGGCTCGGCGGCCCGCCCGCCGACGTCCGCGACGCCGCGGCCGTCGCCGCGCGGCTGGCGGGCGTCGACGCCGTCTGCCACCAGGCCGCCAAGGTCGGCCTCGGCGTCGACATCGGCGACCTGCCCGACTACACGTCGGCGAACGTGCAGGGCACCGCCGTGCTGCTGGCGGAGATGGCCCGCGCCGGCGTCGCCGTGCTCGTGCTGGCGTCCTCCATGGTCGTGTACGGGGAGGGCGCCTACTCCTGCGACCGGCACGGGCCCGTCCGGCCGGGGCCCCGCCCCGAGGAGGCCCTGGCGGCCGGGCGGTTCGAGCCCGGCTGCCCCGCCTGCGGGCGGCCCCTCACCCCCGGCACCGTCGGCGAGGACGACCCGCCCGGCCCCCGCAACGTCTACGCCGACACCAAGCTCGCCCAGGAGCACCTGGCCGCCTCGTGGGCCCGCGCGACCGGCGGGACGGCCGCCGCGCTGCGCTACCACAACGTGTACGGGCCGCGGATGCCGCGCGACACCCCCTACGCGGGCGTCGCCGCGATCTTCCGGTCCCGGCTGCTGAACGGCGAGGCGCCGCTGGTGTTCGAGGACGGCGGGCAGCGCCGCGACTTCGTCCACGTCCGCGACGTCGCCCGCGCCAACGTGCTGGCGCTGGAGCGGGCCGCGGCCGGGCCGCCGCGGCCCGGCGGGCTGCGCGCCTACAACATCGCCAGCGGCGAGCCCCGCACCATCGGCGCGATGGCGGACGCGCTCGCCGCCGCCGCCGGCGGTCCCGCCCCCCGCGTCACCGGCGGCTACCGGCTCGGGGACGTCCGCCACATCGTCGCCCGCCCCGACCGCGCCCGCCGCGAGCTGGGCTTCGCCCCGGCGGTGGCGTTCGCCGACGGCATGGCCGAGTTCGCCCGGACGCCCGTCACCAGTTCGTAAGGGTCGCCGACCCGTCACCGAAAGTAGCGTCGGACCCGTGATCGATGTCGTTCTCCCGTGCCTCGACGAGGCCGAGGCCCTGCCCTGGGTGCTGACCCGGATGCCCGAGGGGTTCCGGCCCCTGGTGGTCGACAACGCCTCCACCGACGGCTCCGCCGCCGTCGCCGCCCGGCACGGCGCCCGCGTCGTCCCGGCCGCCGACCGCGGCTTCGGCGCCGCCTGCCACGCCGGGCTCCTGGCCGCCCGCACCGAGGTCGTGTGCGTCATGGACGCCGACGCCTCCCTCGACCCCGCCGAACTGCCCCGGCTGGCCGCCGCGCTCGCCGGCCTCACCAGCCCGGTCGGCCCGGCCGGCCCGGCCGCGGGCGGCGGGCCGGGGCTGGTGCTCGGGCGGCGGCGGCCGACCGGGCGCGGCGCCTGGCCGCCGCACGCCCGCCTGGGCAACGCCGTCCTGGCCCGCTCGCTGAACCGCCGCGCCGGCACCCGCCTGCACGACCTCGGCCCCATGCGCGCCGCCCGCCGCGCCGACCTGCTCGCCCTCGGCGTGCGCGACCGCCGGTTCGGCTACCCGCTGGAGATGGTGCTGCGCGCCGCCCGCGCCGGCTGGCGGATCGGCGAGATCGACGTCGCCTACCGGCCCCGCACCGGCGCCTCGAAGGTCACCGGCACCCTCGGCGGGACGGTCCGCGCCGTCCGCGACATGCGCCGCGTCCTGGCCGAGGTCGCCCCATGAACCCCGTGAACCCCGTGAACCCCGGGGGCCCGGCGGGCCCCGCCGACCTGATCGTGATCGCCAAGGAGCCCGTCCCCGGCCGGGTCAAGACCCGCCTGACCCCCGCCTACACCCCGTGCGAGGCCGCCGCGCTCGCCGAGGCGTCCCTGCGCGACACCCTCACCGCCGTCGCCGCCGCCCCGGCCGTCCGCCGGACCCTCGCGCTCGACGGCGCGCCGGGCCCGTGGCTGCCGGGCGGGTTCACCGTCGTCGGCCAGCGCGGCGCCGGACTGGACGAGCGGCTGGCCGCCGCGTTCGACGACGCCTGGGCCGGCCGCCCCCTCGTCCTGATCGGGATGGACACCCCGCAGGCCACCCCCGCGCTGCTGGCCCGCGCCGCCCGCGGGCTGGGCCGCTGCGACGCGGTCGTCGGGCCCGCCTCCGACGGCGGGTTCTGGCTGCTCGGGCTGCGCCGCCCCGACGCGCGGCTGCTGCGCGGCGTCCCGATGTCGCGGTCCTACACCGGCGCGGTGCTGCTCGCGCGGCTGCGCGCCGCCCGGCTGCGCACCGGGTTCCTGCCGCGGCTCACCGACGTCGACACCCCCGCCGACGCCCGCGCCGCCGCCGCGGCCGCGCCCGGCGGGCGGTTCGCCGCCGCGCTGCGCGGCCTGCGCGCCGGGAGCGTCCCGGCATGATCGGGGAACTGTACGAGGAGGCGCTGCGGGGCCGCGGCCCCGTCGAGATCGAGCACGCCGACGGCCGCCGCCCGCTGCCCCTGCAGGACTGGCTGTCGGCCCGGCCCGGCGACGGCGGCCTGCTGGACCGCTGCCGGGGCGCCACCCTGGACGTCGGGTCGGGGCCCGGGCGCCTCACCGTCGCGCTCGCCCGCCGCGGCCTGCCCGTCCTCGGCATCGACCTGGCGCCCGCCGCGGTCGCGCTGACGACCGCCGCCGGCGGGCCCGCGCTGTGCCGGGACGTGTTCGGCCGCGTCCCCGGCACCGGCCGCTGGCGGACCGTGCTGCTCGCCGACGGCAACATCGGCATCGGCGGCGACCCGGCCGCCCTGCTGCGCCGCGTCCTGGCGCTGCTCGCCCCCGGCGGCCGCGTCCTGATCGAGGTCGGCCCGCCCGGGACCGGGGCCCGCGTCGAACCGCTGCGGCTGCGGTCGGGGCCCTCGGTCGGCGAATGGTTCCCCTGGGCGCACGTGTCCGCCGACGCCGCCGCCGCGCTCGCCGCCGCCTGCGCCGCCACCGTCACCGAACTGTGGGAGGAGGCCGGCCGATGGTTCGTCGCCCTGCGTTCCTGAGAGCGGCGCTCCCGAGACCGCCCGCGCTGGTCACCGCGCTGCCGGGGCGGTTCACCAGCCGCCTCCACGACGAGCGGACCGCGTCCCTGCTCGGCATCGCCCTCGGCGCCGCGGTCGCGGTCTCGTTCGGGACCGGTCTGGTCTCCCACTTCATGCAGCAGCCCGCCGGATGGATGGACTGGCCGTCGCGCCCGGTGAACCTGTACCGGGTCACCCAGGGCGTCCACGTCATCGGCGGCCTGGCGACGGTGCCGCTGCTGCTGGCCAAGCTCTGGACGGTCTACCCCAAGCTGTGGCAGTGGCCGCCGGTCCGCTCCATCGGCCACGCCGTGCGGCGGCTGCTGGTGTTCGTCCTGGTCGGCGCGGCGCTGTTCCAGTTCGTCACCGGCGTGCTGAACATCGCCTACTGGTACCCGTTCCGGTTCTTCTTCACCACCGCGCACTACTGGACGGCCTACATCCTCGCCGGGGCGCTGCTCATCCACATCGCCAACGAGGGCGCCAAGGCGCGCCGGGCCGTGATGACCCGCCCGCAGGACGCGGTGGGCCGCCGCGGGTTCCTGCTCACCGTCGCCGCCGCGAGCGGCGCCATCGTCCTCACCACGGCGGGGGAGGCGGTCACGCCGCTCGCGCGGCTGGCGGTGCTGGCGCCGCGCCGGCCCGGCACCGGGCCGCAGGACGTCCCGGTCAACAAGTCGGCCGCCGCGACCGGCGTCACCGCCGCCGCCCGGGACCCCGGCTGGCGGCTCACCGTGACCGGCCGCGTCGCCCGCGAGGTCACCCTGTCCCTGGCCGACCTGCGCGCCCTGCCGCAGCGCACCGCGCGGCTGCCGATCTCCTGCGTGGAGGGCTGGAGCGTGGAGGCCGACTGGCACGGCGTCCGGCTGCGGGACGTCCTGCGCCTGGCCGGCGCCGACCGCGGCGCCCGGGTGCGGGTGGAGTCGCTGGAGCGCGGCGGCCGCTACCGCGCCTCGCGGGTCGACCCGCCGCACTGGCACGACCCGCTGACCCTGCTGGCCCTCGGCATGAACGGCGCGCCGCTCGCCCTCGACCACGGCAGCCCCTGCCGGCTGATCGCACCGAACCGGCCCGGCGTCATGCAGACCAAATGGGTGCACCGGCTGGTGGTGTCGTGACCGCCCGGGTCCTGGCCTACGCGGCGGGCCTGGCGCTCATCGGCCTCGGGCTGCGCGGCGTCGTCGCCGACGTCCCGGCCGCCCGGTGGGCGGCGTGGTTCGCCGGGCCGGCGGTGCTGCACGACGCCGTCCTGGTCCCGCTGGTCCTGGCCGCGGGCGTGGCGACCGGGCGGCTGCCGGGACGCTACCGGCGCATCGCGCGGGCCGCGCTCGTCACCGCCGCCTGCGTCACCGCGGTCGCGCTGCCGCTCGTCCTCGGGTACGGGCGCCGCGCCGACGAGCCGTCCCGGCTGCCGCTGCCCTACGGCCGCAACCTCGCGATCGTCGTGGCGGCCGTCGCGGTGCTCGCCGCCGCCGCGGCCGCCGCGCGCTTCGCCGCCGACCGCCGCAGGGGGCGGGGGCGGTGACCCTCACCGGCGAGCGGTCCCCGGCCGGGACGGCGCGGCGGGCTCGGCGGCGCACCGGGTGGGTCGCGGTCGCGGTGTGGGCGGCCGGGATCGCGGCGGCGTTCGCGGTGGGCTGGTACCTGCGCCGCGCCGGCCTGGCGACCGAGGACCGGCTGCCCCCGCTGCACGCGCGGGCCCGGCCGGTGCCGCTGACCTGGCGGCTGGTGCCCGCGGCGGGCGCCGCGGCGGCGGCCGTGGCGGCCCTGCCCCCGCTCGCGGCGCGGCTGCCGTGGCGCGCGCTGCCGCCGCTGGCGTGGGCGGGCTCGGCCGCGTGGACGGTGGCGCTGGCGGCGAGCGACGGCTGGGGCGCGCTCGCGGCGCCGCTGGACGCGCCCACCGAGTACCCGGCGGGGCTGGCGCAGGTCCGCCCCGACCCGCTGGAGTGGCTGCGGACCTTCACCGACCGGCTCGCCGGCTACACCACGCACGTGCGGGGGCATCCGCCGCTGCCGACGCTGCTGCTGTGGGCGCTGGAGCGGGCCGGGCTCGGCGGCACCGGCTGGGCGGCCGCGGCCGTCATCGCGGCGGGCGCGTCCGCCGCCGCCGCGGTCGCGGTCACGGTCCGGTGCGCGGCGGGGGAGCGGGCGGCGCGCGCGGCCGTGCCGTTCCTGGTGCTGGCGCCGCTGGCGGTGTGGATCGCGACCGCGATGGACGCGTTCTTCCTGGCCGTGGGCGCGTGGGGGACGGCGCTGCTCGCCCTGGCGGCCCGCCGCGCCGCCAACCGGGCCGCCAACCGGGCCGGTGCGGGGGCCGCCGCGGGGGGCGGGGTTCTGGCCGGGGCGGGCGGGCTGCTGCTGGGCTGCCTGCCCTACCTGAGCTACGGGCTGCTGCCGCTGTTCGCGGTGCCGCTGGCGGTGCTGCTGCTCACCCGCCCCCGACCCGCGGTGCTCGCGGCCCTGGCCGGGGGCCTGGCCGTCGCGCCGGCCGCGTTCACGCTGCTGGGGTTCTGGTGGCCGGACGGTGTCGCCGCCACCCTCGACACCTACCTGGTCAGCCGCGGGTCGGCGCAGCGCTCCTACGCCTACTTCGTCCTGGCGAACCTGGCCGTGCTGGGACTGCTGACCGGCCCGGCGACCGCCCGCGCCCTGCCCCGCGCGGCGGAGGCCCTGCGCGGCGCCGCCCGGGCGCGGGCCCTGCCCCCGCAGGCCGCGGTCGCCTCCCTGGCGGCGGCGGCGCTGGTGGGCGTGCTGACCCTGGACGCCTCCGGCGTGACCAGGGGCGAGGTCGAGCGGATCTGGGTGCCGTTCGCCGCGTGGGCGGTCGCCGCCGCCGCGCTGCACCGCCCCCCGGCCCGCGGATGGCTCGCCGCGCAGGCCGCGACCGCCCTCGCCCTCCAGGCCCTCGTCCTGTCCCCCTGGTGACCGGCCTCGGCCGGGACCGGGCGGCTACCAGGGGACGGGGCCGGCGTCGTCGAAGAAGCCGCCGGTGGGGCCGTCGGCGTCCAGGGTGGCCAGGCGGATCGCGATGGCGGCGCCCTGCTCGGCGGTCCGGTCGGTGCTCCGGCCGGTGACGCGGGTGAACTCGGCGGTGAAGTCGGTGGCGCAGGCGCCGGGCGCGGCGGCGTTGACCTTGACGGCCGTGTCGCGCAGCCGCTTGGCGTACTGGATCGTCAGCATGTTCAGCGCCGCCTTGGACGCCGGGTAGGCGGCGGACGCGGCGGTGTCCCAGAAGTAGTGGCCGGGGTCGGTCATCGCGGCCATCGAGGCGGTGCCGCTGGAGACGTTCACGATCCGCCCCGCCGGCGCGCGGCGCAGCAGCGGCAGCATCGCGTTGGTCACCCGGTACACCCCGAACAGGTTGGTGTCGAACACGCGCCGCACGACGTCCAGGTCGGCCTCGTCGGGCGGGTGGACCGGGCCGCCGGAGATGCCGGCGTTGTTGACCAGCACGTCCAGCCGCCCGGTCTCGGCGGCGACGCGCCCGGCGGCGGCCCGCACCGACGCCGGGTCGGTGACGTCCAGGGCCACCGCGCGGACGTCGCGGCCGCCGTCCCGCAGCCCGGCGGCGGCCTTCTCGCCCAGCGCGGGGTCGCGGGCGCCGAGCAGCACGGTCATGCCGCGCTCGGCCAGCCCCCGCGCGATCGCGAACCCGATGCCCTTGTTCGCCCCGGTCACCAGGGCGGTCCGGGGAGTGGTGCCGTTCGTTTCGTCCATGCCTCCAGCCCACCACCGCCGGCGCCGCCGGATCCAACACCGATCGCACCCCGATCAATACCCTGGAGGTATGGACGTGGTGGAAACGCGTGAGCTCACCTACTTCCTCGCGGTCGCGCGGGAACTGCACTTCGGCCGCGCCGCCGAGCGGCTCGGCATCGCCCAGCCGCCGCTGTCGCGGGCCATCGGCCGGCTGGAGCGGCGCCTCGGCGTGACGCTGCTGGAGCGCACCTCCCGCCGCGTCGCGCTCACCCCGGCCGGCGAGACGCTGCTGGCCGAGGGCGCCGCCGCGCTGGACGCCGTCGCCGCCGCGCCGGCGGCGCCGGGCCCCGGCTGGTCCTGGCGATGAAGCCCGGCGGGGACGGCGGCGGCCTGCTCCCGGCGATCCTGGCCGCCTACGAGCGCACGCCGGACGCGGTGCCGGTGGAGATGCTGCTCGGCTACGGCGCCGACCGGGCGCTGCGCGACGGCCGCGCCGACGCCGCCCTGCTCTACACGCCGCGGCAGGACGTCACCGGCCTGGCCGTGCAGGAGCTGCTGGAGGAGCCGCAGGTCGCCGTCCTGCCGCGCGGCCACCGGCTGGCGCGCCGCGCGGAGCTGGCGCTGGCGGACCTGGACGGCGACGACGTCCCGCCCGCCCGCTACGGGCACGCGCTCGGCGCCGCGCCGCGGATCGGCGACGGCGGGCAGCTGATGCAGCTGATCGCGCTGGGCCGGGCGGTGGCGGTGCTGCCGGCGTCGATGCGGGGCCTGCTGCGCGACGACCTGGCCGCGGTCCCGGTGCCGGACGCGGCCCCGTCCACGCTGGTGCTGGCCTGGCCGGAGGCGTCCCGGTCGCGGGCGCTGGCGGCGTTCGTGCGGGCGGCCTGCGAGGCCGCCGACGGGGCCGCCGCGCGCCGCCGCTGACCTGCCGCGCGCCGCGGCGGGCGCCCGCGCGGGGTCAGGCCCGGCCGGGCAGGAGGGCGCGGAGCTCCGCGGTGAGGGCCTCGGCGGCCTCGGGGCGGCCGTGGTAGGCGGCGGGGGTGTTCTGGAACAGCACGGCCCGCCACCGGCCGCCGTCCCGGGCGGCGGTGAGGGCCTGCACCGCGTTGGCGGCCGGGTTCAGGTCGGACGCGCCGGGCGGGACCATCCCGGCGACGGCGCGCAGCACGGCCGCGCCGGGCGCGATCAGCCGCACGTCGCGGACCGCGGCGACGTAGCGGGCGGTGGCGTGGTCGGCGAACACCCGGTCCATCCGCGCGGCGATCTCCGCGCGGCCCGCGTGCAGGCTGCCGTCGAACCCGATGCACGCGCCGTCGTCGCCGAACGGCGCGGCGAACGCGGCGCCGTCGCGGGCGTTCCAGCCGTCCAGGATCCGCCGGTGCAGGGCGCGGACGGCGTCCAGCTCGGCGGCGTCCGCGTCGGCCGTGGCGCCGCCGGGATCCCCGGTGCTGATCACGGCCGCTCCTCTCCCTCGGTCCCGTCCCGAACCTAACGGGGCCCGCCGACGACCGGCAAGGGCCCGGGGGCGCCCCGGCTGAAGGGTTAGTCGGGCGGCCAGGTGATGAGGGTGTGGCCCCAGGTGACGCCCGCGCCGAACCCGGCGAGCAGCACCAGGTCGCCGCCGTGCAGGCGGCCGCCGCGGACGGCCCGGTCCAGCGCGTAGGGGATGCTGGCGGCGCCGATGTTGCCGACCTCGTGCCCGACGATCGCCAGTTGCGCCGGGTCGAGGCCGGCGCCGGCGGCCAGCGCGGCGACCAGCCGCGGGTTGGGCTGGTGCGGGACGACCAGGGCCAGGTCGGCGGGCTTGACCCCCGCGGCCTCGGTGGCCTCGGCGACCAGCCGGGGGAAGATGTGCTCGATGAAGCCGCGGACGGCGCGACCGTCCATGTGGATGGTGTGGCCGAGCCCGGCCAGGGTCTCGGCGGTGGCGGGCGTGCGGCTGCCGCCCGCGGGGATGAGCACGTCGTCGGTGCCCGAGCCGTCGGACCCGAGCGTGACCGGCCCGATCCCGTAGGGCGCCGGGACGGGCCCGATGACGGTGGCGGCGGCGCCGTCCCCGAACACCGCGACGGTGCCGCGGTCGGCGGGGTTGAGGAACCGCGAGTACACCTCGACGCCGACGACCAGCGCGTGCTCCCCGGCGCGCCCCCGGCCGGGGCGGCCGGCGGCGTGCTGGGCGGCCAGCCAGCCGAGCGCGGCCTGCAGCCCGAACACGTACCCGGTGCAGGCGGCGGCGACGTCGAACGCGGCGGCGCGGCGGGCGCCGAGCAGGGCCTGGACGCGGCAGGCGGTGGACGGGGCGACCAGGTCGGGCGTGGAGGTGCCGAGCACCAGCAGGCCGATGTCGTCCGGCTCCAGCCCGGCGGCGTCCAGGGCCCGCGCGGCCGCCGCGGCGGCCAGGTCGGAGGCGGACTGCCCGGGCGCGGCCAGATGCCGGCGGCGGATGCCGGTGCGGTCCTCGATCCACGACGGGTCGAGGCCCAGCGAGCGGGACAGCTCGTCGCTGGGCACGCACCGCTCGGGCAGGCAGGACCCCGTCCCGCGGATCGCCCATCCGGTGCCCTCCCTCACGGCTGCGCCCACCGCGGTGCCCACTGCCGTGCTCGCTGCCATGCTCGTTTCCCCCTCGCACCACGGACGGTTGTCAGACCCACTGCACGAGTGAATAATCCCATTTCACGGCCTATGTTCCATATCTGCGTTTTAAGCGGCCTTTATTCCTTAATAGGAAAGTCGGCCTTCCTTCCAGGTAAGGAGACCCCGCGTGCCGTCCACCGCAACCGGCCCCGCCGCAACCGACACCGCCGCAACCGATCCAGCCGCAGCACTCGAACCCGGCGACCTCTGCGCCTTCCTGTTCCCCGGCACCGGCTCGTCCGGGGTGCCCGACCTGCCCGCCCTCGCCGCGACCGGGCCGGGCGCCGCCCGCGCCGTCGCCGACGTCCTGGACGCCGTCCAGGAGGGCCTGCCCGCCACCGGATGGCCGTCCCTGCGCGCGGTCCTGCTGGAGGACTCCGCCCAGTACCGCGCCGCGTCCCGCACCCCCGGCGTCGCGCAGCTGTGCGCCTACGCCGCCTCCGTCGCCGTCGACCGCGCCCTGCGCGCCGCCGGCGTCCACCCCGCCTTCGCCGTCGGGCAGAGCTTCGGCGAGATCGCCGCGCTGGTCAGCGCCGGCGCGTTCACGATCACCGACGGCGCCCGGATGGCCGTCTCCGCCGTCGGCGTCCTGGCCGACCGCGGCCGCGGCGGCGGCATGGCCCTGCTGGAGACCGGCGAGGACGGCGCCCGCGCCTGCATCAAGTCCGCCGCCGCCCCCGAGGTCGTGGTCGCCTGCCTCAACGCGCCCTCGGTCACGATCGTGTCCGGGCCCGACGGCCCCCTGGACACCGTCGTGGACGCCGCCAAGGCCGGCGGCGTGCGCGCCGTGCGGCTCGCCGTCCCCTACCTGTCGCACCACCCCGCGATGGCCGGCGCCGACGACGAGTGGTACGCGATGATCCGCCACCTACCCCAGCGGCCCCTGGAGCTGCCCGTGCACTCCCCGGTCCGCGGCCGCGCCTACACCGACGACGACGACCTGCACCGCGCCATGGCCGACTGCATCGTCAAACCCGTCCACCTGCCCGCCGCCCTGCGCGCCGTGCGCGCCGCCGGCGCGACCGTGTTCGCCGAGGCCGGCCCCGGCGACGCGCTGTGCCAGTGCGCCCGGCTCGCCGTCCCCGGCGCCCGGACCCTGGCGCCCCTGCGCGACCTGCCCCGCCACGGCCGCACCGGCAAGGCCGCGCCCGGCGTCGCCCCCGGCACACCCCCGGAAACACCTCCCGGAACAGCCCCCGGAACACCGCCCGGACGGGAACCGGGGCACGCGGGCCGCGGGGGAGGGGAGCGGTGATGGACGCCAAGACGCGGGCCCGGCTGGAGGAGGCCGTCCCCGAGGAGTTCTTCACCTACCCCGCCGACCTCACCGCCCGCGAGCACCAGGCCCTCACCTACGCGCGGCTGCGCCGCGCCGGCCTGGCCGCGCCGCCCGCCGCCGACCTGCTCGCCGACCCGCCGGCCCTGTGCGCGCTGCTGGACCGCGCCGCGATCGCCGACCCCGCCCTGTTCCACCTCATGCTGCTGCACTACACCCTCGCGCTCGGCCCCATCCTGCGGTTCGGCGCCGGCCAGGACGGCGCGCGCGAGGCCCGGGACGCGCTGGAGTCCATGGACGCCGCCGGGACGCTGCTGATGACCGAGGTCGGCCGCAGCAACAGCCACCTGTCGCCCCGCACGATCGCCCGCCACGACCCCGCCACCGGCGGGTTCGTCCTCACCACCCCCGACCCGCGGGCCGCCAAGTTCCCCACCAACACCGCCCACCCCGCCGTCGCCAAGACCGCCGCCGTCTACGCCACCCTCGTCCACGGCGGGCAGGAGCGCGGGGTGTTCGTGTTCGCGGTCCCGCTGCGCCGCCCCGACGGCACCGTCCCGCCCGGCGTGCGGATCGTCCCGGCGCCCGAGACGACCGGGCTGCAGATCGACTACGCCGCCGTCCTGCTCGACGGCGTGCACGTCCCCTACGGGGCCTGGCTGCGCGACGGCGCCCGCATCGACGCCGGCGGCGCCTTCCACGACCCCGCCGGGTCCCCGGCGGCGCGGCTGACCCGCTCGATGGGCATCGCCCCGCCGGTCTGGCGCGCCGTCATCTCCGCCTCCGCCGCGATCACCCGCGCGTCGGCCGGCATGCTGCTGGCGCACTCGGCGGGACGCACCACCCTCGGCCGGCTCGCGCCCCGCCGCCCCCTGACCGACTACCGCAACCAGCAGGAGGCCGTGCTCGGCGCCCTCGCCGCCGCGTACGCGCTCACCGCCGTCGCCGCGCACGTCACCGAACCCCGCCCCGCCGCCCCGCACACCCCGGACGGCGACTCGGACGGCGACTCGCCTGGCGGAGGCGGCCCCGCCACCGCGTGGGCGCCGTGGTCGGCCGTCGACCGCGACCTGGCCCTGCTGAAGGCCGCCGCGACCTCGCAGGCGCAGGAGACGGTGTCGGCGTGCCGGGTGCACAGCGGCGCCCCCGGCTTCGCCGCCGTCGAACGCCTCAACGCCTACCGCGGCCTCGCGCACGCCTACCAGAACGCCGGCGGCGACAACGAGCTCATCCTCTACGACACCGCCCGCGCCATGGCCGACCTGGACCGCTACGCCCCGCCCGAAACGGGCGCCGAACCGCCCGACGGCGGCGACCCGCACTCTCCCCGCGTCTGGCTCCACCTGGCCCGCGACGGCGAACGCCGCATGCGCGACCGGCTCGCCGGCCGCGTCGAGGCCGCGCTGCGCGACGGCGGCGACGCCTTCACCGCCTGGAACGCCAACCTCGTCCTGGCCGCCCGCACCGCCTCGGCGTGCGCCGACCGGATCGTCCTGGAGATCTGCGCCGCCGGAGCCGAATCCGCCGGAGCGGGATCCGCCGCGTCCGAGCCGACCGGGACCGGGGCCGTCCTGCGGCTGCACGCCCTCAACGTCCTGGAGCGCCGCGCCCCCGACCTGCTCAACGAGGGCGCCGCCCCGCCCGGCCTCCTGGACCTGCTGTGGGAGGCGCGGCGCCGGACCTGCGACGAACTGGCGCCGCACGCCGCGGAGCTGGCCGCCGCGCTCGACCTGCCCGCCCCCGTCACCGCCCCCACCGCGTTCCTCACCGGGCCCACCGGCCCATGACCGCGTCCCCTACGCTCGGCACCGGACGAAACGGCACGCCACGCCGCGAATTCGCCAAGGAGCGGGGGGAACCGGCGAGGGATGGCTACCGTTCTCGTAAGACAGACCGATCGCGGGTGGAACCCCACCCGCAGTCCGATACGGAGGTAGACAACAGTGGGAGTCAGTCTGAGCAAGGGCGGCAACGTCTCGCTGACCAAGGAGGCTCCCGGACTGACCGCCGTCGTGGTCGGTCTGGGCTGGGACGTGCGGACCACCACCGGGACCGACTTCGACCTGGACGCCAGCGCCCTGCTGGTCTCGGCGGAGAACAAGGTGCTGTCGGACCAGCACTTCGTGTTCTTCAACAACCTCAAGAGCCCCGACGGCTCGGTCGAGCACACCGGTGACAACCTCACCGGTGAGGGCGAGGGCGACGACGAGCAGATCAAGGTCGGGCTCAGCACCGTCCCGGCCGAGGTCGCCAAGATCGTGTTCCCGGTGTCGATCTACGACGCCGACGGCCGGCAGCAGAACTTCGGGCAGGTCCGCAACGCGTTCATCCGCGTGGTGAACCAGGCCGACAACAGCGAGATCGCCCGCTACGACCTGTCGGAGGACGCCTCGACCGAGACCGCCATGGTCTTCGGCGAGCTGTACCGCAACGGCGCCGAGTGGAAGTTCCGCGCGGTGGGCCAGGGCTACGCCTCGGGCCTGTCGGGCATCGCCTCCGACTTCGGCGTGAACGTCTGACCCGACCGCAGGCCGAATGGGGCGCCCCGGTTCGTCCGGGGCGCCCCGTTCCATGCCCGGAGCGGGCCGGTCTGCGGGCCGGGGGTCAGCCGGCGGGGACGACGGCCATGGCCTCGATCTCGACGAGCAGATCGTCGCGGACCAGCCGGGACACCTCCACCAGCGACGCCGCCGGGGCCACGTCCGCGGGCACGAACTCGGCGCGGACCGCCCGCACGACGCCGACGCCGCCCGCGTCGCGCAGGAAGTAGCCGAGCCGCACGACGTGCTCCCAGCCGGCGCCGGCGGCGGTCAGCGCGGCCTGCAGGTTGGCGAACACCTGCCGCGTCTGCGCCTCCAGGTCGCCGGGCCCCACCAGGTTCCCGGCGGCGTCCAGGGCGATCTGCCCGCTGACCACCACCAGCCGGCCGGGGACGTCGACGGACACGGCGTGGCTGTAGCCGGGGCCGGGCGCCAGGCCGGGCGTCTCGACCCGCCGGACGCCGGGCCGCGGATCACTGCTCGTCACAAGATCATCCTACCGGGCGGGGCCGCGGTCACCCGAGGAGCCGCTCCCGCAGCCGCGTCTTGAGGATCTTGCCGCCGGGGTTGCGGGGGAGCGGCTCGTCCTGGAACCACAGGTGCTCGGGCACCTTGAACGCGGCGATCCGCCCGCCGAGGAACTCCCGCACCTCCCCGGCGGTGACCTCCGCCCCGGGGCGCGGCACGATCACCGCGCCGACCTCCTCGCCGAGGACCTGGTGCGGGACGCCGATGACGGCGCAGTCGGCGACCGCCGGATGCTCGTACAGGGCGGCCTCGACCTCGGCGCAGTAGATGTTCTCGCCGCCGCGGATCAGCATGTCCTTGGCGCGGTCGACGATGTAGACGAACCCGTCGGCGTCCAGGCGGGCCAGGTCGCCGCTGCGGAACCAGCCGCCGGTGAACGCCTGCGCCGTCGCCTCCGGCTTGTTCCAGTAGCCCTTGATGACGTTCGGGCCCTTGATCAGCAGCTCGCCGACCTCGCCGGGCGGCAGCTCCTCCCCGGCCGGGCCGACCACCCTGACGTCGCAGACCGCGACGGGCGGGCCGACGCTCTCGGGCCGCTCCAGGTAGTTGACGCCGCCGTTGTAGGTGGTGACCGAGGACGTCTCGGTCAGCCCGTAGCCGTTGCCGGGCACCCGCTGCGGCAGCCGCTCGCGGATCGTGTCGAGCAGGGCGGGCGCGGCCGGGGCGCCGCCGTAGCTGACGCCGGTGAGGCTGGAGGTGTCGTAGTCCCCGAACTCGGGCGCGGTCAGCACCTGCCACGCCATGGTGGGGACGCCGCCGAACCCGGTCACCCGCTCCCGCTCGATCAGCTCCAGCGCCCGCCGGACGTCCCACTTGTACATCAGCACGACCGTGCCGCCCTGCAGCGCGCTGGTCACCAGCACCGAATGGCAGCCGGTGGCGTGGAAGAACGGGACGCTCAGCAGCGTCACCCGCGGCTGCGGCGCGGTCAGCTCCTCGACCGTCCGGCCCGCCCGCACCCCCGCCGACATGATCCCGTAGGCGAGGCTGACGGGGTTGGTGGCGATGTTGCGGTGCGTGCCGAGCGCGCCCTTGGGACGTCCCGTGGTGCCGGAGGTGTAGAAGATCGTGGCCTCGTCGTCGGGGTCGATCGCCACGTCCGGCGGCGACGCCGCGGCCGGGTCGCCGGGGTCGCCGAGGACGCCCTCGAACGGCTCGGCGCCCTCGGGGAGGGGCCCGTCGGGCCGCGCGACCAGGCACGCCACGCCCAGCCCCGGCAGCACCCCGGCGAGCCGCTCGGCGCGCTCGGCGTCGGCGATGAGGACCTTCGCGCCGCTGTCGGCCAGCCCGTACTCCAGCTCCGCGGCGCTCCACCAGGCGTTCAGCGGCACCACGACCGCGCCCGCGACGGCCGCGCCGAAGAACGCCACCGACCATTCGGGGTAGTTGCGCATCGCGATCGCGACCCGGTCGCCCTTGCCGACCCCGTAGCGGTCGGCGAGCCGCCGCGCGAACGCCGCCGCGGCCGCGTAGTGCGCGGCGAAGGTGAGCCGGTCCTCGCCGTAGACCAGGAAGTCGGCGTCGCCGTGCGCGCGGGAGGCCTCCAGGATCTCGCGCAGCGTGGGCGGGGCGTTCTTCCACACCCGGGTCCGCACGCCGCGGATCTCGACCTCGTCCATCTCGAACAGGCTCCCCGGCGCGGTCATCGCCGCCCGGACCTCGGCGATGCCCGGCAGCCCGCCCTCCGCCACATCGGCGACCCGGTCACCGCCGACCCGAACGTCACCGTCCTGCCTGTCACGGTCCTGCACGTCACGGTCCTGCACGTCACGGTCCTGCACGTCACGGTCCTGCACGTCACGGTCCTGCACGTCACGGTCCTGCACAGCGCGCCTCCCGCGGGGTGGACGGCGCGCCGCCGCGCGGCCCGACCGCCGAACACGATTCGGTGCGCCGTCCCGAAAATCTATGATCCACGTCACCCGCAGGTCAACGCCCCCGCGCCGGACCGCGGACGGGGCGGGGCGGTCCCGGCGAAGATCCTCACCTGCGACAATGGGGGCATGAGCGAACGCGGGCCGATCCAGTACTGGCTGTCGGACATGGACGGGGTCCTGGTCCACGAGGGACGCCCCGTGCCCGGCGCCGAGGAGTTCATCCGGCGGCTGTCGGCGGCCGGCACGCCGTTCCTCGTCCTCACCAACAACTCGATCTACACCCGCCGGGACCTGTCGGCCCGGCTCGCGGCCGCCGGCCTGCAGGTCCCGCCCGAGGCGATCTGGACCTCCGCGCTGGCCACCGCCCGGTTCCTGGCCGACCAGCGGCCCGAGGGCTCGGCGTACGTGATCGGGGAGGCGGGGCTGACCACGGCGCTGCACGAGGCCGACTTCGTCCTCACCGACATCGACCCCGACTACGTGGTGCTGGGCGAGACCCGCACCTACAGCTTCTCCCAGATCACCCGCGCGATCCGGCTGATCGAGGGCGGCGCCCGGTTCGTGGCGACCAACCCCGACCCGATCGGCCCGTCCCCGGAGGGGTCGCTGCCCGCCTGCGGCGCCGTCGCCGCGATGATCACCCGCGCGACCGGGGTGGAGCCCTACTTCGTCGGCAAGCCGAACCCGCTGATGATGCGGACCGCGCTGAACGTGGTCGGCGGGCACAGCGAGTCGACCGCGATGATCGGCGACCGGATGGACACCGACGTCGTCGCCGGCATCGAGGCCGGGCTGGAGACGATCCTGGTGCTGACCGGGGTGACCCGCAAGGACGAGATCACCCGGTTCCCGTTCCGCCCGAACCGCGTCGTCGCCTCCATCGCCGACCTCATCGACCTGGTCTGACCGCATCTGTCCGCGTCTGTCCGGGCGGCGTCCGGCCGCGCGGGGTCAGCCGACGGCGCCGAGCGCGGTCATCAGGCTGAGCGCGTCCGACACGACCCAGTACTCGGTGAACCGGCCGCCCTCGGCGCGGAAGAGGTCGTGCCCGCGGAACGACACGCGGGTGCCGGGCGCGGCGGTCGCACCCGGAATCCCGCCCCGGTAGGAGCCGTGGAAGCTCCACGCGGCGGCGACCATGCCGTCCCCCCGCGAAGCCCCCGCCGCGGAGCCGGGTGCGGGGCCGATGACCGGGCCGGCGTCCAGGGCGGTCCGGACGTCGGTGAAGTACTCGTGGGACCGGCGGACCTGCTCGGCGGCCTCGGCGGGGCCGTGCACCTCCAGGCCGGGCCAGTGCCCGGTGAAGCCGGGGGCGAGGATGTCCCCGGCCGCCGCGTGGTCGCCCTGCCACACCTCGAACAGCCAGCGCCGGTACAGCGCGTCCAGAGGGTCCATGCGGGCCGTCCTTCCCGGCGGCGCGCACGGCCGAACATAGACTCGGAGGCGCCATGCGCATGATCAGACAGGGCGGGTCCCGGGAGCTGGAGATCCGCAGGTCCCGGTTCGCGTGCACGCTCGCCCGCGTCGCCGACGAGGCCGAGGCGGCCGCGTTCATCGCCGCGCACCGCCGCGCGCACCGCGACGCCACCCACAACTGCACCGCCTACGTCGTCGGCGAGCACGGCGAGATCACCAAGAGCAGCGACGACGGCGAACCGGCCGGGACGGCAGGCGTCCCGATGCTGGAGGTGCTGGTGCGGCGCGGCCTGACCGGCACCGCCGCGGTCGTCACCCGCTACTTCGGCGGGGTGAAGCTCGGCGCGGGCGGCCTGGTCCGCGCCTACACGCAGGCGGTCGCCGAGACCGTCGACGCGGTCGGGGTCGTGGAGCTGCGCCCGGTGGTGACGGTCACCGTCGGCGTCGACCACGCGCTGGCCGGGCGGTTCCTCGGCGACCTGCACGCGCGCGGGCACCAGCCCGCCGACGTCCGCTACGGGACGGCCGTGGAGGCCGACGTCGCGGTGCCCGCCGAGGACCTGGCGGCGTTCCGGGCGTGGGCGGCCGAGGCCACCGCCGGGCGCGCGACGCTGCGGCGCGGCGCGTCCGGCCACATCGAGGTCCCGGTGACCTGACCCTCCGGCCCCGCCCCCTCCCGGCGGCCGGGGCAGCCGGGTCGGGCCGGCTCAGGCGAGGAAGTCGGCCAGGACGGGCGCCAGCGCCTCGGGCGCGACATCGTGGGTCTGCCCGTCCAGGACCCGCTCCGCCCCGGCGGGCAGCAGCGCGGCGACACGGCGGGCGGTGTCGCGCATCCACGCGGGGCTGTCGCCGCCCGCCACGACCAGCGCGGGAACGGTCACCCGCCGGATGAGGGCCTCGGGCATCGCACCGCCCTCGGCGTCGTCCATGACCGCCGAGTCGTAGGCGAGGGTCGGCGCGAGCGCCTCCAGCGCCGGCCACATCGGCGCGCCGCGCGCCTGCGCGACCATCTCGGGCGGCATCCCGACACTGCCCATGAACAGCGCGAGGGCGTCGCCGCGGCGGCCGTCGGCCAGCAGCCCGGTCAGCTCGGTGTTGTAGGCGCGGGACCGGATGAGCCGGTCGTCGTGGCCGGCATGGAACGGCGGCTCGTACAGCGCGAGCCGGGTGACGGGCAGCCCGGCCGCGGCGGCGCGCAGCGCCAGCACCGCGCCCGACGACATCCCGTACACCGCGGCGGACCCGCCGGCCGCGCCGATCACCGCGGCCAGGTCCTCGATCTCGCGGTCCACGGCGTAGGGCGGGGTGTCGCCGCTGCCGCCGCGGCCCCGCCGGTCGTAGGTCAGGACGGTGTGCCGGCCGGCCAGCAGCCCGGCGAGGGCGGCGGCGGAGCCGCGGTCGTTGAGCGCCCCGCCCACGCAGACCAGCGCGGGGCCGCTGCCGGTCCGCTCGAAGGCGATGGGCGTTCCGTCCCTGGAGTGCACGGTTTCCATGAGGGTGTCCTTCCCAGATCGCGCGGCTTCGGCGGCCCCGTCCCACCCCACCACCGAACGCGACGCGCCGCCACCGCACCCGCCGCGGCGGGTGTACCCTTTCCCGCGATGAGCAGCGGGACGGTCGCCGGCGACCCGGTGAGGGCGGGGATCCTCCAGGCCGCCGCCGCGGTGCTGGCCGAGCGGGGCGGGTCGGCGGGCATGGCCGACATCGCCGCGGCCGCGGGGGTCGAGCGCGCGGTCCTCGACCGCTGCTTCCCCAGCCGCGACGCGCTCCTGCACGCGCTGTACGAGGCCGCGCTGGACGACCTGGCGTCCCGGCTGGAGAGCGCCCGCCTGGACACCGTCCCGATCGAGGAGGCCGTCGCCCGGATGACCCGCGCGACGATCGCCGCGGCGTGCAGGCACCGGGTGCTCGGGCTGCTGGAGGGCGCGCCGCGCGAGGCCCGGCGGGTCGAGCGGCGGCTCGCCGGCCCGGTGCGCGCGGTGTTCGAGCGCGGCGCCGCGGGCGGCCACTTCCGCCGCGACCTGCCCGTCCACACGCTCGCCGAGATGTACTTCAGCCTGCTGGAGGGCGTGGTGTCGCGGGTCATCCGGAACCGGCTGGACGTGGAGGAGGCCGGCGCCGCGGCGACCACCCTGTTCCTGTCCGGGGCGCTGGCCCCGCCCCCGCCGGCCGAGTGACGGCCCGGACGGCGGGCGGCGGCATAGCCTGAGGCGCGGACGTCCGGCGAAGGCGAGGTGCGTGGGCGGTGGCGGGGCTGGAGCCGTGGGTGCTGGCGGGACTGGTCCTGATCGGGCTGGCGGCCGGTGTCGGGATCACCGCGGTGGGGCCCGGCGGAGTCCTGGTCACGGTGGGGCTGTTCGCGTTCACCGACCTGTCCCCGGCGCAGGTCGCGGGCACCGCGATCGTCACCAATGTCGCGACGGGGCTGCTGGGCACGGCCGTCTACACGCGGTCGGGGCAGCTGCGGGACCCGGGCACCCGCCGGACCGCGGCGCTGCTGGCGGGCGGCGCGGTCGCCGGGACACCGCTGGGCGTCCTCGCGAACGGCCTGGTCACCGGCCGGGTGTTCGGGATGCTGCTGGGCGCGTTCCTCGCGCTGGTCGCAGTGCTGGTGCTGTGGCGCCGCCCAGGCGACGCGGCGGCCGGCGGGACGGGCGGCGGGGCGATCGGGTGGCCGGTGGCCGTCGCGGTCGGCGCGGGCGTCGCGGTGGTCGGGGCGATGTTCGGGGTCGGAGGGCCGCTGCTGTGCGTCCCGCTGCTGATCGCACTGGGGGTGCCGGTGCTGCCCGCGCTGGCGGCGGCGCAGGCCCAGTCCGTGGTGATCGCCGCCGCCGGGACGGCCGGGTACGTCGCGGCGGGCGCCATCGACTGGCCGCTGGCGGCGCTGGTGGGCGTCCCGGAGCTGGCGGGCGTGCTGGCCGGGTGGGTGATCGCGCGGGCGGTCCCGGCGGCGGCGCTGAAGGGCGCGCTCGTGGTGAGCCTGCTGGCACTGGCCCCCTACGTAGCCCTGCACGGCTGACCCCACCCTCGGCGCGCTTGCCTCACGGCGCGCTTGCCTCACGGCGTGGGTGATCCATGGCGTGGGTGATCCATGGCGTGGGTGATCCATGGCGTGGGTGATCCATGGCGTGCTTGGCATACGGCGTGGCTGACCTACGGCGGTGGTCGACCTACGGCGTGGCTGAGCCACCGGGTGGGTGGGCGGGGGTCAGGGGCGGGCGCGCAGGCGGCGGAGCATGCGGGCGTCGGTGAACCCCACCGCGCGGGCGGCGGCGTCGGTGGTGGCGCCCTGCGCGATGAGCTGCTCGGCGTGCTCGAGCCGCAGCTCCTGCTGGTAGCGCAGGGGTGTGAGGCCGGTCGCGGCGGTGAACCGGCGGGTGAGGGTGCGTTCGCTGACGCCCGCGGCGGCGGCGAGGCGGTGCAGCGGCAGCGGACGGGTGTAGCCGGCGTCGATGAGGTCCTGGGCGCGGTGCACGGGGTCGGACAGGTGGGAGCGGTGCCGGAGCATGGCGCCGGCCTGCGGCTGGTCGCCGTTGCGGCGCGCGTACACGACCATGGCGCGGGCGACGCGCGCGGCGGCGGCGGGGCCGTGCCGGGCGGCGACCATGTGCAGGGCCAGGTCGATGCCGCTGGCGATGCCGGCGGAGGTGACGACGCGGCCGTCGGTGACGTACAGGACGTCGCGGACGACGGTGGCGCGGGGGTGGCGGCGGGCCAGGACGTCCTGCAGCTCGTGGTGGGTGGTGCAGCGGCGGCCGTCGAGCAGGCCGGCGTGGGCGAGGGCGAACGCGCCGGCGCAGACGCTGGCGACGGTGCCGCCGGCGGCGTGGTGGGCGGCCAGGCGGCGGGCGGCGCCGGCGGAGACGGGCGGTGCGTGGACGGGGCCGGGGCCCCACCGCCAGCCGGGGACCAGGACGGTGTCGGCGGCGGTGAGGTCGGGCCAGGCGGCGGGCGCCCGCAGCGGCACGCCCTGCGCGGTGGGCACCTCCGGCTCGTGGTCGGGCCCGCCGGCCGGCTCGTGGTCGGCGATGTAGGCGAGCCGGTAGGGCAGGCCGGTCTCGGCGGCGGTGGAGAACACCTGCGCGGGGCCGGCGAGGTCGAGCAGGTGCAGGCCGGGGACGAGCAGGAAGGCGATGCGGTTCACGATCCGGTCAGGCTACCGCGCCCCGCCCGCCGGGACCGCCGAGCCCTCGGGGGCGAGGTCGCCGAGGGCGGCGATGGCCGCGAAGCGTCCGGCCAGCGCGTACTCGGTGCGGGCGATGACCTGGTCGGCGTGCAGGGTGGCGGGGTCGGCGAGGATCTCGGCGACGGACCGGCCGGGCGGGGCGTCGCGGTGCGGGATGGGGAAGGTGGCGGTGGCGTCGGTGACGAAGGTGACGCGGTAGCCGAGGTCGGCGGCCAGCCGGGCGGTGGTCTCGCAGCACTGCTCGGTCTGGATCCCGCAGACGGTGACCTCGCCGATGCCGCGGGCGGTGAGCAGCTGCTGCAGCCCGGTGGTGGTGAAGGCGTTGCGGGAGGTCTTGGTGAGGACGGGCTCGCCGTCCGCCGGGGCCAGGCCGTCCATGAGGCGGACGTGGCCGAGGTCGGGGTCGAACGGGCCGCCGGTGCCGGGTTCGGCGTGCAGGATCCACACGACCAGGTCTCCGGCGGCGCGGGCGGCGGCGGCCAGGCGGGCGGCGCGGTCGGCGATGTCGGGCGCCGAGACCGCCTCCCAGCGGGGCAGGCGGCGGAAGGACTCCTGGACGTCGATGACGAGAAGCGCTCGGTTCATGCCTGCGATCCTGGCCGGTCCGGGCCCGCCGGGGCAGACACGATCGCGGCGCGATGCGGAACGATCCGGTCACCGCCGGGCGGCGGACGGAAAGGATCTTGGCGGGTGGCGGGAGGGGACGTCCTGGACGGGCATCCCCCGGGGGACGGGGTGCGCACGATCGAGGGGGCAGCACATGGGCGTGCACGGCACGGGCGGTCCCGGCGCGGGCGGCCCGCGCGCGGCCGGCGGCGGCGCGGCGGCGCCGAGCGTCGGCGTGGAGGAGGAGTTCCTGCTGGTGGACGCGGTGTCGGGGGAGTGCGTCCCGGACGCCGAGGGCGTCCTCGCCGCGGCCGGTGCGCACCGCTGGGCCGCGACGGGCGGGTCGTTCCAGGCCGAGCTGCTGACCTCGCAGGTGGAGGCGGCGACGGGCGTGTGCCGCGACCTGGCCGGACTGGGGGAGCAGCTGCGGTTCGGGCGGGCGCGGCTGGCGGCGGCCGCGCGGTCCCGCGGCGCGCTGCTGGTGGCGTCCGGGACGCCGGTGCTGGACGGCCGCCCGCCGCCGCCCGCGTCCGGCGACCGGTTCGCCGCGATCATGGCCGCCTTCGGGGACGTGGTGGAGGACTACCAGGCGTGCGGCTGCCACGTCCACGTCGGCGTCCCCGGGCGGGAGGCCGCGGTCGCGGTGGTGAACCATCTGCGGCCGTGGCTGCCGGTGCTGCTGGCGCTGTCGGTGAACTCGCCGTTCGACCGCGGCCGCGCGTCCGGCCACGCGGCGCGCCGGATCGTGGAGATGGCGCGGTTCCCGGGCGCGGGGGTGCCGCCGTGGTCGGCGACGGCGGCCGAGTGGGACGCGCGGGTCGCGGCGCTGGTCGAGGCGGGCGCGCTGGTGGACGCCTCGATGACGTTCTGGCTGGCGCGGCCGTCGCCGCGGTGGCCGACGGTGGAGGTGCGGGCGGCCGACGCGGCGGCGACCGCGGACGAGGCGGTGCTGCAGGCGGCGCTGGTGCGCGGCCTGGTCGGCGCCGCGCTGGCCGATCTGGCGGCCGGCCGGGAGGCGCCCCGCGCCGACGGGCAGCTGTGCGCGGCGGCGCTGTGGAGCGCGGCCCGCCACGGCCTGGACGGCGCGCTGGCGGACCCGGTCACGCGGCGGCCCGTCCCGGCGTGGCGGCTGGTGGACGACCTGGTCGCCCGCGCCGCCCCCGCCCTGGAGGACACCGGCGACCTGGCCACCGTGTTCACGCTGCTGGAGGCGCTCCGCCGCGCCGGGACGGGCGCGGACCGGCAGCGCCGCGCGGCCCGCGCCGGCGGACCCCGCGCCGCGGTGGAGATGCTGGCGCGCCAGACCCGGTCGGGCCGCCTCACCGGGCTCGGCGGGCGCCCGTCCGGCGGCCTGTCGGGCGGGGCGCCGGACGCGCCTCCCGAGCCGTCGCCGCCGCCCGATGAGACCCAAGGGGAGAAAACGGGCGTATGGGACGCGCGTGAGCGGGTACCGGAGCCGGACGCCCCCATGACGGACGCCCCCCTCACCACGGAGGACACATGACCGCTCCGCAGGCCCCGGCCCGGGCCCGCGCACGCTCCGGGACCGCGCACCACGCGGCCGCGCCCGCCGCGCCGGCGCCGCGGGCCGCGCCCCCGGCACCGCCGCCGCCGCGCGGCCCGCTGTCACAGGCCGTGACCGCGGCGCTGGCGGCCGGACCGCCGCCCGGCGGCCCGGCCCGCCTCCCCGGCGCCGCCGAGGCCGCGTCCGCCGACCCCTACGGCGACGACCTGCAGCTGGCCCTGCACACCTGCTACGAGCTGCACTACCGGGGCTTCGCCGGCGTCGACCCCGCCTGGGAATGGGACCCGGACCTGCTGCGGCTGCGCGGCGCCCTGGAAACGGTGTTCCTGGACGCCCTGCGCCGCGACACCCCCGCCGGCGGCGACGTCGACGCCGCCCTGGAAGAGCTGCTGGTCGAGCCGGTCGACGCCCGCGGCGTCTCCCACCACCTGCGCGACGGCGCCCCCCTGTGGCAGCTGCGCGAGCACGCCGCACTGCGGTCGGTGTACCACCTGAAGGAGGCCGACCCGCACGCCTGGGTCATCCCGCGCCTGCACGGCCCCGCCAAGACCGCGCTGGTCGCGGTCGAGAACGACGAGTTCGGCGGCGGCCGCCCCGCCATGATCCACCAGGGCCTGTACGCGGGTCTGCTGGACGACCTCGGCCTCGACCCCTCCTACGGCGCCCACGTCGACGCCGCCCCCGCGCAGATGCTCGCGACCGTGACCATGATGTCGCTGTTCGGGCTGCACCGCTCCCTGCGCGGCGCGCTGGTCGGCCACTTCGCCGCCGCCGAGATCACCACGGCGCCGTCCGCCCGGCGGATGGCCGCCGCGCTGGAACGAGCCGGCGCAGGCCCCCGCGCCCTGCTGTTCTACACCGAGCACATCGAGGCCGACGCCGTCCACGAGCAGGTGCTGCGCCACGACGTGATCGGCGCGCTGCTGGCCGGCGAACCGGACCTGGCCGCGGACGTCGCACTGGGCGTCCACGCGACCCGGCTGCTGGAGGACCGCCTGGGCGCACACCTGCTGGACCGCTGGCGGGCCGGGCGGACGGCACTGCGCCGCCCCCTGCCAGAGGCACCGCCCGAGGCACCGCCCGAGGCACCGCCCGGGGCGCCCGACGGCGGCGGAGAGGGGGAGGGGCGATGATGCTGCTGAGACCGCCCGGGGTGTACCGGCCGCAGTCCGACACCTCGCTGCTGACCGGCGCGCTGAGCCGGACCCTCGCCCGCGCCGGGATCCCGGCCGGCGCGCGGGTGCTGGAGCTCGGCACCGGCAGCGGCGCGGTCGCGCTGGCCGCCGCCCGCGCCGGCTGCGACGTCGTCGCGGTGGACGTGTCCGCCTCCGCCGTGCTGACCGCGCGGATGAACGCGCGGGTGCGGGGCCTGCCGGTCCGGGTGCTGCGCGGCGACCTGTTCGCGCCGGTCGCCGGCGAGGTGTTCGACGTGATCGTCGCCAACCCCCCGTACGTGGCGGGCGACATCGACCCGGCGGCGGCGCGCGGCCGCGCCCGCGCGTGGGAGGCCGGACCGGACGGCCGCGCGCTGCTGGACCGCATCTGCGCGCGGGCCCCGCGGCACCTGGCACCGTCGGGGACGCTGCTGCTGGTCCACTCGGCGCTGAACGGGGTCGCGGCGACGCTGGTGTCGCTGCGCGCCTCCGGGATGCGGGCGTCGGTGGTGGCGCGGCACCGCGAGCCGTTCGGGCCGGTGATGCGGCGCCGCGCGGCGCGGCTGGCGGCGCGGGGCCTGCTGGGGCCCGGGCAGCGGCACGAGGACCTGGTCGTGGTCCGCGCCGACCTGATCGCGGCGCGGACCGGGCCCGTCGAGGGCGGTGAGGGCCATGCCCGCGAGCACCAGCCCGCCTGACCCGCGCCCCGGGCCCGCTGCCGGGCCTGGCGGTGGCGCTGATGTGGCCGCCGGGGACCGGCGGCGGGTGCGGATCGTGCCGGGCGG
Source organism: Actinomadura chokoriensis (assembly GCF_039529475.1). NCBI lineage: Bacteria > Bacillati > Actinomycetota > Actinomycetes > Streptosporangiales > Thermomonosporaceae > Actinomadura > Actinomadura chokoriensis. The sequence continues at coordinate 181,611 of NZ_BAAAMW010000007.1, read as the reverse complement.
CCCGATGCTGGTGGAGGGCCCCGTCGAGGTCGTCCTGGAGGACGGCTCCACGGTCGTGTCCGACCGGTGGCTGGTGGCGCTGTGCGCGTGCCGCCGCAGCCGCTCCTACCCGTTCTGCGACACCAGCCACCGCCGCCGCGTCCGCACGTCCCCCGACGCGCGCTCACCCGACGCGCGCTCACCCGGCGCGGGCCAGACCGGCGCCGGGTGAGGCGGAGGGGGCACGGTCAGCCGCCGAGGCTCTCCAGCGCGACCTCCAGTCGCTGCGCCAGCGCCTCGATCCGCTCCTCGTTGGCGCCGGTGTCCAGCTCGGCGATGACGGCGTCCCGCGTGGTGATCACCAAGGCGTCCTCGGGGCCGCCGCCCGCGCTCGGATCGCCCGGGACGACGGTGGCGCGGCCCCCGACCACGACGAGCGCGGCGTCGCGGTCGGTGGAGGCCAGCAGGGTGTGCAGGTGGTCGGAAGTGATCGTCGGCATCGGGTGACCTCCAAGGAGAGCGGTGACGATGGCCAGGGAAACCCTGGGGAACCCAGGGGAACTGCGCGGGCGAACGCCGCGGGAAGCGGTCCGGTCAGGGGCGGCGGCCGACGCCGGAGGCGAACTCGCGGGCGCGGGCCGGGCCGCCGGTCCCGGGCGCCAGCGGCGGCGTGTCGCGCCCCGCGCCGGCGCGCAGCCCGTCCAGGAACTCGCCGAACGCCTCGCGGGCGCTGTGCCGGGGCGTCCAGCCGAGCTCGGCGCGGGCCCGCCCGGTGTCCATGACCGGGATCTGCATCGCCAGCTCGAACAGGCCCGGCGACGCCGGCACCAGGTGCAGGTTCCACGCGGCCGCGAGAAGCGCCCGCACCCCCCGCTGCGGCACCCGGACCGTCCGGGCGCCCAACAGGTCGGCGATCTCGGCGGCGTCCATGACCGGGTCGGCGGCGATGTTGAACGCGCCGCGCACGTCGCGGGTCGCGGCCAGCCGGAACGCCTGCCCCGCGTCCGCCGAATGCAGGAACTGCATCCGCAGCCCCGGCATGTCCGGCACGAACGGGATCAGGTCCGGCCGGACAAGCCGGCCGGGCAGCAGCGGCCCGGCGAACAGCCGCCGCTGCTCACTGGCGCTCTGCCGCTCGAAGACGAACCCCGGACGGATCCGCACCACGCGTCGGCCCGGATTCGCGGCCTCGAACGCGTCCAGCAGCCGCTCCACATACGACTTCTCCCGCGAGTACGCGGCACCGGGCCACCCGTGCGTCGGCCACGACTCGTCGACCGCCCGGTCCTTGGGGCCGGGGGAGTAGGCCCCGACCGACGAGGAGTACACCACCGCCGGCACCCCCGCCTCGGCGGCGGCATCGAACACCCGCCCGCTGCCGACGACATTGGCGTCCCACGTCACCGCCGGCCGGTGCGTCGGCTGGAACAGCCACGCCAGGTGGATCACGACGTCGGCGCCGCGCAGCAGCGGCACCAGGTCGCTGTCGGTGACGTCGGCCTCCGCCCACTCGATCTTCCCCGTCCCGGCCGGGTCGGTCTCCCGCGCCGCGCCCGGCCCCGGCGCGCGGCGGGACAGGCCGGTGACGGCGGTGACGGCCGGGTCCTCGGCGAGCGCGCGCAGCGTGCTGGTCCCGATGTTGCCGGTGGCGCCGGTGACGACGACGCGCATGGCGATCTCCCCCTCGTCGGCGGTGCTCGGTGCGGGACGGGCGCACGGCCGCGCCCCCGCAGGTGGACGCCCCATTCCCGGCCTGCGCCGATCTATGCCCCGCCCCCCGCACCCCCCAGCACGCCCCCCGGGCCCGGCGCCCCTGAGGGACGGTCAGGCAGGGCGGCAGTGCAGGCACGGCCGGTACCCCGCCGACCGCGCCGCCGCCAGATCACCGAAACCGCGCCGGTGCCCCGGCGTGATCCGCCGCGCGTCCCCGCACGTCGGATAGCACACGATCCCCGTCGTGTCCGAACCGACCAGCCGCACCCCGCGCCGCGCCAGCTCGGCGGCCTCCTCCACGTCCACGTCCTCGGCGCGCAGCAGCCGCTCCTTGGCGTCCGCACCGAACACGTACTCGCCCAGCGACCCGTCCGACCGGGTCACCCGGTGGCACGGGATCAGCAGCGGCACCGGGTTGCGGCCCAGCGCCGACCCCACCGCGCGGACCGCCTTCGGCCGCCCCGCCAGCCGCGCCACCCACGCGTACGGGCGGGTCTGCCCGCGCGGGATCTGCGCCGCGGCCGCCAGCACGGCGGACTCGAACTCGCTCAATCCCCGCAGGTCCAGCGCCAGCCCGCCCGGACGGCCCCGCCGCAGCGCCGGCAGCAGCCCCGCCGGCGGACGCGCCCCCGGCAGCAGCGGACGCGCGAACCGCGCCCGGAACGCCTCGGCGAACTCCCGCTCGCCCATCCCCGCGCGCAGGTAGGCGACACCCCGGTCGGTGAAGGCGACCTGCAGGTCGCCCAGCGGCCCCTCCTCCAGCGGCCCGGGGACGCGGACACGGCGCGCGGCGATGCGGTCCAGCAGACCGGGCGGCGCGTCGGCGGCCAGCCCCGCCAGCTCACGCGCCAGCGGATCCGCCCCTCCAGCCGCTCCGGCGGCATCGGTACCGGTCATCGCGGACCTCCCTCCCACTCGTCCCGCCGCTGCCCCTCCCGGGCGGCGCGCAGCCTCCGCAGCCGCGCCAGCCCCCGGGAGACGTGCGATTTCACGGTGCCCTCCGGCAGCTCCAGGACCGCCGCCACCTCCGCGACCGGCAGATCGGTCACGTGCCGCAGCACCACCGCGGCCCGCTGCGCCTCCGGCAGCTCGGCCAGCAGCCCCGCCAGCTCCCGCCCCGTCTCGCGGCGCGCCGCGGCCTCCTCCACCCCCTCGCCCGGATCGGGCGGATCGGGGGCGTCCTCGATCGGACCCGCCGCGGCCGGCCGCCGCGCCGCCGACCGGACGCTGTTGCGCCACACGTTCGTCAGGATCATCAGCAGCCACGCCCGCGGCCGCAGCTCGGCGATCCGCTCCGGCCCGTACCCCGCCAGCGCCCGGTAGGCGCGCAGGAACGCCTCCGCCGACAGGTCCTCCGCCTCCGCCCACCGCCCGCACAGCCGCAGCGCGGTGGAGAACACCGCGCCCCGGTACGCCTCGTACAGGTCGGCGAACCCGGCGTCCAGGTCCCGCGCGAGCGCCGCGGCGACCTCCGCGCCCGCCGCATCGGCCGCACCCGCATCCCCACCGCCGCCGGCACCGCCGCCGGCACCGCCGCCGGCACCGCCGCCGGCGGTGTCGCGGGTGCGGGAGGAAGCTTCGTCCGTAACCGTCACATCCGTTCAACACCGCCCCGGCCCGCCCGGTTGCGCCCGCGGGATCAGCCGAGCCAGCCCGGACGGATCACGCCCATCTCGTAGGCCAGCACCACCAGCTGCGCCCGGTCCCGCGCCCCCAGCTTGGCCAGGATACGGCTCACGTGCGTCTTCGCCGTCGCCGGCGACAGCACCAGCCGCCCGGCGATCTCCTCGTTCGACAGGCCCGCCGCCACCAGCTCCAGCACCTCCCGCTCCCGGTCGGTGAGCGCGTTCAGCTCCACCGCGGGCGGCGGCGCGGTGATCCGCGACGCGAACTCGGCGATCAGCCGCCGCGTCACCGTCGGCGCCAGCAGCGCGTCCCCGCGCGCCACCACCCGCACCCCGTGGATCAGCTCCGGCGGCTCGGTGTCCTTCACCAGGAACCCGCTCGCACCCGCCTTGATCGCCCCGTACACGTAGTCGTCCAGATCGAACGTCGTCAAGATCACCACCCGGACGGACTCCAGCCGCGGATCGGCGATGATCCGGCGGGTCGCCTCCAGCCCGTCCAGCACCGGCATGCGGATGTCCATCAGCACCACGTCGGGCCGCAGCTCGCCCGCCCGCGCCACCGCCTGCTCCCCGTTCCCGGCCTCGGCGACGATCTCGATGTCGTCCTCGCCCTCCAGGATCGACCGGAACCCCGCCCGCACCAGCGTCTGGTCGTCGGCCAGCATCACCCGGATCACGCGCTCTCCTCCATGTCCTCCACCTCGCCCTTCCCCGCCCGATCATCCCGGCCGCCGCCCAGGGGCAGCCGCGCCGCCACCCGGAACCCGCCCGCCGCCCCCGGCCCCGCGGTCAGCTCCCCGCCGACCGCCGCCGCACGCTCCCGCATGCCCCGCAACCCGTTCCCCTCCCCGGCCGCGCCGCCCGGCACCGGCCCGTGCCCGTCGTCCTCGACCAGCACCCGCACCTCACCCGGCAGGCACCGCACCTCCACCGTCACCACCGCCGCCCCAGAATGCCGGACGGCGTTGGTCAGCGCCTCCTGCACGATCCGGTACCCGGCCGCCCCCACCGGCGCCGCCACCGCCTCCAGCGCCGCCGTGCCCGCCGCCCCCGGCTCCGGCAGGTCACCCGCCCGCCGCACCGAGAGCCCCGCCTCGGCGGCCCGGTCGAGCAGCTCACCGACCCGCGCCAGCGACGGTGCCGGCGACGGCGCCACCGGCCCGCCGGGTTCCGCGCCGCCGTCGCACTCGTCGACCTGCCGCAACACCCCCAGCACCCCGCGCAGCTCCCGCAGCGTCTCCTTGCTCGCCGCCTTGATCGCCTCCAGCGCCGCGTACGCCCGCTCCGCGTCGTCCCGGCGGTGCAGCGCCGCACCCGCCTGCACGTTGATCAGCGACATCTGGTGCGCCAGCACATCGTGCAGCTCCCGCGCGATCCGCAGCCGCTCGGCCACCGCACGGCGCCGCGCCTCGGCCTCCCGGTCCCGCTCGGCCTCCGCCGCGCGCCGCTCCGCCGCCTCCGCCCGGTCCCGGCGGCTCCGCACGTACTGCCCCAGCGCCACCGTCACCAGCAGCCCCAGCGACAGCGACGCCACCCCCCGCGCGTCGGTGACCGCGTCCGGGTCGCCGCCGTCGCCGCCGCCCCGCGCGAACGCCACCGCCAGGAACCCCGCGTTCACGACGATGACCGCGCCCAGCGACACCGCCAGCCGGCACTCCACCGCCGCGTTGAACAGCGCCACCCACAGCACCGCCGCGACCGGCCCGTCCGGAAACCCCATCGGGTAGTACAGCACCGCCACCGCCACCGCGACCACCAGCACCGCCACCGGAGCACGCCGCCGCCACGCCAGCGACACCGCCGCCACCGCGATCAGCGCCAGCCCGCCCGGCCACAGCGACCGGTCCCCGGGCTTCGCCGCCGCCGCGCTCATCCACACCGTCACCACCAGCACCGCCGCGGCGAACGCCGCGTCACCCGCCGGACCGCGCGCCAGATCGCGCAGCCGGCGGAGCGGGAACCGCATCGGGGGCGCCGTCACCCGCCCAACCGTAGTTCAGCCGCACCCCGCCCCGCGATCTTCAACCACCCCCCACCCTGACTTTCGGCAGTAACACCGCATTTCACCGGCCAGTAGCGTGGAGCCCGTGAACGACTCCGCGGCCACCGACCCCCACCCGGGCGACCCCCACCCCGGCGACCGCGGCGCCGCGGCCGCCCGGACCCGCCGCGCCGCCGCCGACGACGCCCGCGGCACCGCCCGCGCCAGGGCGCACACGCTCGCCTCCACCGCCGCGCGCACGGCCGCGCGCACGGCCGCCTGCACCGGGCGGGCGCTGCGCCCGTCCGCGCTGCGCGCCGCGGTCCGCCGCCCCACCCGCGCAGCCCTGCTCAAAGACGCCGCCCTCTACACCGTCCTGGCGTTCCCCGTCGCCGCCGGCCTCGTCACCCCGCTCGAACCCGGCCGGGCCTCCTGGTGGCTGGAAGCGGCCGGCCTCGCCGTCCTCGCCGCCGCCATCGCGGTGTCCCGCGCCTGGCCCACCGCCGCGCTGCTCACCGCGATCTCGCTCACCGCCGTCCACGGCAACTTCGTGTTCGCCATGCCCGTCATGTCCTACCTGACCGGCCTGCGGACCCGCCGCGCGCAACCCGTCCTGTGGGGACTCACCGCCGTCCTCATCGGCGGCACCGTCCTGTCGGTCGCCCGCGGCCTCGCCGTCACCACCTGGTTCCCCTCCACCGTCTGGCTCGTCCTCCTCGGCGTCCTGCCCTGGCTCATCGGCCGCTACTGGCGCCAACACCAGGAACTCCTGCACGCCGGATGGGAACGCGCCGAACGCCTCGAACACCAGCAGCGCATCATCGCCGAACGCGAACGCCTCCGCGAACGCACCCGCATCGCCCAGGACATGCACGACTCCCTCGGCCACGAACTCGCCCTCATCGCCGTCCGCGCCGGCGCCCTCCAGGTCGCCCCCGGACTCGACGGCCGGCACCGCGCCGCCGCCGCCGAACTGCGCACCGGCGCCGCCGACGCCACCGACCGCCTCCGCGAGATCATCGGCGTCCTCCGCGAAGACGCCGGCCACACCCCCGAAGACGCCCCCGCACCCGTCCGCCCCGCCCGCGAGAGCATCACCGACCTCGTCGACCGCGCCCGCGCCTCCGGCGTCCCCGTCCACCTCACCGGCGCCGCCGCCCTGCACGGACTCGCCCCCATGGCCGCGCTCACCGCCCACCGCATCGTCCAAGAGGCCATCACCAACGCCGCCAAACACGCCCCCGGCGCCCCCATCACCATCACTCTCACCCGCCGCGCCGGCGCCCTCCACCTCACCGCCGCCAACGACCCCCCGCCCGGCCGCACACCCCTCCTCCCCACCGGCGGACGCGGACTCACCGGCCTCACCGAACGCGTCCGCCTCCTCGGCGGCACCCTCGACGCCGCCCCCGACCCCCGCGGCGGCTTCACCCTCACCGCGCACCTCCCCGACACCCCGCCCCCCGCAACGGCACCCGCCCCCGGCACACCGCCCGGCGCACCACCCGTCCCGGCGGGGGAGTGGCCCTCCGAATCCGCCCTCCACCTCGCCCGCGAACGCCTCCAGGTCCGCCGCGGCCTCATCACCGCCATCACCGTCCCCATCGCCCTCATGGCCGCCCTCGGCGCCGTCATGGCCGGCTACTACATCTACGTCACCCTCAACTCCGTCCTCCCACCCGCCGACTACGCCGCCCTCCGCGTCGGCACACCCCAGCACCAGGTCGAACAGACCCTCCCGCGCCGGCAGACCCTCGACTCCGGCGTCGTCCACGCCGCCGTCCCCGAACCGCCCGGCGCCGACTGCCGCTACTACCGCCCCGACGCCAACCTCCTCGGCACCGCCCGCATCTACCGCCTCTGCTTCACCGGCGGACTCCTCACCGGCAAGAACAGCTACGACACCCACAGCCTCGACCCCGACCGCACCGACCGCGACCACCCCGACCGGGAGAACGAGTGATCCGGGCCCTCCTCGCCGACGACGAGACGATGATCCGCGCAGGCGTCCGCGCCATCCTCACCGCCGACCCCGGCATCGACGTCGTCGCCGAGGCCGCCGACGGCCGCGAAGCCGTCGACCTCACCCTCCGCCACCGCCCCGACGTCGCCCTCCTCGACATCCGCATGCCCCGCCTCGACGGCCTCGCCGCCGCCGCCGAACTCCGCCGCGCCGCCCCCGCCACCGGCGTCATCATGCTCACCACCTTCGGCGAGGACGACTACATCGCCCGCGCCCTCGCCGGCGGCGCCAGCGGCTTCCTCCTCAAATCCGGCGACCCGCACGAACTCATCGCCGGCGTCCACGCCGTCGCCGGCGGCGCCGCCTACCTGTCCCCGAAGGTCGCCCACCGCGTCATCACCCACATCGCCGGCAGCCGCCTCGACGGCGGCGCCCGCGCCCGCCGCCGCACCGACACCCTCACCCCCCGCGAACGCGACGTCCTCACCCTCCTCGGCTCCGGCCTGTCCAACGCCGAGATCGCCGCCCGCCTCCACCTCGTCGAAGGCACCGTCAAGGCCTACGTCAGCGCCATCCTCACCCGCCTGGACGTCCGCAACCGCGTCCAGGCCGCCGTCCTCGCCCACGAGGCCGGCCTCGTCGACACCACCCCCGACACCCCCTGACCCACACCACCACCGCGTGCCCCCTCCTGCCGGTTCAGTGGGTGTCCGCAGGCCGTCACAGAGGCCCCGGGCGGGACGGTTCGTCGTCAACCGCGCATGTCAGCAGGACGGACGCGTTTCAGGCGCCCGGGCGGCACCGACCAGCCTGCCGCCAACTCCAGCACCCGCCCGCGCAGCCGGCGGCCTCGCAGCCGACGGCCTCACAGCCGACGGCCTCGCGCCCGGTGCCCTCGCGTCACGTGGCCTCGCAGGCGGCGGCCATGCACCCCCGCGGCCATGCATCCGCGCCCGGGGGAGGAGACGCCGAAGGGCCGCCCACCGGTGGTGCCGCGGCACCACCGGTGGGCGGCCCCAACGAGGCCCGTCCCGGCTAGGGGAGAGGGCCCTGGCGGCGCGTCACACCGCCCATCACGTCCGGCATCGTCACCGCCGCATCGTCCATCGGCGCGTTCACCGGAGCGGCGCCCATCGCCGGACCGGCACCGGCATACGGCGCCCGCGCACCCTGCCCGACCGGCACTCCCAAGCCCGGCGAACCCGCACCACCTCCAGTGGCGGCCGGACCCGCGCCCAGCAGCACCGCGCCCGCCGCCACGCCCCGCAACCCGTCCACCAGCGGACGCAGCACCCGCACCAGCACCAGCGCCACCAGCGGAGCCACCACGACCCCCACCAGGAACCCCGCCGCCACATCATGCGGATAGTGCACGCCCACGAACACCCGCGAGAACGCCATCAGCGCCGCCAGCGGCAGTACCAGCGGCGCCAACGCCCGCCACGCCACCACGATCGCCGCCGCCGACGCCGCCGCGATCGTCGCGTGGTTGCTCGGGAACGACCAGTCGCCCTGCGGCGGACACGCCGCGATGTGCACCGCCCCCGCCACCGCCCGGCACGGCCGCTCCTCCTGGATGAAGCTCTTCGACACCTCGCTCACCAGGTACGCCGACACCACCGCGAACGGCGCCGCCAGCGCCAGCCCCATCGCCCGCGCGTCCAGGCCCCGGGCCCGCCACCAGCCCGCCACGAACAGCACGGCGAACAGCAGCAGCCCCGCGTCGGTGCCCACGTCCGCGACCTCATGCACCCAGGACGGCGTGCCCTGCGCGAACTCGGTGATGTCCCGGTACAGATCGGCGCTGAAATCCGGCGCTCCCATGCTCTCCCTCACGCTCACAGGCGGCCCACGCCCGACACCCTTGAGACACCGGGCCGACCGCCGAAGTTCACCCTATGGCCACCATCGTGCGAAGCCTGTCACTTTCCCGCGATCAACCGCCGGACAACGGCCCCACCCGCGCCACCCGATCCCCGTCCGGCCGCGACTCCGACTGAGACTCCGACCGCGACTCCCGCTGAGACCCCGGCTGCGGCTCCGGGACGGTCGTGCGGCGGTGCCGTACGAAACGCACACCCTCCACCACCGCCGTCACCGACAACGCCAACCCCAGACCGACCGCCACGCCCTTCACCGGGTCGTCCTCGAACGCCACCCCGCCCACATAACCCAGCAGCGCCCCGTACAGACCCCACGACACCGCCGCCACCGCCGCGAACAGCGAGAACCACCGCAGCGGGTACCCCACCGCGCCCATCGTCACCGTCACCGCCGTCCGGCCGCCCGGCACGTACCGCGCCACCACCAGGATCAGCCCGCCCCGCTCGGCCATCGTCCGCCGCGCCCACCCGAACGCCGCATGCCGCCGCGTCCCCGGCCGCAGCCCCCGCACCCAGCGGCCGCCCGCCCGCCGCCCCACCAGGTACGACACATGGTCACCGGTGAACGCGCCCAGCGCCGCCAGCACCACCACCGGCACCAGCTCCGGCTCACCCGACGCCGCGTACACCCCCGCGGTGATCACCAGGCTCTCGCTCGGCACCACCGGGAAGAACCCGTCGATCGCCGCGACCGCGAACAGCACGAGGTAGAACCACGGCGACGTCACCGCCGTGTCCACCAGACCCAAGATCCCGTCCATGCCCCGACGCTAGGAAACGGCCGCCCCCCGGCGGATCCCGCGAACGGCCACCGCCATCCCCGACTTTCGGCAGGGGCCCGCCCCGCGACCTGCGAACGAAGGACACCCCGTCCCTCCTACCGAAGGACGACCCCACACCCCCCGCCTCGGACGACACCACCCCCGCAGAGAACCCCGCCCCACACCGCCCGGCACTCGCGCACCGGCTGAAAACCGTTCGCCCCGCCCCGCACCCGTCCGGCACACTTCACCCACTGTGGGACACCTGCACATCTTCGACATGGACGGCACCCTCCTCGCCGGCACCACCGCCAACCTCGAAATCGCCCGCCACCTCGGCACCCTCCCCGAACTCCGCGAACTCGAGGCCCGCTTCGCCGCCGGCACCCTCGACACCCGCGGCTTCTCCACCGAGATCCACCGGCTCTGGCGCCACCTCACCCCCGACATCGTCGCCACCGCCTACACCGCCGCCACCTGGCTCACCGGCATCGCCGACGTCTGCGCCGACATCCGCGCCCGCGGCGAGCACTCCGCCGTCATCACCATGTCGCCCGACTTCTTCGCCCGCCACCTCCTCGACCTCGGCTTCGACGACGTCATCGCCTCCCGCTTCCCCCCGATGCCGTTCACCGGCACCCTCGACCCCGCCGGCATCCTCACCCCCGCCGACAAGGTCGGCATCGCCGACCGGCTCCGCGCCCGCCACGGACTCGCCCCCGCCCAATGCACCGCCTACGGCGACTCCATGTCCGACGCGCCCCTGTTCCGCCACCTCGCCAACACCGTCGCCGTCAACGCCGACCACCACCTCGCCGACATCGCCGCCCTCGACTACCGCGGCACCGACCTCAGCGAGGCCTACGCCCTCGCCCGCACCCTCCACCCCGCCTGACCGCCCCGGACAAGGTGCGCGGCGGGGGAGCGGCAGGGGAGCGGCGCGTCAACCGCCCCGCCGGCCCTCCACCGGACCCAGCAGCGGATGCACCCGCATCGCCGCCTCCAGCTCACCCGGCAGCTCGTCCCGGTACCGGCCCAGCGTCGACAGGTCCGCATGCCCCAGCACCCGCCGCACCGCGTCCATGTCCGTCGCCGCCGCCAGCAGATGCGTCGCCGTCGTATGCCGCAGCCCATGCGGCGTCACACTCCGCCGCCGCACCGGCTCCACCCGCTCCAGCACCCGGTCGATCACCCCCTGCACATCACCCCGCGCCAGCCGCCGCCCCCGCCACGACAGCAGCAGCGCCTTCGGCTCCCGCCCCCGATCCAGCAGGCGCCGCCCGTCCGCCAGATACGCGTCCAGCACCTCAACCACCGGACGGGGGAGCGGCACGTCCCGCGTCCGCCCGCCCTTGCCGAAGATCCGCCAGTACCGCGTCCCGCCGTTGACGAAAAAGTCCTCCGCGTTCGCCGCCGTCAGCTCCGACACCCGCGGCCCCACCGCCGCCAGCAGCAGCACGATCAACCCGTCCCGCAGCTCCGTCCGCTGATCCCGCCGCCGCGCCGCCACCGCCGGCCCGTCGGCCAGATCACGCGCCGCCCCCAGCAGCCCCTCCGCCTGCTCCACCGTCAGCGCCCGCCGCTCCGCCCGCAGCCCGCCCCGCTGCTTCGGCCGCACCGTCACCGCGTCCATCGGGTTCAGCTGCACCCACCCCGCCACCACCGCGTACCGGAAGAACGCCGACACCGAACGCCGGAACCGCGCCTGCGACGCCGCACTCTGCGACGGCCCGCCGCCCGGCTCCGCCGGCGGCCGCCCCCGCCGCCGCTCATCCGGCTTGCGCGCGAACCGAAGCAGCACCTCATCGACGTCCTCACCCGTCAGATCGTCCAGCACCCGGTCGGCGCCCGCCAGCGCCGCGAACGTCACCACGTCCCGCGCGTACACCTCCGCCGACGCCGGCGCCAGCGCACCCGTCGACGTCTTCGCCCGCACCATCTCCCCGTAACGGTCCACGCACTCGGCCACCGTCAGCCGCTGAACATCGGAAGGTCGCACCCGCCGGACGCTACCGCCCGCCCCCGACAGAACGCCCGTAGGATCGGCACGGTGACGGACCTCGCACTGTTCGACCAGGTCGGCGAGATCATCCGGGGATCGGCGCCGCCCGCCCTCGGCCACCCCCGCGTCCAGGTGCGCCACAACGGCGTCAAGGCATGGTTCGGCGACCCCGAACCGCAGCGCGAGCACTACGAGGCCCAGATCATCCCCGCCGAGCTGGCCCCCGGCGCCCGCGCGCACGCCGTCGAGATCGGCTTCCACGCCGAGTACCGCGACGAACCCGCCAACCAGGCCGTCCTCGCCCGCCTGCTCACCTCCGAACCCCGCTGGCGCGCCGAACTCGGCGACGACCCCGCCACCGGCCCGTTCCTCGGCCGCACCACCTGGCGCCGCGTCTCCGAGACCTGGCCCGACCTCGACCTGGACGGCCCGGACCTCCCGTTCGAGATCGGCGTCCGCCTCGTCGACTACATCCGCGCCCTGGAACCCGTCCGCCGCGGGGTATGACCACCGCGCGGCGCACCGGACGAGGGGGAGGGGCCGATGCTCATCGGCACATCGGGATGGCAGTACGCCGACTGGCGCGGCGTCCTGTACCCGCCCGGCCTGGCGCAGCGCCGCTGGCTGCACCGCTACGGCGAGGTGTTCGCCACGGTGGAGAACAACAACGCCTTCTACCGGCTGCCCGGCCGCGGGACGTTCGAGCTGTGGCGCGACGGCACCCCGCCCGGGTTCGTCATGGCGGTCAAGGCCAGCCGCTACCTGACCCACATGAAACGCCTCAACGACCCCGCCGAGCCCGTCGCGCGCCTCATGAACGCCGCCGCGGGGCTCGGCTCCAAGCTCGGGCCCGTCCTGCTGCAGCTCCCGCCGACCCTGCGCGCCGAACCGGGCCGCCTCGCCGCCTGCCTGGGGGAGTTCCCCGGGAGCGTCCGCATCGCCGTCGAACCCCGCCACCCCACGTGGTGGACGGACGAGACCCGCCGCGTCCTGGAGGACCACGGCGCCGCCCTGTGCTGGACCGACCGCCTCGGCCGCCCGCAGACGCCCCTCTGGCGGACCACCGGATGGCTCTACCTGCGCTTCCACGAGGGCCCCGCCGAGCCCTGGCCGCACTACGACGACGAGACCCTCAAGAGCTGGGCGGACGAGCTCGCCGGCGCCGACGACGGCTACGTCTACTTCAACAACGACCCCGGCGGCGCCGCCGTCCGCAACGCACTCCGCTTCGCCGACCTCACGCGCGGCCACTGAACTGGATTACCTTGGACAAACTACACAAACCGGACAGAAGCTGGATTCTGTCCGGTTTGCCGTCGGAGAGGGGACACGGCCCCCGGCGGAGGAGGGGCCGTACCAGCCGCCCTCATTTCTTGTACGGCGCCACCTTCTCGCGCAGTTCCTGCATCGTGCCCTGGAGCAGCTGCCGCAGCCGGTCGCGGTCGGCGCCGTCGGCGTCCGCGTAGTCGTCGATGTCGATCAGCTGCTTCTTCGTCGCGGTGATCGAGTTGAGCTGGTGGTCGAGCTTGACGTCGCCGAACCAGGGGCTGCGCAGCATGTTCGCCATGTCGGTGCGGAACATCGCCACCAGGTCGTCGGGGTCGGCGATGTGGTTCTTGACCTCGGCCACGAACGTCAGCGTCGCCTTGCTGCCGAGCACCGCCTGCTGCAGCGCGCCGTCGCCGGTCTTGCGGTCCAGCACGATCGTGAAGCTGTAGAGGACCGGGTCCTTGACCGGCTTGAACCGCACGTACTGCAGGTCGCCGCCGGACTTGATCCCGATGACGGGGCAGCCCAGGTGCGCCATCGTGAAGACCATCTCGCCGATCAGCGCCTCGTCCTTGCTCTCCCGCGCCTCGGCGTTGTTCTTGAACTTGTTGATCATCGAAAGCATGGCGGTCTCCGGTTCAGGCGGCGATGCGGCCGTGCAGGTACTTCGCACAGGCCTGGGTGACGGCGGCGATGTGCTCCTGCAGCACCGGGTACTTCACCGTGTAGTGGTCGGCGAAGTACGGCTCCAGGTCCAGCAGCAGGGGGACCTGGACGTACACGTACCCGGTCCCGAGGTCGGCGTCGACGGTGAGCACGCCCGGCTCGCCGACATCGAGGAAACCGCTCTTGACCTCCGACTTCAGCGCCTGCCACACCGTCCGCGCGTCCTGGACGTACTCGCCGTAGGCCATCGTCACCGACGCGTGCTGGCCCAGCGTCCTGGCCGCGGTGACGCCGCCCGCCAGGTGCGTCAGCTGGAACATCAGCCGGTGCTTGTGCTCGCGGTGCTGGAAGCGCAGGTAGTGGTGGTTGCCGTCGGAGTTCAGGTCGATGAGGGCGTTGCCCTGCGCGACCGCCGCGGTGATGACGGCGCCGACCAGCAGATCGTCGATCTCGCGCGTGTGGAGCTGCTCCGAGAACCGCTGCCAGCTGCGGTTGACGAGCCGGCCGAAGACCTGGTCGAGGTGCTCGCTCACGGTCACCTTTCGTCGTGTCGATCGGGGGACGGGAGGTGAGACTCTCCGGCCGCGGAACCGGTTTCATCGGATTCCGGCAGAATCGCCCCATGAGCGATCCCGTCCCGCCACCGCGCCTGACCGCGCCGACGACGGCGGTGCGCGAATCGTTCCTGGCCGGGGAGTGGGCCGACCACCTGGCGGACGGCGTCTCAGCCGAGTGGCTGGACGAGGCGCACCGCGACTTCGGCGCGTTCGTCGCCCGGCGCCGGGGCGTCCAGGAACGCTGGGGCGTTCCGTGTTCGACGTTCTGGTACGTCTCTGGCCAGGACTACCTGGGCACGCTGATCGTCCGGCACCGCCTGACACCGGAACTGGCCGAGGTCGGCGGGCACGTCGGCTACCACGTCGTCACACCCTGGCGGCGGCGCGGCCACGCGACGCGGATGCTGGCCGCCGGCCTGGTGGAGTGCCGCCGGCTCGGCCTGGACCGCGTCCTGCTGACGTGCGCGTCCGACAACGAGCCGTCCCGCCGCGTGATCACCGCGAACGGCGGCGTCCACGACGGCCGCGTCCAAGGCGAAGACCGCTACTGGGTCACCTTGACCCCGCCCACCACCCGATGACCGCACCGAGCGACGAACGACCCCAAGATCATTACGCGGGGTTCACGGGAACGGCCTCGGACCGTCCCGCGAAGCTCTTGATCACCCCGCCCCACGAGAGATCACCGCGCTGCACCCCACGAGCAACCCCTGGCGCGCCGCAGCACGGCACTGAGGGACGGCGCTGACGGGACGGCGAAGGAGAGCCGAACCCGCGCACAAGCACCCCACGGCGTCCGATTCGCCCCGCTCCCAG
Organism: Actinomadura chokoriensis; assembly: GCF_039529475.1. NCBI lineage: Bacteria > Bacillati > Actinomycetota > Actinomycetes > Streptosporangiales > Thermomonosporaceae > Actinomadura > Actinomadura chokoriensis. Next base: position 166,393 of record NZ_BAAAMW010000007.1, on the reverse strand, counting down.
CGAGTCTGATCGTTGGTCGATAATGTACATTATGTTAAGTAGAGCCGATCGGGGCACCAGAAAGCACCCCCTCGGCCGATTCGCCGCCAACCGCCTTGCCCGCAGTCTCGCGCCCAGCGGCGGACGTGCGGCCTTTCTCTGACCTGCTTCGCCGGCCGTGCGCTTTCCACGGCAACAAGGCGACGCCGGCGCTCGTGGCCGAGGTCATCAAGAACCACATCGCCGCCCCTGACGACATGGTGGCGATGTTCCGCGCCAGCATGGCGAAATGGTCACCTCATCCACAGTGACCCCTGTCGCCGACGGTGGTTCTCCGAGCAGTTCCGCGCGCGCGAGATCGTTGCCTCGTCGTCGACGCTGCCGTGGCGGTCGCGCAGGGCAACGCCCTCATCTAGTACCTGCGCTCCAGCGCCGCGAGCGTAAGCGTCGGCTCCCCCGCAGGGCCGACCCGGATCTTCGGTGCGCGCGGCATGGCCCCCGCCGCTGCGGACCGCATCACTCCTGACGGCTGCTGCGACGGCGTCCTCCCCTCGATCGCCGCACTGGCCCACTCGCACCCATGGCCTCTACATCGGGCAGTGCTGTATGTGGGCCGAGTCTGGGTGCGGTGACGTCGCCGCTGGCACGGCCGCCGGTCTCTTAGCTGGCGTCTCCCCTGGCTTGGCTGCGGGGTCTCGACACTGTCTGTGGTGTCGCCGCGATATATTCCTTGACAGGAATATTCGTTACGGAGAATACTTTGGGGCATGGAAGTTGTGCTTGCCGCGTTGGCCGATCCGGTTCGTTGGCGGCTTGTCGGGTTGCTGGCCGAGCGGCCTCGGTCGGTGGGCGTGCTCGCGCAGCTCGCCGGGGCGCGGCAGCCGCAGACGACCAAGCACCTGCAGGCCCTGGAACGCGCGGGGATCGTCACGTCGCAGCGCACCGGGCAGCGGCGCATCTACGCGCTCCGGTCCGCTCCCCTACGGGAGCTGGCGGGAGAGCTCGGACGGCTCGCCGACACGGCGGAGCTGGACGGCGGGCCGCGTGACACCTTTGAGCGGTACGGGCGCAGCCTCGATGCGGAGCGGGCCGCCGCACGGGAGCCGGGGTGGGCGGACGGGCGTTCGTTCGCGTTCCGGCGGTCGCTGGCGGGAAGCCCCGGGGCGGTGTGGCGCCATCTGACCGAGTCCGATCTGCTCGCCCGCTGGTGGGCGCCCGACGACCTGCGCGTTTCCGAGCTGGTCTTCGAGGCGCGGGAGGGCGGCCGGATCGTCCAGGAGTACCGCGACGCCGAGGACGCCGACGGTTCGGATGCGGTCGCCGGGCGTGCGGAGGGAGTGGTCGAGGCGGTGCGGCCCGGTGAGCGTCTCGCCTACCGGCTGTCGCCTCTGCTGCCCGGCGGCGGGGTCGCCTTCACCGGTCATCTCGACTTCGAGCTACGGCGCACCGACGCGGGCACGGACCTCGACGTCCAGTACCGGGTCACCGGCAGCACGGTCGGTTCCGCGGACTTCATCGCGGGGATCGAGATCGGTTTCGGCCAGAGCCTCGACAGGCTCGCGGCCGTGTTCACCACGGAAGACAGCGAGACGAGGAGCGGGAAATGACGGAGCAGACCGGCGGCCGCAGGGTCGTCACCAACATCGCCGTATCCCTGGACGGCCGGTACGCCAAGCCGGGCGATCCGCAGGACATGGGGTGGGTGATGCCGTACGCGGTCACCGACGTCGCGCGCGACCACCTGACCGCGCTGTGGGAGCCGGCGACGACGGCCGTGCTGGGGCGGGTGAACGCCGAGGGGTTCCTGGGCTTCTGGCCGACCGTGATCGGCATGGAGGGCGCCGATCCGCGCGATGAGGAGTTCGCGAAGTGGCTCGTCGGCACCGACAAGGTGGTCCTGTCCTCGACGCTCGCGGAGGCGCCGTGGGAGCGGACGGCGGTCGTCGACCGGCCGGCGGCCGAGGTGGTCGCGGAACTCAAGGCGGCTGAGGGCGGTGACATCTTCGTGCCGTCCAGTCCGAGTGTCATCAAGGCGCTGCTGGCGGCCGACATGGTCGATCGGCTGGCGCTCACGGTCTTCCCGGTGTTCCTCGGCGGTGGGCCGCGCCTCTTCGAGGACGGTCTGCCGGAGGGGCGGTGGTCGCTCGCCGGTCAGGCCGGGGGCGAGCACGGCACGTTGTCCCTGGTCTACGACCGCGTTCGCTGATCCGGTCGGCGGCCTCCCGGAGAATCGGGGGCCGCCGGCCGGGGGGATCGTTACATTGGCGGGGTCCGCGTGGTGGTGACCGACTCCGGGGTGGTGTCGTGGTTCCTGAGGGTTTCGTGCGTGCGCTGGACGGGTTCGAGGCGGTGCTGTCGGCGGTGCCCGCGGATCAGTGGTCGTCGCCGTCGCCGTGCGAGGGGTGGGCGGCGGTGGACGTGGCGGGGCATGTCACGGCCGGGCTGCTGGTGGTCGAGATGCGTGCGGCGGGGCGGCCTCTCCCCCGGGACGATCCGGATTGGCGGGAGGTGGCCGGTGCGGATCCGGTGGCGTCCTGGCGCGAGGTGCGGGCCCGGATGATGGCGGCGCTGACGCCTGAGGCGCTGGATCGGACGGTCCCGCTGGCCTTCGGGGACGCGACGATGCGCGAGTGGCTGGAGGGGTATCCGCTGGAGTTGCTGGTGCACACGTGGGATCTGGCGCGGGCCACCGGTCAGGCGGTCGAGTTCGATGCGGATCTGGTGCGTTCGGCTCTGGAGACGGCGGAGCGGATGGCGCCGCGCGGGCGTGAGGCGGGGATGGTGGGGGCGGAGGTCGCCGTCGCGGACGATGCCTCGGATCAGGCGCGGCTGCTGGCGCTGTTCGGGCGTGACCCGGCTGCGTGAGCCGCCCGCGTGAGCCGCCCGCGTGAGCCGGCCGCGTGAGTCGGCCGCGTGGGCTGCTCCCCCTCCCCCGGCGGTGATGGGGGGTGCGCGGGGCGCGGGCGGGCGGTTAGGGTGCGGGTATGCGCCGACGACATTGATCTTCACCTGAGGCTGGACTCGCGCGGAGGCTGTACTCCTACGCGTTCCTTGAGGATTTCGTCCTTCTGTATCCGGTTTATGCGGTGTTGTTCGCCGATACCGGTTTGTCTCCTGCTGCGATCTCGTCGCTGTTCGTGATCTGGTCGGTCACGACGTTCTCACTCGAACTGCCGTCCGGTCTGTGGGCGGATCTGTTCTCGCGCCGGCTGCTGCTGGTCGCCGCTCCCCTGCTGGCGGGGGCGGGGTTCGCGCTCTGGGCGTTCTTCCCCTCGTATCCGGCGTTCGCCGCGGGTTTCATGCTGTGGGGCGCGGGGTCTGCGCTGCGGTCGGGGACGATGCAGGCGCTGGTGTACGAGGAGCTGGAGCGCGTCGGGGCGGCGGGCGCGTACGCGCGGCTGATCGGACGGTCGGAGGCCGTCTCCCTGCTGGCGGTGGTGGCCGCGTCCGCAGTGGCGTCGCCGGTACTGGCGGCGGGCGGGTACCGGGCCCTCGGGGTGGCGAGTGCGGCGGCCTGCGCGGCGTGCGCGGTGGCGGGATGGTTCCTGCCCGAATCGCGGGGCGGGGCGGAGGACGCGCCGTCGCTGGGCGCGGTGGTGCGCGCCGGGTGGGCGCAGGTGCGGCGGGAGCCGGCGGTGCGGTGGGCGCTGGTGCTGGTGATGGTGCTCGAGGGCGTGACGTCGCTGGACGAGTACGTGCCGCTGCTGGTGGCGTCGACCGGGGCGGCGGGGGCGGCGGTGCCGCTGCTGGTGCTGGTGGTGACGGCCGGGGACGCGGTGGGCGGCTGGCTGGCGGGTCGGCGTGCCGGGTGGCTGCCGCCGGTGCTGGTGGCGGGCGCGGTGTGCCTGGCGGCGGGGTCGCTGGCCGGGCGTCCGGGCGGGCTGGTGGGGGTCGCGGTGGCGTTCGGGGTGTTCCGGTGGGCGATGGCGGCGGCGGACGCGCGGCTGCAGGACCGGATCGGTGACGGTGCGCGGGCGACGGTGACGTCGGTGGCGGGGTTCGGTTCGGAGACGGTGGCGGTGCTGGTGTACGCGGGGTGGGCGCTGGGGTCGCGGTGGGCGGGCGCGGATGTGCTGATGGCGCTGGCGGCGGTGCCCTACGCGGTGGTGGCGGTCGTGCTGGGGTCGGGTGCGTGGCGGGGCCGTGTACATCGGGAGATGTAGGCGCGGGGGGTCGGCTACGCCAAAGGCGCAGCGCGGTTGCACGCTCGCGCCTGATTCGCCGCCGGTGGGTGCGCCCCGAGGATCGTGGCGTCGGTTTCGGGTCGATTCTTGGAGCGTGTGGCGATGGGCGGGGACCCGCTGATGCTGGCGCGGGTGCAGTTCGCGTTGACGGCCGGGACGCATTTCCTGTTCGTGGCGCTGACGCTGGGGCTGGCGACGCTGGTGGCGTTGACGCAGACGCGGGCGACGGTGTCGGGCAGCGCGGTGCACGCCCGGATGGTGCGGTTCTGGGGCCAGCTGTATGTGATCAATTACGCGGTGGGGATCGTCACGGGGCTGGTGATGGAGTTCCAGTTCGGGTTGAACTGGTCGGGTCTGTCGCGGGTGTCGGGGAGCGTGTTCGGGGCGCCGCTGGCGCTGGAGACGATCATCGCGTTCTTCGTGGAGTCGACGTTCCTGGGGCTGTGGATCTTCGGGTGGGACCGGCTGAACCGGTGGGTGCACCTGGCGCTGATCTGGGTGGTGACGCTGACGGCGTACCTGTCGGCGTACTTCGTGCTGGTGGCGAACGGGTGGCTGCAGCGTCCGGTGGGGTTCGAGATGGTGGACGGCACGGCGCGGCTCACCGATGCGGGGGCGCTGCTGGCGAACCCGACGGCGCTGCTGGCGTTCTTCCACGTCCTGTTCGGGGGGCTGCTGACGGCGGGCTTCTTCATGGCGGGGGTGAGCGGGTTCCATCTGCTGCGGCGGACGGCGGAGGTGGAGTTCTTCCGGCGGTCGATGCGGATCGGGCTGCTGACGGTGGTGGCGTCGGTGATGCCGGTGGTGGTGTTCGGCGGGATGCAGTTCCAGTACGTCCAGCCGACGAAGACGGGCGGGGACGACGCGGCGGCGGCGGCGGCGGTGGCCGACTTCACGGCGCGGTTCGGGCCGGGCGACTACACGCCGCCGGGGCTGGCGGGGGCCGGTGAGGCGCTGATGACGACGATGTGGTCGCTGATGATGCTGGTCGCGGCGATCGCGCTGGTGAAGCTGCCGTTCGGGCGGTGGCTGGTGCGGGGCCGGGTGTTCCACGTGCTGATGATCGCGGCGGTGCCGCTGCCGTACGTGGCGATGGTCGCGGGCTGGGTGTTCCGGGAGGTGGGGCGGCAGCCGTGGATGGTCTACGGGGTGCTGAAGACCGAGGACGCGCTGTCGCCGGGTGCGGGCGCGGGGACGGTCGCGGTGTCGTTCGCCGCGTTCTCGGTGCTGTTCGCGGCGCTGTTCGGGGTGAACGCGTGGCTGCTGGCGCGGTTCGCGCGGCGGGGGCCGGAGGGTGCGGGGCTGGGCGCCGCTCCCCCGGTGGAGCCCGCGGCGCCGGCGCTGAGCCCGACGTTCTGATGTCCGGCGTTCCGGTGCCGGGTGTTTCCGTGCCCGGCGTTTCCGAGGCCGGCGTTTCCGAGGCCGATGGTCCGATGCGCGGCGTTTCGACAGGAGCTTGATGATGGATGTGCTCGCGGTGGTGTTGCTGGCGGTGTTCGCCGGCGGGTACCTGGTGCTGGCCGGCGCCGACATCGGGGTGGGGATGCTGTTGCCGTGGCTGGGCCGTGACCAGCGGGAGCGGCGGCTGGTGATCGCCTCGTTCGCGCCGTTCTTCCTGGGCAACGAGGTGTGGCTGGTGGCGGCGGTGGGTCTGGTGGCGGGCGCGTTCCCGGGGCTGGAGCACCGGCTGCTGGAGGAGCTGTACCCGCTGGTGGTGGTGCTGGTGATCGGCTGGGTCGTGCGGGACATGGGGCTGTGGCTGCGGGGCCGGGTGGACGCGGCGGCGTGGCGGTCGGTGTGGGACGGCGCGATCGTGGCGGGCAGCTGGGCGCTGGCGCTGGCGTGGGGGTCGGTGCTCGGTTCGGTGCTGGCGGGCGGCGGGTTGAACGCGGGCAGTGTGGCGGGGCTGCCGCTGGCGGCGCTGTTCGCCTGGCACGGGGCGGGGTTCGCGCGGTGGCGGCTGCCGGCGGAGCTGGCGGCGCGGGCGCGCCGGGTCCCGTCGCGGTACGGGTTGTCGGCGCTGGTGATGGGGTGTGCGCCGGTGGTGGCGGGCGTGGAGGTGCCGTGGTCGCAGGTGGTGGCCGAGGGCGGCGGGCTGGCGCTGACGGTGGTGGGGACGGTGGTGGTGCTGCCGTTCCTGCTGGCGTCGCAGGCGCTGGTGTGGTGGACGTTCCGGGGCCGGGTCCAGGCCCCTTCGTACCTGTAGGGGGCGGCGGTGCGGGCGGTCGAGCGGCGTCTGCTGGGGCTGCTTCCCCGGCGGGTGACGGTGCTGCTGGGGGTGCTGGCGGTAGGGCAGGGCGTCCTGCTGGTGGTGCAGGCGGAGCTGCTGGTGCGGGCGGTGGCGGGGCTGGACGCGGATCCGCTGCCGTGGCTGGCGGGCGCGGTGGCGGGACGGGCGGTGCTGGCGTGGGCGTCGGCGCTGGCGGCGGGCCGTGCGGCGGCGCGGGTGAAGCGGGGCCTGCGGGAGAGGCTGCTGGGGCGTCCCGCGGGTGAGGCGGGGTCGCGGGTGACGCTGCTGACGCGGGGGCTGGACGGGGTCGACCCGTTCTTCACCGGGTACGTGCCGCAGCTGCTGGCGGCGTGCGTGGTGCCGCCGCTGGTGCTGGCGCGGCTGGCGGCGGCGGATTGGGCGTCGGCGGTGGTGGTGGCGGTGACGGTGCCGCTGGTTCCGGTGTTCGGGGCGCTGGTGGGGATGCGGACGGCGGCGCTGACGGGCCGGCAGTGGGGGCTGCTGCACCGGCTGGGCGGGCATTTCCGGGACGTCCTGGCCGGGCTGGGGACGCTGCGGGAGTTCGGCCGGACCGGGCACCAGTCGCGGGTGGTGCGGGAGCTGGCGGGTGAGCACCGGCGTGCGGCGGTGCGGGCGCTGCGGGTGGCGTTCCTGTCGTCGCTGGTGCTGGAGCTGGTGTGCGCGCTGTCGGTGGCGCTGGTGGCGGTGCCGGTGGGGTTGCGTCTGCTGGAGGGGCGGATGGTGCTGGCGACGGGGCTGCTGGTGCTGGTGCTGACGCCGGAGGTGTATCTGCCGCTGCGGGCGCTGGGGCAGCGGTTCCACGCGAGTGCGGAGGGGGTGGCGGCGGCGGAGGCGGCGTTCGCGGTGCTGGACGAGTCCGCTCCCCCGCCGCGCGGCGGGGTGGTCGCGGCCGGGTCGGCGCCGGAGATCGTGCTGGAGGGGGTGACGGTGCGGTATCCGGGTGCGGAGCGGGCGGCGCTGGAGGGGGTGTCGCTGCGGGTGGGGCCGGGTGAGCGGGTGGCGGTGACGGGTCCGTCGGGTGCGGGCAAGTCGACGCTTCTGCTGGTGCTGGCGGGGCTGGTCGTGCCGGAGTCGGGGCGGGTGCTGGTCGACGGGGTCGATCTGGCGGATCTGGACGCGGAGGCGTGGCGGTCGCGGGTGGGGTGGGTGCCGCAGCGTCCGCACCTGTTCGCGGCGTCGGTGGCCGACAACGTGCGCCTGGCGGCGCCGGGCGCGAGTGACGCGGAGGTCGCGGAGGCGGTGCGGGCCGCGGCGGCGGCCGGGTTCGTCGAGGAGCTGCCGCGCGGGTTGGAGACGCCGCTGGGCGAGGGCGGGGCGGGGGTGTCGGCGGGGCAGCGGCAGCGGCTGGCGGTCGCGCGGGCGTTCCTGGCGGGCGGTCCGGTGATGCTGCTGGACGAGCCGACGGCGCGGCTGGACCTGCACAGCGAGCGGGTGCTGGTGGACGCGGCGGCGCGGCTGCTGGAGGGGCGGACGGCGGTGGTGGTGGCGCATCGTCCGGCGCTGTTGCGGGCGGTGGACCGGGTGGTGCGGTTGGAGGGCGGCCGGGTGAGCGCGCCGGCCGGGATGGAGGCGGCGTGAGGGAGGCAGGCGATACCAGGGAGACGGGCGGCGTCAGGAGGGCGGGCGGCGTGTGGGGTGCGGTGCGGCCGCAGCTGGTGCGGCTGGTGGGCGCGGGCCTGGCGGGTGCGGCGGCGGAGCTGTGCGGGCTGGGGCTGATCGCGGCGGCGGCGTGGCTGATCGCGCGGGCGGCGCAGCGGCCGGAGCTGGCGGCGCTGTCGCTGGCGATCGTGGCGGTGCGGGGGTTCGCGCTGGCGAAGGGGTCGCTGCGGTACGTGGAGCGGCTGGCCGGGCATGACGCGGCGCTGCGGGCGCTGGCGGAGCTGCGGGGCCGGGTGTTCGACGCGCTGGCGGCGGCGCGGCCGGCGGCGCGCGACCGGGGGCGGGTGCGGGACGGGGACGCGCTGACGCGGCTGGTGTCGGATGTGGACGCCGTCCAGGACCTGCTGCTGCGGTGCGTCCTTCCCGCGGTGGCGGCGGTGGCGTGCGGGGGCGCGGGGGTGGCGGTGTGCGCGGCGGTGCACGGGCCGGCGGGTGCGGTGCTGGCCGGGGGTCTGCTGGTGGCGGGGGTGGTGCTGCCGCTGGCGGCGGCGTGGGCGGGCGGCCGTGCGGCGGCGCGGGTCGCGGCGGGGCGTGAGGCGCTGGCGGTGCGGTCGCTGGACGTGCTGGAGGGTGCGGCGGACCTGGCGATGGCGGGGGCGTCGGCGCGGTTCGCGGCGCGGGCCGGGGAGGCCGCGGCGGGGCTGGAGCGTGCGGAGCGGTCGGGTGCGCGGGTGGCGGCGCTGGTGTCCGGGGCGGGGTTCGCGGTGCAGGGCGTCGCGGTCGCGGCGGTCGCGTGGGTGGGGCTGCGGGCCGGGGTGGACGAGGTCGGGGCGGCGGTGCTGGCGTTGACGGCGCTGGTGGCGGTGGAGTCGGTGCTGCCGCTGGCGGGGGCGGCGCAGCGGCTGCGGGAGGTGTGGCCGTCGGTGCGGCGGGTCGGTGCGGTGCTGGCCGCTCCTGCGGAGGTGGCCGTGTCGCGTCCGGTGGCGGTGCCGCGGGGGCCGCTGGAGGTGGAGCTGCTGGGTGTGCGGGTGTCCTACGGCGGGAGCGTGGCGCTGGACGGGGTGGATCTGCTGGTGGAGCGGGGCCGGCGGGTCGCGGTCGTCGGGGCGAGCGGCGCGGGGAAGAGCACGCTGCTGGCGGCGGTGGCGGGGCGGGTCTCGGCGGGGTCGGGTGCGGTGCTGCTGGGCGGGCGGCCGCTGGCCCGGTACGCGCCCGGGGACGTGCGGGCGGCGGTGCGGGGGCTGGCGCAGGACGCGCACGTGTTCGCCGGGTCGGTCCGGGCGAACCTGCTGCTGGCCCGTCCGGACGCGAGTGAGGAGCAGGTGCGGGCGGCGGCGGTGCGGGCCCGGTTCGCCGAGGTGGTGGAGGCGCTGCCGGAGGGGTGGGACACGGTGGTCGGCGCGGGCGGGCGGGGCCTGTCGGGCGGGCAGCGGCAGCGGCTGCTGCTGGCGCGGGCGCTGCTGGCCGATCCGCCGGTGCTGCTGCTGGACGAGCCCGCGGAGGCGCTGGATCCGGTGGCGGCCGACGCGCTGACGCGGGACCTGCTGGGGGCGCCGGGCGGGGGGACGCTGCTGCTGGTCACGCACCGGCTCGCGGCGCTGGAGGCCGCCGACGAGGTCGTGGTGATGGACCGGGGCCGGATCGTGCAGCGGGGCCGGCACGCCGATCTGCTGGCGGTGCCGGGCGCCTACCGGGACCTGCGGGACGCCGAGCTCCTGGCCGCCTGACCGGTCCGCGTGCCTCCCGGCCGGGTTCCGAGGGCGCGGCCGATGGCGGCGACGCCGTCGGCGATGGCGGACGCGGTCGCGGCGGCGTAGCCGAGGACGAGGCCGGGCGGTGCGGGCCGCTGGGCGTGCCACGACAGCGGCTGCGCCTTGACGCCCTCGTCCAGGGCCGCGGCGGCGAGCGCGGCGTCGTCGAGGCCGGTGAACGCGGGGCCGTCGAAGGTGATGGTGAGGTGCAGGCCGGCGGCGGCGCCGTGCACGGACGCGCCGGGCAGGTGCGCGGCGATCGCGTCGATCATGGCGTCGCGGCGGCGGCGGTGGCGGCGCCGCACCAGCCGCAGGATCCGCTCCATCTCCCCCGAGGCCATCAGTTCGGCGAGGACGAGCTGGGGCAGGGCGGCGTTGCCGAGGTCGGCGAAGCGCTTCTCGGCGACGACCGCGTCCAGGAACGCGGGCGGGGGCAGCAGCCAGCCGGTCCGCAGCGCGGGGGCGAGCAGCTTGGAGGCGCTGCCGGCGTGGAAGACGCGGTCGGTGAGCAGGGAGCGCAGGGCGGGGACGGGCGGCCGGTCGTAGCGGTGCTCGGCGTCGTAGTCGTCCTCGATGACCAGGCCGCCGTCGGCGGCCCAGCGCATGAGGTCGCGGCGGCGGTCCCCGGCCAGGACGGCGCCGGTCGGGAACTGGTGGGCGGGGGTGAGCAGCACGGCCGGGGCGCCGGTGCCGCGGAGGCGGTCGACGCGGACGCCGCCGGCGTCGACGGGCACGGGCGGGGTGTCCATGCCGCCGTGCCGCAGGTGCTGGCGGACGCCGAGGGAGCCGGGGTCCTCGACGGCGACCGCGCCGATCCCGGTGCGGGCGAGGACGCGGGTGACCAGGCCGAGGGCCTGCGCGGTGCCGGCGGTGACGACGATCTCGGCGGGGTCGGCGCGGATGCCGCGGGTGCGGGCGAGCCAGGCGGCGACGGCGGTGCGCAGCGCGGGGGCGCCGCGGGGGTCGCCGTAGCCGAGGGCGGCGGCGGGCAGGTCGCGCAGGACGGTGCGTTCGGCGCGCTGCCAGGCGGCGCGGGGGAACGCCGACAGGTCGGGGGCGCCGGGGGTCAGGTCGATGCGGGCGGGTGCGGCGCGCAGGGCGTCGAAGGCGTCGGCGGCGGGCTCGCCCGCGAACGGGACGGGGGGCGGGGCGGGGGGCGCCGGGTCCGGAGCGGTGCCGGCGGGCGGGGTGAGCGGGGCGGCGACGACGACGGTGCCGGCGCGGCCGCGTCCGGCGATGTGGCCGTCGTCGACGAGCCGCTGGTAGGCGTCGGTGACCACGCCGCGCGAGACGCGCAGGTCGGCGGCCAGGACGCGGGTCGGCGGGAGGCGTCCGCCGACGGGCAGGCGGCCGTCGGCGATGGCGTCGCGGAGTCGCCGCGCGAGCCAGTCCGACAGGCCGCCGGGCGGGGCGTCGGCGGGGTCGAGCTGCAGGAAGTCAGACCCCCCGGTTATGGCCCGGTCGGGCTCGTCGCCATTGGACCTGTGCACCGGACCATTGTGGCCCCAGGGTGAACCTCATGGAGATGACGGACACGACCACGGACACGACCACGACCGCGGCGCCGCCCGGATATGTGCACGGGTACTCGGGGCGGGAGGCGCGGCGGCTCGGCGACCAGGCCGACGCGCTCGCCGACCTGCTGCACGCCGGGACGTCCTATCCGGCGGGGAGCCGGGTGCTGGAGGCCGGATGCGGGGTCGGCGCGCAGACGGTGCATCTGGCGGCCCGCTCCCCCGGCGCGCACGTGACCGCGGTGGACGTGTCCGCCGCGTCGCTCGCGCAGGCCCGCGCGCGGGTCGCGGCGCGGCGTCCGGGCGCGCGGGTGGAATGGCGCCGGGCCGACCTGTTCGACCTGCCGTTCGGCGACGCGGTGTTCGACCACGTGTTCGTCTGTTTCGTGCTGGAGCATCTGCGGGACCCGGGCGGTGCGCTGGCGGGGCTGCGGCGGGTGCTGCGGCCGGGCGGGACGCTGACGGTGATCGAGGGCGACCACGGGTCGGCGTTCCTGCACCCCGACAGCGCCCACGCCCGCGCCGCGATCGGCCATCTGGTGGCGCTGCAGGCCGCGGCGGGCGGGGACGCGCTGATCGGGCGGCGGCTGCGGCCGCTGCTGGCCGACGCCGGGTACACCGGGATCGCCGCCGGGCCCCGCACGGTGTACACCGACGGGGACCGCCCGGGGCTGGCCGAGGCGTTCACCCGCGACACCTTCACCGCGATGGTGGCGGCGGTGCGCGGCGACGCGGTCGCGGCGGGGCTGGCCACGCCCGCCGACTGGGACCGCGGCGTCGCCGACCTGCACCGCGCGGCCGGGCCGGACGGGACGTTCCACTACACGTTCTTCAAGGCGACCGCGGTGAACCCTGGCTGAGCCGCCCCCGGCCCGGCCTGTGCTCAGTCGTCGGGGAGGAGCGGGCCGAGCGGTCCCAGGTCGAGGTTGAGGTCGTGGTCGTCGAGGTCGAAGTGGTCCTTGAGCTTCGTCATCGCCTCCTCCAGCCGCATCAGCGCCAGCCCGAGGTCCTCGACCTGCCGGTCGGTGAGGTCGCCGCCCTCGGCGCGGCGCAGCGCCTGCCGCTCCATCAGCTGCCGGATCAGCTCGACCAGCGTCAGGACGAGCTTGACCAGGTCCCGCTCGACCGTCTCGGGGTCGGACCGCAGGCGCTGCATCGTCCGGGACGAGCGCTCCCGCAGGTCCCGCTCGCGGGCCGGCGCCGCCCGCACCGGGGCGGACGCGGAGGCGCCGCCGGTGCGGCCGGCGAGGATGTCGTCGGTGAACGGGTCGCCCACCGCGGGGTCGCGGACCGACACCTCCCCCGTCACCGGCTCCCGCGCGCGGCCGCCCTCACGGTCGCGGCCGGCGGGGTCGCGGGGGTCGCGGGGGTCGCGGTCGGGTCGGGTCACGGGTCCTCCTCCTCGGGCAGCAGCTCGTCGCGGACGGTGGTGACCAGCGCCCGCAGCGACACCTGCACCAGGTCGACCCCGGCGATCGAGATCACCAGGTCGCCGGCGATGACGACGCCGCCCGCCAGCAGCCGGTCCAGCAGGTCGACCAGCGCGATCCGCTCCAGCGGGGCGTCGCCGGCGTGGTCCAGGACGGCCGTCACGCGTCCCCCGGCGTGCGGGCGGGCGTCGCGGCGGCGGTGTCGATGAAGGAGTACGGCGGCCACGGCCCCGTCACCTCCACCTCGATGCCCGCCAGCCGCTCCCCCGCGGCCCGCGTCACCGCGAGGAAGCCCTCGACCTGCTCCTCGTCCAGCAGGTAGGCGGCGTTGAGGATCTGGGTGCCCGGCCGGCCCGACAGGCGCGGGTCCTGCGGCGGATGGTGCCGGGACGCCACCGCGCGGTCGGCGAGTTCGGCGTGCACGGCGCCGGCCTGCTCGCTGACCCGGCGCCCGGCGTCGGCGCGGCGGCGCCGCTCCTGCTGCCGGCGCCGCAGGTACGCCGTCCCGACCCCGCCGCCCGAAGAGCCGGCGGCGGGCCGGGGGCCGGTGAGGGGCTCGGCCCTGGGCGCGAGCCCCCCACCGGGATCGGTGCCGCCGGCGGGGGCGGCGTCATCGGCCGCGTCATCGGCGGGGGCGTCGCCGCGCATGACCCCCGGGGCGGCGTAGGCCTTCACGCCCCACTCCGACCGGCCGGAGATGAGGTCGAGGACGTCGGTGAACCGGTCGGCCTGCGCGGCGAGCACCTCGGCAACGCGGGCGTCGTCGCGGTAGATCGTCGCGATCCGCACCGGCGCGGTCGGCGCGGCGTGCGCGGCCAGGTCCACCACGTCGTGGTGGGCGCGGGCCGTGGCCTCCAGCCACGCCAGGTCCTCCAGGTTGGCGCGCAGCGCCGCCTCCCCGTACTCGGCGAGCGCGACGGTGCTGACCAGCGCGGTCAGGCCGCCGGCGGCCACGCCGCGGACGGGCGCGCCCGCCACGCCGCGGACGCCGCCGAGCGCGGCGGGGTCCAGGCCGCGCGTCACCCCGTACAGGTAGACGCCGGTCTCGGCGCCGGCCGAGGCGCCCGCGGTGGTACCGGTGGTCGTGCCGGTCATGGTGTCTGCTCCTTCCCCCGTGCCGGGCGGGCCGCCGCGTCCCCGCCGTCCGAGCCGCCGTCCGAGCCGCCCCGCGGACCGCTCTCCGACGCGGCCTCCAGGGCGGCGAGGCGTTCGCGCAGCCGCCGGTTCTCCTCGCGCAGCTCGCGGTCGGCGCCCCCCTCCGCGTCGATCCCGTTCTGCCGGGCCTTGGACGACAGCGACGGGTCGTGCTCCCACCAGTCGATGCCCATCTCCTTGGCCCGGTCCACCGACGCCACCAGCAGCCGCAGCTTGATGGTCAGCAGCTCGATGTCGAGCAGGTTCACCCGGACGTCCCCGACGATCACGATCCCCTTGTCGAGGATGCGCTCCAGCAGGTCCGCCAGGTTGGCCGAGGTCCGCTCACCGGCCATCGACCGCGCCGGGGACCGGGCGCCGGTCCAGGAGATCTCACTCACTCGGTCAGTCCCTTTCCACTCGGCCGCGCGGGTAGCGGCGGACGCGGCGGTAGGCCACCAGGTCGCCGTCCGCGTCCACCTCGGTGTCGTAGCAGGCGAGGATGTCGGCGGAGTCGGGGATGCGGCGCGTCTCCACGACCTCCACCGTGACCCGCCAGCCGCCGTCGCCGGCGCGCTCGATCCCCACCACGCTCTCGGCGCCGCGGCCGGTCATCGCGGTGACGTGCTCGGCCGCCCTCTTGGCGGCCTCGGACGCGGACATCATCGGCGGCCTCCCTACGGGCCCGGCCGGTAGCCGCGGGCGCGGCCCTCGTTCAGGCGGCGGATCAGGTCGTCCTCGCGGGCCGCGGCCTCCTCCTCGGTGATCTCCCCCGCGGCGACCTCGTCGGCGACCTCCTGCATCTCCGCGGCGATCCGCCCCGGGTCGTACAGCTGCGCCTCGGCCTGCTCGGTGAGGGTCTCGGCCAGCCACATCACGCCCTTGACGGGCGCGAGCGGCAGCGTCACCAGCCCGGTGAACAGTCCCATCGCCCTCACGCCTCCGGGACGAAGTCGTAGGGCGGCAGCGGCCCGATCAGCCGGATCCGGATCCGGTCGCCGTGCGCCCGGCCCAGCTCCTGCACGGCCTGCTCGAACCGGTCGCGGCGGTCGGCGCGGACCAGGAACGAGGCGTCCAGGACGTCCTCCTCCCGGGCCGGGGTCTTGCGCGCGAACGCCTCGGCCGCCGGGGCCGCGGCCTCCAGCAGGACCTGCCCGTCGCGTTCGCGGCGCCGCTCCATCGCCTGCGCGATCAGCTCGCCGAGCCGGATGCGGTCGTAGTAGACGGCGTCGGCGGCGTCCGGCGGGACCTCCCGCAGCCGCCGCGACAGCTCGGCGATCTCCGGTTCGGCCGCCATGATCTCGCCGAGGACCTCGTCCTGGACGTAGGTGGCCTTCAGGCGCAGCTCGATCCGGCCGTCGAGGCCGTCCAGGACCTGCCCGAGCCGCTCGGAGTTCCCGGCGAGCAGTTCCTTCTCCACGGCGTCGCGGTCGGCCAGCGCCGCCCCGAACCGGAACGGCAGGACGACGGTGCCGGCGTCCACCAGCGCGTTCAGCACCCGCTGGTGCGCGACCAGGTCGGCGCGCTCGCCGAGCGGCCGGTCGGCGGGCAGGTCGCTGACGAGCGCGGCGCACGCGCCGCCGGCGCGGACCAGCGACACCGGCCGGTCGTCCAGGCCGGCCACCTCGCCGGGCAGTTCGGCGTCGGCGCGGACCACCCCGTACACGTACTGCGGGACCCGGTCGCCGGACGCGGGCCCGGCGGGGGGCTGCGGCGTGGTCATTCTTCCTCGTCCTCCTTCTTGCGGGACGAGCGGCGCCGCGCGGGCTGCTTCTCCTCCTCCGAATCGTCGGAATCGCCGCCGAAGGTCTCCTTCAGCCGCTCCTGCGCGCCCTCCAGGGCGCCGCGGGTCTTCTTCTTCGCGCCCGACTCCTGCATGCCCTCGACGAACTGCGGCAGGCCCTGGGAGGTCCCGTCGTGGGCGATGTCGAGCCGGTCCACGGCCTCGGCGAACCGCAGGTAGGTGTCGACGCTGGCCACGACGATCCGCACGTCGACCGTGAGGATCTCGATGCCGACGAGCGACACCCGCGCGTACAGGTCGATGACCAGGCCCTTTTCCAGGATCAGGTCGACGACGTCGGCGAGGCTGCTGCCGGAACGGCCTTGCTGGACGTACTTGCTGCCCGAAGTCTGCTGGGCGATCGGCCCAGTCATGTCATCTCCTCGTTCAGGGGGTTGGGTAGGGGGTTCGGCACGCACCCCGGTGTACCCACACTGATCTCTCTAAACGGGCGGCCCGGTTTCGGTCATCGGCAGGTCAAGGAGCGTGGTCGGCGCGTGACAGCACGTGGCTGGCGGGACGTGGCGGGACGGGACGGCGGTGCCCGGGGGCTCGGGCATGCGGCGGCGCCCCGCGTGGGACGGGGGCGCCGCAGGCTGTTCGGGACGGCGCCGCTGCGCGTCCGGTGGTCGTGCCGCGTTCGTGAAGCGGCCCGGGGTGGCCGGGGGTGGTCGGGGCTGTCAGCGGCGGCGGGAGCGGGCGGTGAGGCGGCCCACGACGACGCCGGCGACGGCGGCGGCCGCGACCGGCGCGGCGCGCAGGAACCGCCGCAGCGTCACCAGCCTGACCACGGCCGTGGCCCGGCCGGGCAGCGCCGTGACCAGCCCGCCCGCCTGCCCGGCGGCGCGCCCGCCGTTCTGCGCGGTCGCGGCGGCGGCCCCGGCGGTCTCCCGCCCGGCGCTCTCGACGCCGCCCGCCGCCTCACCGGCCGCCGCACCGGCGGCCATGCCCGCTTCGCCCGCCTTGCCGGCGGCCCCGCCGGTGCCGTTGCGGGCCTTTCCCGGCACGTCGCCGGGGATCGAGGGGGTGTTCATCCGTGCGTCCTTCCATTCGGGGAACCATGGGGCCGGGAGGTCAGCCGCCGCGCAGCCGCGGCAGCACCTCACCGGCGTAGAAGTCGAAGAAGCCGCCGGCGTCCGGGCCGATCTGGCTGACGAACACGGCGTCGTAGCCGGCGTCGGCGTAGGCGCGCAGGGCCCGCTCGTGGACCCGCGGGTCGGGGCCGCAGGGCACCCGCTCGGCGACCATGTCGTCGGTCACCAGCTGCGCCAGCTGCCGGAACTGGCGGGGCTGCGGCAGCAGCTGGTTCGCCTCGCCCGGCAGGTAGTCGCTGCCCCAGATCCGGCGGGCCGTCGCGCGGGCCCGCGCCTCGTCGGGGCCCCAGCACGCCTTCAGGCCGCCCTGCACCGGCCTGCCCTCGCCGCCGGCCTCGCGGTACTCCCGCACCAGGTCGGCGTCGGGCATCATGCAGATGAACCCGTCGGCGATGCGGCCCGCCAGCGACGCGGCCTTGGACCCGAACCCCGACATGAAGATCGGCGGCGGCTCGTCCGGCAGCGTGTACAGCCGCGCGGTGTCCAGCCGGTAGTGCTCGCCGCGGTGGGTGACGAGCCCGCCGGCGAACAGCCGCCGGATCAGCGCGACGGCCTCCTCCAGCATCTCCAGCCGCTCGGCGGCCGGCGGCCACCGCGAGTCGACGATGTGCTCGTTGAGGAACTCGCCCGTCCCGACGCCGAGGGTGAACCGGCCGCCGGTCATGACCGCGCTGGTCGCCGCGGCCTGCGCCACGATCGCCGGGTGGGTGCGCACCAGCGGGCACGTCACCGCCGTCCCGATCGGCAGCGACGTCACCTGCGACAGCGCGCCGATCACCGACCAGGCGAACGGGGCGTGGCCCTGCTCGTCCAGCCACGGGTGGAAGTGGTCGGAGATCCACAGGGCCTCGAACCCGGCCTCCTCTGCCATCCGCGCCTGCCGGACCAGCTCGGCGGGCGTGTGCTCCTCGGTCGACAGGAAGTACCCGTACCTGGTCATCGACGCCTCCCCGGTGCCCGTCGGGTTCGCTGAACCGGCCCGTATCGCGCCCTACCCGCGCGGAACACCGCAAACATGGCGCCGTACCGGGCCGGGCACCGGTGGCGGGGCGGGACGGTTGGAACCGTCGGTCCGGGTATGGCGAAGGTCATGCCCGCCCCAAGACACGCCCACGGGCCCGGTGCGGATCGGCCGCACCAGGGCCGCACCCCGCCGCCGCGCACCGGACGCCTCACCGGGCGCCTTACCGGGCGCCTCGGGGACGTCCGCCGCGCCGCCGAGCCGCTGGGCTGGTGGACGGTGCTGCTGGCGGTGTACCTGGGCCTGGTGCCGACGATCTCCGTCACCGAGATCACCGTCGGTGCCCTGGCCTCCGCCGCGGGCGCCGCCGCCGCGGTGGCCGGGCGCCGCGCCCTCCTCGCAGACGGCACCGCCCGCGCCCCCGGCCCCGGGCGCGGGGTCGGGGCCGCCGGGGTCGCGGCGGCGCTGGTGCGGCTGCCCGGCCAGGCCGCCGCCGACACGGCCCGGATCACGGTGCGCGGCGCGTCCGGCGGGTCCTGGACGCCGCTGCCGGTGGCGTCCGGCCCGGCCGCGCGCGGTGCCGCGACACTGCTGATGTCGGTCACGCCCGGCACCTACGTCGGCGGGATCGACCCCCGGCGCGGGCTGCTGCGCGTCCACCGGCTGGCCCCCGCCCCGTCCCCGTTCGAGCGGCGCCTGCGCGCCGCCGGGCTGGTCGGCGCCCCCGGGGAGGCGCCGTGACGCCGGACGTGCCGAACACCGCGGTCCCCGCCCTCGCCGTCATGGCCGGCGGGCTGCTGCCGGCACTGCTGGCCACGCTGCGCGGCCGCCCCGCCGGGCGCCTGGCGGGCCTGATCGTCACCGGGCCGCTGGTCACCCTCGTGCTGGTGCTGCTGGCCGCCGCCTACGGCCGCCCCGCCTACCTGGACGTGGCGCTGGTGCTGGCGCTGCTGTCGTTCGCCGGGGCACTGGTGTTCGCCCGGTTCCTGAGCCGGACCCTGTGACCCTTCCGCGAAGGAGGACCCCCCCGATGAGCCTCGACGCGCTGGCCGACGTGCTGACATGGGCCGGTGCCGCGGTCGCCGTCGCCGCCGGGCTGCGGCTGCCCTTCACCCGCGGCGCCGCCGCCCGCCTGCACGCCGTCGCGCCCGTCACCGTGCTGGCCGCGCCGCTGCTGATCGCCGGGACGGCGCTGCGGCCCTGGTCGTCCTGGCACGACGTCGCCAAGCTCGCCGTCATCGCCGTGCTGCTCACCGCGACCGGCCCGCCCGCCGTGGTCACCGCCGGGCAGGCCGTCGAACGCGCCGCCGGCGGATCGGAGTGAACCCGCCATGACCGCCCTCTCCCCGGACGCCCTGCCTTCGGACGCGCTGTCGGGGCCGCTCGCCGACGCGCTCATCGCCGCCGCCCTCGCCCTGGCCGCGCTGATGGCCACCGCGGTCGTGCTGACCCGCGGCACCGTCCGGCAGGCGATCGTGCTGTCGGGGTACGGGATGGTGCTGGGGCTGCTGTTCCTGATCCTGCAGGCCCCCGACGTCGCCATGTCCCAGATCGGCGTCGGGACCGTGCTGCTCCCCCTCATCGTCGTGCTGGCCCTGCACGCCACCCGCCGCTACCGCGACGGCGGCGCGGGCGGCGCGGGCGGCGCGGGCGGCGCGGGCGGCGCCGGGGAGGGCGGCGGGGAGGGCGGCGGGGAGGGCGAGCGCCGCCCCGGTGGCGGGGAGGGGGCGCGCCGGTGAAGCCGTCCCCCCGCCTCCTGCTGTTCGCCGCCGGTGCCACCGGAACCGCCGCGCTGTTCACCGCCGGGGTCCTCGGCCTGCCCGGCTTCGGCGGCGGCCTGCACCCCTACGCCGACCGGGCCGTCCGGCACGCCGTCCAGCAGGGCACTCCCAACGCCGTCGCGTCGGTCACCTTCGACCAGCGCGCCTTCGACACCCTCGGCGAGGAGCTGATCCTGCTGTCGGCCGCGCTCGGCGCCGTCGTGCTGCTGCGCGCCGTGGACGGCGAGCGGGAGGACGACGGCGGCGCGCACCGGCACGGTCCCGCCGAGGTGCCGGACGCGCTGCGCATCGTCGGGTACCTGCTGCTGCCCCTGACCCTGCTCGCCGGCGTCTCCATCGTCGCGCACGGCCACCAGTCCCCCGGCGGCGGCTTCCAGGGCGGCGTGGTCCTCGGCACCGCCGTCCACCTGCTCTACCTGGCCGGGGACTACCGCGCGCTGCAGCGGCTGCGGCCCGTCCCGCTGCTGGAGTCCGCCGAGGCCGTCGCCGCCGCCGCGTTCGTGCTGCTGGCCCTGGCCGCCGCCGGGCAGGCCGCCACCGGCCGCGTCCCCGCCCTCAACACCGCCGTCGGCGCCGAGGTCGGCTGCGCCCTGGTGCTGCTCCTCGGCAAGTTCTTCGACCAGGCCCTCCTCGTCCGCGACACCGGCTCCCGCACCGGCACCGGACGCGACGGGGGCCGCACCGGGGAGTCCCCGTGAGCGTGCTGCCCTACCTCACCGCCGGCTGGATCATGCTCGCCGGCATCTACGGGATCGTCACCAGCCGCGACCTGATCCACGCCGTGGTGTGCCTGTCGGTCACCCAGTCCGGCACCTACGTGCTGCTGCTGGCCATCGGCCACCGGTACGGGGCCACCGCGCCGGTGTTCTCCGACCGGCCGCCGCCGCCCGCCGGGCGGCCCGTCACCGACCCCGTCGTGCAGGCCATGGTCCTCACCGACATCGTCGTCGGCGCCACCGTCACCGCGCTGCTGCTCGCCCTGGCCGTGCAGGTCGCCAAACGGCGCGGCACCCTGGACCCCGGCGCGCTGCGCTCCCTCGAATCGTGATCCTGCAGGCCACGATCGCGCTGCCGGTCCTGGTCGCGGCGCTGCTGGCCGCCGCCGGGCGGTGGCTGCCGCGGCCGGCCGTGGACACCGCCGCGCTCGCCACCGCCGCCGCCGTCACCGCCCTCACCGCGCTCACCCTCGCCCGCTCCGGCCGCGACCCGCAGGTGACCTGGCTCGGCGGCTGGGGGCCCGGCACCGGCGTCGGCATCCCCCTCGCAGCCGACCCCCTCGCCGCCGGGCTCGCCTGCGTCACCGCCGCGCTCACCCTGGCCGCGCTGGCGTTCTCCTGGCGGTACTTCACCGAGATCCAGGCGATCTTCCACGCGCTGGTCCTGCTGTTCCTGGCGTCGATGTGCGGGTTCGTCTACACCGGGGACCTGTTCGACGCGTTCGTGTTCTTCGAGCTGATGAGCGTGGTGGCGTTCGCGCTGACCGGCTACCGGTCCGAGGAGCCCGCCACCGTCCACGGCGCCCTGAACTTCGGGATCGTCCAGTCGATCGGCGCGTACCTGTCCCTCGCCGGGATCGCGCTGCTGTACGGGCGCACCGGGCAGCTCGGCCTGGCCGCCCTCGGACGCCACCTCACCGGCGGCCCCGCCGGGGACGGGCCGGGCGACGCGCTCGTCACCGCCGCGTTCGTGCTGGTGTGCACCGGCTACCTGGTCAAGGCCGCCGCCGTCCCGTTCCACTTCTGGCTCGCCGACGCCCACGCCGTCGCGCCCACCCCCGTGTGCCTGCTGTTCTCCGGCGTCATGGTCGAGCTCGGCGTGTACGGGGTGGCGCGGACGTACTGGGCGGTGTTCGCCGGGCTCGTCCCGCTGCGCGCCATCGCCGTCCTCGGCGCCGCCGCCGCGCTGCTCGGCGCCGTGATGTGCCTGCTGCAGCACCACATCAAGCGGCTGCTGGCCTACTCCACGATCAGCCACGTCGGGCTGATGCTGGTCGGCGTCGCCGCCGGCACTCCCGGCGCGCTCGGCGGCACCGCCTACTACCTGGCCGGGCACGCGGGGGTGAAGGGCGCGCTGTTCCTGGCCGCCGGTGCGCTGCTGAACCGGCACGAGACCGTCGATGCCCGCGAGCTGCGCGGACGCGGACGCGGCATGCCCGTCACCGGTGCCACGTTCCTGGCCGGGGCGCTGTGCCTGGCCGGGCTGCCGCCGTCGGGGCTGTTCGCCGGGCACGCGGTCACCGAGCACGCCGTCCTGGAACTGGGCTGGTGGTGGTACACGCCGCTGTCGGCCGCCGCGTCCGCGCTCACCGCGGGCGCCGTGCTGCGGGTCTGGCTCACCGTGTGGCGCGGCACCCCCACCGAGCAGGGCTCCGGTTCGAGCGGGGACGGCGGGCACGAGGACCCCGAGACGCCCGGCGGGCTGCGGTCGGTGCCGTGGACGATGGTGCTGCCGGGGGCGGCGCTGCTCGCGGCCGGGGCCGCGGCCGGGCTCATGCCCGGCGGGCCGGTCGCCGCCGCCGCGCACGTGTTCGCCGACCGGGACGCCTACGCCGGGCTCGTCCTGGACGGCGTGGTCGCGCACCCGCACGCGCCGCCCGACGACCCGTGGACCCTGGCCGGGTTCGCCGGGTTCGCCGGCACGCTGCTGCTGGCCGCCCTGATCGCCGCGTCCGGCGTCCGGCACCCCGCCGTCCTGCGCGTCCGCGCGGCCGTGCGGACCGGCGGCGGCCGGATACCGGGACGTGCCGCCGACGCCGCCGCGGCGCGGCTGCACGCGCTGCACTCGGGGCACATCGGCGACTACGCGGCCTGGCTCACCGCCGGCGTCGCCGTCCTGGCCCTGCTCACCGCCCGCCTCTGACCCCGCCTCTGACCCCGGCCTCAGGTGCTCCACAGGCGGCGCTTGCGGTAGCGGGGCTCCCACATCACCCGGTTGCGCTCGCGGACCGGCCCGGGAAGCGCGGTCAGGAACCGGCTGCGCGCCACCGGCGCGATCCCGTCCACGACCCACGGGACGAACAGCGGCGCGCCCGCCCCGCAGCGGAGCTCGGCCTCGGCGGCCAGCTCCCGCCACTGCGCCGCGTCCAGCACCGACTCCGCCAGCGGCAGCGCCGTCGCCTCCTCGTGCCGCAGATGCGACTCCAGCACGTCCCGCAGCGCCGCCACCGCCGCGACCGCCGCTATGGCCCCGCCGCCGGTGCGGTCCGCCAGCGCCGCGTCGACGCGGGCGGACGGCGGCCCGATCCGGGCGTGCTCGGCGCGCATCTCCGCCAGCACCGCCAGGTCGGCCGGGCGGCCCGCCACCGCCCGCTCCACCCGCGGCCACAGCAGCCGGTCCTCCAGGTCGTGGTGCATGCGCAGCTGGTCCTTGAGGTTGTCCCAGCCCGCGCGCACGTGCGCGGCGTCGCCCTTGCCCGCCGCCACCGCCGCCGCGAGCCGGTCCAGGTCCCGGCGGAACGCGTCGTGCGGGGCGTACAGGAGGGCGCGGCAGGTCGTGTCGCGTGCCCGTCCAACGGAAACTCCCATGCCCCCAGGACGACGCGGGCCCGCCCGGATGTGACGCGCCGGGACCGGGAAGAGACCGGTCTCACACCCCGGCGGGCCGCGCCCTGGCCAGGATCTCCAGGTAGCGGGGGTCGGACATCACGCCGAGGACGTTCCCGAACGGGTCCGCCACCGGCGCCGTCACGAACCCCGTCCCCTCGCCCCGCTCGGTGGTCTTCCCGTGCACGGCGGGCACCCGTCGCCAGCGGCCGCTCCACCGCCGCGCCCAGGCCGCCGACGTGCCGGTACACGACCGCCTCGCCCGCGCCGTACGGGACCTCCCGCACTCACCCGGCGGGCGCGTCATTCCAGGGAGGTGTCGCCGAGCGACTCCAGCAGCGTGCGCAGCGCCCCGGCCAGCCGCTCGCGGGCCGCCGGGTCCAGCGCGGCCAGCAGCCGGTCCTCGTGGGCGGCGTGCAGGCCGACCAGGTCGTCCACCGTCTCCAGGCCGAGCGGCGTCAGCCGGACCCGCACCGACCGGCGGTCGCCGGTGTCGCGGACCCGCTCGACCAGGCCCTTGGCCTCCATCCGGTCGATCCGGTTGGTGATCGCGCCCGAGGTCACCATCGCGGCACGCAGCAGCGCCCCCGCCGTCAGCTCGTAGGGGGCGCCGTGGCGGCGCAGCGTCGCCAGGACGTCGAACTCCCAGCTCTCCAGCCCCCGCTCGGCGAAGAACGCCTTCAGCCGCCGGGCCAGCAGCAGCTCCGCACGCGAGATCCGCCCGATGACGCCCATCGGGGACACGTCCACGTCGGGGCGCTCCCGCCCCCACTGCGCCAGGATCGCATCGACCGCGTCCGCCATCGCCCCTCCCGCATCTCAACGTTGAGATTATCAACGTCCAGTGTTCCCGGGGCGCGGATCGGGCGGCGCGCGGGTGCCGGGGCGGCGCGGCGGTATGGCACGATTCATCGGGTGAGCAGCAGATCGGGCGGGGCCGAGCACCTGCGCGACCTGGCGCGGCTGCGACGCGTCCGCGACCGGATCGACCGCGAGTACGCCCGGCCCCTGGACGTGGAGGCGCTGGCCCGCGGCGCGCACATGTCCGCCGGGCACCTCAGCCGCCAGTTCCGCCGCGCCTACGGCGAGTCCCCCTACGGCTACCTGATGACCCGGCGCATCGAACGGGCCATGGCGCTGCTGCGCCGCGGCGACCTCAGCGTCACCGAGGTCTGCCACGCCGTCGGGTGCGCCTCCCTGGGCACCTTCAGCACCCGCTTCACCGAACTGGTCGGCATGCCGCCCGGCGCCTACCGCCGCCGCGCCGCCGCGGCCGCCCGCGTCCCGTCCGACACCTTGCCCGACGCCTCGTCCGCTGATCCCTCGGGCGTGCCGGTGGACGTCCCCTCCGGCGTCCCGTCGTGCATCGCCAAGCAGGTGACCAGACCGGTCAGGAATCAAGAAGCACCCGCCCGGCGGCCCCGGCTAGCCTGATCGCCACGGCCGCCTCCCCCGCCCGCCGGCACGGACGACGGCTCGGACGACGGCGCGGCGCCGGGCCGCCCGGCCGCACGGGGTGATCGCCGCGCCGAGCGGGCGGCATACCGGACGTTCCGGGCCGCGGAGCCGGCCCCGGGCCGGTCGGACCGAGCCAGGCGACGTCGACGCAGACACGACACGATGACACAGATGGAGAAGAGATGAGCATGGCCACGGGGACCGACGTGCGACCGCCCGCGCCGCACGCCGCCGACAGCCACGACCTGATCCGCGTGCACGGGGCGCGCGAGAACAACCTCAAGGACGTCAGCATCGAGATCCCGAAACGCCGGCTGACGGTGTTCACCGGCGTCTCCGGCTCGGGCAAGAGCTCCCTGGTGTTCAACACGATCGCCGCCGAGTCGCAGCGGCTGATCAACGAGACCTACAGCACCTTCGTCCAGGGGTTCATGCCGACGCTCGCGCGGCCCGAGGTGGACGTCCTGGAGGGGCTGACCACCGCGATCATCGTCGACCAGCAGCGGATGGGCTCCGACCCCCGCTCCACCGTCGGCACCGCCACCGACGCCAACGCCATGCTGCGGATCCTGTTCAGCCGGCTCGGCGAGCCCTACATCGGCCCGGCCAAGGCGTTCTCCTTCAACGTCGCCTCGATCAGCGGGGCGGGCGCGGTCACCATCGAGCGCGCCGGCAAGACGGTCAAGGAGAAGCGGGCCTTCAGCATCACCGGCGGCATGTGCCCGCGCTGCGAGGGCCGCGGCTCGGTCACCGACTTCGACCTGACCGCGCTCTACGACGACGCCAAGTCGCTGCGCGAGGGCGCCCTGACCATCCCCGGCTACAGCATGGACGGCTGGTACGGCCGCATCTTCATGGGCTCGGGCTTCCTGGACCCCGACAAGCCGATCCGCGAGTACACCGGCACCGAGCTGCACGACCTGCTCCACAAGGAAGCGACGAAGATCAAGGTCGACGGCATCAATGTCACCTACGAGGGCCTGATCCCGCGGATCCGCAAGTCGTTCCTGGCCAAGGACCGGGAGGCGATGCAGCCGCACATCCGCGCGTTCGTGGACCGGGCGATCACCTTCACCTCCTGCCCCGACTGCGGCGGCACCCGCCTCACCGAGGCCGCCCGGTCCTCCAAGATCAAGGGGATCAGCATCGCCGACGCCTGCGCGATGCAGATCAGCGACCTCGCCGACTGGGTGCGGGAGCTGGACGAGCCGTCGGTCGCGCCGCTGCTGGCGACGCTGCAGCACACCCTCGACTCGTTCGTGGAGATCGGGCTCGGCTACCTCAGCCTGGAGCGCCCGTCGGGCACCCTGTCGGGCGGCGAGGCGCAGCGCACCAAGATGATCCGCCACCTCGGGTCCTCCCTCACCGACGTCACCTACGTCTTCGACGAGCCGACGATCGGGCTGCACCCGCACGACATCCAGCGGATGAACGGCATGCTGCTGCAGCTGCGCGACAAGGGCAACACCGTCCTGGTCGTCGAGCACAAGCCCGAGGCGATCGCCATCGCCGACCACGTCGTCGACCTCGGCCCCCACGCCGGCACCGGCGGCGGCGAGGTCGTGTTCGAGGGCACCGTCGACGGGCTGCGCGCCAGCGACACCCTCACCGGGCGGCACCTGGACGACCGCGCCTCCCTCAAAGCGTCCGTGCGGTCTTCGTCCGGGGCCCTGGAGGTGCGCGGCGCCTCCGCCCACAACCTGCAGGACGTCGACGTCGACATCCCCCTCGGCGTGCTCGTCGTCGTCACCGGCGTCGCCGGGTCCGGCAAGAGCTCGCTGATCGGCGGGTCGGTCGCCGGGCGGGACGGTGTGGTGTCGGTCGACCAGACCCCGATCAAGGGGTCGCGGCGCAGCAACCCCGCCACCTACACCGGGCTGCTCGACCCGATCCGCAAGGCGTTCGCCAAGGCCAACGGGGTCAAGCCCGCCCTGTTCAGCGCCAACTCCGAGGGCGCCTGCCCCGCCTGCAAGGGCGCCGGCGTCGTCTACATGGACCTGGCGATGATGGCCGGCGTCGCCACCACCTGCGAGGAGTGCGACGGCAAGCGGTTCCAGGCGGCGGTGCTGGAGCACCGCTTCGGCGGCCGCGACATCAGCGAGGTCCTGGCGATGCCGGTCGCCGAGGCCGAGGAGTTCTTCGGCTCCGGCGAGGCCCGGATCCCCGCCGCCCACAAGATCCTGCAGCGGATGTCGGACGTCGGGCTCGGCTACCTGCGGCTCGGGCAGCCGCTCACCACCCTGTCCGGCGGCGAGCGGCAGCGCCTCAAGCTCGCCACCGAGATGGGCGGCAAGGGCGGCGTCTACGTCCTGGACGAGCCCACCACCGGCCTGCACCTCGCCGACGTCGAGCAGCTCCTCGGCCTGCTCGACCGGCTCGTCGACTCCGGCAAGTCGGTCATCGTCATCGAGCACCACCAGGCCGTCATGGCGCACGCCGACTGGATCATCGACCTCGGCCCCGGCGCCGGCCACGACGGCGGCCGGATCGTGTTCCAGGGCACCCCGGCCGACCTGGTCGCCGACCGCTCCACCCTCACCGGCCGGCACCTGGCCGACTACGTCGCCACCTGACCGCCGCCCGACCGACACCGTCCCCCCGGGCGCCGCGCACCGCCGGCGCCCGGCGGGACGGGTCACCGGCGGCGTGCGTCCTCGCGGCCGGGGCTTCCTGCTGGACGGCTACCGGGCCAACGACCCGGACCTGGTGGCGGCCGCGCTGCTGGATCCGCTGCTCGCCCGCCGCAACCGCTTCACCCTGGACTGGCGGGGAGCCTGGCGGCTGCACACCCCGCCGGACACCCCGCCGGTGCGGGCCGACCGGGCGTGGCCCGTCCGGGTCGAGGTCGTCTTCGACGACCCGGTGCCGGTGCGCCCGGACCGGCTCATCGCCCGCGCACTCGAACTCAGCAGAAATGAGGTGCCGCACCGGATCAAATGCGACATCCCGCTGCGCCGTCCGACCAGTACCGGCTTCACCTTCATCGTGATGCCCGGCGACTAGCGGCGACGCTGACCGCGGGCCGCGCCGCCCCGGCGGGTTAACCGGGGCGGCGCGGGCGGCGTCACGCCACGGCCGTCCCCTCCAGCTCGACCATCAGGGTGGGGATCGCCAGCCGCGTCACCCCGAGCATCGTGGTGGCGGGCGCCGCCCCGGCGGCCCCGAGTCGCGACGCCAGCACACCGTAGTGCCGGAAGAGCAGGTCGACGTCGGTGGTGTAGACGTTGAGCCGGACCAGGTCCGCCAGGGACATGCCGGCCTCGCCGAGGACGGCCTCCAGGTTGGCCAGGCTCAGCGCCAGCTGCGCCTCCAGGTCGCCCTCGTGCTGGGGCACGCCGTCGCCGCTCATCGCGGTCTGCCCGGAGCAGTACAGGGTCCGGGCGTGCCCGGAGACGAGCTCGCCCTGGTTGAATCCCATCTCGACCGACCAGGTCACCGGGTTGACCGCCGTTCGTTCCATTGCCGTGTCCACTCCGTTCGATTCGTTCGGCAGAACGGGCGCCCGCCGGCACGATGACCGCGCTCCCGGACGCCCCGGTGACGAGCCTCCCAGCGAATCACGACATCCTCTGTCGTGTATTTCAGTAGATTCCTCGCATGCGCGCCGACCGGCTGGTCTCACTCGTCCTCCTGCTGCGGCAGCACGGGCGGCTGACCGCGGCCGTGCTGGCACGCGAGCTGGAGGTCTCCACCCGCACCGTCCTGCGCGACATCGAGGCGCTGTCGGCGGCCGGCGTCCCGGTCTACGCCGAACGCGGCCGGCACGGCGGGTTCGCGCTGCTGCCCGGCTTCCGGACCGAGCTCACCGGCCTGAACCCCGACGAGGCCCTCGCCCTGCTGGTCGCCGGATCGCGGCGGGGCGCGCAGGCGTTCGGCCTCGGCTCCGCGCTCGCCTCGGCGATGCTCAAAGTGGTCGACGCGCTCCCCGACGGCTACCGCGACACCGCGGCCGGCGCGGCGGAGCGGCTGCTCATCGAACCGGAGACCGACCTGCTCTCGCGCCGGCGGACCACCGAGGACGTCCCCGACGCCGTCGCCGCCGAAGTACTGCGCGCGGTGCTCACCGGGCGCAAGCTGCGGATCCGCTACGCGGCCTGGGACCAGGCCCCCAGATGGCGCACGGTGGACCCGGTCGGCCTGGTCACCATCCGCGACCGGGGCTACCTGCTGGCCACCAGGTCGGGCGAGGACCGCACCTACCGGCTGTCGCGCGTCCTGGACGCCGAGGCGCTCCCCGAACCCGCGCAGCGCCCCGACCGCGTCGACCTGGACCGGGCCTGGCAGGAACGCGGCACGCGGTTCCGGACCGGCGGCGACCAGGTCGCCGTGCAGCTCCGCCTGTCCCCGGCGCGGCGGGAGGAACTGCTGGCCACCGCGCTGGCCGTCCTCACCGAAGAACCCGATGCCGACGGCACGCTGCGGCTGGAGGTGACCTTCCAGGACGCCCGGCACGCCGTCTGGGCGCTCTGGCAGCTCGGCACGGACGCCGAAGCCCTCGCGCCCCAGTGGCTGCGCACCTCCCTCCGCGACCGCGCCGCCGCACTCGCCACCCGCTACGCCCCCCAACCCTGACAACCGGCCACCCACCGAGCCCCGCCCCGCCTGCCTACGGCGCCGGAAAGGCGCCGAGCGGAGCGAGCGGGTGCTTTTCCTGGTGGAGGCGGTGCACGACCGCCTGCCGCAGCGGGACCTGCTGGACGTCCTCACCCGCACCGCCTACCAGCCGGGCTGGCGCCACCACTCCGGGCCCTGCTCCGGCGCACTCTGGACCAGGTCATCGCTCCGAAGCGGACGGCGCGGCGAGCACGTCCCCGCCGCAGTAGGCGCGCCGGCGTCGGCCGCAGGGAGCGCGTCCTCCCGATGGTTCGGCCGAGGCCGCCGTCCGGGGGTGGACCGGGCGCCTGGGCGGGCGGGTGTCAGGTGAGCGGCCAGTTGCGCAGGGCCGCGTCGGCCATGGCCTGGAGTTCGCCGGGGCCGACGCCGCTCGCGGCCTGCACGGCGATGCCGAACGCCAGGGTGGTGACGTAGCGGGCCAGGAGACCCGGGTCGGTGCCGGGCGGGAGGTCGCCGTCGTCGACGGCCCGCTGGAACCGCTCCCGCAGGCGCGAGCAGCCGTCGTTGCGCCAGGCGGCGAGGAGGTCGCGGACCTCGCGTCCGGGGTCGCCGGTGGCCAGGGCGCCCTGGACGCCCAGGCAGCCGTGGGGGCGGGACGGGCCGGTGGTGGTCCGGACGACGCCGGCCAGGATCGCGGTGGCCGCGCCGAGGGCGGTCGGTTCGGCGAGGGCGCGGGCCAGGTACGCGCTGGGGCCTTCGGTGTAGCGCTCCAGGGCCTTGCGGAACAGCTCCTCCTTGTTGCCGAAGGCCGCGTACATGCTGGTGGTGGAGATGCCCATGGCGCCGGTCAGGGCGGCCAGGCTGGCGCCTTCGTAGCCGTGCTCCCAGAAGACCAGCATGGCGCGCTCGAGGGCTTCGTCGGCGTCGAATCCGCGCGGCCGGCCGATGCGGCCGCTCTGTCCGGTCTTCACGCCCGCAGTCTACCTCGTTCCGCATCGATCGCTACGGAAGTGCTATCGTCCACTTCTGCATTGATCGATACAGAAGTGTGGGGAGGTCGTCGACCATGGGACTGCTTGAGGACAAGACCGCTCTCGTCACCGGGGGCGGCAGCGGGATCGGCCTGGCCGCCGCCGTCCGGCTCGCGGCGGAGGGCGCGCACGTCGTCGTCACCGGCCGGCGCAAGACCGAACTGGACGCCGCCGTCGAGGCGATCGGCCCGGCGGCCACCGCGGTGGCCGGCGACATCTCGGACCTGGCCGACCTGGACCGGCTCTACGAGACGATCCGGCACCGGGGGCGGGGGCTGGACGTCCTGTTCGCCAACGCCTCCGTCGCCGAGTTCGCGACGCTCGAACAGCTCACCGAGGAGCACTTCGACACCCTGTTCGGCATCAACGTCCGGGGCACGGTGTTCACCGTCAAGAAGGCGCTGCCGCTGCTCAACGACGGCGCCTCGATCATCTTGAACGGCTCCACGAACGCCGACGCCGGGGACGAGGCGTTCGGCGTGTACGCGGCGAGCAAGGCCGCCACCCGGTCGTTCGCCCGGACCTGGGCCAACGAGCTCAAGGGACGCGGCATCCGCGTCAACACCATCACCCCCGGCCCGACCGACACACCCGGCCTGTCGGGCCTCGCTCCCGACGCCGAGCAGGCCGCCGGCTTCAGGCGGCAGCTGGCCGCGAACGTGCCGCTGGGGCGGCTCGCGCGCCCGGAGGAGATCGCCGCCGCCGTGGCGTTCCTCGCCTCCGAGCAGTCCGGCTTCATCACCGGTTCGAGCCTGTACGTCGACGGCGGCCTGCAGCAGATCTGAGTTCTCGCATCCGACTCACCCAGTGGAGGTGAAGGACCCATGACAGTCATCGGCATCATCGGCGCCGGCGAGGTCGGCGGCCAGATCGCGCGCGCCGCGATCGCGACCGGCTACGAGGTCGTCATCGCCAACTCGCGCGGACCCGAGACGCTGAAGGACCTCATCGACGAGCTCGGCCCGCCGGCGCGCGCCGCGACCGCCGCCGGCGCCGCGGCCGCGGGTGACTTCGCGGTCGTGGCGGTCCCCTTGAAGGTGGTCAATGACATGCCCGCGGAGGAGCTGGCCGGCAAGATCGTGCTGGACACCAACAATTACATGGTGTGGCGCGACGGCCATATCCCGGTCATCGATTCGGGTGAGAAGACCGTCCACGAGCTGCGTCAGGAGCACCTTCCGCGGTCCAAGGTCGTGAAGGCGTTCACTCACATCCAGGCTCCCCGCATCACCACCGCGGGCCTCCCGGCGGGCACGCCGGGCCGTCTGGCACTGTCGGCGTCGAGTGACTTCCCCGAGGCCGTGGAACTGGTGACGCGGCTGTACGACGAGTTCGGGTTCGACACCGTCGACAACAGTCCGCTCAGTGAGTCGTGGCGCAGCGGGCCCGGCCAGCCGGCGTGGCTCGCGCACGCGCACCAGACCCGTGCCGACCTGGTCGCCAACCTCGCCGGCGCGCGGCGGATCACCGTGAGCTGAGCCCGCCCGGGCCCGTACCGGTCTGGCGGACCGGTACGGGCCCGGGGCGGACGGGACAGGCGGCTACCCCAGATGCCGGGCGAAGAACTGGGCGGCGGCGTCCCCCGCGAACCGCGGGACGCCGGTGTGCCCGCCCATGTTGGCGTGCAGCGTCTTCTCCTTGCTGCCGAAGGCGTCGAACAGGTCCAGGGCCGCCTGGCGGTCGTTCCCCTCGTCGTCCCACTGCAGCAGGACGTGCAGCGGAATGGTGACCTGGCGGGCCTCCTCCAGGATGGCGCGGGGCACGAAACTCCCGGCGAACAGGACGGCGGCCGCGATGCGCGGCTCGACCACCGCCAGCCGGACGCCGATGGAGATCACCCCGCCGGAGAACCCGACCGGGCCGCCGATCTCGGGCAGCGCGAGGAGGGCGTCCAGGGTGTCCCGCCATTCCGGGACCGCCTTCTCCACCAGCGGGAGGACGAGCCGGTCGATGATCTCCCCGTCGACCGGACCGCCGGCCGCCAGCGCCCGGCGCAGGTCGGCGCGGGCCTGCTCGGCGGCGGCCCAGCGGGGCCGGTCGCCGCCGCCGGGGAGTTCGATGGCGGCCGCGGCGAAGCCCTGCTCCGCCGATTGCCGGGCGCGGGCGGCCAGCCGGGGGCGCATCCCGTCCAGTCCGCCGGGGTGGCCGAGCAGGATCAGCGGCGCGGGCGCGGAGGTGGCACCGGGCGTCCACAGGACGCCGGGGATCTCGCCGAGGGTGAAGTCGCGTTCGAGAACGCCGTCGTCGAGGCGCCGCTCGGAGGTGAATCGCATGGTCGTGCCTTTCGGGAGTGCTGCTGGACGGCGCTCCCGGACGACCTATCGCCCGACCGTGACTCCCGAGGGGAGCACCCATGTCGATACTGCGTTCACGGGTACCACCTCCTCGTTTCTCCGGCACGGCCTCCGGCAAGGTAGCAGCGGCCTCCGTTCCGTGCCAACGGGTTTTCGCGGCATCGGCCGGGACGCTGGGGGGGTCTCCGGGAGGCGTGCCCGCAGGAGGTGGCGCACATGATGACGAGGCGGGTCGGCGCCGCCCACGAAGCGCGTCCAGGACGGGTGACCCCGGGGGAAGGCCGTCCGCGCGGCGATCGCACCGCCGGGCGGAGGCGGCCGTCCCACGGTTCAGCCCCGCAGCGCGGTGATGGCCTTCTCGATGCGGCGCAGGCGCGTCTCGGGCTTCTTCGCGCTCTCGATGGCGCGGACGTGCTCGCGCTTGCGGCCGTCGGTCAGAGCGTCGTAGGCGGCGCGGGCGGCCGGGTCGGCGTCGAGGGCGCGGGCGAAGTCCGCGGGCTCGGTGACGACGCGCGGCTCGGTGTCGAGCTCCAGGCCGACCTCGACCTCGTCACCGACCGCGACGCCCGCGGCCGTCCGGTTGGCGTTGCTGAGGCCGAGCAGGTGCCGGCCGCGCATGATCGCGACGCGGCTCCTCCAGGTGTGCCCGTTGACGGTGATCGTCACCGGCGGCCGTGCGCCCGCGCCGAGCGCCTCCACGACCTCGGGCGGGACTTCCAGGCCCCGCATGGGCTCGGGCGGCTCGACGATGGTGCGGAACTTCACGGGGTACTCCTTGCCGGTCGGCGCGGGTTCGAGGGACGGGCGGCCGGGGTGGTGCGCGGACCCCGTCCGGCACCGGACGGGGTCCGGCGTCGGCGCGATCGCGTGCCGACGCCGAACCCTACCGGGGCGCGCCGGTCATGCCGCTGGTGCGCCCGGCGGTGACCGGGTCTCACGCACGCCCGGGGCTTGCCGGGCGGTTACTCGGCGTAGGGCTGGTCGTTTCCGCGGGGGCTGTGGCTGAGGCTCCAGATGTAGCCGTCCGGGTCCGCGAAGGTGCCGCCGTACCCGCCCCACGGCAGGGCGCCGGCGGGCTTGAGGATCGTGGCGCCGGCCTTCTCGGCCTCGGCGATGATCTCGTCCACCCGCGCCTCGCTGCGGACGACGTAGGTGAGGACGAGTCCGCTGAAGCCGCTGCCCTCGGGGCTGGCGCCCACCTGGTCGGCCAGGCCGTCACGCCCGTAGAAGCCGACGGGCGAGGCCCCGTCCGATTCGAAGAACACCGAGATGCCGTAGTCGTCCTTGATCTTCCAGCCGAGCCCGTCGGTGTAGAACCGCTTGGACGCGTCCATGTCCTTGACGCCCAGGAGGATGGAACTGACGTGCGCTTTCATGGCTCGTCTCCTTGATGCTCGAAGTGGTCGCGCCGCCGGAGACCGGCAGCCCGGCCGGCCCGACGCCGGGCCGGCCGGTCACATCGGCGGTGGTCCGCCGGTCAATCAGTAATGACCGGCTAGACGGAGGAATGTGACAGATGGTCGAGCAGGATTGGGTGGGCGAGCGGTTCACCGAGCACCGGGACCGCTTGCACGCGGTGGCCTACCGGATGCTCGGCTCGCCCGGCGACGCCGAGGACGCCGTGCAGGAGGCGTGGCTGCGGGTCAGCCGCGCCGACACCGGCCGGGTGGAGAACCCGGGAGGGTGGCTGACCACGATCGTCGCCCGGGTGTGCCTGAACATGCTCGAGGCGCGCCGGAACCGCCGCGAGGAGGCGGCCGGGGCGCTGCCGGCCGAGCCGCGCGCGGACGTCCGCCCGCCCGGGCGGGGCGGTCCGGAGGACGAGGCGCTGCTGGCCGACTCGGTCGGCGTCGCGCTGACGGTGGTGCTGGACGAGCTGGCTCCGGCCGAGCGGCTTGCGTTCGTCCTGCACGACGTCTTCGCCGTGTCGTTCGCCGAGATCGGGGCCGTCCTCGACCGCTCCCCCGCGGCGGCGCGGCAGCTCGCCAGCCGGGCCCGGCGCCGGGTGCGCGGGGCGGCGGACGCGTCGGACGCCGCGCGATCGGCGAAACGGGAGATCGTCGAGGCCTTCCTGGCCGCCTCCCGCAGCGGGGACTTCGAGGCACTGCTGGAGCTGCTCGATCCCGGCGCCGTGGTCGGCGACCTGCGCGGCGGCAGGGACGTGGCGACCTTCTTCACCGGGCGGGCGCAGGCCGCCCGGCTCGCGCTGGTGGACGGCGTCCCGGCGGCCGTCTGGTCGCACCTGGGCCGGCCCAAGGCGGTCATCACCTTCACCGTCGACGGCGGCAGGATCACCCGGATCGACGTCGACACCGACCCCGACCGGATCCGGGGCCTCGACATCGTCGTCCTTCCCGCCGACGACGAGGAGCGGCGTTGAACCGCGCGGACTTCAAGCTCTCGTCGTGCGCTCTGGCCGTCCACGACCTGGACGAGGCGGTCGGGTTCTACCGTGACGTGCTCGGCTTCGAGGTGCACGCCGACACCGGCCCCGCGGGGACGCGGCGGGTGAACGTGGGCCCGCCATCGCAGCCGGACCTGCGGATCCTCCTGCAGTCCCCCGCGTCGGACCCGGTCGTCCCGCCGGCGGCCCGGCGCACGATCGTGGACCTGGCGGCCAGGGGGCTGCTGGGCTGCCTCGTCTTCGTGACCGCCGACTGCGACGCCGCCTTCGAGCACCTGGAGGCCGCGGGCGCCGAGGTGATGCAGGAACCGATGGACCGGCCCGGCGGCGTCCGCGACTGCGCCTTCCTGGATCCGTCCGGCAACCTTCTGCGCTTCACCCAGCCGCAGCCGCCGTCCCCGCAACGCAACCCCGGCGCCCGCAGACCGCAATGACCCCTCGAACACCCGAACGCGCGAAGTAGCCGACATCGCAGCAAACCCTGGACGTCACCGGGGCGGACCGAGCAGTCACCAGGCCCTCCATCAACTCGTGCTGGGAGGAGGAGCGCCGGAGCCGGGTCCGCCGTCCCGCCCGTCGCCCTGGTCATTGGAGGTGACCGGGCGGCCGGGCACGGCGGCGGCTTCGGCGCGGGCAGCGCGTTCGCGTTGCGCGGCGGCTTCGGCGCGGGCCGCCGCCAGATCGGTCTCGAGCCGGTCGCAGAGGGCCTGACGGGAGGCGAGCGCGTTCTGCGCGGCGGCCACCTGCCGGGCGGCCTGCTCGGCGGTGGACTGGGAGGCTTGCCGCCGGCGTTCCAGGGCCTCGGCGCGGGCGGTGGCCTCCTGTCCGCGCCGTATCGCCTCGTCGCGTTCCCGCTCGGCGGCCTCAGCCCTGGTCACCTGCGCGCGTGCCTCGCCCTGGGCGGTGGCCAGCGCCTCTCGGGCGGCCGCAAGCGTCGCCGCGCTGTTGGCCAGTTCGTCCTGGACGGCCTGCAGTTGGCCGGTCTGCGCCCGGATGGTCGCCTCGAACCGGGCGCGTTCCCGCTCATGGGCGTTGCGGACGTCGCGCAGTTCGGCGGCCTTGGCGTCGCGGGCGGCCTCAGCGATGGCCTGGGCCTGCCGGGCGGCGTCGCGGGCACTCTGGTGCGCGCCGACGGCCTCGGCGGTGTCGGCGCGGACCTGCTCTAGGGCCGCATGGTCGCGGGCCGCGGCCTGCTCGGCGGCCCGCTGCGCGGAGCGGGCGGCCTCGGCGGCCGTCACCGCTTCCCTGCGGGCTTTGTCGGCGGCGAGGGCGCGGGCGTCGGCGTCGGCTTCGGCCTGGGCGGCCGCCGTCGCCTCGGCCTCGGCCCGCTGCACCCGGGACAGCGCTCCGTCCTGCGCCTTGGCGAGGAAGTCCTGCAGTGCGGACAACTGGGCCTGCAGGGCGCTGATGGCCGCCGGTACCTGCCGGGCGAGCGCTTCGGCGTGCTGGAGCGGTTCGTCGACCGCGGCGGCGTCGGCGGCGCGGCGGTCCCGGCTGGCCTGGTCGGCGTGGGCCTTGCTGCAGTACTTGGCGGGCCGGCCGCGGCCGCGCACGGGAAGCGGTTCGGTGCAGCCGGCCAGCGCGCACTCGCCCGCCGGCGCCGCCTCCGAGGTTGCAGCCGCCGCCTGTTCCCCGGTTTGTCCGACGAGCTCCGCGTCACCGTCGACGGCGAGATCGCCGGGGAGCGTCGCCGGGGGCCCGCCCTGACCGGACGTCAGTCCGCTTTGTCGCACGGACGATCCGCCCCCGGACGAAGCCTCCGCAGCGGCCGGGAACGTGCCCGGTGAGGCCTGTGCCGGCGCGACCGGGGTGTCGCCCGGTCCCCCGGCCGGCGGTGTGACCGGCGCGGTGCTCGCGGTCTCCGCAGAGTCGTCGGTGGCGCCGTTCTTCCTGCTCGTCTCACTGCTCACCCGCTCACCCTAGCCATCTTTTCACTGCGCGCGCCGTTAAACGAGTAACGCGACACGCTTAACGCGTAATACGAGCCCTGTTGAGGCTCCGGGATAATGACGGTTATCCTGGTGTGCATGATCAACAGCGGCGACCGGCCCGCGATCGGTGCCATGCCCGACCCCACGGGCGAGTCGTGCCCACCATCCGAGGGGCAAGGGCCGGAAGCGTCCGAGAGTGCCTCCGCGCCGCACGCGCCAACGCGATCGCAAGCCGAGACAGTGGCGACCGGACCCGAAACCGCTGGTGAGGGCGTCGTGGTGGAGCGCTCGGCGGCGCACGCGCTGGTGGCGGGCGGCATGAGCGCCGGCCCGCGACCGGTTCCGGAGGCCGCGTTGGAAGCCACCACGCTGTTGCCGGCGCCCGCGACGGCTCCACCAGCAGCCATGTCGCCGGGGCCGGAACCGGCGCGGGATCCGGTCATGGAGGCCGTCGCGCTGCTGCCCGCACTCCCGGCCGACGACCCCGGCGACCGTTACGGCCTGCGGCTGCTGACCGCCGCCTGGCTGCGCAGCCAGCGCAGCGACGCCACCCGCCGCGGCTACTACCGTGACCTGGGCGACTGGCTGGGCTACTGCGCCCGCACCGGACTGGATCCGCGGGCGGCACGGCGCGCGGACATCGACGACTGGTCGGCGTCCATGACCGTCACCGCCGGCGGCCGGTCACGCCCGCCGAGCGCCGCGACCCATGCGCGGCGGCTGGCGGCGGTGTCGTCCTGGTACACCTACCTGCAGTCCAACGACGTCACCGACCGCAACCCGACCCGTCTGGTGAAGCGCCCGAGCAGTGCGCAGATCGCCGCGTCCGCCCGGAAGGCGCCCACCCTCAGCGCTGCCGAGACCGCGCGGCTGCTCGACACCGCGGAGGGCCGCGCCACCGAACTGGGCACCGAGGCCGCCTGGCGCGATGCGGCCGTCGTCGCCCTGCTCTTCTACACCGCGCTGCGCGTATCGGCGTTCACCGGCGCGGACCTGGCGGACCTGGACACCGAGGCCGGGTACCGGGTGCTGCGGTATGCGGCCAAGGGCAAGGGCCCCGACGGCCGCGACTACGTCCGCCTGGACGGCGAGCTCTGCCGGGTCCTGGACGCCTACCTCGCCGTCCGTGCCGGGCGGCATCCCGACGGCGAGTGCCCGCCCGGACCCCTGCTCGTCACCACCCCACACCCCTACGATCGGGCCAAGCGCGGCGACAAACGGCTGACTCAACGAGATGTCACCAACATCCTGCGCCGACAGGCCGGGCTCGCCGGGCTGCCGACCGCGTCCCGTCTCAGCCCGCACAGCGGCCGCCGCACCGTCATCACCACCCTGCTCGGCAACGACGTCCCCCTCGCCAAGGTCCAAGACCTGGCCGGACACGCCGACCCGCGCACCACCCGCGGCTACGACGACACCAACCACAAACTCGCCTCCTCCCCCGTCACCGACCTCACCCGCATCCTCGCCCGCCACCGCACGACCTCCGACTAGGGCCGGCATCCCGACAAGCCCGCGAACCATTTCAAGCTGTACGGACTGCTGTGCATGGAGGTGCTCAACCAGCTCGACTTCGTCTCCCGACCTTCCTCTGGGCCGAGGAACGCCGCATGCGACGTGCCGACCGCAGCAGCGACCGCAAACCGGTCCGTGTCCGTCGCCGCCGGGTCGTCGTCGGTGACGACCGTGGGGCTACCGCCCCGGCCACCGCGCTGCGCGCGCGCATCGACCACCGTGACAAATGGCCAGGACATCAGCACCGTGTGCGTATCAGGTGACAGACGCCCAGCGATGGCCGGGCCCGCTGGTCAGTCGATGCCTTCGACGATGCGGAAGTCTCGCTCGACGCCGTCGGGGAGGGCGACCAGCGCCTTCTGGTATGCCTCGCTCTCGCATGCCGCGACGGCCTGTTCGAAGCTGTCGAACTCGATCAGAACGACGCGTTGCGTGATTCCGGCTTCGTGGGCGACGACTCGACCGCCACGGGACGGGAGGAGGGCCAGGTTGCGCCCGCCCCCGGCCTGGACAGCCGGACCGGCCAGCTTGTCGTAGGCAGCCAGCCCCTCAGGGTTGGAAATGGCGGGGTAGACACTGACCCAATAGCCCTTAGCCATGGAAACCTCCAGTGTTCGGCCGGACACTTCCGGCTTCTAATTGACCAGATCGATCGATCCCGGCGACCGGCACTGCGGTCGGCTGAATCGCCATATGCGCAGGTTAGGACTTGATGTGCGGTCGAGGGAAAGACCGGTACGAGATAAACTCAGAACGGATCGTTATCAATCGACGGGGAGGGCACGTGGCGCCGGATACGGTGAGCCTGCGGTACTTCCTGGTGCTGGCGCAGGAGTTGAACTTCACCCGCGCGGCCGCACGGATTGGTATCGCACAGCCCGCACTCAGCGCCCGGATGCGCCGATTGGAGGCGGAACTCGGCACGGCCCTGCTGGTCCGCGACACGCGTAGCGTCGTATTGACTACAGCCGGTGCGGCTCTGGCGGAGTGCGCGCCGCCCGCGCTGGCGGCGCTGGACCGGGCCTGGGACACCGCCCGGAGCGCGGCGGCCGGTGAACTGGGCACGCTGCGCATCGGATACAGCCTCAGCACCGGGGCCGAGACGGCACCGGCCCTGGTGGACAGGCTGATTCGCGGCAACAGCGGACTCGAGGTCGGCGCGGTCCCGATGGGGACACCGGAGATCTCCCCCGCGGTGGCCGACGGCCGCATCGATGCCGGGATCACCCGCGGTGAACAGCCTGGCCGCGGTGTGCGCCGGTTCTTGCTGCGGCGTGAGCGCGTCGGGGTTCAGCTGGCGCAGCACCATCCGCTGGCCGAACACACGGAGATCGAGATCGCCGACGCGGCCGCGTATCCCCTGCGACTCGCCGACCGTGCGGCCAACCCCGTGGTTCACGATCAGCTGTCCGCACTGTTCCAATACACCCGGCCACACCCCCGATTCCACACGCCCGCAGTCTCTTTCGACATGTCTCAGCGCGACCTGCTCGACGGGGTCACACTCGCCCCGGCCGGAGAAGCCGCGGTCACAGCGCAACCGGCCGGTCTCACCTGGCGACCGCTGCGGGGCGCGCCCAGCCTGACGATCCACCTGGTCCTCCCACGCGAGCAGTCGCCGCTGCACCGCCGCATCCGTACCGTCGCCAAAACCCTGGCGCACGAGCTGAACTGGCTGCCGGGCTGACGCGCAGGAGGTCAGGCGAGACGGACGCCTGCGGTGGCGAGGCCGAGGAGCTCGCGCCCGGCGGACTTCGCGGCGATGATGACGGCGGCGGTCTTGCTGAACGTCCGACTCCCGCCCCGTCTGCCCCGCCCCCGGGTGCGGGGTCAGGTGGTCAGCGGAACTGCTCGGCGTGGTGGGCGGTCGATGGCGCGGGCGAGGACGCGGGTGCGCTGGACGGGGGTTGCTGGACGGGGGCGAACGACCGGGGCCCAGTGATCTCGTGGGCCTGGCCGACATGGGCGTCGTCGAGCAGCGCGGCGACGGCGGCGATGTCGCGTTCGTCGATCAAGGCGACGGCGGAGGTGATTGTCGGGCGCTGCCAGCGACGCCTCGGCGTTGTGGAACAAGACGTTCTCCTTGCCCACCACGCGCTTGAACGGTGCGATGGCTCCGACGTGCGGGTCGTGTCCTGGTGAGCGCTTAAGGTGCACTGTCGTGGACGCTGCTGATCTTGACTACCGGGTCCGAACGTTGACCGGCTGCATTCCTCCCCGGCTGGTGGCGCGGCTTCTCGAACTCGGTCATGAGCGGGAAGTGGAATTCCAGGCCGGCCGCGGCGAGTGGTTCTGCGCGCTGGAGTGGGCGCGGCTGCTCGGGCAGCGGGGCCGGCGCGGGCAGGCGTTGGAGGTGCTCGCCCCGTACATCGCCACGAACTGGTGGACGGCGGCCAAGGCTCGGGCAGAGCTGCTAGAGGGGTGGGGCCGGGTGGAGGAGGCGGTCGCGCTGTCCCGCCCGTACGCGGAGGCAGGTGACCGGCTGGCGCTGGTCTTCTTCGCGCGCCTGCTGGCCCGCCACGGCCGCAGCGGCGAGGCGTTCATGCTGCTGCGCGCCGGGATCCAGGACTGGTTCCTCGCCGAGTGCCTCGTCGACGTCGCCGAAGCGGCGGGCATGGACGAGGAAGCGGCGGCCCTGCTGGAGGCCCGGGTGGAAGCGGCGGTCCCCGCGTGCGACGACGCCGACTGCACCGACCTGCGGATGGAACCGTCCAACGCGGTCGACCTCCTCGCCACGATCAGAGAGCGCCAGGGCCGGATCGAGGAGGCGATCGCCCTGCTGGGCACCCGCGAGGCCACCTCCGTCAACGGCCGTGACCAGCTGGCCGACCTGCTGGCCAGGCACGGTCGGATCACGGAACTGCGTGCGTATGCGGCGTCGGACTTCCACGGGCACGCCGTGCAGCGCCTCGCCGAGGTGCTGGAGGAACGCGGCGACGTGGAAGGCGCGATCGCCGCCTACCGCACGTTCGGTGCTGCGCCGGACGGTATGTGGCATGTGGCCGTCCCGCTGTCCGAGCTCCTGGTCCGGCACGGACGGGCCGGCGAGGCGATCGAGGTGGTGCGCGCGCTCGCCGAACGGCCCGGTGGCGCGGAGGACTGGATCGTCCGCACTCTTTGCACCCTGTGCGCCGACCACGGCCGGCCCCGGGAGGGCCTGGCCCGCCTCGATGCCCTCAAGGCGCGAAGCGGCGGCCAAGAGGAATGGGACTTCTTCCGGATGCGGCTTCCGCTCATGGCCGACTGCGGCCTGCTCGATGAAGCGATCGAGCAGGCACGGGCGCATCCCGAGGGCAACACCTGGTATGCGGCCTGGGCCCTGTCCGACGTGCTCGCCGCAGCCGGCCGCACCGAGGAGGCCGCCGCCGTCCTCGAACAGCACCCGTCGTTCAACAGCTCCCTCCGTGCCGAGCGCCTCATCGACCTCGGCCGCATCGACGACGCTGTACGAGTCCTCCAGCAGCCAAGGGCCAAACCGACCACACCCCCCTGGGACGGCGCCTACTCCACCGAACCACCGTTCTGACAGCTCGGGCTGGTACGGGCCGCACGTTTCCTGGGACCGCACTTGCCCGCGACCAACTCCAACTCGTCATCCAGCACCGTCCAGTGCTCGACAAGCTCGCCCATTCCCACCGATTGCCGTCCCATGGCGGGTCACGTCCAGTGGAGACCACACGGGCGCGCTGGACATGGACCTCCTCGGCGGCGGGCTGGTCGTAGACGGTGCGCACCAGCGTGGCCATCCACGCCTGCGCCGCCTTGGGGAAGCGTGCTCGCACCGAGGCGCTCGCCGCGCCTGCGGGTCGCACGTCGCCGACGGCGAGGCGCAGCATCGGGCCGCCGGATCTGCCTGCGAGCAGGCCCTGCGCCCGGGGCGAGGTGGAGAAACTGCGTGCGGAGCTGGGGCGCCTCCGTGCGCAGGTCGCTCGGCCGGCTTGACCTGCGTGGCGCACTCGGTTGGGCTGGCCCGTGCACGGGACGCTGTTTGCGGCGGGGCCGTCGCCGTGCGGGAATGTGTCGTCACTGATGAACTCGCCGACCGAGGCGCCGTTCGCTAGGACAGGCATCACCTGCGGGGTGGCGGGGTTAGCGGTGTCGTGCCGAGGAGGTGAGGCCGGGGATCAGGACGGCCGCTACGACCAGGTGCAGGGCGGTCAGGATGAGCAGGGACCCGGTGTCGGTGGCGCTGCTGAGGGGGCCGGTCAGTGACAGGGCGAAGACGGTGAGCGCGATGATCGTCCACGTGCGGCGCGGGCGGGCGGGCGGTGGGACGGCGAACACACACTCAGAAGCGGAAACCGGCAGCTCAAACGGGACATGTTCCTCTCAGCCTTCGCCGTCCTGCACGACCCCGCCTCCCGCACCTACTACGACAAACGCCGAGCCCGCGGCAGAATCCACACCCAAGCCCTGCTCGGCCTGGCCCGCTACCGCATCAGCGTACTGTTCGCCATGCTCGGCGACGGCGCCTTCTACGGGCCTCGTCGCCCCCAAGCGACGGCTGCATGAGCCATGCCCGCAGGCAGTCGGCCCAGATCAGCACCTTGTGCCGCCTGTCCAGGCCGAGATATCGGCGGCACCCCGACGGACGGCTTCGTCCGGGTCCCGGACGAGCTTCCCGCAGGCTGCTGCGACGTCCCGCATACCATCCGGTCCCACGAGCGCGTCGAGTATTCCAGTCTGCAGCCAGTCGGCTTGGTTGTCGTCAGCCTCGGTAACCGCGAGAGCGATGAGCCTCATAGCGGCCACCGTCCCCACCCGGGCCAAGGCCTCTGCCGTCTGTCGAATCACCGCCGTGTCCTCGACATCCAGCAGCAACCCCACCAGCGCTTGCGCAGCCTCAGGAACATCAGCGAAGGGAACAAGGTCACGCCCGGCCCGAGCGCGTTGCTCCCACCGAGGAGACAGCGCCTCAGCCAAGGCCGCCTCCAACCCACTCATCATCTCCGGCACGACCCGACCGTCTCATGCCCCCGAACAAGATCGAACCCCGGACCGAAGCTGCCCATTCGCTTGACGAAGAACATAGAGGCACCCCCGACGCACCGCTGCCGACGGCGAGGTGCAGCGTCGGGCCGCCGGGTCCGCTCGCGAGCAGGGACCGGCGCCCGGGGCGAGGCGGGGAACCTGCGCGCGGAGCTGGGGCGCCTCCGTGCGCAGGTCGCTGGGGCGGCTTGACTCGCGTGGCGCGCTCGGTTGAGTCGGCCGTGGGCGGGACGCCGCCTGCGCCGGGGCCGTCGCCGGGCGGGAACGTGCCGTCACCGGTATTCGCAGACAAAGACGCTGTTCGCTAGGACGGCCATCGCCTGCGGGCTAGGGGTGTCGTGGTGAGGAGGTGAGGCCGGGGATCAGGACGGCCGCTACGACCAGGTGCAGGGCGGTCAGGATGAGCAGGGACCCGGTGTCGGTGGCGCTGCTGAGGGGGCCGGTCAGTGACAGGGCGAGGACGGTGAGCGCGATGATCGTCCACGTGCGGCGCGGGCGGGCGGTGGTGCGTTCCAGGAGGGCCAGCAGCGCCCAGGCGGCCAGTCCCGCCGTGAGGGGCGCGGCGGCGACGGCGGCCGCGCCGATCGGCTGGGGGCGGGCGCCGGTCTCGGCGGACGGGTCGAGTCCGGCGACCGGGACGGTCAGCGTCCACAGCGTCAGGGCGGCGAGGGTGGCGGCGGCGACGGTCGCCGCGCGGCGGACGCGGGTGCGCCTGGTCGGGGTCGGTTGAGTCAGGGGGCTGCCGGACATGTCGGTCTCCTTCGTTCGTGTCCGGTCACGGTCGCCGTCGCGGCGGGGTGGGCGCATCGGGCGCGAGGCCAGGGGCGATCCGTCCCTTGGTGGGGCGGGCACCTACTTTGGTCGGTGTCGGCGGCTCGGGGCCCGTGGCTAGCCTTTGGCCGGTGGACGAGGTGACGTTCGGCCGGGTGGACGCCGGCCCGGCGGGGCGGCGCAGGCGCGTCGGCGCGGTGATCCTGCTCGCGGTGTCGGCCGCGCTGGTGGGGCTGACGGTCTGGGGCCGCTGGAGTTCGGGCGGCTCGCTGCCGCTGGACATCGCGGCCGGTGCGGCGGGCTGCGCGCTGGCGCCGCTGCTGCTGTGGCGGCCGGTGCCGGTGGCGCTGGCGCTGTGCGCGCTGGCGGGGCTGTCCCCGGCGGCGACGCCGGTGGCGAGCATGGGGGTGCTGCACGTCGCGCAGCGGCGCCCGTTCCCGGTCGCGGCGGCGGTCGGCGCGGCGGCGCTCGCGGCGCA
This sequence comes from Actinomadura chokoriensis, assembly GCF_039529475.1. Taxonomy (NCBI): domain Bacteria; kingdom Bacillati; phylum Actinomycetota; class Actinomycetes; order Streptosporangiales; family Thermomonosporaceae; genus Actinomadura; species Actinomadura chokoriensis. The sequence goes on along the minus strand of NZ_BAAAMW010000007.1, from coordinate 121,965 downwards.
CGTCGTGCAGGGGCTGTGGCAGCCGAGCGGCGGGATCTCCTTCGGCTGGTGGCTGCTGCTGGTGGCGCTCGGGGACGGGGCGCTGGTCGGCTGGGGCGCGCTGGTGCGGGCGCGCCGGGCGCTGCTGCTGTCGCTGCGCGAGCGCGCGCGCCGCGCCGAGGCCGAGCAGGGCCGCCGGGTCGCCGAGGCGCGGATGGCCGAGCGGACGCGGATCGCGCGGGAGATGCACGACGTGCTGGCGCACCGGCTGTCGCTGCTGGCCACCTACGCCGGGGCGCTGGAGTACCGGCCGGACGCGCCGCCCGAGCGGCTGGCCGAGGCCGCGGGGGTGGTCCGGGCGGGGGTGCGGCAGGCCCTGGAGGAGCTGCGGGAGGTGATCCTGCTGCTGCGCGCCGACGACACCGGCGAGGACGACCGGCCGCAGCCGGTCCTGGCCGACGTGCCCCGGCTGGTGGCCGAGTCGCGGGCCGCGGGCGGGCGGGTGGAGCTGAACGACGGGACGTCCGGCGCGGACGGCCTCCCGCCGGCCGCCGGCCGGACCGCGTACCGGGTGGTGCAGGAGGCGCTGACCAACGCCCGCAAGCACGCGGCGGGCCGTCCCGTCCGGGTGGTGCTGGAGGGCCGTCCCGGCGACGGGCTGGTCATCGACGTCCGCAACCCGCTGCGCGCCGACGGCGGCGACCCGCCGCCCGGCAGCGGGACGGGCCTGGTGGGGCTGACCGAGCGGGTCCGGCTGGCCGGGGGCAGGCTCGACCACGAGGCCGCCGGGGACGAGTTCCGGCTGCGCGCCTGGCTACCATGGCCCGCGTGACCCGCCCCCTGCGCGTGCTGATCGTGGACGACGACGCCCTCGTCCGCGCCGGGCTGTCGATGATGCTGGACGGAGCGGGCGGCATCGCGGTGGCCGGTGAGGCCGCCGACGGCGACCAGGTGCCCGCGGCCGCCGACGCGCACGCGCCCGACGTCGTCCTGATGGACCTGCGGATGCCGCGCGTGGACGGCATCACCGCGACCCGGCGGCTGCGGGCCAGGGCGGACCCGCCCGAGGTCATCGTGCTGACGACGTTCGACTCCGACGAGAACATCCTGCGGGCGCTGCGCGCCGGGGCCAGCGGGTTCCTGCTGAAGGACACCCCGCCGGACCGGATCGTCCAGGCCGTGCACCGCGTCGCCGCCGGTGAGCCGATGCTGTCGCCGGCGGTCACCCGCCGGCTGATGGACCGCGCCGCGACCGAGGCCGGCGCCCACCAGCGGGCCCGCGCGGCGCTGGCCGGGCTCAGCCCGCGCGAGAACGAGGTGGTCCTGGCGATCGCCAGGGGACGCTCCAACGCCGACATCGCGGCCGAGCTGTTCATGAGCGTGGCGACGGTGAAGGCGCACGTGTCCAGCGTCCTGACCAAGCTGGACATGGACAACCGCACCCAGATCGCGCTGCTGGCCCACGACGCCGGCCTCGCCTGACCGCCCCCGCGGCGCGCGCTTCTCGGCGTGCCCCGTGCGCGGGGGATGGTGTCGAGAGGGGCCGCGCGGCTCCGGCGTCTCCTGCGCGAGGCGCCACCGCCGCGCAGCCCGGCCGGGCAGCGCTACCTGAACGCCCGCGCCGGCCCGCCTGCCGCCCGCCTGCCGCCGTGACCCGCGGCGGCGCGGGTCACGGCGCCGGCGGCGGGACGAGGATGCCGGCGCGTGCGGCGGCGCAGGCCGCGGCGGCGGCGCGGTCGGCGGCGGTCTCGTCGACCGGCTCGCCGGTGATGAACGCCCGGTGGTACAGGGGCGCGACGGCGGCCCGGACGACCTCGGCGGGGTCGGTCCCGGCGGGGACCTCGCCGCGCCGGGCGGCGCGTTCGGTGATGGCGGCGGCCTGCTCGTGCCGGCGGGCGTAGAAGGCGTGCAGGGCGCGGGCCGCGGTGTCGCTGTGCGCGGCGGCCAGCACGAACGCGCGCGTGAGCGGGGCCTGCTCGGGGTCGGTGAGGCCGGTGAGGACGAGCCGGGCGAGGTCGCGCAGGTCGCCGGCGAGGGTGCCGGTGTCGGGCACGGGCCACGGTTCGGCGGCGGCGCGGGCGAGGGCGTCGGCGATGAGGCCGTCGGCGCCGCCCCAGCGCCGGTAGACGGTGGTCTTGTGCACGCCGCAGCGGGCCGCGACGCCCTCGACGGTGAGGCCGCGGTAGCCGTGCTCGGCCAGTTCGGCGAGGACGGCCTCCCGGACGGCGTCGCGCACCCGCGCGGTGCGGCCGCCGGGACGGACGGTCCCGGGCTCCGGGCTGGTCATCCGCCGCCCCCGCGGCGCCGGTCGGTTCCCGGGGTTGAGGAACCTGCGGACAGCCGTTAGCGCTGAGAATGATCTTTGGGGTGAGTGTTCCGTTAGGGGATCCCTCACCGGAACACCGGCCAGCCGGGGCGGTGCCCCAGGTCGAGGTGTTCCGTAAGAGTGTTCCGCGAACTGTCCCGGTGACGGGGCCCTATCCGGAACACTTGAGCGCGTGAACGCCGCGAACGCTACGGCTCCCGGCACGATCCGGGTCGGGTACGCCCGCTGTTCCACCGACGAGCAGGACGTCGTCGTCCAGACCGAGCAGCTGCTCGCGCTCGGTGTCCCGGCCGATCGGATCTACATCGATCGGGGCTTCTCCGGGACGACCCGCCGCAACCGCGGAGGTCTGGACCAGGCCCTCGCCGCGGTGTGGCCGGCCAGCGTGTTCACCGTGACCAAGTTCGACCGGTTCGCCCGCAACATGGCCGAGGCCAACCAGATCCTCACCGACCTGTCCGACCGCGGCGTGCTGTTCGGGCTGGGCGGGTCGGTCTACGACTGGAGGGACCCGTTCGGCCGGCTGTTCCTGCAGACCCTGGCGATGGTCGCCGAGTTCGAGGCGAACCTGGGCCACCTGCGCACCCGCGAGGGCATGGCGCTGGCCAAAAAGAACGGCAAGCTCAAAGGCAAGCAGCCCAAACTGCCCGAGTCCGCGCGGCGGTCGATCCGCCGCCGCTACGCCGAGGGCGAGGTGTCACTGGCCGACCTGGCGACCGAGTACAGCGTCGGCCGCTCCACCATCCACCGCGTCATCCACGGGCAGGGAACCCCCGGGTAGAACACGGTTCACACCCGCACTCCGCTCCGCCCTCACTGTTGATGCCGGCCGCTGATGCCGGAGACGGCGGGCCGGGCCGGTCGTGGGTGGCCGGCCTTGGCGCGGATGGTGAGCAGGTTGCTGGATTTTGGGCGGGCAGCGCAGGGGCTGGCCGCGCCGTTGCGCGGGGTTGCGGAGGGCGCGGCCCGGGTCACGGGTGGAGGGTGAGGGGGAGGTGGGCCAGGCCGCGCAGGGCGATGCCGGGGCGTCGTTGGGGTTGCGTCGGCCGGGTGATGGCGGCGTATGCGGGGCTGAGGAGGTGTTCCAGGACGATCTGGGTTTCCAGGCGGGCCAGGTGTGCGCCGAGGCAGAAGTGGATGCCGGAGGCGAAGGACAGGTGGGCGGGTTCGGGGCGGGTGACGTCGAGGGTGTCGGGTTGTTCGACGAGGTCGGGGTCGTGGTTGGCCGCTCCGAGGAGCATCACGATGACCTGCCCGGCTTTGAGGTGGGTGCCGGCGAAGTCGGTGTCGTGCAGGACGGTGCGGGCGTCGACCTGGACGGGTGAGTCGTAGCGCAGGAACTCCTCGACCGCTGTGGGGATGAGGGCGGGGTCGGCGCGCAGGGCGGCTTGCTGGTCGGGGTGGTCCAGGAGGGCGTGCAGGGTGTTGCTGAGCAGGTTGGTGGTGGTCTCGAACCCGGCGCCGAACAGCAGCAGCGACGTGGAGATCATCTCCTGTTGCGACAGGCGTGCCTGCTCGGGTGCGGTGGCCATCCGCGACAGCAGGTCCTCGTGCGGGTCGGCTCGTTTGGCGGCGAGGAGATCGGTGAAGTAGGCGACGAGGTCGGCTTCGGCCGCCGCGGCGGCGGTGATGGCCTCGGGGTCGGCGGCGGGTTCCAGGAGCGCGACCATCTGGCGGACTTTCGGGGTGAACACCATCCGGTCGGCTTCGGGGACGCCGAGCAGGTCGGCGATCACGTTGACCGGCAGCGGCAGGGCGAGGGTGTCGACGAAGTCGCCGCCGGACCGGCGGGCGAGTTGGCCGAGGTGTTTGCGGGTGCGGTCTTCGATGGAGGCCCGCAGGTCCTGGATGTGCCGGGTGGTGAACACCGAGCCGACCGAGCGGCGCAGCCGGGTGTGCTCGGGCGGGTTGGCGAACAGCATGCTGTGCCCGAGCCGCCCTTGGGCCTGGCGCTGTTGTTCGCCGGCGCCGCCGGGGAGTCCGAAGCCCGCCAGTTCGTTGCCCTTGCCGAACGAGCGGTGCCGCAGCGCCGCGTCGCACTCGGCGAACCGGGTCAGGACCAGGGTGCCGTCACCGGTGAGCAGTACCGGCGCGGTCTCGCGCAGCCGCCGGTAGGCCGGGTAGGGGTCGTCGCGGGGGGTCAGGAAGATCTCGAAGAACAGCTGCTCGGCGGCCGGATCGCTGGTCGCCGTGCCCAGGGCCGTGCCGTTCGGGGATGTCATGAGGGGGTCCCGTCGTCGAATTGGCCGATGGCCTCCCAGACGCAGTCTTCCGCTGGGCTGGTCGCGGTGAGCCGTGCCCAGCTCTGTCCGGCCTCCACGGAGGCCAGCCGCGCCACCAGCAGGTAGGGCGGGCCCGCGGCCGGACACTGCGTCCAGGTCAGCCAGATGCCCCGCAGCCGCAGCGGCGCTTCGATCAGCGACCCCAGGTGCGTCAGCGTCACCGCGCACACGCTCATCACCGCGCTGGGCTGCGGTTGGTCGGCCGGGCCGCCGGGCAGCACGGCCAGCGCCCAGACCTCGCCGCCGACCGCCCTCCATGCCAGTGATCGGGGTGCGTGGGGTGGATCCGATGGGGGAAGCGGTTCGCGCCAGACCAGACTCTGTATCCCATCCATACCCCCACCATTTGACACTCAAGCCCTCTATGTCAATGAAGAGAACACGATTGTTCTGACTGTCAACCAGTCCATTGCCCGGGGTTTGCGGACACCGGGGTTGTTGCGGTCATCGGTGTGAGCACCCCGGCAAGCCGTGCAGGCGCGCGGCTGGATGCCGGGCACCCCCTCCGGCCACAAGGGGTACCGGTCAGAACCGCGTCACGGGCGTGTTCGCCCCCGGGTTCGGTCTGCCCCCGGGTTCGGTCTGCGGGGGCCTGGCGGGCTGTGTGGTGTGAACCTGGTCCCGGCGGGCGCCTCCGCCGGGACCAGGGGCCTATGGGGTGCGGGGGTGGTGCGGCTGCGGGGTGGAAAGTTCACCGGAGGGCGGCTCGGTGTCTCCGGTGGAAGGCCGAGTGGCGTCTTCGGTGGCGTCTTCGGTGGCGGGGGTCCAGGCGAAGGCGAGGGAGCCGCCGGTGAGGGCGAGGAGCATGCCGATCAGGAAGCCGCCGAAGTTGGTGTAGAGGAAGGAGGCCAGGGCGGCCAGGAGGACGATGACGCTGAGCAGGGTGTGGTGGCGGGGCTGGTACCACAGCAGCAGGCCGGTGAGGGTGATGATGCCGCCGAGCAGGAACCCGGCCAGGCCCGCGGTGCCGGGCAGCGACAGCACGGTGTACAGGTCGGCGGGCAGCAGCAGGATGGCCGCGCCGCCGGTGGTGGTGAGCAGGCCGCCCCAGAAGGGCCGGCTGCGGCGCCAGGACCGCCAGCGCCGCCAGTGGTTGCGCAGGCGGCCGGTGAGCGGGGTCGCGGCGTTCAGAAGCATTCTTTGACGTCGCCTCCCATGGTCATGTCGATCCCGGCGAGTTTGAGTCCGCTGGCGGTGACCCAGCGGACCTGGCCGTGGATGCGCAGTTTGAGGTCGGTGCCGGTGATGGGCAGGGTGCCGGGCGGGCCGGTCTGGACGGGGATGTCGCCCAGGCCCTTGACGGGAGTGGTGCCGCCGCGGCCCAGGGCGATCCCGCCCCCGACGACCTCGACGTCATCGATGGACTCCAGGGCCAACTGGAGTTCATCGAGCTGGAGCCGCTGCCCGGGTTGAGTGGTGATGCGCAGCACCCGCGAGCCCAGCGGGCTGGAGACCTTGCCGGAGGCGCAGATGCCCTCGGCCCAGGTGTCGCGCAGCGCCAGGGCGACCACGGTGCGCCGGTCGCCGTCGCGGGTCTGGAAGAACCGGGGGAAGGACCCGCCGGCGTTGGTGGACAGCCGCTGGATGGTCAGTTTGATGTTGGTCTTGCCCTTCAACCCGGCCGAGACCGGTAGCGCGCCGCGCAGCACCCCGACGACCATCACCGCGACCACACCCAGGACCGGAACCAGGACCGCGGCGAACCTCCTCCACCGGGTCCGCCCCGCAACGGTGGGGAGACTGGGCGGGGTGTCCAGCGGAGCGTGGCGGCGCCGCCACAGCCGGTCGATGAATCTCACCCCGCCACCTTTGACAATCAGTCGCGACTTGTCAATGCCACGCACATCATTGGTTGGAATGTCCTCGGCGGGGGTCGAGGGGTGTCCGGCCACTGGACACCCGGCTTGTTACTGTCGGCGGCGTGAACACTCACGTCCCGGCCGACTTCCAGACCCGCGTGCGCCACCAACTCCGCAGCGACGCCCTGGACGCCGCGTTCGCCCTGATGACCGACCAGGGCTGGTCGGCGGTCACCATGACCGCGGTCGCCGCGGCCGTCGGCGTCAGCCGCCAAACCCTCTACAAAGAGTTCTCCTCCAAGGACCAGATCGGCCAAGCCCTGCTCATCCGCGAAGCCGAACGCTTCATCGACGGCGTCGCCGCACACGTCGCCGCGCACGACGACGTCGCTTCCGCGATCGAGGCCGCCGTCCGCTACACCCTCGACCAGGGCGCCACCAACCCGCTGCTACGCACGATCCTGTCCGGCGACCGCGGCGGCGACACCCTGCTGCCCCTGGTCACCACCGACTCCCAGCCCCTCATCGCACTGGCCGGCCAGGTCCTCAGCCAGCACATCACCGCCCGCGCCCCCGGCCTGGACGACGAAGACATCGCCGCGACCGCCGACGCACTGGTCCGCCTCACCGTCAGCCACCTCCTGCAACCCCTGGACGACACCGGCACCACCGTCACCCGGCTCACCCGCCTGGCCACCCGAGGCCTCGGCCTCCCCTAAAACCCCGATCCCCGACGAGGGAGCGGACGGCGTCATCTCCGGCGGCGTTCAGGTCGCCGACGAGATCGGTGGCCCGTTCCGCCAGGTCGAGCACGGGATTCTGATTGGATCGGCCAAGGGGCGCAATCACTCGATTCCGCCCCCGCGGGTGGTCTCGGCGCTACTGGGCGGCGCCTGCTTGCGCGGTCTGCGCCCGGCCGCCGAGCGGCAGGCGCTTGGCCACGTCCAGCCGTACCTCGCCGTAGGGCTGGACGTGCTGCCAGAACAGCGGAGTCAGCCCGCGCCGGTCGGCGGGCTTGAGCAGTTTGGACCATTGGGGGTCGGCGAGGACGTCTTGCAGCATCAGGGTGTTGATGTAGACGAGCGCGGCCTGCAGGATGCGCAGGCACAGGACGGTCATCTCCAGTTCCTCGCGCCGGTTGGTGGCGATGTCGCCGCCCTTGCCGTAGAGGATGACCGAGTTGGCGCCGTTGGAGGACTCCACCACGTTGAGACCTTCCTGGATCTCCCGCTGGAGTTCGCGCAGGCGCAGGTAGCGGGCGATGAAGATGGTCTTCTGCGCGCGGCCGACCTCCAGCATGGCCTGGTAGACCGGGTGGGAGGCGGCCTCGGTGAACCGGCGCAGGATCGCCTCGGTGGAGGCGGTGCCCTGTTTGATCGCAGTCGCGTACTTGATCATCTGGTCGTAGTTCTGCTCGATCACCTCCCAGCGGACCGGCCGGGTCATCGCCGGTGCCAGCCGCGGGTACAGGTCGCTTTCGCCGCTCTCGACGCGGTAGAGCTTGACCTTGTTGATCTGCTTGATGCGCGGCAGCAGGTCGAAGCCCAGCAGCCGGGTCACGCCGAACCCGATCTCGGTCTGGCCGTGCGAGTCGACGTAGTTGCCCTCGACCTTCATGGCGGTGCCGTGCCGGACCGCGCCCTCGATCATCGCGTGGACCTCCGAGGCCGAAGCGCGCAGGGTCTGGGAGTGCACGACCATCGACCCGCGCTCGATGTGCCAGTAGATGAGGATGCCGCGGCCCCCGTAGCGGGAGTGCCACTCGGTGAAGATGTTCTGGTCGTAGGCGCGCACGTGCGTGGAGTCGGAGGCGACGGTGGTGGTCGCCTCGCCCCACAGCGCGGTGTCGCGGGCGGTGAAGGTCGCGTTCGCGATGGCGATCGCGATGTCGGCGGCGACCTGCGGGGTCAGGTAGCGGCGCCGCACGTAGCGGATGTCGTCCTCGCTGTGGGCGTGGCCGCCGGCGGCGACCGCCCGGATCCCGGTGTTGGTGCCGTACCCGAAGATCGCCAGCATCAGGCGCTCGGCCAGGACCTCGGGCCCCAGGGTGGAGTTGCCCGCCACCGAGGTGACGGCGTTCAGGCAGCCGGTGCGCAGCACCGCCTCCTTGAGCATGTCGATCAGCGGGACCGCGCCCCAGCGGCGGCTCACCTCGTTCTTGATCTTGCGTAAGTTCCGCGGCTCCTCCGCCGGGCCGATCTTCGTCAGCTTGATCGCGCCGGACTTGCGGCCGGAGATCTCCACCCAGTCCAGCTTGGGCAGCGCGGTGTCCAAGGCCTCCAACTCGGCGCGCATCTCGGCCTTCAGTTCGGCGATGAACTCCTTGGGGTCCAGCGGCTTGCGCAGCTCGGCGTAGTTGGCGGCGCGGCGGGCGGCGAAGTCGGCGGGCAGGTCCTCCTCCGGGTCGCGGAAGGAGTCCGCGCCGACCACCCAGATCTCTTTGCAGCGCAGTGCCTCGCGCAGTGCCTGGAAGGTGACGATCTCGTACACCATCCGCACCACCCGCCGACGGCCGCGCTTGTCGCTCTTGAACACCAGGTCCTCCCAGGCGCCGGCGGTGCCGCGATGCTCAGGCACCCGCTCGCCGCGCGGGTAGTAGGTGGTGTTGCCCGCCTTGGCGTAGCGGCGGACCAACTCCAGCGCCTCGATCACCGGCTGGTAGGCGGTGTTGTTGCTCTTGAACTCCAAGGTGTCCAGCAACGCGATCAACCCGCGCCGGTAGTGGTTGGTGTAGGAGGCGCGCAGCGTGGTCTGCACCGTGGTGCGGTACGCCGGGCCCTTGGTCTTGAACTCGTGCACCAGGTCCTTCAGCGTCTGCTCGCCGCCGGTCACGGCCGGGAAGATGACCGCGCGGACCGGATCGTCGGGACGACCGAGCGCGGCGTCGGCGACCCTGAACAGGATGTTCTCCTTCCCGGTCACCCGTTTGAAAGCGTTGATCAGCTCCTTGGTCACCTTGCTGTCGGCCCGCGCCTTGATCCGATGCACGGTCGCGATCAGCAACTCCACCAACGTGTCGGTGACCTCCCGCTCCCGCTCGCAGACCAGCGCCGCCAACAACAGCACCGTCAGCTCACGCGGGTGCGTGCGCATGTGAGAGGGAGCCTCCACCGCCGCCCGAGCCCGCCAGGCCGCCAGCACCTTGGGCGCCACATCGGCGAACAACCCCAGCGGCAACCCGATCGAACGCACCGCCTCCAGCTTGCGGATCTCGGTCATCATCGACTCCAGGCTCACGTTGCCCGGAGCCGACTTGATCAGCGCCAGCAGCCCAGAAACGCCGTCGTCCTCCTCCGCCGTCGCCTCGGCCGCCTCATCCTCGCTGTCCTCGTCGTCGACGCCATCGTCGATGCCGGCCAGGGCGCAGATGCGCCCGGTGGTCTCCGCACTCAGCCGAGAAGCGATCCGCACCGACCAGGTGACCTCCGCGTTGTGCAAGGCCGAGGCCACGATCCGAGAGATCCGCCCCGAGGTCGGCGGTTCGATCCGCTCCTCACGCAGATACTTGAGCAGCTCCTCACGAACCCGCTCGGGCCGGCGCTCGGCGTGGGCGACATTCTCGGCCAGCCACACCGTGACCTTCTCCGCGTCCACGGTCGTGCAGACGCGAAAGTCCAGGTGGGTACGGATCTGACCACGGTGATACTCGATCGTGGAACCAGACCACTCGTAGAAGCCGAACTCCGAGGCGGGCACCTGGACCTGCTTAGCCACATGCTCGACAGCCTCGTCGGCCAACTCCGAACGTCCTCGCGGGAAGCGCCCGTGCTGCGTATAGAACTTCAGCAAGACCGCGAATCCGAGGCGCGTGGCGCCACGCTTCCCGGCGATCAGCTCACGCTCCTCGTCCAGAACCGTCCAGTGCTCGACAAGCTCGTCGATGTGCATCGGGGGGTGCGCCATAGCCGCCCAGCATCGACCAGCCAAATCACAACAAGATCAACGCCGTTTGGGGCTCATGACGCGTTTCTTACCGACACCCCTACTTTGGGGCTGGGGTCAGCTTCGGGAGTAGGACGCCGAATCGTGCGAGCGACACCGCGAACCGCCCCAGGCTGGCGAGGGCCGAAACCCTCTCCCAGAAGCGGTGAGAACGACGATGCTTCACCGGATCATCACCCCTTTCTCTCTCCCGTCCCCTGTAGACGGGCGCCCTGACGACAGGGCTCCGGGAGATCCGGAGGGGTGCTCCACCAGTCGGCCCTCCACTCGGGTCCGCGCGACCAGATGAAAGGTAGCTCTGCGTAACATCTCTGGCGAAACCCCTCCGGTGGCGTGTTTGCGGTGGTGGGGGGCCGGCGGGTGGGGGTGTGGGGCGCTGTCTGGGGTAGGCCTTGGTGATCGTTGTTTCCGTTGGTGTCGTGATCGGGGGGTGAGGGCGTGGCTGGGCGGTCGGTTTCGGGTGGGCCCGGGCCGGGTCGGGGTGGGGAAGGGCCGCCGGGGCGGGATGGGCGGTTGCCGGATCTGGGCGGCGACGACTTGGACGAGATTCAGGCCGGGCTGCAGCGGCTGGCGGCCGAGCACGGCCGGTTGCAGGAGTTGTTGAACGCGGTGCTGGCGATCAGCGGCCATCTGGAGCTGGAGGAGGTGCTGCACACCATCGTCGAGGCGGCGCGGGAGCTGGTGCGGGCCCAGTACGCCGCGGTGGGGGTGTTGGACGACCAGGGCCAGTTCACAGAGTTGATCACTTCGGGGTTCGGGGTCGACCAGTTCGCCGAACGGGTGGGCGAGTTGCCGCACGGGACGGGGCTGCTGGGAGATCTGGTACGCGATCCGCGGCCGCTGCGGGTGGAGGATCTGCCCTCCCATCCCCGCGCTGCGGGGTTCCCTGCCGGACATCCGGTGATGACCACGCTGCTGGGCGTGCCGATCCGGGTCCGCGACACCGTCTACGGCAACCTGTACCTGGCTGACAAGGCTGACGGGCCGTTCACCGACCGGGATGAGGAGGTGGTGTCCGCATTGGCCAGCGCGGCCGGAGTGAGCATCGAGAACGCCCGGCTGTACGCGCGGCTGCGCGCGGCCACTGAGGACTTCCAGCGGCGGCTGCTGCCGCAGATGCCTCAGCTGCACGAGTGGGAGCTGCAGGCCCGGTACCAGCCGTCCAGCCAGGCGCCGAGTGTCGGCGGCGACTGGTACGACGTCATCCACCTGCCCGACAGGGTGCCGTGCGTGATGGTCGGGGACGTGATGGGCCACGACCTGCGGGCGGCCACGGTGATGAGCCAGATCAGCAACATGCTCCGAGTGATCGCCTTCGACCAGCGCGAGCCGCCCAGCCGGATCCTGCAGCGCCTGGACCGGGCGCTGCACGAGTTGCACGGCGGGCCGATGGCCACAGTGATCGTGGTGCGGCTGGAAGGCGACGGTGCAGGGCGGCAGCTGCGGTGGGCCAGCGCCGGGCACCTGCCGCCGCTGCTGGCCGTCCCCGGCGAGCCCGCCCGATACCTGGAGGCCGATGTCGGGCCGCCGCTGGGGGTCGATCCCGACGTCGTCCGCCCCGACCACGAGCATCGGCTGCCCGTCGGCGCGACCGTGCTCCTGCACACCGACGGACTGATCGAGGACCGGGCCCACACGCTGGACGAGGGCATGCGGGGAGCCGCTCGTATCGCCACCGGCCACGCCGACCGGCCCCTGCCGCAGCTGTGCGACGCCCTGCTGGCCCGCTGCCGGCAGGGCGGTGAGCACGACCTCTTCGAAGACGACGTCGCCCTGCTCGCCGCCCGGCTGAAACCCTGAGCGGCAGCTCGTCGAGCCCGGGGCGGAGGGGCCGGTCGGAGCGGGGGGCGGGCATCGACCCTTGCCGGGGCCGTTGGGAGCCCGGCCGCAGGGACCTTCTTCCCTTCAAAGGGCCTGGTGGGAGCTGCGAGCCTGGAGGCATGTGTTCAGGCGACCGGTGGCCAAGAGCACGGCCCGCCACGCGGACGCCCGTGGAGGAAACGGGGTCGTCCCCGGCACCGCTCGGGTGGTGGCGGGCCAGAGAGCTGCTGGCCTCGGCGGGCGTGGGCCGGCTGGTGTTCACCGAGCAGGGGCTGCCCGCGGTGCGGACGGTGCCCTTCACCGTCGAAGGCACGGTGATCCGCATCGAGCTGCCCCCCGGCGCCGGGCTGGCCCGCACGATGCGGCACGCCATCGGCGCGGTGGTCGCGGTGCACGCCGACCGGCTGGACGATCCGGGCGGCGGCTGGGAGGTCACCGCAGTCGGCACCGTCCGGACCGGCGACACCGGCGACCGCATCGGCCCAGCCGGCGCCCATCGGGATGCGCCCCACGGCCGCAGCGGGGACGGGTCGCTGCTCATCGATGTCCGGCACCTGTCCGGCCGCCGGGTTCCCCGCCGGCCGGAGCCGCCCGGCCAGCCGCGGCGTCACCTCAGGGCCGTGTGACCACCCTCCCCGCCGGGCCACCCGGTACAGGTACCGCAAACCGGGCATTGCGGGCGTGGTTGTACCGCCGTCCCGGGGTACACCATGCCGGATGATCCACGCACCTCCCGACAAGAGGGGCTGAAAGGACTATGGCGTACCCGTCACCCGAACCTGGGCGTGCTCGGAGCGAGGACGGCGCGGGGGGCCGGCCCGACCCCGCCGCGGTCCACGCCGCAGCACGGGAGGTGGCCCGGCAGTTGAGCGCTGACCCGCACCGCGTCGCTCACGAACTGGCCGACCAGATCACCCACCGGCTGTTCGCAGTCAGCCTGGAACTGCACGGCGCGCTGGCCCGCATCCACGACCCGCACGCCGCCCAACGCGTCCACACCGCGCTGGCGGGCCTGGACGACACCCTCACCGAACTGCGCCACGTCATCTTCGACCTGCACGCCACCCCCGGCGGGCCAGGGTGAGCGTCCGCCATGAAGCCGACGACGCCGGCTCGCGCCGCGGACCGACCGGCTCCGGTCAGGGCGGGGAGTTCCGCCCGAAGGACCGCAGCATCCGCGCCGCCCGGGACAGCCGGCCGCGACACAGGTCCTGATTGAGGACGATGGCCGTACCGCCGTCCTGGTCCCACCGGTAGCCCAGCAGCGGGCCGGGCATCCGGGCGCGCGCGAACGGGCCGATCCGGCCGCCCGGCGGCTCCGCCGCCTGCAAGTACCGCCACACCTCCCCCGCCGCGTCCCCCCGCACCCCACCGGCGGGGCCGGCAGCGACCGGGTCGGCGGCGATGAGGATCAGCGCCGACCGGCCGGGCACCGGAACCCGCAGGCACTGCCATCCGCCCACCCAGCCGAACGCCCGCTCCAACTCAGGCGGCGGGTTCCCCGCCCCGAGCGCCGCCAACTGGCCGCGCAACCAGGCGTTCTCCCGGGCCAACCGTTCACTTTCCGCCCTCAACCCATCCACGACCGACACATCCATGGGAGCCTCCCAGGCGGCGCCCCGGACGCGCCGGCGATCGCCTCCGGCTCAGACAGGACCGGAGCCCCGCTCTTGCCGGGCGCCGATACCCGGGCGGCGCGGGCATATGCCGCCCCGCCCCCAATATCCACACAATGGCCGATCCGCAAGAGCGGGGACGAGCCCGCGCCGACTCGGAGGGGGCACATGAAAGACATCCGGGCCCCGCGTCCAGATGTGACTGGACTTCCTGGGTGAGTGAGGAGCAGCGGGCGTACCCCGATCCGGATGTCGGCCGACGGCCGGTCGTCGGTAACCGGTGCCGGCGGCGGAGTGCCGGGCCGCCACGGGGTTGCGGGCGCACGGTCGGCCGGGGCCGCCACCCGCAGCAGCCTCGCCAGCCGGGGAACCTTGGTGAACCGGCCGGTGTGGCAGGACGCGTTCGGGGTTGTCCACAGGGGCTCCGGTCCCGGCGGTTCCGGGGGGCGCCGGGACCGGTGACGCCGCGATCGCGGGCCATGCGGGCGGCGGTCGAAGGCCGCTACAGCCCGCAGGGCTGGGTACTTCACGACCGCGGCCGGCGCCTAGGGCGGCGGAGGGTGAGGTGTCGACCGACCAGGCCATCGCGCTGATCGCGGCGCTGCCTGGTGACCAGGCCGAAGCGCTGCTGCTCCGGGTGGTGCTCGGGCTGGACGCGACCGCGGCCGCGCGGGTCATGGGCACCAGCGCAGCGGCTGTGCACACCGCATCGGTGCGGGCGCTGAGCAACCTTGCTCAGGTTCTTCGGCACTGCGCGGGTCTCCCGCAGAACTAGAGGGGTTGCGCGAAGGAGGGACCTGCCGGGAACTCCACGCGCCCCGGCCCCGCTACCGCCCATGGCCGGCCGGCTGCTGCCCCAGGGCCTCCTGGGTGCTCGCGGAGCATGCGCAAAACGGTGACGGGCGAGTATCTGGCCCGGGCCGCCGAAGCCGCGGACCACGACTGAGGGCCGCCCGTGGCCTGGGCTGCCCGGCCCTACGGGCCCTACGGCCCGACCCCGGCGGCCGGGTCGCCGGGGTCGGGGGCCGCGGGGATGTCGCCGAGTTCGCGCAGGCCCTCGGCGGGCGCCGAGGGCGCGATGGAGTAGCGGCCCAGGCAGTTGAGGTGGGCGTGGCCGAGCGGGCTGAGCCGGGCGGCGTCGGCGTCGTTGACCGGGATCCCCTGGGCGCGCAGCCGGTCGACGGCGGCGGAAAGGTAGCGGGAGTTCCACAGCGCCACGGCGTTGACGACCAGGCCCAGCGCCGCTAGTTGATCTTCTTGGCCTTCTCGGTAGGGCTGGCGGATCTGGCCGCCTCCGGCGTGGCAGATCTTGCGGGCCAGGCGGTGCCGGGATTCCTGGACGGTGAGCTGCTTGTTCAGCGTGCGGCGGTAGCCGTCGTCGATCGGGTCCAGGATGTCCAGCAGGTGCAGGGTCTTGTCGATGCGGCCGTACTCGGCGAACGCCTGCCCGAGCGGGGTGGGGCGGCCGCCCCGGGAGAACATCCGCAGCAGGTCGTAGGCGCGGACCTGGTTGGTGACCAGCGAGCCGGCGACCCGGGTCATGTCCGACCACTGGGTGCAGATCCTGTGCCGGTTGATCTTGTTGCGGGCGATCGCCTCCAGCGGGCCGTATCCGGGGGTGGTGCCATCAGGCAGGTCGGCGCGCCAGAACCGCTGGTCGCCCAGGTCGGCGAAGCGGGGCGCGAATCGGTAGCCGAGCATGGAGAAGATCCCGAACACCATGTCCGAGTCGCTGGCCTGGTCGGTGGTGACCACCTCGGGTTTGGGGCCGGCGTCGATGTTGATGAGGGTGTCCAGGATGAACAGCGAGTCGCGCGGGGTGCCGGGCACGACCATCTGCCCGATGCCCATCACCTGGTCGTTGACGGCGTTCAGCAGCGTGATCCCGCGCTTGTAGCCGAAGTACTTGGGGGAGGGCCCGGCGTTGATGGTCTGCACGGGGACCACGAACCGCAGCCCGTCGACCGAGGCCAGCAGCCCGCCGCCCCACAGCGCCACGATCGGCACCTCGCGCTGCGCCTGGACCAGGACCGCGTTGGCCGCAGCGTGGGTCTCGGCCCGTACATAGTTCTGGTCCACGTGGGAGAGCCGACCGCGGGTCAGCGCCTGGTCCCCTTCCTTGATCACCGGTGTCAGCCCGACGTTGCACGCCTCGGCGATCAGCAGCGCCACCAGCGATCTGGGAAGGTCTTTCATACCGGTGGAGATGTCGGCCAGGTGCACGTAGGCGTCCAGGAACCCGGTCCAGGCGTGCACCTCCAGCAGCAGCTCGGGCAGATCGACCCGCGGCAGCATCGCCTGGCACGCGCCGCGCAGCCACCTCAGCGACGGGCTCTCGCCGAGCGCGCCGAGTTTCTCCACCGACAGCCGGGCGTGCCCGCCGGCGCCCTCTGGTGGGGCGACCACGCGGACCAGGGCGTCATCGCCGGCCTCTTCCAGGCGGGTGGCCATCTGCCGCCAGGCCGCGTCCAGTGCCAGGACCCGGCCGTCCAGATGGTCGCCGACCGGGTCGGTGAGCGACAGCGACGCCAGCACGTCCTCGCTGATCGCCTCCCACTGGCGCCCGTCCAGCAGGTGCGCGCGCGGGTCGGCCCACCGGTTGGACGGCGCCGCGAACACGTCCCGGACCTGCAGCGCACGAAACAGCGCCTCCAGCACGCACACCACGTAGGCGTCGCGGTCGACCGCCCTGACCGGCAGGTCGGGATTGGCGTACACCGGGCGCCTCCACGCCGCGGTCACCAGCGAGGCGTCGATCTCCCCCGGCAGCAGCGGCTTGCGCGACACCTGGCGGCGCGCCAGCTCCGGCAGCCGCCGCACCGCCGCCAGGACCTTGCGGCCGCCCGCCGCCGCGCCCAGGGCCTGCGACTCGCCCAGCAGCTTCAAGAACGGCCGCACGGTGCTGTACTTGTCCACCAGCGCCGCGCGCAGCGCCGCCTCCGCGGCGCCCTCCTCGACCGGGACGAGTTCCTCCACCGACGCAAACGCGGCCATCACCTGCTGCCGGGTGGTGCCGGCCTGATCGGTCACCGCCGCCCACAACGCCGCCACGTCCACCTCGGCGCCGACCTCGGCGGCCAGGTCGAGCTGCTCCACCAGCACCCGCCCCGCCTTCGACAGCAGCCGGGACGCCCGCTCCAGCCTCGGCAGCATCGCCAGCCGCTCGCCCGCCGACTTGCGGCGCGCCGGAGAGATCAACCGGGTGGCCATCAGCAGGGTGAACAGGTCCAGGGCGTCATCGATCGCCTCAGCCTCCAGGCTCCGGGTCACCGCCAGCAGCGTCGCGGTCTTGCGCGGCTCGCCCAGGCGAGCCAGCGCCGGCGCCTTGCTCCCCGCCCCGTACCGGGCGAGCGTCTTCATCCGCCGGACCGGCACCTTGCCCACCTGCACCCGGCCCAACTCCAACCCGGCCAGATCATCGACCCGTCGAAGCGCCCGCACCATCTCGGTCCCCGACTGCCGCTTGGGCGCCTGCCGTAACCGCTCCAGCTCCGAGACCCGCGCCCCGTCGGGGACCTCCAGCAGCCCCGCCAACGCCAGCGGCAACCCTGCTCCCGCCCGCTCGGCCTGGCGGGCCACCACCGCGTACATGCGCTCATCCGCGCGTTCGCGCACCCCACCCACCAGCCGCTCCAGCACCGTCACCCCCGGCAACAGCACCCGATGCCGACGCAGCCACGCCACCGACTGATCGAACAACGCCGTCGGGCCTTCCGCGTGCGTCCACGCACGCCCGTGCAGAAACGCCAGGAACCGCTTCGACACCTGGCGCGCCTCCCAGCTCTCCCGGTCCTCAAAGACGTGGAAGCCGTAGGCGTCCCTGATCATCCACGTGTGCTCATACGCCGTCTGCGCACGCACCGTGTACCTCTTGACCTGGGATGGATCACCGATCTCCAGTTGCTCGGCCAGGTAGTCCACCACCGGCCACGGCACGTCCAGAGGGTCGGCCAGGAACAGCCCCTTGTAGCGAACCGTCGCGATCTGCACGGCAACACCCAGGCGATGCGAATCGGCCCGCGACCGAGCGATCACATCCCGGTCGAACGCGTCCAGGAAGAAGAACTTCTCCAGCTCCGACTGTGTCGGCAGCTCCACGAACGACGTATACGCCGCTCTTTGCTCATCTGACAGAAACTCCGCAGGCATAGCCCCGCAAAGTAGGCCCGGCCCACCAGCGACTAACTCATAGTGACCAATACGTTACGAAGCGAACGTTCCAAGTGGCCAACTCTCAAGATCATTCTCAGCGCTAACGGCTGTCCGTAGGTTCCTCAACCCCGGTTCCCACGCCGCCGATCCTAACGCGACACCGGTTGCGTTAACGCTGCTGCTGGAAGGAAACAGCTGTTGTGGGACAAGGGGGGACGATCCATGCCGCAAGGTTCGCATGCCACGATCAGGGAATTCACGGTCTCCGACCCGGGCGCGGGCCCGCACGGCGTCACCGCCGGACCGGACGGCGCGGTGTGGTTCACCCTCCCGCACCGGGCCCGGATCGGCCGCCTGGCACCCGGCGGGGACCCGGTCCTGCACGGCCCCTCCCCCGCCGGGCCGCTGGCGATCACGACCGGCCCGGACGGCGCCCTGTGGTTCACCGCGCTCCACGGCCACGCGATCGGCCGGATCACGACCGCGGGCGAGATCACCGCGTTCCCGGCCCCCGAGGGCTGCGGCCCCTGCGGGATCGCCGCCGGGCCCGACGGCGCCCTGTGGTTCACCCAGGCGCACACCGGCCGCATCGGCCGCATCACCACCGACGGTCAGATCACCGAGTTCCCGGTGGCCGCCGGCGACGCGGCGCCGTCGGCGATCACGGCGGGCCCCGACGAGGCGCTCTGGTTCACCCTCCGCCGCGGCAACGCGATCGGCAGGATCGCACCGGACGGCGACGTCACCGTCCACGCGCTGCCCACCGAGGGCTCGTCCCCCGAGGGCATCGCCGCCGGCCCGGACGGCGCGCTGTGGTTCACCGGACCCGGCACCGGCCACGTCGGGCAGATCACCACCGACGGGAAGGTCACCGAGTTCCCGCTGCCCGACCCGGGCGCCGGACCGCACGCCATCGTCGCCGGCCCCGGCGGGGACCTGTGGTTCACCGAGCGCGGCACCGCCCACATCGGCCGCGCCACCTGCGACGGCCGCGTCCACGAGCATCCGCTGCCCGGGCCCGGCCGCACGCCGCACGGCATCGCCGCCGGCCCCGGCGGCGTGCTGTGGGCGGCGCTGGAGTCCGGTGCGCTCGCCCGCGTCTGCGCCGCCGGGTGACGGTTCGAGCCGCGCCGAAACGTCGGCGGGCCACGGTGGAGGCATGAGCTCTGCGAACCCCGCCACCGGGCGGACCGCGGCCGGCGCGCCGGGCCCGGTGCCGCGCCGCGGCGCGATGCTGGCGATCCTGTGCGCCGGGATGTTCCTGGTGCTGCTGGACGTGACGATCGTCAACGTCGCACTCCCCGGCATCGGCCGGGCCCTGGACACGGGCCTGCCCGGCCTGCAGGGCGTCGTGGACGGCTACGCGGTCGCGATCG
Organism: Actinomadura chokoriensis; assembly: GCF_039529475.1. Taxonomy (NCBI): domain Bacteria; kingdom Bacillati; phylum Actinomycetota; class Actinomycetes; order Streptosporangiales; family Thermomonosporaceae; genus Actinomadura; species Actinomadura chokoriensis. Next base: position 102,672 of record NZ_BAAAMW010000007.1, on the reverse strand, counting down.
CGGGGCTGCTGCTCGGCGGCGGCGCCCTCGGCGACCGGATCGGGCACCGCCGCGTCACCGTGGCGGGGTTCGCCCTGTTCGGGGCGGCGTCGCTGGCCTGCGGCGCCGCGCCCGGCGCGGGGCCGCTGGTCGCGGCGCGGGTCGTGCAGGGCGCGGGCGCCGCGCTGCTGCTGCCCGGCAGCCTGGCGCTGATCACGGCGCTGTATCCGGGGCGGGCCGAGCAGGCGCGGGCGCTCGGGGTGTGGGCGGGCGTCTCCTCCACGGCGCTGCCGGCGGGTCCGCTGCTGGGCGGGCTGCTGGTCGACACGGCCGGGTGGCGGTGGATCTTCCTGCTGAACGCGCCGATCACCGCGGTGGCGGCCGCGGGGGTGCTCGCGCTCGTCCGCGAGCCCCGCCCGCCCCGGCCGGACGTCCCGCTGGACCGCGCCGGCATGGTCCTGGCGCCGCTGGCCCTCGGCGGCCTGGTGTGGACGGTCATCGCCGCGGGCCACGGCCACCGGGCCAGTGCCGTGGCCGCCGCCGGGATCGCGGTCGCGGCCGGGGCGGCGTTCGCCGTCGCCGAGCGGCGCGCCGCGGCGCCCATGATCCCGGGCGGGCTGCTGCGGGCCCCGGCGTTCCTCGGCGCGAACGCCATCGCGTTCATCATGAACCTGGTCAGCAACGGGGTGCTGTTCGTGGCGACGCTGCGGCTGCAGCAGGCCGGGGACCGCTCCGCGCTGGCCGCCGGGGCGATGCTGCTGCCGATGGCCGTCCCGCTGGCGCTGCTGGCGCCGGTCAGCGGCCGCCTCACCGCCCGGTTCGGCACGCGGGTGCCGCTCGCGGCCGGCACCGCGATCGCCGCGACCGGGTCGCCCGCCCTGCTCGCCGCCGGCCCCGGCGGCGGGTACGGGGCGCTGCTCCCGGTGCTGCTGGCGGTCGGGATCGGCGACGGCCTGATCGTCACCGCCGTGGTCGCCGCCGCGATGCGCGCCGCGCCGCCCGCGCACGCGGGCCTCGCCGGCGGGTTCAACAACACCGCCCGGCAGGCCGGGACGGCGCTGGGCGTCGCGGTGTACGGGGCGGTCGCCGGCCCGGCCCTGCGCCCCGCGTTCGTCTCCGGCCTGCACGTGCTGGCGTGGGTGAGCGCCGGGCTGTGGCTGATCGCGCTCGCGCTGACCCGCATCGTCCCGTCCCGCTGAGCGCCGTCCCGCTGAGCCCCGCCCTGCGGGCCCCCGCAGGGCGGAGCCGGGGCGAAAACCGGTTGGCGTGATCACCGGGGCCCGCTACAACGGACGGCATGCTCCGCAAGTACCCCCGGACCCGGCACATCGCGGGATCGCGGCTCCAGCCCGGCGACCACGACCTCGCCGCGGCGCCGTTCGCGGCGATCGCCGGGCGGCACCTGGTGGTGGAGGAGAAGCTCGACGGCGCCAACGCCGGCATCAGCTTCACCGCCGCCGGGGAGCTGCGGCTGCAGAGCCGCGGGCACTACCTGGCCGGCGGGCCGCGCGAGCGCCAGTTCGGGCCGTTCAAGGCGTGGGCGGCGTCGGTGCAGCACGTCCTGCGCGAGCGGCTGCGCGACCGGTACGTGCTGTACGGGGAATGGCTGTACGCCAAGCACACCGTCTTCTACGACGCCCTCCCCCACTACTTCTGCGAGTTCGACGTCCTCGACCTGCGCGACGGGACGTTCCTGTCGACGCCGCGGCGCCGGGAGCTGCTGGAGGGGACGCCGGTGGTGCCGGTGCCCGTCCTGCACGAGGGGCCGCTGCCGGACCTGGCGGCGCTGACCGCGCTGGTCGGCCCGTCCACCTGCCGCACCCCCGGCTGGCGGGACGCGCTGCGCGCGGCGGCCGAGGCGGGCGGCGCCGACCCCGGCCGCGTCGCCGCCGAGACCGACTCCTCCGACGACATGGAGGGCCTCTACATCAAGGTGGAGGAGGACGGCCGTACCGTCGGCCGCTACAAGTGGGTCCGGGCCGGGTTCCTCACCGCGATCCTGGACGCGGGCACCCACTGGCTGGACCGGCCGATCGTCGCCAACGGCCTCGCCGACCCGGAGGTGCTGTATGCGGGTGTTTGAGGAGCTGTGCCCGGCCCCGCCGCACTGGGAGGTGCCCTGGCGCGGGATCCGGGACGCGTTCGGCTGGGTCCGCGACCTGGCCGGCGTCCCGCAGGACGCGGTCTTCCACGGCGAGGGCGACGTCGAGGTCCACACCCGGATGGCGTGCGAGGCGCTGGCGTCGCTGCCGGCGTGGCGGGCCCGCCCGGCCGCCGAGCGGGTCCGGCTGTTCACCGCGGTGCTGATGCACGACGTCGCCAAGCCGCACTGCACCGCCACCGGCGACGACGGCCGCATCACCGCGCGCGGCCACTCCCGGCGCGGCGACCTGATGGCGCGGCGCATCCTGTGGGAGCTGGGCGCGCCGGTCGCCTGGCGCGAGCACGTGGCGGCGCTGATCCGCCACCACCAGGTGCCGTTCTGGGCGCTGGAGCGCCCCGACCTGCAGCAGATCGTTTTCCGCGCGAGCCTGCTGGCCCGCAACGACGACCTGGTGCTGCTGGCGTCGGCCGACATCCTCGGCCGCGTCTGCCCCGACGCCGCCGAGCTGCTCGACAACGTCGCCCTGTACGGGGAGTACTGCGCCGAGCAGGACTGCCTGGACGCGCCGCGGGCGTTCCCGTCCGACCACGCCCGGTTCTGGTACTTCCGCACGCCCGGCCGCGACCCCGCCTACGCCGCCCACGACGACACCCGCTGCACCGTGACCGTCCTGTCGGGGCTGCCCGGCGCCGGCAAGGACCACTGGATCGCCGCCAACCGCCCGGACCTGCCCGTCGTCAGCCTGGACAGGCTCCGCGCCGACCTGGGGGTGTCGCCCGCCGGGGACCAGCGCGCCGTGGCCGCCGCCGCCCACGAGCAGGCCCGCGGGCACCTGCGCGCCGGGCGGTCGTTCGTGTGGAACGCCACCAACGTGTCCCGGCGGCAGCGCGAGGCGTGCACGGGCCTGGCCGCCCGCTACCGGGCGCGGGTCGAGGTCGTCGCGCTGGAGGCGCCGCCGCGCGTGCTGTGCGACCGCAACCGGGCCCGCCCGGCGCCCGTCCCGGACGCGGTCGTCGACCGGCTGCTGCGCCGCTGGGAGACCCCCGACCCGACCGAGGCGCACCGGGTCGACTGGCTCACCACCGCCTAGCCGCCCGCCCCCGGCCGCAGCCGGCGCCGTCTCCGCCGGCGGCGATAATGGGGGCCGGCCGGGACAAGGGGAGGCGGGCCATGGGCGGACGGGTGGCGCTGGTGACCGGCGCCGGATCGGGCATCGGCGCCGCGGTCGCGGCCGCGCTCCTGGCCGCCGGCTGGCGCGTCGCGCTGACCGGCCGCCGCGCCGAGCGGCTGCACGAGACCGCCCGGGACGCCCGCGCCGGGGACGCCCTCGCCGTCCCCGCCGACGTCACCGACCCCGGTTCGGTCCGCGGCCTGTTCGACGCGGTCGCCGGCCGGTGGGGGCGGCTGGACCTGCTGGTGAACAACGCCGGCGTGTTCGGGGCGTCCGCGCCCGTCGAGGACTACTCCCTGGAGGAGTGGCGCACCGTCCTGGACACCAACCTCACCGGCGCGTTCCTGTGCGCGCAGCAGGCGTTCCGGATGATGAAGGAGCAGGACCCGCAGGGCGGCCGCATCATCAACAACGGGTCGCTGTCGGCGCACACCCCGCGTCCCCGCACGGTCGCCTACGCCGCCAGCAAGCACGCCGTGACCGGTCTCACCAAGACCCTGTCGCTGGAGGGCCGCCCCTACCGCATCGCCTGCGGGCAGATCGACGTCGGCAACGCCGCCACCGACATGACCGGCGGGTTCGGCACCGGGACCCTGCAGGCCGACGGGACGGTGCGGGCCGAGCCGGTGATGGACGTCCGGCACGTCGCCGACGCCGTCCTCTACATGGCCGGCCTGCCGCTGGAGGCCAACGTCCAGTCGATGACGGTGCTGGCCACGGCGATGCCGTCCCACGTCGGACGCGGCTGACCCGCCCCTGACCCGCCCCCGGAACGCGGCGCGGCACGCGTGGCGGCCCGTGTTCACCCTTTGTCGGGGAGCGGACACGTTTAGCCTCTGACGAGGGGGAACTCCTGCTTCAGGCGTCGAAACCAGAACGCGGAGGAGGCCTGAGGCTATGAGCATCGTGCGGCCGACGCATGACGGCGAGACCGCGGCCGAGAACCTGGGCGCCCACAGGCAGACCCGGGCGCACGCCCCGGAGTTCCACGGCGGACGCGGGGAGGCGGGCACCGGAGAACTGGTCCGGCAGGCCGCGCAGCAGGTGTCGGAGCTGATGCGCGCCGAGCTGCGGCTGGCCGTCGCCGAACTGAAGGACAAGGGCCGGCACGCCGGCACCGGCGCCGGGATGTTCGGCGGCGCCGCGCTGGTGGCCCTGTACGGGCTGGCGGTGCTGCTGGCCGCGGCCGTCGCCGCGATCGCGCTGGCGCTGCCGGTGTGGGCGGCGGCGCTGATCATCGGCGGGTTCCTGATGCTGGTCGCCGCGGTCCTGGCGCTGCTCGGCCTCTCGCAGACCAAACGCGCCACGCCCGCCAAACCGGAGCAGGCCATGGACGAGGCCAGGCAGGCCGTGGCGGAGCTGAAGGAGAGGGCGACGCACCGATGACCATGCAGCGCAAGCACGGCGCCGAGGCCGGCACCGAGGAGCTGCGCCAGGAGGTCGACCGGGCGCGCCACGAGCTCGGCGAGACCGTCGAGCAGCTGGCCGCCAAGGCCGACGTGAAGGCGATGGCCCGGGAGAAGGCCGAGCAGGCCAGGAGCCGGGCCCGGGACGCGGCGGCCTCGGTGCGGCGGGCCGCGGGCTCGGAGGAGACCATGGCCCGGGCCCGCCAGGGCGGCGTGGTGATCGCCTCGGCGGGCGCCGTGGCGGTGGCGGCGGTGTGGATGCGCCGCCGCCGCGCGACCACCCGGCGGATGGGGCCCGTGCGGGTCCGCGTCTCGACCGGGCGGCGCCGCGCCGTCAAGGTGCGCCGCGGCAAGGGCCGCCGCCTCGGCCGCTCCCGCTGACCGCGCCCGCCGACCCGGCGCCGCATTCGCCCCTGCGCCGCACTGACCCTCGCCGAGAGGACGGCCGATGCCCAGCGTGCCCGCCCCCCGCGTCATCGCCGACGCGCCGCCCACCTCGTGGGTGGGTGCGCTGAAACGCACGGTGCGCGAGTTCCAGAACGACAACCTGACCGCGTGGGCGGCCGCGCTCACCTACTACTCGATCCTGTCGATCTTCCCCGCGATCCTGGTCGTGGTGTCGCTGGTCGGGCTGGCGGGCAGGTCCACGACCGACGACCTGATCGCCAACATCGGCACGATGGCGCCGGGCGCGGTCCGCGACCTGCTGGTCAGCTCGGTGCGGCAGCTGCAGGGCAGCAGCGGCGGCGCCGGCGCGATCGCCATCGTCGGCCTCCTCGGCGCGGTGTGGTCGGCGTCGGGGTACGTCGGCGGGTTCATGCAGGCGTCCAACATCGTCTACGACATCCCCGAGGGCCGTCCGATCTGGAAGACCCTCCCGCTCCGCATCGGCGTCACCCTCGTCACCCTGGTGCTGCTGTCGGCGTCGGCGATCGCGGTCGTGGTGACCGGGCCGCTGGCCCGCAAGGTCGGCGATGTGATCGGCGCCGGGTCGCAGGCGGTGACGGTGTGGAACATCGCCAAGTGGCCGGTGCTGCTGCTGGTCGTGGCGTTCCTGTTCATGCTGCTGTACTGGGCCGCGCCGAACGCCAAGCGCGGGTTCCGGGGGCTCGCGCCGGGCGGGCTCCTGGCGATCGCGCTGTGGCTGGCGGCGTCGGCGCTGTTCGCGGTGTACGTGGCGAACTTCAGCTCCTACAACAAGACCTACGGCAGCCTCGCGGCGATCATCATCTTCCTGGTCTGGCTGTGGATCACGAACCTGGCGATCCTGCTGGGCGCCGAGCTGAACGCCGAGCTGGAGCGGGGCCGCGCCATCGCCGGGGGCACTCCGCCGGACGAGGAGCCGTACGTGGAGTTCCGCGACACCCGCGGTTTCGACGAGGCGGAGCGCCGCGAGACCGGCGTGGAGGACGGGACGAACGACCAGAAGCCGGGCGGATCGCCGGGCGGATCGCGGGGCAGCGAGGGGGGCGCCGGGTCCGGGCCCGGTGCGAGCCGCGTGCGGCCGCCGGAGGGCCGCTCCTAGCGGTACCCGGCGGGCTACCGGGGATTCACGGGTCGCACGAGGGCGAATGCGGTGAATAGGATCACCGTATGCTCCGTCCCGTGTACCCGATCGAGACCGGGCGGCTCGCCCTCCGCCCGTTCCAGGAGAACGACCTGGAGGGCCTGTACGCCTACCAGTCCCTGCCGGAGGTGGCGCGCTACCTGTACTGGGAGCCGCGCACGCTGGAGGAGTCGCGCTCGTTCCTGAAGCAGAAGATGGGCGCCTCCACGGTGGAGAAGGAGGGCGACTGGCTGGTGCTGGCGGTGGTGCGGCGCGACACCGGCGACCTGATCGGCGAGGTCAACCTGCAGTGGCGCAGCCGCGAGCACCGGCAGGGCGAGATCGGCTACATCTTCAACCCGGCCTTCCACGGCAAGGGGTACGCGACCGAGGCCGCCGAGGTGGTGCTGCGGCTCGGGTTCGAGGGCCTGGACCTGCACCGGGTGTGCGGGCGGCTGGACGGCCGCAACGCCGCCTCCGCGCGGGTGCTGGAGCGGCTCGGGATGCGCCGCGAGGCGCACCTGGTGCAGAACGAGATGGTCAAGGGCGAGTGGACCGACGAGGTCGTCTACGCGATGCTGCGCCACGAGTGGGACGCCCGCTCGGCCTGACCCTTCCGCGACCGGCCTTCCGCGACCGGGCCGCCGCGGTCCGTGCCCGGGTTCACCGGGCGGCCTGCTCCTCCAGTGACCGGGCGAGGTCGCGGATGTGGCCGCGCAGCTCGTCGGGGCGGCGGACGGTGAAGCCGAACCCCAGCCCGGCCAGCATCCGCGCGGCCCCGTCCAGGCGTTCGGCGCGCATGGTCATCACCACTCCCCCGTCTTCGGCCGCGGCCTCGGTGAGCGTTGCGACCGATGCGGGGATCCGGCGGCGGGCCTCGTCGAGGGCGGCGTCCAGCACGACCTCGACCTCGTGGGTGTAGGGGACGCGCGCCAGTGACGCGGTGACGTGCCGGACGGGGTCGACGTCGCCGGGGACCTCGAAGGCCGCGGTGCCCGGCTCGGCGGCGGTGATCCGGTCGACGCGGAACGTGCGGGTCTCGCCGCTGCGGTGGTCGTGGCCGGTGACGTACCAGCGCCCGGAGTGGAAGACCAGCCCGTAGGGGTCGAGGTCCCGTTCGCTGTCCTCGCCGCGCCAGGACCGGTACCGCACCCGGACGCGGCGCCGCTCCCGGGCGGCGGCGGCCAGGGTGAGGACGGTGCCGGTGCCGGGTGCGGCGGCCGCGGGGGCGGTCCGGTCGGGCGCGGTGAACCCGAGCGTGTCGCGCAGTGCCTGGATCCGGTCGCGCAGCGCGGCGGGCAGGACGCGCTGCACCTTGGCCAGGGCGGTCTCGGTGGCCTGCCCGGGCAGGCCCATCCGCCGTCCGGCGAGCAGGCCCAGGAGGACGGCGGCGGCCTCGTCGTCGGTGAGCATCAGTGGCGGCAGCTTGTAGCCGGGCATGAGCCGGTAGCCGCCGTGCCGGCCGCGGTCGGCGGTGACGGGGACGCCGAGGTCGTCCAGGCGGGCGGCGTAGCGGCGGACGGTGCGCTCGTCGACGCCGAGCCGCCGGGCCAGTTCGGCACCGCCGATGCGGTGGTGGGCCTGCAGCAGCTCCAGCATCGCCAGGACGCGGGTGGTCGGGTGGGACGGCTGTGGCACGGGTCACTCCCCTGATCCGGGCGGATCCTGTCCGGTATTCACCGTAGCGTGCGGGTGTACCCACCGATGAGAGGACGCCCGATGAACACCGAAGCGACCACCGGCCCGACCGCAGACCCGACCGCGGGCATGGACGCGGGCATGGACGTCCGGCCGGGGGCGGCGACGTTCGTCCTGGTCCCCGGGTACTGGCTCGGCGCGTGGGCGTGGGACGAGGTCGCGGCCGTGCTGCGCGCGGCGGGCCACGACGTCCGCGCCGTCACTCCCGCCGGGCAGGCCGAGCGGGCCGCGGAGCCCGCGCCCGGCCCGGGCGGCGTCGACGTCGACGCCCAGGTCGCCGGGATCGCGCGGGTCATCGAGGACGGCGGCCTGCGCGGCGTCGTCCTCGTCGCGCACAGCGGCGCGAACATGGCGGTCACGGGCGCCGCCGACCGGATGCCCGACCGGATCGCCCGGGTCGTGTACGTCGACACCGGCCCGATGCCGTCCGGGATGGCCGCGATCGACTTCCACGACCCGGACGCGCGCGCGGAGCTGGAGCGGGCGGTCGCCGAGGAGGGCGGCGGCCGGTGGATCCCGGTGCCGCCGTTCGACCCGGACGCCGACCCGGTGAACCTCGCCGGGCTGACCGCCGCGCAGCTGGCCGCGATGCGCGAGCGGGCCACGCCGCAGCCGTTCGGGACGGCGACGCAGCCGGCGGCGCGCCCCGATCCGCTGCCGGACACGCCGCGGACGCTGATCGCCACCACGATCCCGCTGGCCGCGGTGCGGGAGATGGGCGGGGCCGGGCACCCGGTGTTCGCGGGGATGACCGGCCCCGGCTGGACCTACCGGGAGCTGCCGACCGGGCACTGGCCGATGTTCTCCAGGCCCCGGGAGCTGGCCGCGCTGCTGGCCGAGGCGGCCGGATGACTCACTTCTCCACAGCGCCGCGCCCATTTCTTGTAACCCGCCCATGTAGATCATTTCGGCTCGGGCGAGGACACTCTCCCGGAGTCGCGCGGCCACGGGGGTCGGGCCTGATCGCGAGGTGAGCAGATGACACCCACCCTCCGCCGCCGGTCCCACCGGGTGCACTGGCGGCGTTCGCTGGCGTCCGGCGCGATCGGCGTCGTCCTCGTCGCCGGGATCGGCGCGGTGGGCGCCGGGTCGGCGCAGGCGCTGGCGGGGCCGGTCAGGGCCGACGACGGTGCGCGCATCACCGCGGAGAAGAAGATCGCCTCCCGCGAGGTCGACATCACCATCGACTCGCCGGCGCTCGGCACGTCGGTGAAGGCCCGGCTGCTGCTGCCGGCGAACTGGAAGCGGGACTCGTCCGCGACGTGGCCGGTGCTGTACGCCTTCCACGGCGGGCAGGACGACTACACCTCCTGGACGCGCAACACCGACATCGAGGCGTGGGCCGCCAAGTACAACGTCATCGTGGTGATGCCGGAGGGCGACAACGGCTCCTACACCGACTGGTACAACTACGGCAAGGGCGGGACGCCCAAGTGGGAGACCTTCCACACCGCCGAGGTGCGCCAGCTGCTGGAGCGCAACTACCACGCGGGCGCGCTGCGCGCGGTGATCGGGAACTCCTCGGGCGGCGCGGGCGCCATGGCGTACGCGGCGCGGCACCCGGGGATGTTCAGGTACGCGGCGTCGCTGAGCGGGATCCTGTCGATGCGCTCGATCGGGATGCCGGCGATGCTGATGTTCACCAACGCCGGCAACGGGCAGGACCCGTTCGCGATCTGGGGCGTCCCGTGGGCCGACGACGCCAACTGGCAGGCGCACGACCCGGCGACGCTGGCGCCCAAGCTGCGCGGCACGGGGCTGTTCTTCTCCGCCGGGACGACGGGGCGTCCGGGCCCGGGCGACCCGGACGTGGCGCCGTGGGACATCGGCCTGCTCAGCGAGATCGCGGTCGGCGCGAACAACAAGGACTTCCAGAAGCGGCTGGACGAGCTGAAGATCCCCTACACGGCGCACATCTACGGCGACGGCCGCCACAACTGGCCGGCGTGGGTGCGCGAGTCGAAGTTCATCTGGCCGACGCTGATGAAGTCGATCGGCGCGCGGCAGGCGTGACCCCGGTGCCCCGCCTCCGCCGGTCGGCGGCGGGGCGGGGGCGTGTGCGGGACGGTGCCCGGCCCGGTTCCGCGGCGGCTGCGGCTGCCGCCGCGGAACCGGGCCGCCGCCTTTTCCGTCCCGCGGTCCGGGCGGGGTCCGGGCGGGGGTCAGTGCGGGGGTCAGTGCGGATAGCGGAGGCCGTGCCCGAACGGGTAGAGGACGGTGCCGGGGTCGTCGCGGGCGGGGATGGCGACGGGCAGCCGCCCGGACGGGTTCAGCTCCCCGAACAGCGCCTTGCCGGCCGACCGGAGCGCTTCGGCGGTGTAGGAGTAGGTGGCGAGGTAGGTGGCGGCCTCGGGGAACCAGGCGATGTCGTAGGGGTCGCGGACGGCGATGACGACGACGGGTTTCCCGGTGGCGATGAGCGCCTTGACGAGGTTCATCTGGCCGGGCCCGTTGTGGCCGGGTTCGTCCTCGGCGTCCCAGGCGCGGTTGGTGACGGCGACGACGAGGTCCTGGTCGCGGGCGGCGGCGACGGCCTGGTCGATCTGGGCCGGGCCGGGGCTGATGCCGGTCTGCCGGACGGTGGCGGTGGCGCCGCGCCGGGCGATCTCGGTGCCGATCGCGGCGGTGGTGGCCACGCCCCATCCGGTGACCAGGACGTCGCGGGGGCCGGGCCGCAGCGGCAGGACGCCGGCGTCGTTGCGGACGAGGGTGGTGGTGCGGTCGGTGGCGCGCTGCGCGGCGGCCAGGTGCGCGGGCGTCCCGACGGTCCGGCCGACGCGGGACTCGTCGGCGTAGGGGTCGCGGAACAGGCCGCGGCGGCGTTTGAGGTCCAGGATCCGGTAGACCGACGCGTCGATGCGCCGCTCGGTGAGCCTCCCGGTGCGGACGGCGTCGACGACGGCGGCGAGCTGGCGGGGGAACAGGCCGGTGCCGTCGGCGTCCGCGGGCGGTTTGAGCAGGACGTCGGCGCCGGCCTCGAGGGCCAGGACGGGGATGTTCTCGTCGCCGTACTTGTCGCGGACGCCCTGCATGTCGAGCGCGTCGGTGACGATGACGCCGCGGTAGTGCAGCTGCTCGCGCAGGATGCCGGTGAGGATGGGCCGCGACAGGGTGGCGGGGTCGCCGGAGGGGTCCAGGGACGGCACGACGATGTGCGCGGTCATGATCGCTTCGGCGCCGCGGGCGATCGCGGCGCGGAACGGCGGCAGGTCCAGGCGCTCCCATTCGGCGCGGGTGTGGTCGATGGTGGGGACGCCGGTGTGGCTGTCGGTGGTGGTGTCGCCGTGGCCGGGGAAGTGCTTGACGGTGGCGGTCACTCCGCCGGCCCGGTATCCGCCGAGCTGCGCGGTGACCATGCCGGCGACCAGGCCGGGGTCGGATCCGAAGGAGCGGACGCCGATGACGGGGTTGGCGGGGTCGGTGTTGACGTCGGCGTCGGGCGCGTAGTCCTGGTTGACGCCGATGGCGCGCAGTTCGCGTCCGGTGATGCGGGCGAGGGCGCGGGCGTCGCCGGTGCGGCGCCCGGCGGCCAGGGCCATGGCGCCGGGCGACTGGGTGGCGGGCGGCTGGATCCGGGCGACGATGCCGCCCTCCTGGTCGGTGGCGATGGTGGCGGGGACGCGGTGCGGCTGGGCCAGCGCGGCGCGCTGGATGCCGTTGGAGAACGCGGCGACCTGCGCGGGGTCGCGCACGTTGTCGGAGTAGTAGATGAACCCGCCGGGCCGGTAGCGGGCGATGACCTGCGCGGCGTTGTCGACCCCGTAGAGCCTGCGGTTGGCGGCGACGGCGGCGGGGTCGGAGGTGTCGGCGGAGGTGCCGTAGACCTGCAGGACGAACAGCTGGGCGGCCTTCTCCTCCAGCGTCATCGACCGCAGGATCCGCAGCAGCGCCGGGTCCCGGCCGTGCGCCCCGGGGCCGCCGGGGCCGCCGGGGCCGGGTGGGGTGCCGGCGTGGGCGCCGGGCGCGTCCAGTGCGTTCAGCGCGGTGACGGCGAGGATCCCGGCGGTGAGCCCGACGGCCCACCGGCGGCGCGTGCGGGGACGGTTCATGACGGCTCCCTCCGGCCCCCGAGCTGCCCGATGATCATGCTTCTCCTCCGGCACGCTAACCCGGCGCGGCGGCGCCGTCCACGGCAATGCTCGACGAGGCGTCCGCCGGCACCGGGCCACGACACCGGGCCACGACGCCGGGCGCCGACGCCGGCCGGGACGCGGGCCCGGACGCGGGCTCCGGGGCGGGCGGTCATGAGCGGCGCAGCCAGCGCCACCAGCGGGCGCCGGGGCGGTCGGGCTCGGTCAGCGGATGCTCCTCGATGTCGTAGCGGCGGACGTAGGCGCCGGCGAACGCCTGCACGCTGGCGCCGAGCGGGATGGCCAGCAGCACCCCGAAGGGCCCGGCGACGGCGGCGCCGGCGAGGATGAGCCCGAACGCGACGGCGGGGTGCATGTCCAGGGTCCGCGCGGTGATGCGCGGCTGCAGCAGGTAGTTCTCCAGCTGCTGGTAGGCGAGGATGAACAGCAGGATCCACAGCGCGGTCGCCGGGGAGGCGGTCAGCGCGATCAGGACGGGCACCGCGCCGGCCAGGTAGGTGCCGATGGCGGGGATGAACTGCGACACCACCCCGACCCACAGCGCCAGCGTCGCGGCGTAGGGGACGCCGAGGACGGCCATGGCGATGTAGTGGGCGACGCCGGAGATGAGGGCGAGCAGCCCGCGGGAGTAGATGTAGCCGCCGGTCTTGTCGACGGCGATCTCCCAGGCGCGCAGGACCTCCCGCTGGCGGCGCGGCGGGAGCAGGGAGCAGACCGTCCGGCGGAACTGGGGCCCCTCGGCCGACAGGTAGAAGGTGAACAGCAGGACGCCGAGGCCCTTGAAGATGACGCCGAACGCGGTGGCGCCGATGCCCCACACGTTCTGGGCGAGGGAGGTCAGGTGCCGCGACAGGGCGCCGGTGACGGTGGGGAGCCGCTGGAACAGGGTGTCCTGCGACAGCCGCGTCCCGAAGGTGTCGTTGACCCAGCCGATGAGGTGGCGGACGTAGCCGGGGAACCCGTTGATGAGGTGGGTGGCCTGGGTGGCCAGCAGCGACCCGATGCCGCCGAGGAACCCGGCGGCCAGCACCCCGACGACGACGAACATCAGCGCGGTGCCGGCGCCGCGCCGCCAGCCGTGCCGGGCCAGCCAGTTCACCGCGGGCTCGATCGCGAAGGCCAGGAACAGCGAGGTGAGCAGGAGCAGCAGCAGTTCGCGGAGCCGCCCCAGCAGCCACAGCACCGCCAGGAACGCCAGTACGACCGTCCCGGCGAGGACGAACGCGCGCGGCAGCCACGGCGGCATCCGGCGCGGCCCGTCGGGGCGCCTCGCCGGCGCGGGCGGGCCGCCGGGGCCGCCGGGGCCGCCGGGGTCGTCGGGGTCGTCGGGCGGCGCGTCGGGCGGGACGTCGGCGGGCGCGTAGGCGGGGGTGTCCCCGGGAGTGCCCTCGGGGGTGCCCTCGGTCCTGTCGCGGGACGGGTCGCCGGGCGTCTGCGGCATTCACGCACGGTAACCGCCCCGCTCCGCCCATAACGGTCATGTGCCCGCGAGCCGGGGCAACCTTTGCCGAGGTTTCAGCCGCCCGGAGAAGTCCGGAAGAAAATTCGCCCGCCGTGTTGATCCGGGGCATCCTCGTTCGACCTAGGGATGGGAGGGGGCCGCAGGGCCCCCGGGACGATCCGGGAGCAGGACGATGAAGTACATGCTGATCATGCGCGCGACCGACGAGGCCTTCGCCGGGATGGCCGACACCGACTTCGGCGAGATGATCGAGACGGTGGGCCGCTACAACGAGGAGATGATCCGGGCCGGCGTGCTGCTGGCCGCCGAGGGCCTGGACGACGCCGCCGAGGGCGTGGTCGTCGACTACTCCAGCGAGCCGCCCGTGGTCACCGACGGCCCCTACGGGGAGACCAAGGAGCTGTTCGGCGGCTTCTACATCCTGAACGTGTCCTCCAAGCAGGAGGCCGTGGAGTGGGCGAAGCGGTCGCCGATGACGGGCCCGGGCTTCAAGACCGAGATCCGGCGGGTCACCACGATCGACGAGTTCCCGCAGGACAACGAGTGGGTCAAGAAGGAGCGGGCGTGGCGCGAGGCCACCGGTCAGCTGTGACCGGACCCGCTGTGACCGTGCACGCCTTGGTCCGGGGCGCCGTGGCCGTGGGCGCCGTGGCCGTGGGCGCCGTGGCCGGGGGCGCCGTGGCCGGGGGTGCGGGCGGATGAGCGGGGCGACGGGCCGCGAGGCGGTCGCCGCGGTGTGGCGGATCGAGTCGGCCCGGATCGTCGGCGCGCTCGCCCGCTACACCGGCGACTTCGCGCTGGCCGAGGACCTGGCGCAGGAGGCGCTGGCCGAGGCGCTGGTGACGTGGCCGCGCGACGGCGTGCCGGGCAATCCGGCGGGGTGGCTGCTGACGGTCGGGCGGCGGCGCGCGATCGACGCGTTCCGCCGCCGGGCCGTCCGCGACGACCGGTACGCCGCCCTCGCCCGCGGGCTGGGCGAGGGCGGCGCCGCCGCGGGCGCCGTCCCCGCCGGGTCCGCCGGGCCGGCGGGGACGGGGGACCCGGCGGACGGGGACGTGCTGTGGGATCCGGACCGCATCGACGACGACGTGCTGGCGCTGATGTTCATCTCCTGCCACCCGGTGCTGTCGCGGGAGGCGCGGGTGGCGCTGACGCTGCGCGTGGTCGGCGGCCTGACCAGCGACGAGATCGCCCGGGCGTTCCTGGTGGCGACCGCGACCGTCCAGGCCCGCATCACCCGGGCGAAGAAGACCCTCGGCGCGGCGCGGGTGCCGTTCGAGGTGCCGCCGGCCGCGGAGCGGGCCGGGCGGCTCGGCTCGGTCCTCAACGTGATCTACGTGGTGTTCACCGAGGGCGCGTCGGCGAGTTCGGGCGCGGAGCTGATCCGCGCGGAGCTGGCCGGGGAGGCGCAGCGCCTGGCGCGGGTGCTGGCGCGGCTGATGCCCGGCGAGCCGGAGGTGCACGGCCTGCTGGCGCTGCTGGAGCTGACCGCGGCGCGGTTCCCGGCCCGCACCGGCCCGGACGGCGAGCCGGTGCTGCTGGAGCGGCAGGACCGGGGCCGCTGGGACCGGGCCGCGATCGGCCGGGGCCACGCCGCGCTGGCCCGCGCGGTGCGGGCCGGGCGGGGCCTCGGCCCCTACGGCCTGCAGGCGGCGATCGCCGAGTGCCATGCCGTCGCCCCGTCGGTCGAGGCGACCGACTGGGACCGGATCGTGGTGCTGTACGAGGCGCTCGGCCGGCTGGCGCCCTCGCCGGTGGTGGAGCTGAACCGGGCGGTGGCGGTGTCGATGGCGCGGGGCCCGGCGGCGGCGCTGCCGATCGTGGACGGGCTGGCGGCGGCGGGGGCGCTGGCGGAGTCGCATCTGCTGCCGACCGTCCGCGGGGAGCTGCTCACCCGCCTGGGGCGCGGCGGCGAGGCGCGCGCCGAGCTGGAGCGCGCCGCGCGCCTGTGCGGCAACGAGCGGGAGCGGACGGTGCTGGAACGCAAGATCGCCGCACTCCCCTGACCGGCGCCCGCCCTCCGGCCCGCCCGGTCGTGCCCGAGGGGCGGGGCGCCGGTCAGGCGGGGCCGCCGCCGGGCGGGGTGACGAATTCGGGCTGGTCCAGGACGCGGAGCCAGCTGCCGTCGGGCTGGCGGCGGACGACCTGGGCGCGGGCGCCGGCGCCGTCGCGGGGCGGGGTGGAGGTGAGCGCGAGGTCGCCGCTGATCAGCGTGGGCAGCGGTTCCTCGGGCTCGAAGCGGGGGCGGGCGGCCAGCACCTTCTCCCACAGCGCGCGGATCGCGTCGCGTCCGACGGTCTGCGAGCCGGGCGGGTAGGCCATCACGGCGCCGGGCTCGTAGAGGGCGGCGACGCCCGCCGCGTCGCCGGCGTTGGAGCGTTCGACGAACAGCCGCGTGATGTCCTCGGGCCGCATGGCCTTCTCGTATTCGGTCATGGTCTCTGTCCTCCGTGTGCGTGGTCTGCCTTCCATGCTGCTCGCCGCATGCCCAGAAGTCCAAGAGATAGATGTTCTCGCCACTAGAAGCGGTGCTTATGAAGCGGTGGCTGCGGGTCCGGCGTACGCGGGATGAGGCAGGATGCCCGGTATGGCGGACGTGTTCACGCATCGGCTGCGGGTGCGGTACAGCGAGTGCGATCAGCAGGGCGTGGTCTTCAACGGCCACTACCTGTTCTTCTACGACGTGGCGCTGACGGAGATGTGGCGGGCGCTGATCGGCGACTACGGCGCGATGGTGGACGGCGGCTACGACCTGGTGGTGGCCGAGGCGCGGATCCGCTACCGGGAGGGCGCGCGGTTCGACGAGGTGCTGGCGGTGTCGATGCCGGTGGCGCATCTGGGCACGACGAGCATGATCGTGCGTCCGGTGTTCCGGGTGGGCGAGCGGCTCATCGCCGACGGGGAGGTGCGACACGTGTTCATCGACCCGGCGTCCAAGGCCAAGCGGGAGATGCCGGCGCGGGTCCGCGCGGCGTTGGAGCCCCATCTGGACGCGGCGGCCGAGACGGCCGGCACCGGCCCGGCCTCCTAGCCCGCCGCACCGCCGCTCCCCCGCCTCGACCGCCCTCCGGCTCAGGCGGCGAGGCCGGCGGTCAGTCCGTCGGCGCGGCGTTCGAGGTCGTCGAGGCGGGCGTGCAGGGCGGTGCGGAGCCAGGGCGCACCGGCGGCGCAGTGCGCGAGCATCCACGGCAGCAGCGCGGCGGCGTCGTCCCGCTCCCCGATCGAGCGGTGCGGCGGATACGGCACCGCCGGCCCCGGCGCCGGATCGGCGTCGGCGGGCAGCGCGCGGCACACCACCACCGGGGTGGTGATCCCGCCGCCGGGCAGGGCGGCGGCGAGGCGGGCGAGGCCGCCGGGGAATGCGGCGCCGCAGACGACGGCGACCAGGTCGGGGCCGCGGGGGCCGCCGGTCTCCAGGGCGTCCAGGACGCCGGCGGCCGGGTCGGCGATGTCCTGCGGGCCCGGGCCGGTCTCGATGACCTCCAGCCGGTCGCAGACCCGCTCCAGTGCGGCGCGCAGCATGGCGGCCTGCGGCGGGGGCGCCGGGGCGTCCAGGACGAGCGCGA
This sequence comes from Actinomadura chokoriensis, assembly GCF_039529475.1. Classification (NCBI taxonomy): domain Bacteria; kingdom Bacillati; phylum Actinomycetota; class Actinomycetes; order Streptosporangiales; family Thermomonosporaceae; genus Actinomadura; species Actinomadura chokoriensis. Next base: position 85,649 of record NZ_BAAAMW010000007.1, on the reverse strand, counting down.
CCGTGCCGGTGAAGCGGGGGAACGCGGCGGGGACGGCGGGCAGGGCGGGGCGGCGGGCGGCGATGAGCGCGTCGGCGGCGGGGTGCTCCAGGACGAACCGCAGCACGGCGCGGGTGGTGTGCTTGTGGTTGGCGCGCAGCCGCCGCAGCGCGAGCAGGGCGGTGAGGGCGTGCGCGGGCGGCAGGCCGAGGCTCAGGACGCGGGCGGCGCGGGCCTGCACGGCGCGGGCGGCGCCGTCCATGCCGGCCTGGGAGGCGGCGAGGACCTGCAGCAGCACGCGGGCGCGCTGCCAGGGCGCCGCGGCGGGCGCGAGGCCGAGCAGCGCGTAGCCGTCGGGGTCGGCGGCGTGCGCGGCGCGGTGCAGGTCCGCGTCGTCCCAGTGCGGGGCCGCTCCCCTGGGCAGGGTGAGGGCGGTGCCGTGGTGCTCCAGGTGGGCCAGGAGCGTGGGGGTGTCCATGATTGTTCGCCTCCGCGATCACGGAGTGTAGGAACGATCGGGGACTGCCCGGAACTCAATTTCCGGTGCCGGGCGGCGCGGGGGGTGCGGCGGGGGGTGCGGCGGCGTAGCCGCCGAGGCCGTGTTCGAGGAGGTCGAAGGTGCGGGCGGCGGCGGCGTAGACGTCGTCGCGCATCTCCTCCAGGGTCTCCCCGGCGCGCTTGCGGGCGGCGATCTCGGTGACGAGGGCGCTCTGGGCGGCGTGGATCATCGCGGCGGCGGCGCGGGGGGTGAAGTCGTCGGGGCCGGCCCCGGTCTCCTCGGCGAGCAGCACGGCGAGCTCGTCCTCGATCCGCTGGCCGAGTTCGCGCATGCGCGCGGTGAGGGCGGGGCTGTCGTGGACGGCCTGGAGCCAGGCGTCGGCGCCCTCGTGGAAGGCGGTGCGGTACTCGCCGGCGTCCAGGCCCTCGAAGAACCGGCGGCGGAACAGGGCGACGACGCTCTCGCCGGGGCGGCGGTCGCGGACGTCGCGGGCGGCGGCCTCGACCATCTCGTCTTCACGGTCGAAGAACAGGTCCTCCTTGGTCTTGAAGTAGTTGAAGACGGTGTTGACCGACACGTCGGCGGTGCGGGCGACGTCGGCAATGGTGACGTTGTCGAATCCGCGCATCAGGAACAGGCCGGTCGCGATGTCGGCGATGCGGCGGCGGGTCTCGCGCTTCTTGCGCTCGCGCAGGCCCAGCCCCGCCTCCGGCCGCGCCTCCCGTCCGGCGCCGGGCCCGGTGCTCGGGACGGTCTCCTCTCCCATGCCCGCATCCTACCTTCGCTGGTGCCACTGAAAACTTGGAGTGACTGCAAATTTGTGGTTACTCTGTCGAGCATCGTCGTGAGGAGGACATCGTGATCGAGACGCGCGGGCTCGCCCGCACCTTCGCCACCGGGCACGGCCCGGTCGAGGCGGTCCGGGGCGTGGACCTGCGGGTCGCGCCTGGCGAGATCGTCGGGTTCCTCGGCCCCAACGGGGCCGGGAAGACCACCGTGCTGCGGATGCTGACGACGCTGCTGGCGCCGACCGCCGGGACCGCGACCGTCGCCGGCCGGGACCTGCGCCGCGACCCGGCGGGGGTCCGCCGCCGCATCGGCTACGTGGCGCAGGGCGGCGGCACCGACCCGTCCGTCCCGGCCGGGGAGGAGCTGGACCTGCAGGCCCGCCTGTACGGGGTGCGCGGCCGGGCCGCGCGGATCGCCGGGCTGTGCGCCCGCCTGGACCTGGCGGGGCTGCAGGCGCGCCCGGCGGGGTCGCTGTCGGGCGGGCAGCGCCGCCGCCTGGACATCGCGCTCGGGCTGGTGCACCGCCCGCCGCTGCTGTTCCTGGACGAGCCGACCACCGGCCTGGACCTGCAGAGCCGCGGCAACCTGTGGGACCACATCCGCGCCATGCGCGACCGGGACGGCACCACGGTGTTCCTGACCACGCACTACCTGGACGAGGCCGACGCGCTGTGCGACCGGCTGCTGATCATCGACCGGGGCCGGATCGTCGCCGAGGGCGCGCCCGCCGAGCTGAGGCGCCGCGTCGCCGGCGACGTCGTCACCCTGGAGCTCGCCGACCCCGCCGCCGCGGGCCCCGCCCGCAAGGCGCTGGCCGGGCACCCGGCCGTCCGCGAGGCCGCCGTCACCGGGTCCCGCGTGCGCCTGACCGTCGAGGACGGCGAGACCGCGCTCATGGGCCTGGTCCGCGCCCTGGACGGCGCCGGAGTCGAGCTGGCGTCGCTGAACCTGGCGCGTCCCACGCTCGACGACGTGTTCCTCACCGTCACCGGCCGCTCCCTGCGCGACGCCGCCTGACCCGGACCCCCATTCGAGAGGAGAACCGAGATGTCGTTCACGCGGACGGTGTCGGACACGCGGCTGATCTTCCTGCGGTGCCTGCGGCAGACGCTGCGCAGCAAGGTCGCGGTGGTGTTCGGCGCGCTGCAGCCGCTGCTGTACCTGGTGCTGTTCGGACCGCTGCTGCCGGACCTGGCCGAGCTGCGCGGCTCCGGCGGCGGGTCCGGCGGCGGAGCCTGGCGGGTGTTCGTGCCGGGGATCCTGGTGCAGCTCGCGCTGTTCGGCGCCGGGTTCGTCGGGTTCGGGCTGATCGCCGACCTGCGGTCGGGGGTGCTGGAGCGGCTGCGGGTCACCCCGGTGAGCCGGACCGCGCTGCTGCTGGGCCGCGTGCTGCGCGACACGGCCGTCGTGGCGGTCCAGGCGGTGCTGCTGGTGGCGGCCGGGCTCGCGCTGGGGCTGCGCGCCCCGGCGGGCGGCATCGCGGTCGGGCTGGTGCTGGTGGTGTCGCTCGCGGTCAGCGTCGCGTCGCTGTCCTACGTCCTGGCGATGCGGACCCGCGACGAGGACGCGTTCGCGCCGCTGCTGTCGGCGGTGACGCTGCCGCTGATGCTGCTGTCGGGGATGCTGCTCCCGATGAGCCTGGCACCGGGCTGGCTGGACGCGCTGTCGCGGTTCACCCCGTTCCGGTACGTGGTGGACGCGGCCAGGGCGGCGTTCCTCGGCGACTACGCGACCGCGGCGCTCGCCGAGGGCGTGCTGGTCACCGTGGTGCTGCTGGTGGTGTCGGTGGCGCTGGGCGCCCGCCGCTTCCGCGCCGACGACACCTGACCGCCCGGCGGGGCCCCGCGTCCCCCGTCCCCGCTATCGCCTCCCCCGCCCGGTCGGGCGGCGGCGCGGCCGGCGGCGCGCTGGGCGATGTAGGCGCCGGTCAGGACGATCGCGCCGCCGGCCATCTGCGGCGGGGTGAGGCGCTCGCCGAGCACGGCCCAGGCGATGAGGGCGGCGGCGACGGCCTCGGTGTAGCAGATCGCGCCGCCGACCTGCGCGGGCAGCCGCTGCAGGCCCGCGACGCCGGTGAGGTAGGCGATGACGGTGCTGACGATCCCGATCCAGGCGACCAGCGCCCAGCCGGGCGCGGTGTGCCCGGCGAAGGGGACCTGCGCGGGCAGCACCCCCCACGGCAGCGCCCACGGCGCGGCGAATGCGGTGAGCGCGGCGGCGCCGACGACGCTGCCGGCGGTGGTGATGACCAGGGGGTCGACCCGCCCGGTGAGGCGGTCGACGATGAGGAAGTAGCTGGCCTGGCAGGCGGCAGCACCCAGGCCCGCCGCGAGGCCGACCGGGTCCAGGGACAGGCCCGTCCACACCTGCACGACCAGCGCGAGCCCGGCCATGGCGGTCGCGACGCCGGCGGCGGCGGTGCGGTGCACCGGGACGCGGCGCACCAGCCGCAGCCACCCGAGCACGATGACCGGGCCGCTGAACTCCAGCAGGATCGCCACGCCCACCGGCAGCCGCGACGCGGCGACGAAGTAGCACGCCTGGCAGCCCGCGACCCCGGTCAGCCCGTACACGATCAGCGGGCGCGCGTGCGGCCGCAGCCCGGCCAGCCCGCTCCGCAGCGCCCGGCCCCGCACGGCGGCGGCCAGCGGCACCAGCACCAGCGCGGCGACCGCGATCCGCAGCCACACCGCCTGCAGCGGGCCGAGGCCCGCCTCGATCAGCGCCTTGCCGAACGGCCCGGACGCGCCGAAGCACACCGACGACAGCAGCACCAGGCCGAGGCCCGCCGCCCGGGTGCGCGCCGCGCCGTCCATCGCCACTCCCCGCCGCCCGGTGGACCCGCCCCCGCGGCGAGCTCATGAGCATCCTGCCATAACAGTCCTTACACGCCGAAGGGGCGGATACCGGCCCGTAACTCGGGCGATGCCGGACGGACCATGCCGGGCGACTACTATTCGCCGGATGAGCTGGCAGGCGGCCGGGGCGGGGCCCGGCGGAACCGGAGGCGGCCCGAGCGGCGACCTGTTCGCCTCGGTCGAGGGCAACGTGCGCGAACTGGTGGCCTCACCGTGGTGGCAGACCGCCCAGCCCGCCGACCGCGCGGCCCAGGTCGCCGCGCGGATGCTGTGGGGCGCCGGCGAATGGTGGCTCTACGGCGCCTGGGGCCGCTGGTACCGGTGCGGCCTGGACGGCGCCTGGCACCCCTGCCCGCCGCCCGCCGCGTTCGAGGACCGCCGCGTCGCCGTCCCCGCCCCGCGCGGCGCCGGGACCCCGCCGGTCCCGCCGCAGCTGTTCCCCACCGGCCCCGACCTGGCCGCCGGCCGGGTCGCGCCGCTGGGGTTCCTCGGGCCCGTCCCCGACACCGCCGTCGTCGCGCGGATCTCCCAGGCCCTCACCACCGCCCTGGCCGTCGACCCGCAGCAGTTCGCCCAGCGCGACCCCATGTTCCAGCCGGGCACGCCCAGCACCGTCGCCGCCGCGTGGGGCGCGCTGCTGTGGTGCGCCGGATCCCCGGTCGCGCTGACCGAGCACCCGCTGATCGAGTCGTTCATCCCGTTCCTGACCACCTCCGCCGAGCGGCTGCACTGGATGATGCCGCCCGACTTCGCCACCCTCGCCGGCTACTACGTCCACCGGCTCGGCGCCGGCGACGGCGGCGGCGCCGCCCACATCGCCCGCGTCATGTACGAGGTCGCCGCCGGGCTGCGGGCCGACCCCCGGTTCCGGCCCGGAGCCGACGCCCTCGCCGCCATCACCGGGGCGTCGCTGCGGATGGTCAACCAGGACATGGCCACCGTCCGGTACGGGCCCGACGCCGTCCTGCAGGAGTGGCGGCGCCGCTGCCCCGCCGAGTACGCCACCCCGATGGTCCGCGACACCGCGCCCGGCGAGTACCTGCGCCTGGCCCTGTACGACCTGCAGCAGATCGTCGCCGGCCTCACCGGCCCGCGCCCGTCCGCGCCGGGCCGCGGCCACGACGAGGTCCGCCGCGCCGGGATCGCGGTGCTGGCCGCCGACCTGCAGGCCGCGCCGGGCGCGCTGCCGGCGCTGCAGCGCTGGCTCGACCCCGACAGCGCCCGCACGCTCCAGGCCGTCCTGGCCGACCCCGCCAACCCGCTGCGGTCGCTGTGGCCGCGCGACGGGCGGCTCCCGGACGCGCTGCGCGGCGACGACGCCGACGCCCTCGCCGCGCTGCTGGCCACCACCTACACCCTCGGGCTGACGTGGTGCCGGCTCGCGCAGGTCGCACCGCCCGCGACCGGGTTCGCGGTGCCGCAGGCGGTCGCGGCGGAGCTGACGTCCCCGGCGATGCACAGCCCCCCGTCCACCGACGAGCTGTCGGCGTGGGACATCATCAAGGCCGCCCGCGCGCACATGGCCGCCGAGCGCGCCACGTCCGGCACCGACCAGCCGGTCGCGCCGGTGCCCGAGCCGCCGCAGGCCGCGCCGGACCCGCCGCCGGCGGAGGCGCCCGCCCCGGCGGCGCCCGCCCTCGAACCCCCCGCCGCCCCGGCCCCCGAACCGCCCGCGGTCCACCACGAGCAGCCCGCACCGGCGCCCGTGCCCGCACCGGCGCCGCCCGAGCCGCCGGCCGACCCCTACGCCGCGGACGCGCCCCCGCCGCGGATCGCGCCGCCGCCTCCCCCGCCGCTCCCCGAGCCCGCGCCGCAGCCCGACCGGGCACCGGACCCGGTACCGCCGGCGGACGCCACGACCGCCGACGCGGCCGGCGCGGCGCTCTACCCGCCGCCGGCGCCGGAGCCGGCGTGGGCGGCCGAGGCGCAGCGCACGCAGCTGGACACCGACGCATTCAAGACCCAGCTCGACCCGGGCCCGGCCTGGCCGGGGGCCGCCAGCCCCGCCCCGCCGGTGCCCCCGCCCGCCGCCCCGCCCGCGTCACCGCCGGTGCCCGATCCCGAGCCCGTCCGGCACACGACCCTGCCGCCCCCGCCGGCACCGGTGCCCGAGCCGCCGCCCCCGCTCCCGGCCGCACCGGTCGCCGAGCCGGACCCGCAGGTCGCCGAGGCCTACGGGATCCGGTTCCTGTGCGGCGCCGACGACATCGGCCGCGTGGTCACCGAGGTGCGCCGGCGCGGCAAGTGGGCGCGGCGGCTGCGCGGGCAGGAGGTGTCGAGCGCGTCGGCGCCCGCGCTGCTGCTGATCGGCGCGCCGTCCAGCGGGCAGCGGCGGCTGGCCCGGATGGCGGCCCGCGCCCTCGCCGAGGTCGACGCCTCCAGCGGCGAGGTCCACTCCGTGCACGCCGAGGACCTGCGCGAGAACGGCCCCGACGGGCTGCGCGCCGCGCTGGAGGACCACGCGGGCCACGTCCTGCTGCTGGACGGCCTGGACGGGCTGATCCTGGACGAGGCCGACGGCGCCGCGTACGCGTCCGTCCTGTACCGGACGCGGCTGGAGGGCGTCAACGACACGGCGCTGCTCGGCACGTGCGAACCCGACCGGGTCGGGGAGCTGACCGCGGCGGCGCCGGAGCTGACCGCGGACCTGCGCGCGGTCCGGCTGCCGGACCTGGCCGGGCCGCAGGCGCGCGCGGCGCTGGTGCGGCTGCTGGCCGAGGAGCGCAGCCTGCGGCTCGGCGCGGACGCGTGGGCGGTGGTGAACCGCGAGGTGGGGTCGCTGCGGCCGCGCGGCCGGCTGACCGGCGCCCGCCTGGTGGAGGCCTACCTGGACCGCGCCGCGACCCGGCACCTGGGCAGCGCGGAGGCGACCCAGGCGATCGGCAGCGCACTGTCACTGACGGCCGCCGACTTCGAGGGCCTGGCAGCGGAACTGTCCGGCCGCTGACCCCCGCACGCCCGCCGAGGCACCGGAAGCACCCGCTGATCGGGTTTCCGCGCGGGTGAGTGAGCACGCGGCGGGGCTTCGCGCGGTCGGCTTTCGTGCGCTCGGACCAGCGGCAGTAGGTCGTGGACGGGATGTCGGCGGCGACGCCCGGCCAGATGTCGCGTCTGCGTGGTCGCGCCCTCGGGGACGGGGGGCGCCGCCTGTGGTGCGGGGGCGGCCCGGTGGCGGGTTTCGCCTTGCCGGTAAGGGATTTGGGTCCCTGGGGGACGGCGGATTGTCGGTGGCTCGCGTCACGATGGGGGCGTGGATCGCGTTGACCGGCTGCTGGCGCTCGTCGCCGAGTTGCGGGCGGCCTCGCCCGAGCCGCTGGGGCCGGCCGTGCTGGCGGCGCGGCTGGGGGTCGCCGAGCGGACCGTCCGCCGCGACCTGTCGCTGCTGGCGGGCGGCGGGCTGCCGGTGCGGGTGGAGCGGGGCCGCGGCTACGTGCTGCCCGGCCCGCAGGAGGAGCCGGCGCCGCTGAGCGAGGTGGGGTCGCTGATGGGGCCGGTGCGCGGCACGCTCGACGCGGCGGTCCGCACCCGGCGGGTCGTGCGGCTGGCCTACACCGATCAGGCGGGGGCGCGCAGTTTCCGGGACGTGGAGGCGCACGGCCTGGTCATCGCCCCCTATGGGGAGTACCTGGTGGGGTGGTGCCGGATGCGGGACGGCCCGCGGATGTTCCGGCTGGACCGGATCGGCGCGGCGTTCCTGTCGGGGCGGGCGGCCGAGGTGCGGGATCTGGACGGGCTGCTGGCGGCGCTGCGGGTGCCGGTGCCGCGCCCGGGGGACGGTGCGGGGCCGCGGGGCCCGGCCGATCATGTGCGGGCGCGGGCGTGGACGCTGGACCGGCTGGAGTTCGTCCGGTCCCGGCTGCGCGACGCGGCGGCCGAACTGCGCGGCCCGGCGCGGCCGGCGGGGCGGGGGCCGGGCGCGGCGGCGCTGCGCGGGGTGCTGGGGCATCTGGCGGAGTGGACGCGGTGGCAGGCGGCGGCGGTCCGGTCGGCGGCGACGGGCGAGGAGCCGGTGCCGGCGGGCCGTCCCCCGGCGTTCCCGCCGGTGTTCGGCCGGGAGCTGCCCTACGAGGTGCGGGAGCGGATGATCCAGGACGCGATGGCGCTGCGGTCGCTGGGCGAGGTGGCGCGCGATCTGGAGGAGGTGCTGGATTCGGTGGGGCACTGGGCGGCGGGCTGCGACGACGCGCTGTGGCTGGAGGAGCTGCCCGACCCGCGCCCCTACGGGCCGCCGGGTCCGCCGCGTCCGCTGGCGGACCTGCTCGCGGGCTGGCGCGGGCCGCTGGCCCACATCGAGTGGCATCTGGACCGGCTCACCGACGAGCCTCCGGAGCCGCCGCCCGGTGACGGCGAGGAGGTCTGGATGGTCGACCGCTGCCCCCTGCAGGCGTGACCGCCCCGCTGCGGCTGCGCGCGGCCGCCGCCGTGCGGGTACCGGCCGGGTGGGGTGAGGCGGGTCAGCGGGCGGGAGCGTGACCCGGTTCGGGGCGGCGGGGTGCGGGCACGGCGACGCCCGATTCCGCGTCCGATTCCGCGATGCCCGATTCCGGGCGGCCCCCGGCACCAGGTCCGCGGCCACGGGCGGTGGCGCCGTCGCGCCCAGGCTCGGCGCGGAGGTCCGCGGCGCGGGGTTCGGGGGCGCGGTGGGCCGTGGTGCCGGGGCCGGTGGGGGCGAGGTCGCGGGTGAACCAGACGGTCTTGCCGGGGGGCCGGGGGCGGGCGCCGAACTCGGTGGCGAGGGCGGCGACGAGGAGGAGCCCGCGGCCGGCCTCGGCCCAGTCCAGGACGCGGGGCGGGCCGCCGGGGACGGCGGGTGCGGCGGGGTGGGCGTCGCTGACCTCGGCGGTGAGGAGCGTCCCGTCCAGGCGCAGGGCGAGGCGGACGGGCCCGGTGCCGTGGACGACGGCGTTGGTGACGAGTTCGTCGACCATGAGGACGATGTCGCCGGTCGCCGCGGGGTCGCCGGTCTCGGCGGGGTGCCAGCGGCGCAGGGTGCGGGCGGTGAGGTCGCGGGCGCGGGACGCGGCGCGGGCCTCGGCGGGCAGGTCCCACGCGGCGGCCGCCGTGTCTGTGGTGGTCATGGTGTCGTCCCCCGTTTCGTGCCGGCTCGTCCGGCGTGCGGTCATAGTCAGGGACGCGTCCGGTGGCGGGGCGGTGCACGGGCGCAGGCAACCCTCACTCCGGGGTGAGGTGGAGGGCGCGCGGGGTGCCGGTGGAGCGGTCACCCGCCCGGAGCCGTTACAGTGGGATGCGTCGGTGTGGCATGTGTCCCCCGGGCTCTACCTGATGCCTTCGGGGAATACCGCCGGTCCCATGCGGTCCGGGCTGGAGCTTCGTTGTGCCTTTCGCCGTGAGGCGACCACCACACCGGCTTGAACGCCGAGGCCCCGGCGAGTTCGATCTCGCCGGGGCCTCGGCGTTCGCGTGTGCGGTGCGGGGTGGGCGGGCTGGGGAAGCGGGTGTTACAGGACGGCCGCCGCGATGCCTGCGGCGATCGCGGCCAGGACGATGATGACGGCGGCGGCGGTGAGGACGATGGTGCGGGTCCGGCGCCCGCGGGGGGTGCCGTGGCGGGCGAGGCGCTGGGCCAGCCGCGGGTCGTCCTCGCTCAGGCGGACCTCGATCTGGGTGAGGATCCGCTGCTCCTCCATCGACAGCGCCATGCTTCAGACCTCCGGGGGTGATCAGGTGACTGGTTCCTCCCCGCAGATCATGATCATTATCCCTTCGGGGCGGTGACCGTTGCGCCGCGTGCGGGGGCGCTCTCGTGGTGGAGGCGGTTCAGGGCGGTGACGTAGTAGGTGTAGGCGCGGCCGGGTTCGGCGGTGGGGTCGATGATGCCGCCGCCGCGGACGTCGGCGATGAGGCGCTCCGGGTCGACGGGGGCGCAGCCGGGGCCGGTGCCGTCGACGCGGTAGACGGCGTAGGAGGAGGCGCCCTCGGAGGGCTGCCAGGTCACCTTGACGCCCTTGTCGGCGGGGACGGCGGCGGTGCCGTGCACGGGCGGCGGCGCGGCGTTCCCGCCCTGCCCCTTGCCGCTGCCGGCCTCGTCCACGGCGGGGAGGATCGCGGGGCGGGTGTAGTGGTCGTCGCGGAGCCGGGCGGCGAACCCGCGGCGGTTGGCGGCGATGTCGGAGGCGCTGAAGTACACGTCGCCGCGGACCTGCGGGTACTTGGCGTTCAGGGTGAGGTGCCGGGACAGTTCGGCGGGGTCCTTCCAGGCGGCGTCGGCGCCGACGCGGTAGGCGCCCTGCCCGATGGTGAGCTGGACGCCGGTGCCCTTGACCTGGTCGGCCCACCACGCGACGAGCTTGGCGTAGTCGGCTCTGGGGTCGCCGATCGGCCAGTACAGCTGGGGGGTGACGTAGTCGAGCCACCCCTTCTTGATCCATTTGCGGGTGTCGGCGTAGACGTCGTCGTAGCTCTGCAGGGCGCGGGTGGGCGATCCGGCGGGGTCGCTGGTCTTGTTGCGCCAGACGCCGAAGGGGCTGATGCCGAACCGGACCCAGGGTTTGGCGTCGTGGATCTTCTCCGAGAGCGATTCGACGAGGGTGTCGACGTTCTTGCGGCGCCAGTCGGCGCGTTTCATGCCGCCGCCGTAGGCCTTGAAGGTGGCGTCGTCGGGGAAGTCGCCGCCTTCGGGGTAGGGGTAGAAGTAGTCGTCGAAGTGGACGGCGTCGATGTCGTACTTGGTGACGACGTCCATGACGGCCTTGGTGGCCAGGTCGCGGACCTGGGGCAGGCCCGGGTCGTACCACAGGCCCGTCCCGTACTTGCGGACCCAGTCGGGGTGCTGCCGCGCGGGGCTCTTGGGCGACAGCTTGTTCACGTCGTCCTGGCGGGACACGCGGTAGGGGTTGAACCAGGCGTGGAACTCCAGGTTGCGGGCGTGGGCCTCCTTGAGCATGAAGGCCAGGACGTCGTAGCCGGGGTCCTTGCCCTGCGTGCCGGTGATCCACTGCGACCAGGGCTCGTAGGGGGAGTCGTAGAAGGCGTCGGAGTTGGGGCGGATCTGGACGAACACCGCGTTCATGTTCATCGCCCCGGCGGTGTCCAGGAGCCGGGTGTACCGCTTCTTCTGCGCGGCGGCCGAGCCGGCGTCGCCGGGCCAGTCGATGCCGCCGACGGTGGCGATCCACATGCCGCGCAGCTGCCGGTGCCGGGAGTCGCCGGGCGCGGGGACCCGGGTGCATTCGGCCTTGGCGCCCGGCGGCAGGGGGCCGCGCCCGCCGGCCTCGCGCTCGCCGAAGGCGGGGATGCCGCACGCGGCGAGCGCGCCCGCCGCCACCGCGGCCGCCACCGCCGCCGTCACTGCCCGGAACCTGGATCGCGTAGCCATAGCGGCTCATTGTTACGCACCCGTTGCGATGCTCGCGCCAGAACAGCGATGCCCGTGTGCTCCCCAACCATCCTGTTCGCCCCGCTCCACGCCTTGCGATCTTCGAACAGACGCTCAATACTCTCCGTATCGTATTGGATCGTCAGCGTGTTCGAGGGGGTGGGTCATGAGCGCGGGATCCGCGCACCGCGACGGGACCGGTGCGGCCTCGTCGCAGGACCAGGGGCTGGACGGGCGCACGCCGATGCTCATGGCGGACGGGCGCACGAGGCCACTGCGTGCGTTACGGCCCGGCGACCGGGTGTACGGCACCCGGATGGAGGGCCGCTACCGGCGATACATGATCACCGAGGTCGTCCGGTGCCAGGAGGTGCTCAGCACCGCGTTCCTAGTGACGTTGGAGGACGGTACGCGGCTCGCACTCGGCGCGGATCAGCGCCTGCTCAGCGACCGGGGCTGGAAGCACGTCACCGGAACCGAGCAGGGCGGCCGCAGGCGACCGCATCAGGAATGGCGAAAGGGATTCCTGGCCGGAGTATTCGACGCCGAGGGGTCCTGCAGCGGGGGCATCCTGCGGATCTCGAATTCCGACCGGCAGATCCTGCGCATGACGGACGGCTGCCTGCGTCATTTCGGTTTCCGCTCCGTGCGGGAGGAGCCGCGGACGCCCGCCAACGTGCCGGTGTCGGTCATCCGGCTCACCGGCGGCCTGCGCGAGCGGATGCGGTTCTTCCACGCAGTCGACCCGGCCATCACCCGCAAGACGGCCATCGAAGGCATGGCGCTGAAGAGCGACGCCGCGCTCGGGATCACCGCCATCACCCCGCTCGGGCTCAGGTGCTCGCTGCACACCCTCGTGACCGCCGCGGGGGACGCCGTCGCCGACGGCATCATCGTCGGCGCGCCCCGGGCATCCGCCCCGTGACCGACGCCGCCGGCCCGGCGGCGGGGCGGCGGGGCGCGGCGGGCGGTGAAGGTGCGGCCGACCGGGTCAGGCGGGTTCGGGGTCGAGTTCTACCGGTTCGGCGATGACGTCGACCATGGCGCCGTTGCGCAGGACGGTCACGGGCAGCGGACGGCCGATGGCCTCGGCGAACATCAGCTTCTGCAGCGACTGGGCGTGGGAGACGGGCGCGCCGCCGGCGGTCAGGACCAGGTCGCCGCGGCGCAGCCCGGCCCGGTCGGCGGGGCTGCCGGGCACGACCTCGGCGACGCGCAGCGCGTCGTCCTGCCCGGTGCGGGCCCGCAGCGCCGCCGGGACGGGCACCGGGGCGGCGGCCAGGCCGAGGAACGCGCGGCGGACGCGGCCGTCGCTGATCAGTGCCGCGATGATGCGGCGGGTGGTGGCGTTGATCGGCACCGCCAGGCCGAGCCCGATCCCCGCGACCGCGGTGGCGACGCCGACGACCCGGCCCGCGGAGTCGGCGAGCGCGCCGCCGGAGTTGCCGGGGTTGAGGGCGGCGTCGGTCTGGATGACGTCCTCGATGACGCGGACGGCGGTGCCGGTGCGGGTGGCCTGCCGGGTCGGCAGGGACCGGCCGAGCGCCGACACCACCCCGGCGGTGACCGACCCGGCGAGGCCGAGCGGGTTGCCGACGGCGACGACGAGCTGCCCGACGACCAGGGCGTCGGCGTCGCCGAGGGTGACCGGCCCGGGGATCGGCCCGTCGGCGCGGACCACGGCCAGGTCCGACAGGGGGTCGGTGCCGACGACGGCGAAGTCGGCGGTGTCGCCGCCGGAGAAGGCGGCCTGCCCGCCGGCCGCGCGGCCGACGACGTGGGCGTTGGTCAGCAGGAACCCGTCGCCGGTGAACGCCACGGCCGACCCGGAGCCCTCGCCGCGGCGGTCCCGGACGCGCAGCGCCGCCACCCGCGGGGTCAGCTCCCGCGCCACGGCCGACACCACGCGCGAGTAGGCGTCCAGCGGCTCCGTCATCGCCACCTCCCGAATGATTACAGCGTTACACGGTAACCATCGAAGAGGAAGAGGTGTTCCCGGTCACAGATCGCCGCGCAGCACGCTGTACAGCACCTCGTCGCGGTACCGGCCGCCCAGGAAGCTCCAGCCGCGCATCACGCCCTCGCGCGTGAACCCCGCCCTCTCCAGCGCCCGCTGCTCGGCGAGATTGTCCACGTCGGTCTCGGCCTGGACCCGGTGGGCCGGGGTGTGCGCGAACAGGTACTCCACCAGCAGCCGCTGCGCGCGGGTCCCCGCGCCCCTCCCCCGCGCCGCCGGCGCCAGCGCGATCCCGATGCTCCAGCACCACGACCGCGCCGTCGTCGCCACGCGGCGGTAGGACACCACCCCGAGCCGGTCGCCGCCCGCGGCCACCAGCAGGGTGCCGGTGTCCTCGCCGAGCATCCCGTCGGCCTCCCACCGGCGCCGGAACCGGCGGACATCGAACCAGCCCTCCCACAGGAACGGCCCGGCCAGCTCCGGATCGGTGCGCAGCCGCTCGATGAACGGCAGATCGTCCTCGGCGACGGGCCGCAGCCGCACAAGATCGTCCATGGGCGTCCACCGTAGGACGGCGCGGCCCCGCGCACCACCCGGTCTCAGCGCAGCGTGGACAGGCCCCCGTCGACGTGCAGGACCTGCCCGGTGATGTAGGACGCGCGGTCCGACAGCAGGAACACCGCCGCGTCCGCGACCTCCCACGCCGTCCCCTGCCGGTGCATCGGGATCAGGCGCGCCACCTGCTCGCGGGAGGCGTTCCCGGACGAGGCGTCCCGCCCCATCACCGTGTCGATCAGGCCCGGCGCCACCACGTTCGCGCGGATCCCGCGCGGCGCGCCCTCGGCCGCGATGTGCCGCGCCAGCCCTGTCAGGCCCGCCTTGGACGCGTCGTAGGACGGCGACCGCGACCCCGGCTTCGTCCCGGCCAGCGACCCGATGAACACCAGCGACGCGCCGGCCTCCAGCGCCGGCATCGCGGCCTTGCCGACCAGGAACGGGGCGCGCAGGTTCACGTGCAGGACCCGGTCCCAGTCGGCCAGCGCCGTCCCGGCCAGCCCGTACCCGATCCCGATCCCGGCGTTGAACACCACCCCGTCCAGCCCGCCGAGCCCCTCGCCCGCCCGCGCCACCACGCGGTCGCAGGCCGCCGGGTCGGTGACGTCGGCCGCCACCGTGCACGCCCGCCCGCCCTCGCCGGCGATCATCGCGGCGGTCTCGCCCGCCGCGTCCTCGTCGACGTCCGCGCACGCCACCGCCGCGCCCTCGCGGGCCGCGGCCACCGCGATCGCGCGGCCGTTGCCGACCGGCGCGTCGGGATCGGCGCTCGGCCGCGTCCCCGCGCCGACGACCAGGATCCGGCGTCCGGCCAGCAGCCCGCCGGAGGGGCGAAGATCGGGCATGCCCGGCACCGTAGCCGACACCGCCCGCCCCCGCCCAGACCCGTCCCGCCCCGCGGACGCGGGACGGCTAGGGTGCGGATCATGGCAGCAGGCACGGTGGGAGGCACGGCGGCGGGTGGCGCGGCGGCGGCGTCCGGGGAGCCGGTGGTCGTCGAGCGCGCCGCCGGCGTCGGCGGCGAACTGGTAC
Source organism: Actinomadura chokoriensis (assembly GCF_039529475.1). NCBI lineage: Bacteria > Bacillati > Actinomycetota > Actinomycetes > Streptosporangiales > Thermomonosporaceae > Actinomadura > Actinomadura chokoriensis. Next base: position 70,644 of record NZ_BAAAMW010000007.1, on the reverse strand, counting down.
TGCGCCGCGCCGGCGCCCACTACGAGATCATCAGCAACGGCGTGTTCCTCATGGACACCCGCAACGGCGAGTCCGAGCGGATCCTGGTCCGCACCGCCGTGGCCGGCCTGGACGGGCCCGTGCGGCTGCTCATCGGCGGCCTCGGCGTCGGGTTCTCCCTCGCCGAGGCGCTCACCCTGCCCGCCGTGGCGCACGTCACCGTCGTCGAACGCGAACCCGCCGTCGTCGGCTGGCACGCCGGGCCGCTGCGCCCCTGGTCGGGCGGCGCGCTCGACGACCCCCGCGTCACCGTCCGCCGCGACGACCTCCTCGACGTCGTCGCCGACCCCGCCGCGGGCCCCTTCGACGCCCTGTGCCTGGACATCGACAACGGCCCCGACTGGACCGTCACCCCCGGCAACGCCCGCCTCTACGCCCCCGCCGGCCTGGACCGCCTCGCCCGGCTGCTGACCCCGCGCGGCGTCCTGGCGGTGTGGAGCGCGAACGCCGCGCCCGCGTTCGAGGCGCTGCTGCGCGGACGGTTCGCCCGGGTGGAGGCCCGGCCGGTGCCGGTGCCGCGCGGCGAACCCGACGTGGTGTACCTCGCCTCCCGCCCCACCGGGTGACCGGCCCACTGACCGGCCCCTACAAAGCGGCGCCGCTCGTTTTGGCGGCCCACCTGATCCGCCCCCGAAGACCAGTTCGCTAGGTTTCGGCCTGACAAAACCTTTTTGGGAGGATCTGTGGCTACTGCCCACGCAACCCAGCGGCGCCCCGCCGTCCTGGGCGACCTGCTGCCCGGTTCCCTGGCCCGCGACGCCGCCCTCGTCGCCGGCGCCGCCGCGTTCGTCGGCGTCGCCGCGCAGATCGCGGTCCCGCTGCCCGGAACCCCCGTCCCGGTCACCGGGCAGACCTTCGCGGTGCTCCTCGCCGGCGCCGCCCTCGGCACCGGCCGCGCCGCCCTCGGCATGCTCGTCTACCTGCTCGCCGGCATGGCCGGCGTCCCCTGGTTCACCGACGGCACCTCCGGCGCCGGCTTCCCCACCCTCGGCTACATCATCGGGTTCATCGCCGCAGCCGCCGTCGTCGGACGCCTCGCCGAACACGGCGGCGACCGCACCCCGCTGCGCACCGTCGGCACCATGCTGGTCGGCACCGCCATCATGTACGCCGCCGGCGTCCCCTACCTGATGGCCGCCCTCCACGTCGACCTCGCCAAGGCCGTCGACCTCGGCATGACGCCGTTCCTGGCCGGCGACGCCCTCAAGGTGCTGCTGGCCGCCGGGCTGCTGCCCGCCGCCTGGAAGCTCACCGGCGCCGCCCGCCGCTGACCCGCCCCCTCCGCCCGTCCCGCCCCCGGCGCCCGCGCATGGGGACGGGACGGACGGGCATGGTGCCCCCGCACCGCCGAACCGCGCACCGCCCGCCCGCCTGCCGCGCGCCGGTGTGGCGCACACCTCACACCGCACCCCCGCCCCCGCCGTTTGAACAGGTTCAAATCTGGCGTACAGTGGCCCGTGTGAAGCTCGCCGTGACAGCACCGGACCGACTCACCGTCCGCACCGTCCCGATCCCCGACCCGGGCGACCTCATCGCGCGGCTTCCGCACCCCTCCGCGCTCGCCTGGATCCGCCACGGCCAGGGCATCGTCGGCTGGGGCGAGGCCGCCCGCCTCACCCTCCCCGGCGGCGAAGACCGCTTCACCGCCGCCGCCCGCCTGCTCGGCGACCTGTTCGGCGCCGCCGCCGTCGACGACCCCGTCGCCGTCCCCGGCTCCGGACCCGTCGCCTTCGGCTCCTTCGGCTTCGACCCCAAATCCCCCGACTCCACCCTCATCGTCCCGCGCCGCGTCCTCGGCCGCCGCGACGGACACGCCTGGCTCACCACCATCGGCGACGACACCGACCCCCTCACCCTCGCCAACCCGCCCCGCCCGCCCGCCGGCCTGCACTGGAGCGACGGCGCCCGCACCGAAGACGACTGGGCCCGCGCCGTCGCCGCCGCCGTCGACCGCATCCGCGGCGGACGCCTCGGCAAGGTCGTCCTCGCCCGCGACCTCACCGCCCGCGCCACCGCCCCCATCGACGCCCGCGTCCTCCTGCAGCGCCTCGCCGCACGCTTCCCCGGCTGCTACACCTTCTCCTGCGCCGGCCTCGTCGGCGCCACCCCCGAACTCCTCATCCGCCGCACCGGCGACGCCGTCGAATCCCTCGTCCTGGCCGGCACCACCGCCCGCGGCGCCACCCCCGACGACGACCGCGACCGCGGCCGCCGCCTCTTCGCCTCCGCCAAGGACCGCGAGGAGCACGCCTACGCCGCCGAGATGGTCCGCGACGCCCTCACCCCCCTGTGCGCCGACCTCACCGTCCCCGACCGGCCCGAACTCCTCACCCTCCCCAACGTCCTGCACCTCGCCTCCCCCATCCACGGCCGCCTGGCCGCCGACCGCTCCGTCCTGGACGTCGTCGCCGCCCTGCACCCCACCCCCGCCGTCTGCGGCACCCCCACCGCCACCGCCCTCGACCTCATCCGCGAACTCGAGGGCATGGACCGCGGCCGCTACGCCGGCCCCGTCGGCTGGGTCGACGCCCGCGGCGACGGCGAATGGGGCATCGCCCTGCGCTGCGCCGAGATCGACGGCACCCGCGCCCGCCTCTTCGCCGGCTGCGGCATCGTCGCCGACTCCGACCCCGCCGCCGAACTCGCCGAAGCCCGCGCCAAATTCCGCCCCATGCAGTACGCCCTCCAAGGCTGACCCGCCCCGCACACCCCCACCGGGCACCCGCGGAACAGGGCACACTGGGACGATGCGTGCGAGCCGGCTGCTGTCCCTCCTCCTGCTCCTGCAGACCCGCGAACGCATGACCGCCCGCGAACTCGCCGCCGAACTCGAAGTCTCCGTCCGCACCGTCTACCGCGACGTCGAATCCCTCAGCGCCGCCGGCGTCCCCGTCTACGCCGACCGCGGACCCGACGGCGGCTACCGCCTCCTCGGCGGCTACCGCACCCGCCTCACCGGCCTCACCGAAGCCGAAGCCGCCTCCCTCCCCCTGTCCGGCATCCCCGGACCCGCCACCCAGCTCGGCCTCGGCGACGTCCTCGCCGCCGAACTCAAACTCCTCGCCGCTCTCCCGCCCGCCCTCCGCACCCGCGCCACCCGCATCCGCGAACGCTTCCACCTTGACGCACCCGGCTGGTTCCGCACCCCCGACGACGTCCCCCACCTGCACGCCATCGCCGACGCCGTCTGGAACCAGCACCGCATCCAGGTCCGCTACCGCCGCTGGCAGCGCCCCCAGCAGGTCACCCGCACCCTCGAACCCCTCGGCGTCGTCCTCAAGGCCGGCTCCTGGTACCTCATCGCCCGACCCGCCGACCCCACCGCCGACCCCACCGGCGACCCGCGCACCTACCGCATCTCACGCGTCCTCGCCCTCACCTCCCTGCCCGACCGGTTCGACCGCCCCGACGGCTTCGACCTCGCCGCCCACTGGACCGCCTACACCCAGCGCTTCGAAGCCGACTCCTACCCCGAACACGCCACCGTCCTGATCTCCCCCGACGGCCTCACCCGCGCCCCGACCCTGCTCCCGCCCGCCATGGCCCGCGCCGCCCTCGACACCGCCGACCCGCCCGACCCCCGCGGATGGGTCCGCGCCGTCCTCCCCATCGAATCCGTCCGCCACGCCCACGTCGAGTTCCTCAAACTCGGCGCCGACGTCGAAGTCCTCCACCCGCCCGAACTCCGCGCCATGATCACCGACACCGTCCGCGCACTCGCCGCCCGCTACACCCCCGCACCCGCTCAACTGCGATAACGACCCGCACCCGCGCGCCCGGCGACCCCACCGCGCCCGGTACGGTCGTGTACGACCCCAGAACAGCGAGACGGAGGACGAAGCACCGTGGACGTCGAACGGACCGCTTTGCCCGGAATCGGCCTGCAGCACGTCATGACCACCGGACGCGGCCGCCAACTCGGCGTCATCTCCCACCGCACCGGACGCCGCGACCTGGTCATCTACGACAAAGAAGACCCCGACAGCTGCATCGCCACCGTCGCCCTCACCGCCGAAGAGGCCAACGCCATCGCCGAACTCCTCGGCACCGGACGCATCGTCGAACACCTCGCCGAACTCCACCGCCAGGTCGAAGGACTCGTCACCGAGCAGTACCCCATCTCCGCCGGCTCCCCCTACGACGGACGCCCCCTCGGCGACACCCGCGCCCGCACCCGCACCGGCGCCTCCATCGTCGCCGTCGTCCGCGAAGGACAGGTCCTCGCCAGCCCCCGCCCCGACTTCACCTTCACCGCCGGAGACATCGTCGTCGTCGTCGGCACCGGAGAAGGCACCTCGGCCGTCGCCCAGATCCTCGCGACCGGCTGACCGCGCATGCACGCAGCCGTCCAACTCATCGAACTCGGCGCCATCATCCTCGCCCTCGGACTCCTCGGCGCCGTCTCCGTCCGCTTCTCGATCTCCCCCATCCCCCTCTACCTCATCGCCGGCCTCGCCTTCGGCTCCGGCGGCATCCTCCCCCTCACCACCAGCGAGGAATTCGTCTCCATCGGCGCCGAAGTCGGCGTCATCCTCCTGCTGTTCAGCCTCGGCCTCGAATACACCGCGAGCGAACTCGTCGGCACCCTGCGCACCAACGCCCCCACCGGCCTCGCCGACATCGCCCTCAACGCCGCCCCCGGCGTCGCCGCCGCACTCCTGCTCGGCTGGGGCCCCGTCGCCGCCGTCGCCATGGGCGGCATCACCTACGTCACCTCCTCCGGCATCACCGCCAAGGTCATCGGCGACCTCGGCTGGATCGGCAACCGCGAAACCCCCGCCCTGCTGTCGGTCCTCGTCTTCGAGGACCTCACCATGGCCGCCTACCTCCCCATCCTCACCGCCCTGCTCGCCGGCGCCGGACTCATCGGCGGCGCCACCACCCTCGCCGTCGCCGCCGCCACCATCACCGTCATCCTCTACATCGCCCTCCGCCACGGAAAGCTCGTCGAACGCTTCGTCGCCAGCCCCAGCGAAGAAGTCCTCCTCCTCAAAGTCCTCGGCCTCACCCTCCTCGTCGCCGGCATCGCCCAGCGCCTCCAGGTCTCCGCCGCCGTCGGCGCCTTCCTCGTCGGCATCGCCCTGTCCGGCACCCTCGCCCACACCGCCCAGAAACTCCTCACCCCCCTGCGCGACCTCTTCGCCGCCGTCTTCTTCGTCTTCTTCGGCCTGCGCACCGACCCCGGCGACCTCCCACCCGTCCTCGGCGTCGCCGCCCTCCTCGCCGCCGCCGGCATCTTCACCAAGATGGCCACCGGCTGGATCGCCGCCCGCCGCGCCGGCGTCGCGACCACCGGACGCCTCCGCGCCGGCGCCGCCCTCATCCCCCGCGGCGAATTCAACATCGTCATCGCCGGCCTCGCCGTTAGCGCCGGCACCAACCCGCGCCTCGGCCCCCTCGCCGCCGCCTACGTCCTCATCCTCGCCGTCGCCGGTCCCGTCCTCGCCCGCGGCACCGAACCCCTCGCCGCCCGCCTGCGCAAGCACCGCGCGCAACGCCGCGCCCCGCAGACCGACGACGACGTCCCCGTCATCACCCGACCCGCCCACACCACCCACACCGCCACCGGCGACACCGGCCCCACCCCCACCGTCTCCTGACCCGGCGGGACGCCGCACCCCGGCACGTCACACTGCACGACGCCACACGGCGGCACCTCACACGGCGGACGGCTGGCACCCCGGACACCAGAACAGGTTCCGCGACGCCACCTCCGCCGCCGCCACCGGCGTCCCGCACACCAGGCACGGCAACCCCGCACGCCGGTACACGTACACCTCACCACCGTGGTCGTCCACCCGCGGCGGACGCCCCATCACCTCCGGCGTGTGCTCCGGACGGACCGTGTCGATCCGCCCCGCACGTACCCCTTCCGCCATCAGCAGCACCAGATCGTCCCAGATCGCCGCCCACTGCCCCGCCGACAGCCGCCGCCCCGGCAACCGCGGATCGATCCCCTGCCGGAACAGCACCTCCGCCCGGTAGATGTTCCCCGGCCCCGCCACCACCGACTGATCCATCAGCAGCACCGCGATCGGCGTCCGCGCCCGGCTGACCCGCCGCCACGCCAGGTCCGGATCGGCGTCCGCCCGCAGCGGATCCGGACCCAGCCGGTCCCGCAGCAGCTTCACCTCACCCGGCTCCAGCACCTCGCACGTGTTCGGACCCCGCAGATCCGCGAAATGCTCCCCGCCCACCAGCCGCAACCGCACCAGCCCCACCGGCTCCGGAGCCGGCAGCGCCCCGAACCCGAACCGCCCGTAGATCCCCAGATGGACGTGCAGCGTCAACTCGTCGTCGAACCCCAGCAGCAGATGCTTGCCGTGCGCGTCCGCGTCCGCCAGCACCCGCCCGTCCAGCCGCCGTGCCCCCTCGGCGAACCGCCCCTGCGGACTCGAGGCCGCGACGGCGAGGCCGCCGAACATCCGCTGATGATCGGCGGCCAGGCGATGAATCGTGTGTCCCTCCGGCATGGCCCGGAGCATAGCCCCGCCCCTACCGCAGCGGCTCCCCGATCTCCCGCATGTGACCGAGAGCCTCCCGGTACGACGCGATCAGGCCCGTCTCGGTGTAGGGCAGGCCCACCGCCGCGCAGTGCTCCATCACCAGCGGACGCACCCGCCGCAGGCTGCACCGCGGCACCCCCGGGAACAGGTGGTGCTCGATCTGGTAGTTCAGCCCGCCCATCAGCCAGTCGGTCGCCACCCCGCCCCGCACGTTCCGCGACGTCAGCACCTGCCGCCGCAGATGCCCCCACCGCTCACCCGGCTCCGGCATCGCCATCCCCTTGTGGTTCGGCGCGAACACCGCACCCAGATGCACCCCGAACAGCGCGTGCTGCACCGCGATCAGCGCCACCGCCTGCGCCGGCGGCAGCAGCGCGAACGCCAGCCCCAGATACCCCGCCGCGTGCACCAGCAGCAGACCGCCCTCGACCAGCTGAGCGCGCCGCGAACGGCCCCGCAGGAACAGCAGGCTCCCCACCTTCAGGTTGACGCCCTCCAGCGTCAGCAGAGGGAAGAACAGCGCCGCCTGATGCCGCGCCACCCACCGCAGCACGCCCCGCTTCCGCCCGGCCTGCTCGCTCGTCCACGCCAGCACGCCCTCCCCCACGTCCGGGTCCTTGCCCACATGGTTCGGATTGGCGTGATGCCGGTTGTGCTTGTCGTTCCACCACCCGTGCCCCATCCCCAGCAGCAGGTTGCCCAGCAGCAGCCCCAGCCACCGGTTCGCCCGCGCGCTCCGCGCGATCTGCCGGTGGCCCGCGTCGTGCCCGAGGAACGCCGTCCGCGCCGCCAGGACGGCGAGGGGAACGCCCAGCAGAACCGTCCACCAGCCGTCCCCCGCCCACGCCACCGCGCCCCACACCGCGGCCGTCGCGGCCAGGTTCAGCCCGATCGCCCGCGCGTAGTAGCCGCGGCGGCGCTCCAGCAGCCCGCTCTCGCGGACCCGCCGCGCCAGCGGAGCGAAGTCACTGCCGGCCCGGCCCTCCGGCACGGCGGGCGACGGGGACGGAGCGTGCAGGGTCGCGGGCATGAAGCCTCCAGTTCGAGCAGGAAAGTACGACTGCTCGAACGCTACGGAGCGTGAGGCCGCGCGGTCGCCACGCTGCGGAGCCAACCGTCCCCTGGCTCGCAGGTCCCGGTACGGGCCCGCACCTCACCCCAAGGGCGCCCTTCCGGCCCGAACGGGACCCTGCGTAAAAGACCGGCCACTGCGCCCCTATAAGGTCATAAGTCATGGACGATGGCACGCGGTGGATCGAACTGGACGGAGCCGTCAACGCCCGAGACCTCGGCGGGCTCCCCACGGCCGACGGCAGAACCACCCGGTGGGGCCGCGTGCTCCGCTCCGACAACCTCCAGGACCTCTCGGTCACCGACATCCGGATCCTGCTCGACGACTACGCCCTGAAGAACGTCATCGACCTGCGCAGCGACGCCGAAGTGCGCCTCGAAGGCCCCGGACCGCTCACCCGCATACCGACCGTGACCGTCCACCAGCTGTCGCTGTTCCCCGAGGCCGGCCGCCACACCGACGTCGCCGCCGACACCGAGCCGGACGCGGACGTCGACAAGGCGCTCCCCTGGCAGGACGACCGCTCCACCGACCACTACCTCGGCTACCTCACCGACCGCGGTGACTCCATCGTCGCCGCCCTCCGCGTCATGACCCGCACCGACGGCTCGTCACTGGTGCACTGCGCCGCCGGCAAGGACCGCACCGGCGTCGTCTGCGCCCTCGCCCTGGACGTCGCCGGCGTCACCCGCGAGGCCATCGTCGCCGACTACGTCCAGACCGGCGAACGCCTGGAGGCGATCCTGCGCCGGCTGCGGGCCAGCGACACCTACGCCGCCGACCTCGACTCCCGCCCCGCCGACACCCACAGGCCGCACGCCGCGCTGATGGAGAAGCTCCTCGCCCGCGTCGACGAGGAGTTCGGCGGGACGCTCGGCTGGCTCGCCGGGCACGGCTGGACGCCCGAGGACACCGACGCCCTCCGCGACCGCCTCCTGACCCCCTGACCAGCCCCCTCTCCGGCACGACGGGGTCTCGCCGTCGGGGGAGGTCTTTGTGCGGTCGAAAGGTGAGGGTGGTGCCACGGCCCGGCGCCTTTACATTGTAAATTGAAGGCTGAAACGTTCGGCGGCGCGGGCCGGCGGCGGAGCTCAGGCGAGGGTCTCGCGGACGGCGGCCTGGGCCGCCGTGCGGATGTCGGCGTGCAGGGACGCGTTCGCCTCCCTGTCGGTGCGGGCCTCGATGATCCGCAGCCCCTCCCCCGCCATCGCCTTCGGCAGGTCCGCCGCGGCCTCCAGCCGCCGGTACGGGACGCCGTGCGCGGCGGCGACGGTCTCCACGTCCACCTGGTGCGGGGTGCCGAAGACCCGCTCGAACGGCCCGTGCAGCGCCGCCTGCGGCAGCAGCGAGAAGATCCCGCCGCCCCGGTTGTTCACCACGATGACCGCCAGGTCGGGGCGCCGGTCGTACGGGCCGATGACCAGGCCGTTCTGGTCGTGCAGGAACGCCAGGTCGCCGAGCAGGGCGTAGGAGCGGCCGCTGTGCGCCAGCGCGGCGCCCATCGCCGTCGAGATCAGCCCGTCGATGCCGCTCGCCCCCCGGTTCGCCATGATCCGGATGCCGCGGCGCGGGCGCATCACCTGGTCCAGGTCCCGGATCGGCATGCTCGCCGCGGTGAACAGCAGCGACCCGCCCGGCAGCCCGGCGACCAGGTCGCGGGCCAGCCGCGGCTCGCTCACCTGCGGCACCGCGTCCAGGACGGCGTCCACCGCCGCCGCGGCGGCCAGGTCCGCGGCCCGCCACGACCTCAGCCACGCGTCGTCGCCCGACACCACCGGGATCTCCACCTCGGGCGCCACCTGCGTCGCCGACCGGACGGGGTCGGGCCAGCGCGCCAGGTCCGGGGCGAGGACGATGTGCTCCTCGGCGCGCCGCAGCAGCGACAGCAGCGGCCGCGACAGCCCCGGTTTCCCGAGCGTCACCACGACCTCGGGGCGGTGCCGCTCCACGAACTCCGGGACGCCCAGCAGGAAATGGTGCGACGACAGGGCGTGGTCGCCATAGCGGGCGTTGCCGTTCGGCTCGGCCAGCACGGGCCACCCGGCCATCGACGCCGCCGCCACGTACCGCTTGACGTTCGCCGCCCCGTCCCCCACCACCAGCACGCCGCGGCGGGTCGGCGGGACGTGCAGCACCGACCCCGGCGTCGCCGGCCGCACCTTCGTCCACGCGCCGGTCGCGTCCCCGTCGAGGGGCTCGCACCACGTCTCGTCGCCGTCGGGGATCAGCGGCTCGCGGAACGCCGCGTTCAGATGCACCGGCCCCGGCGACGGCGCCTGCGCCGCCCCCCACGCGCGGCTGACCAGCGACCGCCAGTACGCCACCATCCCCGGGCGGTTCTCCGGCACGCCGACCTCGGTGCTCCACCGCACCGCCGTCCCGTACAGCTTCACCTGGTCGATCGTCTGGTTCGCGCCGGTGTCGCGCAGCTCCGGCGGCCGGTCGGCGGTGAGCACGATCAGCGGGACGCCGGACTCGTGCGCCTCGATCACCGCCGGATGGAAGTTCGCCGCGGCCGTCCCCGACGTGCACACCAGCGCCACCGGGCGGTTCGACCGCTTCGCCAGGCCCAGCCCGAGGAACGACGCCGACCGCTCGTCGATCCGCACGTGCAGCCGCAGCCGCCCCGCCTCCTCGGCGGCCTGCAGCGCCAGCGCCAGCGGCGCCGACCGCGACCCCGGCGCCAGCACCGCGTCGCTCATCCCGCACCGCAGCAGCTCGTCGACCAGGACGGTCGCCAGCGCGGTCGCCGGGTTCACCGCGCCACCTCGATCACCGCGGGACCGGCCAGATGCTCCTGCGCGGCCAGGGCGCGGTCCCGCCACGCCTCCGCGGGGACCTCCCAGCGCCGCAGCGCCTCCTCGTCCAGCACGGGCCGCCGCACCTCGATCTCCCCCGCGACCGGCCGCAGCGGATCGCGCACCACGTCGCCCTCCAGCAGCGACAGCGTGCCCAGCCCGCACGCGTACGGCAGGTCCGGCAGCGCGGCGGCCAGCGCCACGCCCGCCGCCAGCCCCACCGACGTCTCCACCGCGCTCGACACCACCACCGGCAGCCCGCACGCCTCGGCGACCCGCAGCGCCGCCGCGACGCCGCCGAGCGGCTGCACCTTCAGCACCGCCACGTCGGCGGCCCCGGCCGCCCGCACCTTCAGCGGGTCCTCGGCGCGGCGGATCGACTCGTCCGCCGCGACGGGCACGTCCACCCGGCGCCGCACCCGCGCCAGCTCCTCCAGCGTCGCGCAGGGCTGCTCGACGTACTCCAGCTCCCACCGGTCCAGCGCCCGGATCATCCGGGCGGCGTGGTCGACGTCCCAGCGGCCGTTCACGTCGACGCGCACGCGGCCGTCCGGCCCGATCGCGTCCCGGACGGCCTCGACCCGCGCCATGTCGTCGGCGTCGCCCTGCCCGCGCTCGGCGACCTTCACCTTCGCGGTGCGGCAGCCGGACTCCTTGGTCATCGCGAACGCGCGCTCCGGGTCCACCGCCGGGATGGTCACGTTCACCGGGATCCGGTCGCGGACGGGCTCGGGCCAGCCCTCGTGCGCGGCCTCGCGGGCGGCGGCGAGCCAGCGGGCGCACTCGGCCGGGCCGTACTCGGCGAACGGCGAGAACTCCCCCCATCCGGCGGGGCCCCGCACGAGGGCGCCGTCCCGCCGCGTCACACCGCGGAACCGCGTCCGCATCGGGATGGAGAAGACCCGCACCCGCCGAACCCCCTGACCTGCCGATGATCCGCCCGCCGAATCACGGTATTCCGGATCACGCCGTGCGTATGAACACTTAGTAGTACCACGGGAAACGCGACCAGTCGGGGTCGCGCTTCTCCAGGAACGAGTCGCGTCCCTCGGCCGCCTCGTCGGTGCCGTAGGCCAGCCGCGTCGCCTCCCCGGCGAACACCTGCTGGCCGACGAGCCCGTCGTCGACCAGGTTGAACGCGAACTTCAGCATCCGCTGCGCCGTCGGGCTCTTGCCGTTGACCTTCCGCGCCCACTCCAGCGCCGTCGCCTCCAGCTCGGCGTGCGGGACGACCGCGTTGACCATGCCCATCCGGTGCGCCGCCTCGGCGTCGTAGGCGTCGCCGAGGAAGAAGATCTCGCGGGCGAACTTCTGCCCGACCTGCCGCGCCAGGTACGCCGACCCGAACCCGCCGTCGAAGCTCGCCACGTCCGCGTCGGTCTGCTTGAACCGGGCGTGCTCGCGGCTGGCGAGGGTCAGGTCGCACACCACGTGCAGGCTGTGCCCGCCGCCCGCGGCCCAGCCCGGCACCACGCAGATGACGACCTTGCCCATCATCCGGATCAGCCGCTGCACCTCCAGGATGTGCAGCCGCCCCGCCCGCGCCGGGTCGATCGTGTCGGACGTCTCGCCCTCGGCGTACTTGTAGCCGTCCCTGCCGCGGATCCGCTGGTCGCCGCCCGAGCAGAACGCCCAGCCGCCGTCCTTCGGCGACGGCCCGTTGCCCGTCAGCAGCACGCACCCGATGTCGCTGGACATCCGCGCGTGGTCCAGCGCCCGGTACAGCTCGTCCACCGTGTGGGGGCGGAACGCGTTGCGCACCTCCGGGCGGTTGAACGCCACCCGCACCGTGCCGTGGTCGACGGCCCGGTGGTAGGTGATGTCGGTGAAGCCGAACCCCTCGACCTCTTTCCACGCGTCCGCGTCGAACAGCTCCGAGACCATGTGTTCCTCTCCCTGAAGCGCCCGCGCCGGCCGGGTCGCGGGCGGTCGTGCCCCATTCAACCGCTCCCCCGTTTGAACGCGTTCAGCGGGGTCGTCTAGGCTGATGAGATCATGGATCGCCCGCTGCACGCCGTCGTCCTGCCGCCCGGCCCCCGCCTCCTGGACGCCCTGGCCGGCGCGCTCGACGGCGGCCCCGCGATCTGCCCGCTCTCCCCCGACCTGCCCGAGCCGGCCCTCCGCGGCCTGCTGGACGCCCTGGCCCCCGACGCGGTCGAGACGCCCGGAGGGCTCGTCCACCGCGCCGCCGCCGGGCATCCGCCCGCCGACGCCGGCACGGCCGTGCTGATCGCCACGTCCGGGTCCACCGGCGCCCCCAAGTTCGTCGAGCTGTCCGCGGACGCGCTGCGGCACTCCGCCGCCGGGACCCTCGCGCGGATCGGGGCGGGGCCGGGCGACCGGTGGCTGTGCTGCCTGCCCACCAGCCACATCTCCGGCGTCCAGGTCCTCGTCCGGTCGCTGCTCGCCGGCACCGGCCCGGTCATCGCGCCGCGCTTCGACGCCGCCGCCGTCGCGCGGGCGGACGGCTTCCACGTCTCCCTCGTCCCGACCCAGCTGCGCCGCCTGCTCGACACCGGCGCCGACCTGTCGCGGCTCGGCGCCATCGTCCTCGGCGGCGCCGCCGCCGCGCCCGGCCTGCTCGCCGAGGCCCGCGAGCGCGGCGCCCGCGTGTTCACCACCTACGGCATGAGCGAGACGTGCGGCGGCTGCGTCTACGACGGGACGCCGCTTGACGGCATGCGCGTCGCGCTCGGCGACGGCGGCCGGATCCGGCTGGCCGGCCCGTCCCTGTTCACCGGCTACCGGCTGCGCCCCGAGCTGACCGCCGAGGTCAGGGACGGCGACTGGTTCGTCACCCAGGACCTCGGCGCCCTGGAGGGCGGCCGGCTCCGCGTCCGCGGCCGCGTCGACGACGTCATCAACACCGGCGGGGAGAAGGTCGTCGCCGGAGAGGTCGCCGCCGCGCTGTCGCGGCACCCCGCGATCCGCGACGTCGTCGTGGTCGGACGGCCCGACCCCGAATGGGGCGAGCGCGTCACCGCCGTCGTCGTCCCGGCGGCCCCGGCCGTGCCGGAGCTGACCGAGCTGCGCGCGTTCGTCCGCGAGACGATGCCCGCCTACGCCGCCCCCCGCGAGCTGGACCTGGTGGAGGCGATCCCGCTGCTGGCGTCCGGGAAACCCGACCGCGCCCGCCTCCGCGCCCCCGCATCCTGACCCCCGCCCCGCGGCCGGCCGCGCATGACCCGCCGACCGGACGGGGAGAGGACGACCATGGCCGGACAGCGCAGCGGGCAGGAGACGGACGGCGGGCACGGGGAGGGCAAGGAGAACGAGAGCGGTCTCACCGTCCTGCTCACCCTCGGCGCCAACCTGGGCATCGCCGTCGCCAAGGGCTTCGCCGCGCTGATCACCGGTTCGGCGTCGATGGCCGCCGAGACCGCCCACTCGGTCGCCGACACCTTCAACGAGCTGCTGCTGCTCGTCGGGCTGCGCCGCAGCGGCCGCCCGGCCGACCGCCGCCACCCCCTGGGGTACGGCAAGGAGCGCTATACCTGGACGCTGCTGGTCGCCGTCGCGATCTTCGGCATGGGCGCCCTGTTCTCCTTCTACCAGGGCTTCCAGACGCTCACCGGGCACCGGCGGGGCGAGGAGTCCGGCACGCTCATCGCCTTCGGCGTCCTCGGCGTCGCGTTCGTGCTGGAGGGGATCTCCTGGCAGCAGGCCGTCCGGCAGGTCCGCGACGCGGCCCGCGCCGAGGACCTGCCGCTGCTCGCCCACATCCGCCGGACCGACGAGCCCACTTCGGTCAGCGTCCTGCTGGAGGACTCGGCCGCCCTCATCGGCGTCCTGATCGCCGCGGGCGCCCTCGGCCTGCACCGGCTGACCGGCTCGGCAACCTGGGACGGGGTCGGGTCGCTGCTCATCGGCGTGCTGCTCACCGCCGTCGCGCTGGTCCTCGGCCGCATCAACCTCAACCTGCTGACCGGTACCCAGGCCGACCCCCGGATCGTCGCCGACGTCCGCGCCCGCCTCGGCGCGGCGCCCGAGGTCGAGTGGGTCGTGGACATCATCACCGTCACGTTCGGCGCCGACCGCGTCCTCGCCTGCGCCCGGCTGGACTTCCGCGACGACCTCACCGCCGGCGACGTCGAGCGGGCCTGCGTCCGGATGGCGCGCGAACTGCACGACGCGCACGAGGAGATCGACGAGGTGTTCCTCGAACCCGTCCCCCGGGACGACCCTGAGCTGCGAGAACGCGTGATCGCGCGCTATGGGCGGACGCTGCGGCCGAAGGACTCCGGCGGGTAGTGGCGTTCATCACGCCACAACGGCCCGCCGCCTTTACGCAGTAAGGTGAGATCGGTTCTGGTCAGAGGTATGAAACGGCCCATTCCGGGCACCAGCAGCGTCTGGATCGTTCCTCCGCGATCCGCCGGCGGGCCGCCGGTCGCGCGGCCGTGGGAACAATGACCCGGTCGTGCGACGTTCCGATAAGTGCGTGCGCCACCAGCGAACAACAATCCGCGCCGCACTCACACACCGAAGGGAGGGGGGTGTCCCCATGCCGCGAAGCGCCGTCGAGACCCCGCTCACGGAGTCGGCGGGCCCCGCGCTCAGCGAGCTCCTGAAGCGTGGCCGGGCCCAAGGGCGCCTCTCGCTCGACGAGGTGCGAGGGGCCTTCGAGAGCGCCGGGATCAGCCCGGCCCAGGGCCGTTCGATCCTGCGCGAGCTGTCGGAGGCCGGCATCAGCCTGGCGGGCGAGCCGGACACCGTCCGCAAGATGGCCGCGGCCGTCGACCACGACGGAGGCGAGACCGCCCAGGCGACGCCCTCCCCCGCCAAGAAGCGCGCCTCCCGCAGGACCTCGGCCAAGGCGAAGGCCGCCGGCAAGCCCGCGGCCGCGCCGGCCTCGGGCACCGCGGGCACCGCGGGCACCGCGGGCACCGCGGGCACCTCCGAGGACGAGTTCGAGGTCACCGAGGTCGAGGCCGCCGAGGTCGAGGCCGCCGAGCCCGCCGCCGACCTGGACGACCAGTCGACCACCATGGGCGACTCGGTCCACACCTACCTCAAGGCGATCGGGCGCCGCCAGCTGCTCACCGCCGAGCAGGAGGTCGACCTCGCCAAGCGCATCGAGGCCGGGCTGTACGCCGAGCACAAGCTGGAGACCGCCGACTTCTCCCCCGCCCTGCGCGCCGACCTGGAATGGGTCGCCGCCGACGGCCGCCGCGCCAAGGCCCACATGCTGGAGGCCAACCTCCGCCTCGTGGTGTCGGTCGCCAAGAAGTACTCCGACCGCGGCCTGTCGCTGCTGGACGTCGTCCAGGAGGGCAACCTCGGCCTGATACGCGCCGTGGAGAAGTTCGACTACTCCAAGGGCTACAAGTTCTCCACCTACGCGATGTGGTGGATCCGGCAGGCCATCCAGCGCGGCTTCGCCGACTCGGCCCGCACGATCCGGCTGCCCGTGCACGTGCTGGAGATGCTCAGCAAGCTGAGCCGCGTCGAGCGCGACATGCACCAGCGGCTCGGCCGCGAGCCCACGCCCGAGGAACTGGCCGTCGAGCTGGACAAGAGCCCCGAGCAGGTCCGCGAGCTGCTGCGCACCAGCCGCCAGCCGATCAGCCTGGACTCCACCATCGGCGAGGACGGCGAGACCCGCATCGGCGACCTCATCGAGGACACCGACAGCCCCGAGGCGTCCGAGCTCGTCGACCGCCAGCTCATGGCCGACCAGCTGCGCCGCACCCTCGACATCCTGTCCCCGCGCGAAGCCAAGATCATGGCGATGCGGTTCGGGCTGTACGACGGGACGCCGCGCACCCTGGACGAGATCGGCAAGGCCCTCGGGCTGACCCGCGAGCGGATCCGGCAGCTGGAGAAGGAGTCGCTGTCCAAGCTGCGGCACCCCAGCAACGCCCGCCCGCTGCTGGACTTCGCCGTCTGAGCGCTCGGCAGAGGCGCGCACGCGAGTGAGGCCCGCCCGGATCAGCAGCCCCGGACGGCGAACGCCAGGAACTCGGTGACCTCCCCCCGGTCGAAGTTGTCGTCGGACGCGGCGACCAGCGTGCACTCCCCCGACCTCAGCCGCGGCCCCCACGCCAGCGCCTCCAGGTTCTGCGCCGGGGACGCGAACGCGCCGAGGTCGGCGACGAGCCGCTTGCGGACCGGGCGGAACGGGGCGCCCCCGGCGAGGGAGTCGCGGCGCAGGACGTCGGTGGCGCCCCGCACGTCGAACTCGTACAGCCGGACCTTGTAGCCGACGCCCTCCAGCCAGGACCGCTCCAGTGCCAGGAACCGGTGGCCGCCCGCGGCGAGGATCTCCGACACGCCGCTGTCGGCGGCGCCGGTGGGCGGCTCCGGCGCGGCCGGGAGCCGCTCGACCGGGTAGGCGTACTGGGCGCGGACCCGCCCGGCGCGGTCCCACAGCGTGAGGCGCGTCAGGGCGCCGTGCCGCACCGTCGGCGGCTCGCCGTCCTCGT
Source organism: Actinomadura chokoriensis (assembly GCF_039529475.1). Classification (NCBI taxonomy): domain Bacteria; kingdom Bacillati; phylum Actinomycetota; class Actinomycetes; order Streptosporangiales; family Thermomonosporaceae; genus Actinomadura; species Actinomadura chokoriensis. The sequence continues at coordinate 53,804 of NZ_BAAAMW010000007.1, read as the reverse complement.
AGCGGGGGCCCTCGACCATCGCGGCGATACCGTGCGGGGTGAAGGTCAGCGCCTCGAACCCGAAGTTGCGGCGCGGGCCCCGGTGCCCCTCGGTGAGCCGCAGCGCCGGCGGGACGCGCAGCGCGCCGGCGTACCGCCCGTCGGTCCGCGCCCAGTCCAGCGACATCTGCGACAGCGGGATCCCCGGGGCGGCCTCGTCGGGCCGGTCGCCCTCGCTGCCCCACAGGACCCGCCGGGTGCGGGGGTCGAAGCGGATCGTCTCCGGGTCGGCCGACCCCGGCTTGCCGAAGCCCGGGTAGGGCCCTCCGCCGGGGCGCTGCAGCGTGACCGAGCCCGTCACCCGTACCCCGGTGAACTTCCCGGTGGCGGGGTCGATGTCGAGCCGGCCGGTGTAGAAGCGGGCCGGGTCGTAGCGCCACCGGTCGTCGGAGATCAGGTACCAGGTGCCGGTGCGGGGATCGCGGTCGATCCCCGACACCCCGCCGAAGGTGGTGCCGCCGGCCTTCATCATGTGCGGGAGCCGCTGCTCCCCGAGGAAGCGCGTGATCTCCAGCCCCTGCGCGGCGGCCCGGGGCGCCGCGCCGCCGGCGGCCTCCGCCCGGGGCCGCCCGTCCGCGAGCGCCCCGCCCGCCACCGCCGCCAGGACGGCGGCCGTCGCAGCCGCCGCCCGCCACATCACCCTGTTCACGTCCACGTCGACTAATATCACCCTTCGCATCCGGACGAGCGCGCTCCGTGCGCAGGGCAAGTATGCGTCAGCGCGGACGTGGCCCGGGGGTGATTTCTCAGTCGGCGCGGCGGAACTCCACGATGGCCACCGCCATCAGGCCGAGGCCCATGCCGAGCACGATGAGGATCTCCAGCCAGATCGGCACCGTCCAGCCGCCCCAGGTGACGCCCGGGTCGAACGTGCGCAGCAGCCGCTGCGAGACGTCCAGGTGCGCGAACACCACGTGCCGCATCGGGTCGACCGCGTAGGTGAGCGGGTTGAACCGGGTCAGCACGCTCAGCCACGTGGGCAGGCCGTTCAGCGGGTACAGGGCGCCCGACAGGAACATCATCGGCATCATCGCCATCTGCATGAGGCCGAAGAACGCCTGCATCTGGGTGATCCGCGCCGCCATCATCACCCCGAACCCGGTCAGCGCGAACGCCCCGATGAACATCAGGCCGATCAGCTGGAGCATGAGCACCGGGTCGTAGGGGACGCCGGCGAGCGGCGCGAGCAGCACGATCACCACGCCCTGCAGGGTCGCCACGACCGCGCCGCCGATGCACTTGCCGATCACGATCGCGCTGCGGCTGACCGGCGCGACGAGCATCTCGCGCAGGAACCCGAACTCGCGGTCCCACACGATCGAGCCGGCGGAGAACATCGCGGTGAACATCACCGACATCGCGCACACGCCGGGGTAGATGAAGGTCTTCAGGTCGACGCTCCCGGCCGGGCCGCCGCCGCTGGTCACGAGGTTGGACAGGCCCGTGCCCATGACCAGCAGCCACAGCACCGGCTGGACGAGCCCGGACACCATGCGCAGCTTGTCCCGCCAGAACCGGATCAGCTCCCGGTGCAGGACGATCTTCACGGCGCGCAGGTCCTGGCGCAGGCCGCGTTCGGGCACCCGCACCCGGACGACCCCGGCCGCCGCCGCCCGCTCGGCCTCTTCCGCGGTGCTCGCCACCGTCACCTCCTCGCCGCGCGCATCGCCATGCGCATCCGGTCGCTCCCGGACGCCTCGGCGTCCCGGATGGTGGAGCCCGTGAAGGACATGAAGACGTCGTCCAAGGACGGGCGCGCCACGTTCACCGACCGGATCGGGACGCCCAGCTCGGCGAACAGCCGCGGCACGAACGCCTCACCGGAGGCGACCGAGAACGTGACCGCGCCCTCCGACACGACGGCGGCCAGGCCGAACCGGTCCTTGATGGCGGCGATCGCCGCCTCGTCGTCGTCCGTCCGAATGCGGATCCGGTCCTCGCCGACGCCCGCCTTGAGCGCCTCGGGGGTGTCGAGGGCGACGATCCGCCCCGAGTCCATGATCGCGATGCGCTCGCAGAACTCGGCCTCGTCCATGTAGTGCGTCGTCATGAAGATCGTGATCTCCTCCGCCCGCTGCAACTGGCGGATGTACTCCCAGATCGACGCGCGGGTCTGCGGGTCCAGGCCGACGGTGGGCTCGTCCAGGAACAGCACCCGCGGCGAGTGCAGCAGGCCGCGCGCGATCTCCAGTCGGCGCTTCATGCCGCCGGAGAAGGTCTGTACCAGGTCGCCGCGCCGGTCCCACAGGTTGACCATCTCCAGCACCTGCCGGATGCGCTCGCCCGTCACCGCGCGCGGCACCCCGTACAGCTCGGCGTGGAAGCGCAGGTTCTGCTCCCCCGACAGGTAGCCGTCGAGGGTCGGGTCCTGGAACACCAGCCCGATGTTGCGGCGCACCGTGTCGCGCTCGGTGACGACGTCGTGGCCCGCGACGCGCGCGGTGCCGCCGCTCGGGCGCAGCAGCGTGCAGAGCATGTTGATGGTGGTGGACTTGCCGGCGCCGTTCGGGCCGAGGAAACCGAAGATCTCCCCCGGCCGCACGGTGAAGTCGATCCCCCGCACGGCCTCCACGTCGCCGAACTTCCTGATGAGGCCGTCGACCTCGACGGCGGGTCCCCCGTCCGGCATGGGGCCTCCCTCGCATGGACGCGCACCCGTTTCTTGGGCCATCCAACGGTAGGAGTACCCTATCTCTCACGTCAAGAGAAATAGGACGTCCCCAGCGAATCCGAGGAGCCGGACGTGACCGACCAGTCCGACCCGATGTACGACTCGCCCACCTACCTGATGTTCGAGACGGTGCGGCTCGTCCGGCGCACCGCGGCGCGGCTGCTCCCCGGCCAGCCGCGGCTGCCCCACCTGCTCGTCCTGTGGTGCGTGGCGCGGTCCGGGCCGCTGTCGCAGCGGGAGGTCGCCGAGCGGCTCCGCATGGACCCCGGCGACCTGGTCGGCATCGTGGACGCACTGGAGCGGGCCGGCCACGTCGAGCGCCGCCGCGACCCCGGGGACCGGCGCCGGTACGCGCTGGACGCCACCGAGGACGGCCGGCTGTTCCTCGGCGAGAGCCTCGACGCCCGCGTCCGCCTCAACGAGGTCCTCTTCGAGCCGCTGTCACCGGACGAGCGGCGCCTCTTCCGGGAGATGCTGCTGCGCGTCCTCGCCCACCACGACGACCGGTTCACCGCGCCGGAGCGCGCGGCGGAGGCCCGTCAGCGCGCGCAGGCCGGTTCGCCCACGCGCGACCGCGCCTCGTCGTAGCGGCGCAGCACGAGCCGCGCCGCCGCGTCGTGCGACCCGATCGGCGCGGCCACCGCGTCGGCGCCGCAGGCCCGCGCCCGGTCCAGGAAGCGGCCGGGCGCCAGCAGGTACGGCGCCACCACCACGCGCCCGGCGCCGCGCCGCCGCAGCCGCGCGACGGCATCGCCCAGCGCGGGGCCGCCCTCGGCGACGAACCCGCAGGTGACGGGCCGCCGCAGCCGCCGCGCCAGCAGCTGGGCGGCGGCCCGCACGTCGGCGGCCCCGGCCGGGTCGGCGGACCCCGCCGCGCCCAGGACGACGGCGTCCGGGCGGCGCGGCGGGATCCGGGTCCGTGCGCCCAGCCGGTCGGCCAGGACGTCCGCCAGCAGCGGGTCCGGGCCGAGCGGCCGGGAGGTCACCGCGCCGGGCAGCAGCCGCGCGGCGCGGTCGGGGATGTCGATCAGCGCGTGGTAGCCGCGCGCCAGCAGCAGCGGCACCACGACGACCGGGCCGCCGGCGAGCCCGGCCGCCGCCTCCTCCAGCGACGGGCGCGCCAGCTCCCCGTACGCCTCGGCGACCCGCAGCCCCGGCCGCAGCGCCCGCACCCGGTCCAGCAGGCTCCCGATCACGGCGGGCCCGGCCGGATCGCGGGTCCCGTGCGCGACGGCCAGCAGCGCCGGGCCCCGCCCGGCCGGGTCAGCCACCGGTGCCCGCCGCGAGCCGGTCGGCGAGGCGCGGGTCGCACGCCAGCCGGTAGCCGCGCTTGACGACCGTCTCGACGATCCCCGGCCGGCCGAGGCCGCGCCGCAGCCGCGCCACGGCCATCTCCACCGCGTGCTCGTCGGCCTGCGGCCGCGCGTCCCGGCCGCGCGCCGCGCCGGCGCCGACGGCCCGGCTCGGCAGCGCGCCGCACAGCTCCGCCCGCGACACCACGTGCCCGGGGCGGCGCGCGAGCGCCCGCAGGATCGCCATCGGCGCCGGCGCGATCGGCCGCAGCTGCCCGTCCAGCACGACGGCGTGCCCGCGCAGCTCCAGCGACGACCCGCGCACCGACAGCCGCCGCGACCGGCGCACCGGCAGCCCCGTGACCAGCGCACGGACCAGCGCGCCGAGCCGCGCCCGCTCCGGCTGGACGGTCGGGACGCCGCGCTCGGTCAGCGTCCCCGCGGTGACCGGCCCGACGCACGCCGCCACGACGTGGGTGCGCATGGCCTCCAGCAGGGCGTCCTCCAGCCCGTCCTCGGCGGCGACGGCGAGCGTCGCGCCGACCGCGGGCGCGCTGGTGAACGTGATCGCGTCGACCGTGCCGGTCACCGCCTGCCCGACGAGCCGGCGCAGCGGCGTCGGGTCCTCGGTGCGCGACCACCGGTACACCGGGATCTCGATCACCTCGGCGCCCGCCGCGCGCAGCGCCCCGGTCAGCTCCGGCTGCCGCTCCCCGTACAGCTGGACGGCGACTCGGGCGCCCGCGAGGTCGCGGCCCAGCAGGTGGCGGGCCACCTCGGCGCAGCCCTCCGACTCCGGCGACCACGCCTCCCGCAGCCCGGCGGACCGGATCGCACCGCGCGCCTTCGGGCCGCGGGCCACGATCTCGGCGCCGGCGAGCCGGGCGACGAGGGCGTCGCGCAGCCCGTGCCCGTCCGCCGTCTCCAGCCACGCCCGGAACCCGATGCCGGTCGTGACGACGACGTGGTCGAGGGGGCCGTCCGCGCACGCCCGGGTGGCCGCCAGCAGCCCGGCGTCGTCGTCGAGCGGGACGAGGCGGATGGCGGGGGCGAGCACGACCCGGGCGCCGCGCCGCTCCAGCAGCGTCGCGAGCTCCTCGTGCCGGCGGGCCGCGGTCACCCCGACCGCGAACCCGGCCAGGGCCTCACTGCCGGTGCTCATCGGCGAGCGCCACCTCCACCCGGTCCCCGGCCCGGCGGACCGCGAAGACCGGCACCGCGACCCGCGGATCGTCCAGGCACGCCCCGGTCCGCAGGTCGAACACCTGCTTGTACATGGGGGACGCGACGGTCGGCGTCCCGTCGCGGGTGCCGAGGATCCCGCGCGACAGCACGTAGGCGCCGCTGAACGGGTCGAGGTTCGACAGCGCGTGCAGGGCGCCGTCGAAGACCCGGAAGACCGCAACCTGCGTGCCGTCCACCATCGCGCAGACCCCCCGCTCGGGGATCAGGTCGGCGTAGGAGCAGATGTCGAACCAGCGGGCCGCCGGCCGGCCCGCCCGGTCCCTGGTGATCGTCGCTTCGGGTGTCGTGGTCATGTCCTGATCCTCCGTACGGGCGGTTTCGCCGCTGGGTCTCCTTTGTCACCGCCGTGTTAAAAGGGACTCACTCCCACGCGGACGGCGCACACCTTGAACTCCGGCATCCGCGACACCGGGTCCAGGGCGGGGTTGGTGAGCAGGTTCGCCCGCCCCTCCCCCGCCCAGTGGAACGGCACGAACACGGTGTCGGCGCGGACCGCCTCGGTCAGCCGCGCCCGGACGGTGACCGCGCCCCGGCGGCTCTCCACCCGCACCCGCGCGCCGTCCTCGATGCCGAGCCGCTCGGCCAGGTCGGGGTGCAGCTCGGCGAACGGCTCCGGCGCGGCCGCGGCCAGCGCCGGGACGCGGCGGGTCTGCGCGCCCGACTGGTACTGCGCGAGGACCCGCCCGGTCGTCAGGTACACCGGGTGCGCGGCGTCCACGTCCTCGGCCGGACCGCGGTGCTCGACCGGGACGAACCGGGCGCGCCCGTCCGGCGTGGGGAACCGGTCGAGATAGGGCCGCGGCGTGCCGGGGTGGCCGGGCGACGGGCAGGGCCAGAACACGCCGCCCTCGGCCTCGATCCGCGCGTAGTCGATGCCCGCGTAGTCGGCGGCGCCGCCCGCGCTGGCGCGGCGCAGCTCGCCGAACACCTCCTCCGGGTCGGCGCTCCACTCCCCCGGCGCCTTCAGCCGCTCCGCGAGCGCGGCGATGATCTCCAGGTCGGTGCGGACGCCGGCCGGCGGGCGGACGGCCCGGCGGCGCCGCAGCACCCGGCCCTCCAGGTTCGTCATCGTCCCCGACTCCTCGGCCCACTGCGCGGCCGGCAGCACCACGTCGGCGCGCCGCGCGGTCTCCGACGGGACGAAGTCGGCGACCACGAGCAGGTCCAGGGCGTCGAGCCGCTCCTGCACGCGCGCGGCGTCCGGCGCCGACACCACCGGGTTCGACCCGAACAGCAGCAGCGCCTTCGGCCCGCCGCCGGTGCCGAGCGCCGACAGCAGCTCGTAGGCCGACCGCCCCGGACCCGGCAGATCGGCGGGGTCCACGCCCCACACCGCCGCGACGTGCGCGCGGGCCGCCGGGTCGTCGATCCTGCGGTAGCCGGGCAGCTGGTCGGCCTTCTGCCCGTGCTCGCGGCCGCCCTGCCCGTTGCCCTGCCCGGTCAGGCACCCGTAGCCGGAGCCGTCGCGGCCGGGCAGCCCGAGCGCGAGCGCCAGGTTGATGAACGCGCTGACGGTGTCGGTGCCGTCCGCGTGCTGCTCGCCGCCCCGCCCGGTCAGCACGTGGGCGCGGCCGGCGCGGGCCAGCAGCCGGACGGCCTCGCGCATCGCGGGGACGGGGACGCCGGTGATGCGCTCCACGCGGTCCGGCCAGTAGGCGTTGACGACCGTCCGGACCGCGCCGAACCCGGCGGTGCGGGCGGCGATGTAGGCGTCGTCCGCCAGGCCCTCGGCGAGCGCCAGGTGCAGCAGCCCGTTGGCGAGCGCGAGGTCGGTCCCGGGCACCGGCTGCAGGTGCAGGTCCGCCTGGCGGGCGGTGGCGGTGCGGCGCGGGTCGACCACGATGAGGGCCCCGCCGCCGTCCCGCATCTCCGCCAGATGCCGCATGAACGGCGGCATCGTCTCGGCCGGGTTCCCGCCCACCAGCAGGACGGCGCCGGACGCGGCGAGGTCGGTGACCGGCCCCGGCAGCCCGCGGTCCATGCCGAACGCCCGGCCGGACGCCGCCGCGGCCGACGCCATGCAGAACCGGCCGTTGTAGTCGATCTGGGACGTGCCGAGCGCGACCCGCGCGAACTTGCCCAGCTGGTAGGCCTTCTCGTTGGTCAGGCCGCCGCCGCCGAACACCGCGACCGCGTCCGGGCCGTGCAGCGCCCGCAGCCGGGCGGCCCCGGCGGCGACGCGGTCGAGGGCCTCGTCCCAGGAGCAGGGCTCCAGCGGCGCGTCCCGGCGGCGCCGCATCATCGGCGCGGCCAGCCGGTCCGGGACGGTGAGCAGCTCCGCGGCCGTCCAGCCCTTCTGGCACAGCCCGCCGCGGTTGGCGGGCACGTCGTCGCGCGGCTCGATCCGCACCGCGCGCCCGCCGGTCCCGTGCAGGGTCATGCCGCACTGCAGGGCGCAGTACGGGCAGTGCGTGGGTGTCCCGTTCATGGGCCGAGACTCGGCGGGCGCGGTTTCGCCGCCGAGTCCCCGGTGTGACCCCGCCGTTAAATGCGGTTCACGCGGCCGCGTCCGCCGAGGTCAGGGCGCGGGCGGACACGACTCCCCGGCATGTCGCTTCCTGACGCGCACGTGTCAAGCGTTGTCGATCCCTGTCATGGGCATTTCGTCGTCTTTTACCCGATCTCCGAACGGATTCGCGGTGCCCCGCTGATCTCCCGGACGGATGCGGCCCCGCACCCGCCCCCGCCCCGACCGCCCCGCAGTGATCACGCCTAACCTCGGTACATGCCCGACCTTGCTTACTACGCCTCACTGCCGCGCGCCCGCGGCGCCGCGGCGGCCCTGCTCCTGGACGACCTCGGGCGGGTCCTGCTGGTCAAGCCCACCTACAGCGAGGGCTGGTATCTCCCCGGCGGGGTCATCGAGGCCGACGAGTCCCCGCTGTCGGCCTGCCTGCGCGAGTGCGAGGAGGAACTCGGCCTCGTCCCCCGCCTGGACGGCCTGGCCTGCGTCGACTGGGGCTCCCCGCGCGACGACGGCGTCGACGCCGTCAACGTGTTCGTCTTCGGCGGCACCATCACCGGCGCGGAGATCGCCGCGATCCGGCTGCCGCCCGAGGAGCTGTCCGACCACGTCCTGGTCGCGCCGGAGAAGATCCCCGAGCTGGCGCCGCCGCACGTCTCCCGCCGGATGGACCCCAGCCTGCGGGCCATGGCCGACGGCCGCGCCGTCTATCTCGAAGACGGCCGCGAGCAGCCCTTCGGCGCGCGCCGCGCCTGACCCGCGCCCCTGGACGGGCCCCTCGGCCCGGGGTCAGACCGGGACCGCGTCCTGGATCTGGCGGGCGCCCTCCGGGTCGACCGCCCGGGCGCAGTGCGCGCAGCAGTAGAAGTGCCCGCTCACCTCCACGCCGTGGCCCAGGATGCGGCACTGGCAGTGCTCGCAGATCGGTGCCATCCGGTGCACCGCGCACTCGAACGAGTCGAACGTGTGCACCTCGCCCTGCGCGTGCACCTCGAAGGCCATCGCGTAGTCGTTGCCGCAGACCTCACAGGTCGCCATCGGTCCTGTCTCCGTTTCCCCCGCCGCCTCGCGACCACCTGCCTACCCGGCGCGGCCCGGGTCTACCGCCCCCCGCCTCACCACCGGCGGGGACGCGCGGTGCGGCGGAGTTAGCACCCGCGTACGACCCGTCACACGCGCCCGAAACCTCGCGCTCCTACGTTCGGTCTTCCGAACCGACCTGGGAGAGCGCCGATGACCGTCACCACCCGAGCCGCGCGCGGGGAGCGCACCCGCCCGGACAAGGGCCGCTGGATCGAGGACTGGCGGCCCGAGGACCCCGCCTTCTGGACGGCGCGCGGCGCCCGGACCGCCCGCCGCAACCTGGTCCTGTCGATCTTCGCCGAGCACATCGGGTTCTCGGTGTGGACGCTCTGGTCGGTCCTCGTGCTGTTCCTCGGGCCCGCCTACGGCATCGACCCGGCCGGCAAGTTCACCCTCACCGCCGTCCCCGCCCTCGTCGGCGCGGCGCTGCGCATCCCCTACACGCTCGCCGTCGCCCGGTTCGGCGGCCGCAACTGGACCGTCTTCAGCGCGGCCCTGCTGCTCGTCCCGGCGGTCCTCGCCGCGACCCTGATCGAGCCCGGCGTCTCGTTCACCACGCTGCTGGTCCTCGCGGCCGTCGCCGGCGTCGGCGGCGGCAACTTCGCCTCCTCGATGGCCAACATCAACGCGTTCTACCCGCAGCGGCTCAAGGGCTGGGCGCTCGGCGTCAACGCCGGCGGCGGCAACCTCGGCGTCGCCGCCGTCCAGCTCGTCGGGCTGCTCGTCCTCGCCACCGCCGGCGCGGGCCACCCCCGCCTGCTCGCCGGGATCTACATCCCGCTGATCGTCCTCGCCGCCCTCGCCGCCTGGTTCCGCATGGACAACCTGGCGCGGGCGCGCAACGACCGGCGCGCGATGCGGGACGTGTGCCGCGACGCCCACACCTGGATCATGTCGGTGCTCTACATCGGCACCTTCGGATCGTTCATCGGGTTCGGCTTCGCGTTCGGGCAGGTCCTGCAGATCCAGTTCGCCGACGACTTCGCCACCCCGGCCGAGGCCGCCTGCCTGACGTTCCTCGGGCCCGCGGTCGGGTCGCTGATCCGCCCGGCCGGCGGCCGGCTCGCCGACCGGCTCGGCGGCGCCGCCGTCACCTTCTGGACGTTCGTCGCGATGGCCGCGTCCGCCGGCCTGGTGCTGGCCGCGTCGCAGCGCGGGTCGCTGCCGCTGTTCCTCACCGGCTTCGTCCTGCTGTTCGCGTGCAGCGGCGTCGGCAACGGCTCCACCTACAAGATGATCCCCGCCGTCTTCCGGGCCAAGGCCCCCGAGGACGAGGCGCGCCGGCTGTCCGGGGCGCTGATCGGCATCGCGGGCGCCGTCGGCGCGTCCGGCGGCGTCCTGGTCAACATCGCCTTCCGGCAGTCGTTCCTGGCGTCCGGGACCGGCGACGGCGCCTACCTGGCGTTCATCGCCTTCTACGCCGTGTGCTGCGTCCTCACCTGGGCGGTCTACCTGCGGCCCCGCCCGGGCAGGCTGGAGGGGGTCTGACGGGCGGCCCGCCGCCGCGCCCGCCCCGGCCGGTCGTCGCGCTCCGGCCAGCGCGGCGACCGGCCCGACGAGCGCAGCACCGCCTCCCACGGGTCGCCGGCGGCGAGCGGCAGGTGCGGGACGCCCCAGTGCCACGCCGACACCAGCAGGTCGGGATCGCGCGGCCGGTAGTCCCCGCCGGCCGCGCGGGCCATGTCCCAGGCGTGCAGGTGCCACTCCACGCACGCCGCGCCCGCGTGGTCGCCGACCGTGTACTTGGTGCCCCGGTAGATCAGGTGCGTCCGGTCCCACATGTCCGGCATCAGGTCGGCGTACGCGCCGGCCGACACCCCGAACGCCATGATCCGGTCGGGGCCGGGCTCGCGCGGCAGCACCGCGAGCTCGGTCGCGTTCTGCCGCGCCTGCTGCCGGATCAGCACCGCCGTCGCCGCGTCCTGCGCGAACAGCGTCGCGAGCCGACTGTCGGGCGCGTCCTGGAGGTACTCCAGGAAGTTCTCCGCGACGCACCGCAGATGCCCGGCGAGATCGATCAGCCGCCAGTCGGCGCAGGGCGTCGGCACGTCCCAGTCGCCGACGCGCTCCGCCAGCGCGCGGATCGCCTTCACCCCGTCCTGGTAGGACTCGAGTACGCGGCCCCGGTCAGGCGGCGTGCGCTCCACGTGACATCCCCCAACGTCCAGAGCACCGTGTGCCCTCTCCGCCGGGGCGCGTCCGCGCGCACGTCATCGACCCCGCGACGTGCGGTGGGACTCCCCCGGCGTTCCCCGAGAGGGCAGACTCTCAAAGTTCGGTGGCCGGTGCCACCCGGTGACGCTGTGTCGCCACACGTCCCGGAAACGGCTCAGCCGAGCGCGGACGGCACCGTCTTGAAGCTGAGGCGGTGCGCCTCGCGGGCCGTGCGCAGGCGGTCGACCTCGTCCGTCCACGGGCGGACGGCCGGGCGCGCCTTGGCCTTGCGGTAGGCGATCTCGGCGGCGCGGCGGGTCTTGGCGTCCTGGGTGTCGGCAGCGTAGACCCTCGGGCCCATCGCGACCCGCTCGGACGCCTCGGCGGCGGCGAGCGCCGCCGTCATCGCCCGGTCGAACGCGAGGGTCAGCACCCGCAGCTCCGGCAGGGGCGCGTCGGCGGACTGCGCGTCCCGCAGCGCCCGCTCGGCGTCGCCGGCCGCCGCGAGCCGGTCCTCGTACTCGGCGGCCAGCCGCTGGTCGGCCTCGTACGGCTCCGCGACGTCCTTGCTCACACGGCGGCCCAGCGGCATGGTGGTACTCCCTCGACGGTCGGCACTGTCCGGTCGAGGGTAAGCGTACGCGGGGTTCCGGCGTGTCGTGGCGGCGGACACCCGGCTTCGGCCCTTTACGCAGTAAGGTCGGTTCTCATGGTCCGGCAGCCCAGCATCAACGCCCAGCACCGCGCGCCGCTGTCCACCGAGCGGATCATCGAGGCGGCCCTGCACATCGTGGACGGCCAGGGACTCGGCCGCCTCACGATGCGCCGCCTCGGGGACGCCCTGGAGGTCGAGGCGATGGCGATCTACCACCACCTCCCCCGCGGCAAGGAGCAGCTCCTCGACGGCCTCGTCGCGCACGTCGCCTCCGCGCCCGCCGCCGACGCGCCGCCGCGGCGCTGGCAGGACGTCCTGCGCGGCTGGGCCGGCGACTACCGGGGCCGGCTGATGGCGCACGCCGGAGTCCTCCCCCTGGTCGTCACGCGCCGCAACCCCGCGGCGCTCACCACCACGGTCGCGTCGCTGCGCGAGGTCATGCGGCGCGGCGGCGTCGCCGACGGCGCCGCCGCCGTCGCCGCGCACACCCTGCTCGCCTACGTGATCGGCCACACCGCCCTGGAGGCGCGCGGCACCGACGAGGACGGCGCCGACCGCGCCGTCGACTGGGACGCCCGGTTCACCGCCGGCCTCGACCTCGTCATCGCCGGCGTCCGCTGACCCGCGGCCGCCCGGCGGCGGGCGCCGGGCGGGCCGGTCAGGGCGCCAGGAGGCCGTCCTCGACGACGAGGACCTCCAGATGGCGCGGGCCGTGGACGCCCTCGACCCTGCGCATCTCGATGCCGTGGGTCGCCGACGGGCCGCTGATCCAGGTGAGCGGCCGCGCCGGGTCCACCCGCGTGACCGCCTCCGGGACCGTTCCGACGATCTGGTCGGCGTGCACCACGCACAGGTGGAAGCCGGGCACGAGCGTGAGCACCCGCCTGCCCTGCCCCCGGCCGCCGTCCAGGACGACCGTGCCCGTCTGCGCGATCGCCGCCGCGCACCCGGTCACCACGGCGTCCACCCCGGCGAGGGCGCCGACGTCCAGGGGCGGGGTGTCGGCCAGGGCGCGGACGCCGTCCAGCTCGGCGAGCCACCCGTACGGCAGGTCCGCCGGGACGGCGATCTGCTTGGCCTCGCGCGCCCACAGCGCGGCGGCCACCGCGGTGCCGAGCTCGTCCGCGCCGACGTGCCGCACGGCGGCCCGGTTGTCGGCGACCCGCTCGGTGAACAGGGCGACGACGTCCGCCCGCGTCGCCGCCTCGGCCTCCGGCAGCCGGCGCGCGTAGCCGCGCGGGACCGGCGGGCGCGCGCCCCGCGCCCCGCCGAGCGCCTCCCGCACCCGCCGCAGCATCTCCTCCCGCCCGCTCACCGCCGCCTCCCGTTCCACCAGGCGCGGAAGGTCTCCGCGGGCGGCGCCGGCAGGTCGCGGGCCTCGGTCCACGTGCCGAGCAGGCCGGGCAGCCGGCGGATCCGCCCGCCGCGCGACAGCAGCCGCGCCCACCGGGTGCCGCTCCGCAGCGCGGCCTCGTGCCGGCGCGGGTCGCCCATCGTCCAGGCCAGGCCGCGCATCAGCACCATCTCCGGTGTCGGGACGGGCCGCCGGCGGCGCGACTCCACCACCTTGCCGCGCAGGTGGACCAGCACGTCCGGAATGTCGATCTTGACCGGGCAGACGTCCGCGCAGGCGCCGCAGAGCGTCGAGGCGTACGGCAGCGAGGCGGCCGCCGCGCTCTCCACCCCGCGCAGCTGCGGGGTGAGGATCGCCCCGATCGGGCCCGGATAGACCGGCCCGTACGGGCCCCCGCCCGTGCGCTCGTAGACGGGGCAGACGTTCAGGCAGGCCGAGCAGCGGATGCAGCGCAGCGCGGCGCGGCCGACCTCGTCGGCGAGGGCCCTGGTGCGGCCGTTGTCGAGCAGGACGAGGTGGAACGCGCGCGGCCCGTCACCCGGCGTCACGCCCGTCCAGGACGAGACGTACGGCGTCATCCGGTCACCGGTCGACGACCGCGGCAGCAGCTGGAGGAACACCTCCATGTCATCCCATGTCGGGACGACCTTGTCGATACCGGCGACGCAGATCAGCGTCTCCGGCAGCGTCACGCACATCCGCGCGTTGCCCTCCGACTCCACCACCACGGCCGTGCCGCTCTCGGCCACCAGGAAGTTCGCGCCGGTGATCGCGACGCCGGCGCGCAGGAACGGCTCCCGCAGGTGCGCGCGGGCCGCCGCGGCCAGGGCCTCCGGATCGTCCGGCAGACCGGCCCCGGCGGCGGGCATCGCGCGCCGGAACAGCTCCCTGATCTGCGCCCGGTCGCGGTGCGCGGCCGCGGACAGCAGATGGGACGGCTCGTCCTCGCCGAGCCGGACGACCAGGTCGGCGAGCGCCGTCTCGCGGACGGCCACCCCCATGCGGGCCAGCGCGCCGTCCACGCCGATCTCCCGGACCGCCAGCGACGCCGCCTTCACGACCTCCGCCGCCCCCGCCTCCCGCACCAGCCCGGTGACGATGCGGCGCGCCTCGGCGGCGTCCACCGCCCAGTGCACGGTGCCGCCGGCCTCGGTGACCGCCCGCTCCAGCTCCTCCAGGTGCACGTCGAGGTCGCGGAGCGCCGCCTCCCCGATGGCGCGGCCGGCCTCGCGCAGCTCCTCCCAGTCGGCCGGCTCCGCGGACGCGGCGGCCGCCCGCTCCCGCAGCACCGCGGTCGCGCCGCGCAGGGTGCGGCGCAGGCCGGTATCGGCCAGCGCGGGGCGGGCCGCGGCGGCGAACTTCGGCATCGGCAGCGGGACTGGCCCGCCCTGCGGCGCCCCGGTCACGACGGCCCCGCCGAGGCGAGGATCTCGGCCAGGTGCAGGGTGCGGACGCCGGCGCGCAGCCGCGACAGCGCCCCGCCGATGTGCGCGAGGCAGGAGTCGTCGACCGCGCACACCACGTCGGCGCCCGTGCCGCGGATGTGCCGGACCTTGTCGGCGACCATCGCGACCGACACGTCCGCGTTCTTCATCGCGAACGCCCCGCCGAACCCGCAGCACTCCTCGGCGTTGGGCAGCTCCACCAGGTCGATGCCCCGCACGGCCCGCAGCAGCCGCAGCGGCCGGTCGCCGGCCCGCAGCGTCCGCAGCGACTGGCAGGACGGGTGGTAGGTGACCCGGTGCGGGAAGTAGGCGCCGACATCGGTGACCCCGAGGACGTCCACGAGGAACTCGGTCAGCTCGTAGACGGCGAGGCCCTCGGCGGCGCGGGCCAGGCCGGGGTCGCGGGCCGCCCGCGCGAGCCGCGGGTAGGCGTCCCGGACGGCCGCGGCGCACGACGCCGACGTCGCGACCACGACGTCGCCGCCCGCGAACGCGGCCGTGTACGCGCGGGCCAGGTCGGCGGCCTCGCGGTGGTAGCCCGCCGACCAGTGGATCTGCCCGCAGCACGTCTGCCCCGATGGGAATACCACGTCATGGCCGAGGCGTTCCAAAAGGACGGTCACGGCCCTCCCCGCATCGGGGAACAGCGCGTCATCGAAGCACGCGACGGACAACGCGACCCGCATCGGCCTCACTCCCCCTACGCCCTGAGGCGTTCCCCGAGCGACATCGTAGGGGTTTCCGGCCCGTCGGCGTGTCGTTCTCCGTCCGTTATCGCGCGGGAGGGACCCTATGCCTGGCACCTCGGAGTGAGGGCGGTCACATCCGCCCGGTACTCGCGTACCAACGGACAACCGTCCCAACGGGCTATAGCCGATGGGCGCGAACCACTTCACACTGGGGTGCGTCAATTAAGGAAAGCCACGACCGACCAGTAGTTGAGACCGGAGGCACACCATGTGCCCGCACCAGCCGCCCTGTCCCTCGCACCACGCACCCGACCGCGACGCCGCCCGGACGCTGGCCGCCCACCCCGAGCAGGGGTGGAGCCTGCTGTGCAACGGCGTCGTGCTCTTCGAGGACACCGGTGAGCTGCTGCCCGACGGGGGAGTCATCGCACCGCACCGGCCGACGGACCTGCAGGCGCCGTCCGCCGCTTGAGCGGTCTCCACGGGGGACTAGTTCAAACGGGTGATCATCCTCGGGGGCACTGCCCACCCTGCCCTTGACCTCCGGGCCCGCACCGGGCCCGGAGCGGCCCACCGCTCCCGGCCCGTCCGCGCGGACGGGCCGTTCGCATGTCCGGCGCCGGCTAGCGCGCCGCCCATGTGCGCAGCCACGGCTCCGCCGCCCGGCCCACCGCGGCCGGGTCCTTGTTCAAGTCATGCCGCTCCCCCGCGAGCACCACCACGTGGGCGGCGTCCGCCTCGTCCGGCACGCCGAAGGGGTCGCGGTCGCCGTTGACGACGAGGACCTCCACCCCCGCCGCGCGCAGTTCGCCCACCCGCGTCTTCTCCGGCCTCCCCGGCGGGTGCAGCGGGAACGCCAGCGCCAGCACGCCCGCCGCCCCGGCCGCCGCCGCGGTGCGGCACGCCACCCGCGCGCCGTTGCTGCGGCCGCCCTGCACGAGCGGGACGTCGGCGAACCTCCCCCGCACCAGGCCGACGATCTCCAGCCACGCCTCGTCCTGCTTGGCCGGCGAGCCGGGCGCCCGGCGGCCCGCGTACCGGAACGGCTGCGTCACCCGCGCGACGGCGCCGCCGAGCCCGAGCGCGGTCTCCCGGACGGCGAGCAGGTCGGGCGCGTCCACGCTCCCGTTCGACCCGTGCGTCAGGACCAGCAGGAACGCCGGACCGGCGGTCTCGTCCAGCGCCACCTCGGCGGGCCCGTGCGCCGTCACGACCTCCATCTGCCACCCTCCATGCGCCCACCGTAGCGGCCCCGCCCGGCGATCTTTCCGGCAGACTGGCCGCATGGAGAAGATGACGGAGAGTGAATGGCGCGCGTTCGTCATGGAGGGCACCCGCACCGGCAAGGCGGGCGTCATCCGCAAGGACGGCACCCCGCACGTCACGCCGATCTGGTTCGTCCTCGACGGCGACGACCTGCTGTTCAACACGAGCCGCCACACCGTCAAGGGCCGCGCCCTGGCCCGCGACCCGCGGCTGTCGGTCTGCGTGGACGACCAGGCCCCGCCCTACTCGTACGTGCAGATCCAGGCGGAGGCCGCCCTCGTCGAGGACCTGGACGAGATGCGCCGCTGGGCGACCGCGATCGGCGGCCGCTACATGGGCGCCGATCGCGCCGAGGAGTTCGGGGCGCGCAACGCCGTCCCCACCGAGTACCTCGTCCGCGCCCGCATCACCCGGGTGGTCGCGGAGCGCGCCATCGCCGGCTAGGCGTCCGGCCAGCCCGGGACGGGCGTGCCCATCGCCAGCCGGAACCGCTCGGCGAAGCTCTCGTGCAGCAGCGGCCCCCACAGGTAGCCGCTCGGGACCCGCACCGCGCCGCCGAGCACCTCGTGGGCGTCGTCCGCGCGGCGCTCGGCGTACCGGACGGCGAGCAGCGCGTACATGTGGTCGAGGGCGCCGAACGCCTCCCCGGCGAGCGCGGGCAGCGTCCCGTCCGACACGGCCTGCTCGACGACCGGCTCCCACCACAGGTCGGCCTCGCCGTCCTCCTCGCCGAAGTCGCGGCGGATCCGCGCCCGCACCTGCGGCGCGATGCCCGGGTCGGCCAGCCCGCGCCGCCACACCTCGCCCGCCTCCGCGCCGCGCCCGCGCAGCGGCAGCGTCCGCGCCAGCAGCTCGGTCGCGAGCGGCCCGGCCTCCGGATCGGACGGCTCGGCCGCCAGCGCCGCGCCGAACGCTCCGATCGCCTGGTCGAGGTAGGAGATGCCGAGCGCGACGGCGAGCCGCGCGTACGCGTGCGGCGCGGCGGCCCGGTCGACCAGCCGGAGCCCCGCCGCCAGGACCCGCTGGGCCCGCGCCGGGTCGCCGCGCTCCAGCAGCCGCTGCGCGAGGTCGTGCGCGGCGAGCGGCCCGTACTCGGCGTCGCCCGTCCCGACCGCGGCCTCCCAGTGCTCCCGCGCCGCGTCGAAGTCGCCGGCGTCGTCGGCGATCCGGGCGAGCGCCAGGTGGGCGGGCGGCAGGTAGGCGGCGTTGCCGAAGTCGACGACCGCGCCCCAGGCGGACGCCGCCCGCTCGGGCTCCCCGGCGCGCTCGTGCGTGAGCGCCAGGTGGTAGGCCGCGCGCGGCCCGTACTCGGGGTCGCCGGTGGCGATCGCGACCGCGTCCGCCTCCCGGGCCCGGGCCACCTCCCCGGCGTCGTCGAGGACGACGGCGAGCCCGAGCGCCGCCCGCGCCCGGCAGGGCGTCTCGCCCATCGCGAGCACCTTCTCGAACAGCAGCGCCGCCCGCCCGGCCTCGCCGTTCTCGGCGAGGTCGCGGGCCTCCTCGCACATCTGCGCCGGGTCGGACGTCTCGTCCGGCAACTCGCTCATCGGCCTCTGCCCTCTGCGGCTTCCACGAACTCCGCACCGAGACTAGCGACCCGCCCCCGCCGCGTCCCGCGACGACACGACGAACCCCCATCAAGATCATGAATTCGCCCAGGGGGGCGGCTCCGTCAGTCCTCGAAGGCCTCCGGGGGCGGGCAGGAGCAGACCAGGTTGCGGTCGCCGTAGGCCTGGTCGATGCGGCGGACCGGGGGCCAGTACTTGTCCTCGCGCAGGGACGGGACGGGGTAGGCGGCCTCGTCCCGGGTGTAGGGGTGCTTCCAGTCGTCGGAGATCAGGCAGGCGGCGGTGTGCGGGGCGTTCTTCAGCGGGTTGTCCTCGCGGTCGTAGCCGCCGTCGGCGACCCGCCGGATCTCCCGGCGGATCTCGATCATGGCGTCGCAGAAGCGGTCGAGCTCGGCGAGGTCCTCGGACTCGGTGGGCTCGATCATCAGCGTGCCGGCCACCGGGAAGGACAGGGTCGGGGCGTGGAAGCCGTAGTCGATGAGGCGCTTGGCGACGTCCTCGGCGGTGATCCCCGTCTCCTTGGTGATCTTGCGGAGGTCGGCGATGCACTCGTGCGCGACGAGTCCGTTCCGGCCGGTGTAGAGGATCGGGTAGTGCGGGGCGAGCCGGGCGGCGAGGTAGTTCGCGCCGATGATCGCACCCTCGGTGGCGGCGCGCAGGCCGTCCGGGCCCATCATCGCGATGTAGGCCCAGGAGATCGGCAGGATGCCCGCCGAGCCCCACGGCGCCGCGGAGATCGGGCCGACGCCGGTGTCCGGGCCCGCCTCGGCGCGCAGCGGGTGGTTCGGCAGGAACGGGGCGAGGTGCTCGCGGACGCCGATCGGGCCGACGCCGGGGCCGCCGCCGCCGTGCGGGATGCAGAACGTCTTGTGCAGGTTGAGGTGCGAGACGTCCGAGCCGAACTCGCCCGGGCGGGCCAGGCCGACGAGGGCGTTGAGGTTGGCGCCGTCCACATAGACCTGGCCGCCGGCCTCGTGCACGGCCGCGCACACGTCGGTGATCGTCTCCTCGAAGACGCCGTGCGTGGACGGGTACGTCACCATGATCGCGGCGAGCCGGTCGCGGTGCTCGCCGATCTTGGCGTGCAGGTCGTCGAGCGCGACGTTGCCGCCCTCGTCGCAGGTCACGACGACGACGCGCATGCCCGCCATGACGGCGCTGGCGGCGTTGGTGCCGTGCGCCGAGGAGGGGATCAGGCAGACGTCGCGGTGCTCCTCGCCCCGGGAGGCGTGGTAGCCGCGGATCGCGAGCAGCCCGGCCAGCTCGCCCTGGGAGCCCGCGTTCGGCTGGACGGAGACCTTCGCGTACCCGGTGATCTCGGCGAGCGCGTCCTCCAGCTCGCCGATCAGCTCCACGTAGCCGGCCGCCTGGTCGATCGGCGCGAACGGGTGGACGTTCGCGAACTCCGGCCAGGTGATCGGCTCCATCTCCGCGGTCGCGTTCAGCTTCATCGTGCAGGAGCCGAGCGGGATCATGGAGCGGTCGAGCGCGATGTCCTTGTCCTGGAGGCGGCGCAGGTAGCGCAGCATCGCGGTCTCGGAGCGGTGCGCGTGGAAGACCGGGTGGGTCAGGTAGGGGCTCTCGCGGCGCAGCGCGTCCGGGATCGCCTCGGCGGCGGTCTCCGCGGGGGCGGCGCCGAACGCCGCCAGGACGGCGGTGACGTGCTCGGGCAGCGTGGTCTCGTCGCAGGCGATCCCGACCCGGTCGGGGCCGTCCGGGCGCAGGTTGATCCCGCGCTCGCGGGCGGCGGCGACGACCTCGGCGGCCCGGCCGGGCACGCGGGCGAGGACGGTGTCGAAGAACGCGCCGTGCACGACCTCCACGCCGGCGGCGCGCAGCCCCGCGGCGATCTCGGCGGCGCGGCGGTGGGCGCGCTGCGCGATCGCGGCCAGCCCCTCGGGGCCGTGGTACACCGCGTACATGCTCGCCATCACGGCGAGGAGCACCTGGGCGGTGCAGATGTTGCTGGTGGCCTTCTCGCGGCGGATGTGCTGCTCGCGGGTCTGCAGCGCCAGCCGGTAGGCGGTCGCGCCGTCCGCGTCGACCGACACGCCGACGAGCCGTCCGGGCAGCTGCCGCTGGATGCCCTCGCCGACCGCCATGTAGCCGGCGTGCGGGCCGCCGAACCCGTAGGGGACGCCGAACCGCTGCGCGGACCCCACGGCGATGTCGGCGCCGGACTCCCCCGGCGGGCGCAGCAGCGTCAGCGCGAGCAGGTCCGCGGCCACGACGGCCTTGGCGCCGCGCTCGTGCGCCTGCGCGATGACCGGCGCGAGGTCGCGGACGGCCCCGGACGCGCCCGGGTACTGGAGCAGCACGCCGAAGAAGTCGCCGTCCGGCAGCCCGCCGGACAGGTCGGCGGTGACCACCTCGATGCCGAGCGGGACCGCGCGGGTCCGGACGACCTCGATCGTCTGCGGCAGCGCGTCGGCGTCGACGAGGAACGCCCCCGGCTCCCTGCGCTTGGACACGCGGTGCGCGAGCGCCATCCCCTCGGCGGCGGCGGTGCCCTCGTCCAGCATGGAGGCGTTCGCGACGGGCAGCCCGGTCAGGTCGGCGACCACCGTCTGGAAGTTCAGCAGCGCCTCGAGCCGGCCCTGCGAGATCTCCGGCTGGTAGGGCGTGTAGGCGGTGTACCAGCCGGGGTTCTCCAGGACGTTCCGCATGATCACGCCGGGCGTGGTCGTCCCGTGGTAGCCGAGCCCGATCATGGACGTCAGCACGGTGTTGCGGGACGCGAGCTCGCGGAGCCGGTCCAGCGCCGCGGTCTCGCTCAGCGCGGGCGGCAGGCCGAGCGGGCGGGCGGTGCGGATCGCGGCGGGGACCGCGGCGTCGATCAGCGCCTCGGCGCCGGAGTAGCCGATGGCGGCCAGCATCCGGGCCTGCTCGTCCGGGCCGGGGCCGATGTGCCGGTCGGCGAACGCCGAACGCGGATGCTGCGGCGCGGCCACGGGCGCGAAGAACTGGGCGGTCATGGAGGGCCTCCTGGCTGCTGCGGTCGCTCAGGTCCGCCGCCGGCACGGGCCGGCGGCAGGTCTCCCCCTCTGTCATCGGCACCTGAGAGCTTCACCCGCGCGGCGGGGTTTCCCCTTCGGTGAGCCGCCCTTCCCCGGCTGCGGGGATCGACGCCTGCTTTCCAGAGGTGCCTCGCCCGAGCGGTCCTTTTGCCTGAGAGGTTCCGGGGAGGTTGCCCCTTCGGCGCCCCACGCTGGCCGCGTGGGGTCTCTCCCGCACAGGGTCGACGGCATGTCCTAGGCGAAACCCTACCCAAAACCGGCTCCGGGCCGTCGTCCCGCCCCGGACACGGGTGCCGCCGCCGCCCTCCCCCGGGTCGTACCGGCCGGTACGATGTGCACACTCACCTGGGACAAGACGGACCTCGGGCCACGGGGGCGGAGATGGGGCTGCGGGGTGCACGCGCGACCGGCCGGACGCCGGCCCGGCACTCGACGCCGCGCCGCCGCTTCTGGGACGCTGATCACGATGACGGACGGTCGGGGCGGCGGTACGGCGTGACACAGACCCGCGACGGCATGGTGCGCCCGCGGCACGGCGCGACCGCCGGCGTGCCCGTCGACGAGCCCGCCCAGCCGGACCGGATCCGGCGGCCCGCCGACGCGATCAGGTTCGCCGGCTCGGTGGTGGGGCTGGCCGCGGTGATGCTGCTGGTGTCGATCGCGCAGCAGACCACGCACGGGTTGCAGACCGACATCGCGCAGGGCACCGCGCACGCGCCGCGGCTGCTGCTGACGCTGGCGACGCTGGTGTCCAGCTTCGGGGTGCTGGCGGTGCCGATCGCGTTCGCGGTCGAGCGGCTGTTCCACAAGGACGGGACGCGGGTCGCGATCGCGCTGCTGGCCGCCGTGATCGCGTTCGGCATCACCGTCGGGCTGGACGACCTGGTGGTGCGGGCGGCGCCCGGCGGCGTCCTCGACTCGCTGATCTGGGGCGGCACCGAGACCGCGCCCGTGCACACCGACATCGCGCCGGTCATCGCGTTCGTCAGCGCGGTCGGGATGGCGGGCCGCGCCCGCTGGCAGGCCGCGACCTGGACCATGATCGGGCTGGCGGCGCTGACCGGGCTGACCGCGTCCTACGCCTCCGTCGCCGCGCTCGCGGCCACCTACCTCCTCGGCCGCGCCATCGGCCACGGCACCCTGTACGCCGTCGGCACCCCGAACCCGCGCCCGACCGGGGCGGCGGTCGTCGCGTCGCTGGAGCGGCTCGGGCTGCGGCCGAAGCGGGGCGCGCGGCTGGACGAGCCGTCCGACGACACCGAGGACGGACGCCGCTACGGCGTCGTCCTGGCCTCGGGCGCCGCCGCCGGGTACGGCCCCCGCCCGCCGCTCGGCCGGAGCGCCCACGGCGAGTGGGACCTGGAGGTCCGCGTCCTGGACCGCGACCAGCAGACCGCCGGGCTGCTGTACCGGATCTGGCGGCTGCTGCGGCTGCGCGCCACCACGACCGGGCGCACGCTGCGGTCGCTGCGCCGGTCGCTGGAGCAGGAGTCGCTGATGGCGTACGCGGTGGACGCGGCGGGCGTCCGCACCCCGCGGCTCATCGGCACCTGCGAGGTCGGCACGGAGGCGGCGCTGCTGGCCTACGAGCGCGTGCCGGGGCGGCGGCTCGGCGACGTCCCGGACGAGGAGATCACCGACGATCTGCTGACCGACGTCTGGCGGCAGTTCCGGTCGCTGCAGGCGGGACGGCTCGCGCACCGGCGGCTGGAGGGCGGCGCGCTGCTCATCGGCGAGGACGGCCTCGCCTACGTCACCGACCTGCGCGCCGGCGAGACGGCGGCGGGCGACCTCGCGCTGCGGCTCGACCTGGCGCAGCTCCTCACCACGCTGGCGCTGCGGACCGGGCCGGAGCGGGCGGTGCGGACCGCCGCGGCCGTGCTGGGCGAGGAGGCCCTCGGCGCCGCGGTGCCGCTGCTGCAGCGGGTCGCGCTGTCCCGGGCGACGCGGCAGGCGCTGCGCCGCGACCGGGAGCCGCTGACCCGGATCCGGGAGCAGATCGTCCGGCTGAAGCCGGAGGTGGAGGCGGCGCCGGCCCGGCTGGAGCGGTTCCGCCCCCGGACGATCTTCAGCGTGGTGGCCCTCTCGTTCGCCGCCTACATCGTCATTCCGCAGGTGACGAGCCTGGACGTCGGCTACCTGGCGGCCACGGCGAGCTGGCACTGGGTCGTCGCGGCCCTCGGCGCGGCCGCGCTGAGCTACGTCGCGGCGGCGTTCATGCTGATGGGCTTCGTCCCGGAGCGCCTGCCGCTGGGCCGGACGGTCCTGGTGCAGGTCGCCGCGTCGTTCGTGAAGCTCGTCGCCCCGGCCGCCGTGGGCGGCGTGGCCGTCAACACCCGCTACCTGCAGCGCTCGGGGGTGCGCCCCACCCTCGCGGTGGCGAGCGTCGGCGCGTCCCAGCTGGTCGGGATGGTCACGCACATCCTGCTGCTGGTGCTGTTCGGGTTCCTCACGGGCTCCTCCACGAAGGCGACGCAGGACCTGGCCCCGTCGCGCACGATCGTGATCGCCGTCCTGGTGCTCGGCCTCGTGGCCGGCCTGGCGCTGACGGTCCCGCGCGTCCGCCGCGTCGTCACCTCGCGGCTGAAGAGCATGTTCTCGGGCGTGGTGCCCCGCCTGGTGGACGTCCTGCAGTCCCCGAAGAAGCTGTTCACGGGCATGGGCGGCACGCTGCTGCTCACCCTGGCCTTCGTGCTGTGCCTGGACGCGTCGATCCGCTCGTTCGGCGGCTCGCTGCCGTGGACGACCGTGGTCCTGGTCTTCCTCACCGCGAACGCGGTGGGTTCCGCCGCGCCGACACCGGGCGGGCTGGGGGCCGTGGAGGGCGCCCTCACCCTGGCGCTGACGATCTCGGGCCTGTCCGCGGAGACCGCGACGTCGGCGGTCCTGCTCTACCGGCTCTTCACCCTCTGGCTGCCGGTGCTGCCCGGCTGGGGGGCGTTCACCTACCTGCAGCGCAAGGAGTCGCTCTGACCGTCAGCCGGTGCGGCGCGCGCGCCGCCGGTTGGCGAGCTCATCGTGGGGGTGTTCGGGAGGGTCCGCGGCGGCCCGCTCACCGGGCAGCTCCGCGAGACTGCCCTCCACCTCCTGCCAGACCCGGCCGAGCGCTATGCCGAACACGCCCTGCCCGCCCTGGAGCAGGTCGACGACCTCGTCCGCCGACGTGCACTCGTAGACGCTGACGCCGTCGCTCATCAGCGTGATCTGCGCGAGGTCCTGGACACCGCGGTCGCGCAGGTGCGTCACGGCCGTCCGGATCTGCTGCAGCGACACTCCCGTGTCGAGCAGCCGCTTCACGACCTTGAGCACCAGGATGTCGCGGAAACTGTACAGCCGCTGGCTGCCCGACCCCTGCGCCGCGCGCACGCTGGGCTCCACCAACCTCGTCCGCGCCCAGTAGTCGAGCTGCCGGTAGGTGATCCCCGCCGCGGCGCACGCCGTCGGGCCGCGGTAGCCGACATCCTCCGGCGGCACCGACACCTGCGTGTCGAAGAGCAGCCCCTGCTCTCCGGCACGGCGGGACGCCATGTGCCTGTCGGGGGTCGCCTTGCCCTCGCCGCTGCTCACCGCCACGCGGACCTCCGGCTTCTATCATCCCGTGGCGGTTCGTCAAGGGGGTTTGACGAATTACACCACGGGTGTTCCACCAGCACGGTAGGTGCCGGTCAGGGTGTGGTCAACGTTCACCGTCGGCGCGTCGCATGCCCGGATGAACCGGCTTCACGTGGGCAAACTGCGCACCTCCGCCACCTACGCACTCCTACCCCGATGCGCCGCCGCCAAAAACCACCAGGTCCAGGACGATGCGCGCATTTATTACACCCCTCCCCCAATACCACCCGCACCCAGCACCCCCAGGCCACGCCCCTGTAACCCCACCGCCCCCAACCCACCCCCGAGACCACCCACCTCGCGCACCGCTCCGGCCCAGGAGCGAGCGCGCGCTATCGGGACCGCGAGTTCCCGATGACTGCGTCCCAAGGTCCACATGACGGTCAGTGACCATGGCGGGAAACCCGGCCTGCGAGCACGCTCTCCCGCCCGAATCACCAGCGGAGCTCACAGTGGGCGCTGCCCCGCGCGGTGCCTGGCCTGTCCGGCGAGCTGAGCCGGGAGGGGGTGCGGGGGCGGAGCCCCTGCATCGGGGGTGCCAGGGGGTCGTCTCCCTGGGCGGGCACAGGGCGCGCGAGAGCGGGGAAGCAGCTCGCTGCGACCACACCTCTCCCGAGCAGCGGCCTATCCGGCGCGGCCGAAGTCCTCCGGGGAGATCGTGTCGAGGAACTCGCGGAACTTCTCGACCTCGTCCTCCTGCTCGTCGGGGATGGCGACGCCGGCCTCTTCGAGGACGTCCTCGCTGGCGAAGATCGTGGCGCCGGTGCGCAGTGCCAGGGCGATGGAGTCGGAGGGGCGGGCGCTGACCTCGACGCCGTTGGAGAAGATCAGGTCGGCGAAGAAGATGCCCTCGCGCAGGGCGGTGATGTTCACGGTGCGGAGCTGGACGCTGAGGGCGTCCAGGACGTCGCGGAACAGGTCGTGGGTCAGCGGCCGGGCGGGCAGCACGCCCTGCTGCGCGAAGGCGATCGCGGTCGCTTCGACCGCCCCGATCCAGATGGGCAGGTAGCGGTCGCCCTCCGTCTCCTTCAACAGGACGATCGGCTGATTGGAGGGCATCTCGACCCGGACGCCGACGACCTCCATCTGCTTCACAGCGGCTCCCTGCCGGTTCTCGGTGTCTCGATCACCATTCGCAGCGGATCGACTCCTGACCGAACCATGTAGCCAACGTACACCCAGGGTCGGACAGCTCGTCCTGCCGCAGGTGGGGGAATATCCTGCGCGGCGGCCATGATCAGTGGTCGAGGCTTTCGCGGAGCCCCGCGCTGACCAGCGCGGAGTGCAGGCCGACCGACAGCGCGGCGATCTCCCGGGCGGTCTCGGCGGCCTCCTCGTGGGCGCCGCGGCTGCGGCGGCGCAGCTGCGGGGCGACCACCTGCTCGATCAGGCCGACCTGCCGGTCGGCGGCGGCCTTGACGGCGCGCAGGTGCCGGACCTCGAAGCCGAACTCGCCGAGCGCGGCGGCGATCCGGCAGATGCCGAGGGCCTCGCCCTCGTAGTGGGCGCCGGTGCGGTGGACGAGGCCGTACTCCTCCAGGCGGGCGAGCAGCGCCTCGTCGATCCCGGCGCCGTCGAGGAGCTGGCGGCGGGTGAGCCGGACGGCCGGGTCCGGGGCGGTGGTGTCGGCGGCGACGAGGGTGCGGGGGCGGCGCCGGGACGGCTCGCGGTCGCCGAGCCCCGGGACGTTCTCGCCGCGGTCGCGGGCCTCCAGGTGCTGCCGGATCACGCGCAGCGGCATGTAGTGGTCGCGCTGGGCGGTGAGGACGAACCGGAGCCGCTCCACGTCGGCCGCGCCGAACTTGCGGTAGCCGGAGGGGCTGCGCTGCGGCTCGACCAGCCCCTCGGACTCCAGGAACCTGATCTTGGAGATGGTGATGTCGGGGAACTCGGGCCGCAGCTGCCCGAGCACGTCCCCGATCGTCATCAGGGACCGGGCCGGCTCCGCGTTCAACGCCCCTCCCGTTCCGTCAGCCGTGCGCCGGGTTGGTCAGGAACACCAGCCGGAACTTGCCGATCTGGACCTCGTCGCCGCCGGACAGGGCGGCCTGGTCGATCCGCTGCCGGTTGACGTAGAGGCCGTTCAGGCTGCCCACGTCCCGGACGGAGAAGGCGCCGCCCTGGCGGGTGAACTCGGCGTGGCGGCGGGACACGGTGACGTCGTCCAGGAAGATGTCGCTCTCGGGGTGCCGCCCGGCGGACGTGCGGTCCTTGTCGAGCAGGAAGCGGCTGCCGGCGTTCGGTCCGCGCTTGACGACGAGCAGCGCGGTGCCGGGGGGCAGCGCCTCCATCGCCATCTGGTCGGGACCGACCTGCTCCTCGGCGCCCGTGTCGGTGTCCAGCGCCTCGAACCCGCCGATGGAGATCGTGGACGTGGACTCGCCGGGCGACTCGCGGTACGGCGGCGGCGCGGCCGGACTCCGGGTCAGCGGAGTGCCGCAGTTCGAGCAGAAGCGGGCATCATCCGGGTTGGCGTGACCGCACTGCGTGCAGTAGACGCTCGGCATCGATCGGCTCGGCCTCCTACCATCGGCGTGCCGCACGCGGACGCCCCGCCGCAGCGGGAGCCGCCTGCGCCACGCGCATCCTTCACCCAACCCACGCCGGGGATCCGCCCCGACCACGGTCCAACTCACCACCCGCTTACGCGACGGTCGCCGCAACTTACGCGGGTATGACCCGAGGGGTCAACTCGAACGGTGAACCGGCTGGACCAAACTACATTCGCCAATGATCGCAGGTCTACGCCGCCGCGCGGACCGACGCGTTCACGGCGCCCGAACCGGGCGCCCGGTTCACCGCTCCCCCGTTCCCCCGGGTTCCCTCTTAGGGAGACCGTACCGCGCCGACGGCCACTTTCGCGCGCGGGGTGATCAGGACGGTGGCCCCGGTTCCGCGCAGCGTCCTGACGAGGCCGCCGGGGATGTTGAGCGCGGTGGTCATCGTGTGGGGGTCGCCGATGGCGAGGAACCGGTAGGGGGCGGTGAGGGTCCGCCCGTCGGTGCGGACGCCGTTCCGGCCGTCCAGGAAATAGGTGTCGACCCCGACCCGGACGTCGTTGATCTGGAGGACCTCGGCCCCGGCGTCGCGCAGTTCCTGCAAGGCGTCCAGGAGGTTGACCGCCTTGACGCGGCCGCCGGGGTCGTCGATCAGCATCTCGATCCCGGGCCCTTCGGCGGGGAGCGTCCCGGCGAGCAGGCCGTACTCGGTCGCCCGCTCGCGCGCCTCCTCCAGGGCGGTCCCGCCCTCGGCGTCCCGCTCCAGCCGGGCCCTGGTGGCCTCCAGGTCGCGCAGATCGCCGGTCAGCCGGTCGGACCGCTGGCCCAGATCGGCCAGGATGCCGACGAGTTCGTCCTGCCGCGCCGTGGCGAACGTGGAGTCGCGCTTGGTCGACTGCACCTGCGCGGCGATCGCGAAGCCGAGCACGAGGCACAGCGCTCCGGCGGCGATCCGGCCCATGCCGAAGTGGGGGCGCAGCAGGCCGAGGAGCCCGCGCGGCCCCGGCGGGCGCCCGTCCCCGCCGGTCATGCGCCGAACAGCTTCCGCCGGATACCGGCCGCGTTGGAGAAGATCCGGATGCCGAGCACGACCACGACGCCGGTGGACAGCTGCGAGCCGACGCCGAGCTGGTCGCCGAGGAGGACGATCAGCGCGGCGATCACGGTGTTGCCGACGAAGGAGACCACGAAGACCTTCTCGTCGAAGATGCCCTCCAGCCGGGCCCGGACGCCGCCGAACATGGCGTCGAGCGCGGCCACGATCGCGATGGGCAGGTAGGGCTGGAGCCAGAGCGGCACGTCCGGCTGGAGGACGAGCCCCAGCGCGACGCCGATGACGAGGCCGATCAGCGCGATCACCCTCGGGTCACCTCTCCCCTGCTCCCCGGCCGCCCGCTCACTGGCCGTCCTCCGGGCGCGGGACGGCGTACCGCGGCCGCGCGGGCCCGGCGGCGGGCAGCCGCGCCGCCGACGTGCGGCGCACGTCGTACCGGATCCCGAACCGGCCGTGCAGCGCGGCGAGCCGCCGGTCGGCCGCCGAGCCCGCGAAGGCGCCGCGCAGCCGGTCCGGGTCGCCGAGGGCCGTCACCGCGTAGGGGCCGGTCAGCGGCCGGTAGTCGACCAGGATCGCCTCGCCGGCGGCGCGGATCGCGGTGGTCGGCGCGAGCCGCTGCCCGTTGACGCCGATGGCCTCGGCACCCGCCGCCCAGAGCCCGTTGACCAGGACCTGGAGGTCCTGATCATAGACCCGGCCGGCCTCGGCGGCGCGTCCCCGCGCGGCGGGCGCGGTGCGCGTCGCGTCGGCGAGCGTGACGACGATGCCGGTGCCGGTCGCGGGCGCGGCGGCAGCGGCGGCGCCGGCCCGGGCCAGCCGCCGCCGGACCCGGCGGCCCTCGTCGCTGCGGGCGAGCGCGGCCGCCCGGTCCCGCTCCGTCCGGGCGCGCAGCACGTCGTCGCGGCGCTGGAGCCCGTCGGTCTCGGCGGTGCGGGCCCGGATCTCACCGATCAGCCGGGACCGCTGCTCGGCCGCGCCCGGCTCCCCGCGGCGCGTCTGGACCCCGGCGACGGCGATCAGCGTGCCCGCGAGCGCGAGGACGAGCAGGACGCCCGCTCCGCGGAGCCGCCGGGGCGGGGCGCCGCCGGCGGCGGCCCGCCGCGCCGCGGCCTCCGCGTAGCCGTGGTCGAGGAGCCTGCCGGCGAGCAGGTCGGCGAGCAGCGACATCGAGGCGTCGGGCCGCCGCCCGAGCGGCCGCCGGTCGCCGGGGTCGTCCCGTCGTGCGATCACCGCCCCATCATGGCAAGCCCGGAGGCCGCGGGGCCCGAAGGGCCGCGGCGGCTCAGGACGCGGCGGGGCGGTGCAGGCCGATCTGCACGGCCAGCCCGGCGAGGACGGAGCCCAACACGTAGCGCTGGGCGCGCCGCCACCCGGGCCGGCGGCCGAGGAAGGCGGCGATGCCGCCGGCGCCGAGGACGATGAGCGCGTTCACGGTGATCGCGATGGTGATCTGCAGCAGGCCGAGCAGCAGGATCTGGACGGCCATGCCCCCGCGCTCCGGGTCCGCGAACTGCGGCAGCAGCGACACGTACAGGATCGCGATCTTCGGGTTGAGCAGGTTGGTGACCAGGCCCATCGTGAAGAGGCGGCGCGGCGGGTCGGCGGGCGGGTCCGCCGGGGCGAAGGCCGCCGTGCCGCCCGGCCGCAGCGCCTGCCAGGCGAGCCAGAGCAGGTACGCCGCCCCGGCGAGCTTGATCACCGTGTAGAGGGCCGGGACGAGCGTGAAGACGGCGGTGAGCCCGGCGGTGGCGGCGGCGACGTAGACCAGGAACCCGGCGGCGACGCCGCCGAGCGAGACCAGCCCGGCGCGGCGGCCCTGCGTCACCGACCGCGACACCAGGTACATCATGTTGGGCCCCGGGGTCAGGACGACCCCGAGGGCGAAGGCGGCGACGGCCGCCGCGGCGGTGAGCGAGACCATTTCCCCTCCCGGATCCAGAACCGATCCGAGGCTAGATCTCCGTGGTTTCTCGGTGCAATACTCTGCATTGCACTCGGAGCAATGAGGGGACGCATGGAGGACTTCCGCCGGGTCGCCGACGAGGTGGCCGCCGCCATCGCCGCGGGGCGGCTGCGTCCCGGCGACCGGCTGCCGCCGCAGCGGGCCTTCGCCCGCGACCGCCGCATCGCCGCCTCCACGGCGAGCCGCGTGTACGGGGAGCTCGCCAGGCGCGGCCTGGTGGTCGGCGAGGTGGGGCGCGGCACGTTCGTCCGGGCGGCGGAGCCCGCACCCGTCCCGGCGCTCGCGGAGCCCGCCGGCGCCAAGGTCGACCTGGAGCTGAGCAATCCCGTCCTCCCGGAGCAGAGCGCGCTGCTGGCCGCCGGGCTGGGGCGGCTGCTGCGCCCGGACGTGCTGGACGCGGCGCTCGGCCCCGGACGGGTCACCGGGACCGCCGCCGCCCGGGAGGCCGCGGCGGCGCTGCTGGCCGCCCCCGGCTGGCGGCCCGCCCCCGGGTCGGTGCTGTTCGCGGGGAACGGCCGGCAGGCGATCGCGGGCGCCGTGGCGGCGCTGGTGCCGCCGGGCGGGCGGCTCGCCGTGGAGGCGCTGACCTATCCGGTGGTCAAGGGCGTCGCGGCCCGGCTCGGCGTCACGCTCGTCCCCGTCGCCGCCGACGAGGACGGGCTGCGCCCCGACGCCCTCGCCGACGCGCACCGCGCCGCGCCGTTCGGCGCGGTGTACCTCCAGCCGACGCTGCACAATCCGCGCGGGACGACGATGCCGCGGCGGCGCCGCGCCGAGGTCGCCGCCGCCCTGGAGCGGCTCGGCCTCCACGCGATCGAGGACCGCGTCTGGGCCTTCCTGCCCGCGGACGGCCCGGAGCCGCTCGCGGCCCTGGCCGGGGACCGCACCGTCGTGGTCGACAGCCTGTCCAAGCGCCTCGCGCCCGGCCTGACCCTCGGGTTCGCCGTCCCGCCCGCCGCGCTGGCCGGGCGCGTCGCCGCCGCGCTGCGCTCGGGCGCCTGGGGGCCGGCGCGCTTCGCGCTCGACGCGGCGACCGGCTGGATCGCGGGCGGCGCGGTCGAGGAGATCACCCGCGCCAAGCGCGCGGACGCCGCGGCCCGCTCGCGGATCGTCGCCGAGCGGCTCGCGGGCGCCGCCGCCCGGTCCGGGCCGCCCTCCTACTTCCGCTGGTGGGACCTGCCGCCGCAGTGGCGGGCGGAGACGTTCGTGGCGGCGGCCGCGCGGCACGGGATCGCCGTCACCCCGGCCGCCGCCTTCGTCGTGGGGACGGGCGCCGCGCCCCGCGCGGTCCGCGTCGGCCTCGCGTCCCCGCCGCTCGAGACCCTCGGGCGCGCCCTGGACGTCCTCGCCGGGATCGCCGCGGGCGGCCCGGAGGACGTCCCCGTCGACTGACCGCGGCGCGGGCCCGTCAGGAGCCGGCGCGTTCGACGACGGCGGCCCACTCCTCCAGCAGGACCTGGGCGGCGTCGGCGTCGGGCCCCTCGGCCCACAGGTGGGTCACCGCCTCGGCCGGGTCGGGCAGGACGAGGACCCAGCGGCCGTCGTCCTCCACGACGCGGACGCCGTCGGTGGTGTCGATCGTGCGGTCCCCGGCGGCCTCAACGACGTGCCGCATCACGCTGCCCTTGGCCGCCCAGGGGGTCGGGACGGAGCGGCGCAGCAGGTGCGCGTCGGGGATGCGGCGGTCGATCTGGGACAGCGTCAGGCGGGTGCGGGCGACCAGGCCGACGAGGCGGACGAACGCGGCGATCCCGTCGACGGTGCCGCTGAACTCGGGCATCAGGAAGCCGCCCCGGCCGTCCCCCGCGAAGATCACGCTGGGCTGCGCGGCGGCCTTGGTGAGGACGTCCTGCGACGTGGACGTCCACTCGACCTGGACGCCGTGGAACCGGCACACCTGCTCGGCGACCCGCGTCGTCGTCACCGGCAGCGCCACCTTGCCGCCGCGCCGCTCGGCCGCGACGAGGTCGAGCATGACGAGCAGGGCGCGGTCGTCGCCGACCAGCTCGCCGTTCTCGTCCACCAGGGAGATCCGCTCCCCGACCGGGTCGAAGCGGACGCCGAACGCGGCCCGCGAGGAGGAGACGAGGTCGCCGAGGCGCTCCAGGTCGCGCATCCGCTCGGCGAGCGTCTCGGTCGGGTTGGCCTCGTCCAGCCCGGCGTTGCGGGTGAGGACCTCGACGCCGACCTTGCCGAGCAGGTTCGGCAGGACGAGCGAGGCGACGCCGCCGGCGCAGTCCAGGACGATCTTCAGCCCGGCCTCGCGGACGCCGCGGATGTCGACGCGGCGCAGCAGGTCGCGGGTGTAGGTCTCCACGACGCGCGGCGGGTAGGTCAGCTCGGCGATCTCGCCGGGGAACGCGCGCCGGTACTCCTGGCGGCCGAAGACGCGCTCCAGCTTGCGCTGCGCCGCCTGGGACAGGTCGGCGCCGCCGGCGTCCAGGAACAGGATGTCGACGCCCTGCGGGTCGCCGAGCGTGGTGCGGATGTAGATGCCGCCGACGGCGTCCTCGCGGCCGGTCTCGAACCGGGCGACGGTCAGCGGGGTCGCCTCCAGGTCGTTGACGTTGATGGCGCTGGCGGTCAGCGCGCTGTTCACGGCGCGCTTGAGGGTGCGGGCGGCGCGGGAGACGTCGCGGCCGGTGACGACCGTGGTGCCCTTCTTCAGGGTGGTCGCGTAGGCGCTGGCGAGCCGCACCGCCAGTTCGGGGGTGATCTCGACGTTGACGAGCCCGGACACGCCGCGCGGCCCGAACAGGTTGCGCTGCCCGCGCGACTCCCAGATCACGCTGGTGTTGACGACGGCGCCGGCCTCGATGGTCTTGAACGGGTAGACCTTCACGCCGCTGGAGACGTACGCCTCGGCCTCGATGACGCACTCGTCGCCGATGACCGCGCCCTCCTCGACGCGGGCGCCGGCCATGATGTCGGTGTTCTTGCCGACGACGCAGCCGCGCAGGTTCGTGGACGGCGCGACGAACACGTTGTCGTGGACGACCGCCCGGTGCAGGAACGCGCCCTCCTTGACGACGACGTTGCTGCCGAGGACGGTGTACTCGCGCAGTTCGACGCCCGCCTCGACCTTGGCGTAGTCGCCGATGTAGAGGGGGCCTTTGAGGACGGCCTCCGCGTCGACCTCGGCGCCCTCGGCGACCCACACGCCGGGTGACATCTCGAAGCCGTCGAGTTCGATGCCGACCTGGCGGGACAGCATGTCGGCCTGGGCCTTGAGGTAGCTCTCGTGCGTGCCGACGTCCTCCCAGTAGCAGTCGGCCACGTATCCGAACAGGCGGGCGCCCTCGGCGAGCAGCTTGGGGAACACGTCCCCGGACCAGTCGACGGACTCGCCCTCCGCGACGTGGTCGAGGACCTCCGGCTCCATCACGTAGATGCCGGTGTTGACGGTGTCGGAGAACACCTGGCCCCACGTCGGCTTCTCCAGGAACCGCTGCACGCGGCCCTCGTCGTCCACGATGATGATGCCGAACTCGAGGGGGTTCGGGACGCGCTTCAGCCCGATCGTGACGAGCGCGTCGTTCTCCTCGTGGAACCGCACCATGTCGGTGAGGTCGATGTCGGTGAGCGCGTCCCCGGAGATGACGAGGAACCGGTCGTCGCGCAGCGCCTCCTCGGCGTTCTTGACGCTGCCGGCGGTGCCGAGCGGGATCTCCTCCGTCGCGTAGCTCAGCGACATGCCGAGCTCCTCGCCGTCGCCGAAGTAGTTGCGGATCAGCGCGGCCAGGAACTGGACGGTGACGACGGTCTCGGTGAACCCGTGCCGCTTCAGCAGCCGGAGCACGTGCTCCATGATCGGCCGGTTGACGAGCGGCAGCAGCGGCTTGGGCTGGTTGGCGGTCATCGGACGCAGCCGCGTCCCCTCGCCACCCGCCATCACGACGGCCTTCATCGGGGGGTCTCAGCTCCCTTCTGGTCGCCGGCCGGCGGTTCCGCGCCCGGTTCCCGGTCACCCGGGCCGGGCGGGGCGTCCGGCCCGGAGGCCGGGGGCGAGCCGCGGCCGGCCAGCACCAGTTGCCGCGTCTGCGTCCAGTAGAGGACGGCCGCCCACCAGTACAGGCCCGTCCCCCAGATCGCGAAGGACCATCCGACGACCTTCGCCGCGGTCGCCGCGCCGCCGCCGTGGTCGCCGAGCAGCAGCAGCGGGAACGCGTACAGCAGGCACATGGTGCCCGCCTTCCCGATGAAATGGACGGGAAGCGTGCCGCCGTACCCGAGCCGCCGCACGATCGGCGCGATCGGCAGGATCGCGAACTCCCGGGCGACCAGCAGCACCACCAGCCACAGCGGGATGATGTCGCGGATCGTGAGCCCGACCAGCGTCGCGAGGATGTAGAGCCGGTCGGCGGCCGGGTCGAGCACCGTCCCGAGCCTGCTGGTCTGGTTCAGCGCGCGTGCCAGCTTGCCGTCCAGCCAGTCGGACAGGCCGGCGAACACCAGCACGCCGAGCGCCCACCAGTCGGCCTCGGCGAGGACGAGCCACAGGAACAGCGGGACGCCCACGAGCCGCGCCATGCTCAGCACGTTGGGCACCGTGAAGATCCGGTCCTGCGGGGCCTCCTGCAGTGTGCTCACCGACGCGTTCGCCTCCCCTGGTCCCCTTGATCCTGACCCTACCGGTAAGGGTTTGAAAGACCTCGGCGGCGTCCGCCCGGTGAGTCGGGCGCGGCGGGGACCGCCCGGAGGCGGTCCCCGTCAGTGCGGGCTGACGGCGTCCGCGAGGGGGAGGACGGCCGTCACCACGAATCCGCCGCGCTCCCCCGGACCGGCGTCGAGGGTCCCCCCGACGCTGCGCGCCCGCTCGATCATCCCGAGGATGCCGAACCCCTCGGGAGCGCCGCCGGGCGGGCCGCTCCCGTCGTCGGCGACCCGCACGACGAGCCCGCCCGCGTCCCGCGCCAGCCGCACCGTGGCGCGCTTCGCGGCGGCGTGCTTGACAACGTTGGTCAAGGCCTCCTGGACGATCCGGTACGCGGCGACGCCGATCTCCGGCGGCAGCGTCCCGAGTCCGTCGTCCGACAGCTCCACGTCGATGCCGCCGCCGCGCGCCGCCCGCACGAGGTCGCCGATGCCGCCGGGGCCGGGCAGCGTCCCCGGCGCGGCCACGTCGGTGCCGCGCAGGACCTGCAGGGTGCCGCGCAGCTCGGTCCGGGCGTCCCGGCAGGTGCCCGCGATCGAGGCGAGCGCCTCGGCCAGCTCCGCCCGGTCGAGCGGCCGGTCCCCGCGCACCAGGTGGGCCGCCGCGCCTGCCTGCACGCCGATGAGCGTGATGCTGTGCGCGAGGAGGTCGTGCAGGTCGCGGGCGATCCGCAGCCGCTCCTCGGCGACCCGCCGCCGCGCCTCCTCCTCGCGCGTGCGCTCGGCCCGCTCGGCGCGCTCGGTGATCGTCGCGAGCCGCGCCCGGTGCACCCGCCACACCTGGACGGCGATCACGACCGACACCACGGCCTCGATGACCGCGACCTGCTCCCGGACGGAGCTGCCGCCCGCCCGCATCGCCATCCCGAGCACGCACACGGCCAGCAGGAACCCGGCGACGCCGAGGACGATCCGCACCCGCCGCCCGAGGACGGCGTAGGCGAACAGCGCGATCACCTCGGCGGGCACGAGCGCGTGGTGCTGGTACTGCGCGAGGTGGTACGGGAGCACGAGGACGACCAGGGCCACCAGCCCCGGCGCCGGCCACCGCCGGATCACCGCGAGCGGCACGTGCGCCGCGACCAGCAGCAGCGCCCCGGCAGCGTCCAGCTCCCGGACGCCGGGCCACGCCACCGCCGCGGCCGCCGCGATGCCCGCCAGCGCCGTCGCGAGCAGGGCGTCCCTGGCCGTCGCATCCACCCGAGGCAGCCTCACCACCCGTCCATCTTCCCGGATCCCGCCGGCCACCGCGCACCGCCCCCGCCCGGTGGACCGCGAGTGGGGCCGTTCACCGGCGGGCGGCCGTCACGCGCCGGGTTCGCAGGCGAGGACCGGCTTCACGTCCAGGACCGGGGTGCCGTCGAGGGCCTCCAGGTCGCGGACGCGGACGCGGCGCCCCGCCACCTCCAGGATCTCGACCGGGTGCAGGCCGATCGGGTTGGGGCGGTCCGGCGAGCGGGTCGCGAACACGCCGCGCATCGGCGCGGACGGGTCGTCGCGCGGGTGGACGCGCAGCACGTCGCGCGGCGACAGGTGCAGCCACGTCAGCACGAAGACCCGGTCGCCGGGGCGAAGGCCCTCCAGCGCCGGGGACACGGCCGGTTCGAAGACCAGCCACGCCTCCGGCGCGCCCTCGCCGCCCTGCTTGGGCGCGGACGCCCGGTCGGTCAGCGCGGACGAGACGCGGGCGACGGGGGTGAGCGTGAACTCCTGGTGCGGGTCGGACATGCCCCGATCCTCTCAGGGCGTCGCGCGGGCGCGTTCTACCCGAGGGGCGGCGGTTGCGGCAATGGGGGTCCGGCGGGTTAGCGTCGGGCACGACAGATCGCGGGGGTCCGGCGAACCGGGCTGAGATAGCGGCTGGGACGGCCGCTGACCGCAT
The DNA here is from genome assembly GCF_039529475.1 of Actinomadura chokoriensis. Taxonomy (NCBI): domain Bacteria; kingdom Bacillati; phylum Actinomycetota; class Actinomycetes; order Streptosporangiales; family Thermomonosporaceae; genus Actinomadura; species Actinomadura chokoriensis. Next base: position 17,200 of record NZ_BAAAMW010000007.1, on the reverse strand, counting down.
GAACCTGACCGGGTAATGCCGGCGTAGGGAGAGATCGAGTCGTCATGACAGAACGCGTGGTTCCAGCCGCCCGCAAGACCTACCTGCAGGGCTCGCGCCCCGACATCCGGGTCCCGATGCGGGAGGTGCCGCTCACCAACGGCGACGCCGTCGTGCTGTACGACACGTCGGGGCCGTACACCGATCCGGCGGCGCGGACCGACGTCCGCCGGGGACTGCCCGCGCTGCGGGAGGCGTGGATCGCCGAGCGGGGCGATACGGCGCCGTACGAGGGACGGGCCGTGCGCCCCGGGGACGACGGGCGGCGGGCGCCCGTGCGGGAGGGCCTGCCGCCGCGGCGGCCGCGCCGCGCGACCGGCGGCGCGGTGACGCAGCGCGCGTACGCGCGGCGGGGCGAGATCACACCGGAGATGGAGTTCGCGGCGCTGCGGGAGGGGGTGGAACCGGAGTTCGTCCGGGACGAACTGGCGGCCGGGCGCGCGGTGCTGCCCGCGAACGTCAACCACCCCGAGATCGAGCCGATGGTCATCGGCCGGAACTTCCTGGTGAAGGTGAACGCGAACATCGGGAACTCGGCGGTGGCGTCCTCGATCGAGGACGAGGTCGAGAAGATGACCTGGGCGACCCGCTGGGGCGCCGACACGGTCATGGACCTGTCCACCGGCAAGGACATCCACACGACGCGGGAGTGGATCCTGCGGAACTCGCCGGTGCCGGTCGGGACCGTCCCGCTGTACCAGGCGGTGGAGAAGGTGGGCGGCGACCCGGCTGAGCTGACCTGGGAGGTCTTCCGCGACACGGTGGTCGAGCAGGCCGAGCAGGGCGTCGACTACATGACCGTGCACGCGGGGGTGCTGCTGCGGTACGTGCCGCTGACGGCGCGGCGCAGGACCGGGATCGTGTCGCGGGGCGGGTCGATCATGGCGGCGTGGTGCCTGGCGCACCACGAGGAGAACTTCCTGTACACGCACTTCCGGGAGCTGTGCGAGATCTTCGCCGCCTACGACGTCACCTGGTCGCTCGGGGACGGCCTGCGCCCCGGCTCCATCGCCGACGCCAACGACGAGGCGCAGTTCGCCGAGCTGCGCACGCAGGGCGAGCTGACGGCGGTCGCCGTCGAGTACGGGAACCAGGTGATGAACGAGGGGCCCGGCCACGTCCCGATGCACAAGATCAAGGAGAACGTCGACCTGCAGCAGGAGTGGTGCGGCGGGGCGCCGTTCTACACGCTCGGCCCGCTGACCACCGACATCGCGCCCGGCTACGACCACATCACCTCGGCGATCGGCGCCGCGATGATCGGCTGGCACGGGACCGCGATGCTCTGCTACGTCACGCCCAAGGAGCACCTCGGGCTGCCGGACCGCGACGACGTGAAGGCCGGCGTCATCGCCTACAAGATCGCCGCGCACGCGGCCGACCTGGCCAAGGGCCATCCGGGGGCGCAGGCGTGGGACGACGCGCTGTCGGACGCGCGGTTCGACTTCCGGTGGGAGGACCAGTTCAACCTGTCCCTCGACCCGGACACCGCCCGCGCGTTCCACGACGCGACGCTGCCGGCGGCGCCGGCGAAGACCGCGCACTTCTGCTCGATGTGCGGCCCGCACTTCTGCTCCATGAAGATCACCCGGGACGTCCGGCGGTACGCCGACGAGCGGGGGCTGGACGGCGGCGCCGCCCTCGCCGCCGGGATGCGGGAGAAGGCCGCGGAGTTCAAGGCCGCCGGCGGGCGGATCCACCTCCCGCTCTCCCCCGGCCCGTCGTGACGTAGGCGCAGGTCGGCGCGGGCCCGCCCCGTCTCGGACACGGCACCGGACGCGGCGGGCCCGGCCATCCCGGCGCGGGCCGGGCGCACCGGCGCGGCTAGTATCGAGGGACCGTTCCAAAGCCGCGGATCCCCCCGAATCGCCGCAGGCCCGTACCCGCCGGGAAAGGACCGACGACCCACGTGACCAGCGACGACACGCCGAAGGCCCCCGCCCGCGCGGTGCGCGCCGACGTGCGCCGCAACCGGGCGCGGCTGCTCGCCGCGGCCCGCGAGACGTTCCAGCGCGACGGGGCCGACGCGTCCCTGGAGGGCGTCGCCCGCACCGCCGGCGTCGGCATCGGCACGCTCTACCGCCACTTCCCCACCCGCCAGCACCTCCTGGAGGCGCTGCTCGCCGACGTCTACGCGGACCTCGCCGCGACCGCCCGCGAGCTGCTGGTCGCGCCCGCGCCGGGCGAGGCCCTGATGACGTGGCTGCGGGCGTTCGCGTCGCGGGTGACGGTGTTCCGCGGGCTGGCCGCCTCGGCGGTGCTGTCGCTGCGGGAGGAGTCGCTGCGGCGGGAGCGGCCGGAGCCCGGCTGCCCCCGCCGGGCGATGTGCGAGGCGGGCGAGGCGCTGTTCGCCCGCGCGCAGCGGGCCGGGGACGCGCCCGCGGGCACGGCGTTCGCCGACGTCCTGTGGCTCACCGGGGCCATCGCGGCGGTCACCGAGCGGGAGCCGGAGGCCGCCGGGCGGCTGCTGTCGCTCGCCGCCGCCGGGATGGCGCCCGGCGCCCGGTAGGTCAGTCCGTCTCCGGGGCGGGCAGGACGCGGCGCGGGCCGCGCGGCGCGTCGCCCTTGCGGCGCCATTCGCGCGGGTAGCCGACCGACACCTCGATGTGCGGGACGTCCCCGGTCCAGATCGTCCGGGGGATGTGCAGGTGCCCGTACACGACCGACACCGCGCGGTACCGGTCGTGCCAGTCGGCGGTGCGCTCGGTGCCGCACCACTGCGCGAACTCCGGGTACCACAGGACGCGGGTGGGTTCGCGGACGAGCGGCCAGTGGTTGACGAGCACGGTCCGCGTGCCCGGTTCCAGGGCGGCGAGGCGCTTCTCGGTGTAGGCGATCCGGGCGTCGCACCAGGCGTCGCGCGTCGGGTGCGGGTCGGGATGCAGGTAGACCTCGTCGGTGCACACGACGCCCGCCTCGTGCGCGACTTCGAGGGCCTCTTCCTTGGTGGACGTCCCGTCCGGCCGGAACGTGTAGTCGTACAGGATGAACAGCGGCACGATCGCCACGGGGCCGCCCTCGCCGTCCCAGACGGGGTAGGGGTCCTCGGGGGTCAGCACGCCGAGGCCCCGGCACATGTCCACGAGCCGCCGGTACCGGGCCTCCCCGCGCAGCCGCACGGGGTCGTCCTTGACCGTCCACAGCTCGTGGTTGCCGGGGACCCAGATGACGGCGGCGTAGCGGTCGCGCAGCGTGCGGAGCGTCCACTCGACGTCGGCGAACCGCTCGGCGACGTCCCCGGCGACGATCAGCCAGTCGTCCGCCGACGCGGGCCGCAGCCCCTCGGTGAACGCGCGGTTCTCCGGGAACCCCACGTGCAGATCGCTGATCGCGTAGACACCGCCCATCCAGAGATCGTAAGCCCGGCGCGAACGCGGAAGCGGCCCGCACGCCGGAGGGGGCGCGGGCCGCTTCCGCGGTCGGTCCCGTGATCAGCCGTTCCTGCCCCAGAGGTAGACGCCCAGGCCCATCGCGAGGACGCTCGCCCAGCTGGACACGGCCCGGACGGTGTTCCAGGCGGTCCAGCGGCCGGAGTAGTCCGACCAGGCTTTCGCGGCCTCGGCCAGGTCCTTCGGGATCGCCGCGCCGTCCAGGTCGTTGTTCATGGGGATGTTCACCGCGAAGCTCGGCACGAGCGCGCCGATGAGGTAGACGCCCGCGGCCACGAAGAACAGGATCGCCGCGGACTTCTGGTCCAGGGTCAGCAGCAGCACGCCCGCCGCGGACGCCAGCACCGGGACCAGCAGGAACATTCCCACGAACACCGGGTTCTGGATCCGCTGGTTGATGGACTGCATGGCGTCGATGGCCGACCCCGGCCTCGCCGCGTTCAACCCCGGCATCACGCCGGTCGAGAAGCCGAAGAACGTCCCGGCCATGCCGGCCGCCATGATGAGGGAGAGCGTCACCGAGACGCCCGCGAGAGCCGATTTCATCGTCGTTCCGTTTCCGATCGGGGTCGGGGTCAGGGGGTCCAGACGCCGCTGTCCGCGGTCTCCCGCGCGTACGCGGCGAAGTCGCGGGGCCCGCGCCCGAGCGCCCGCCGGACGCCGTCGGCGGGCGCGGCGTTGCGGCCGTCCAGCACGGTGGTGAACAGGTACGCCAGGAAGCCGATGACGTCGTCGGGCAGGCCGTGCTCCTTGAGGGCCGCCGCGTAGTCGTCCGCGCCCACCGGGACGAAGGCGATCTCCCGCCCGGCCGCGCGGCCGATCTCCGCGACGGCCTCGGCGAAGGTGAGCGCGCGGGGGCCGGTCACCTCGTAGACCTCGCCGGCGTGGCCCTCCCGGGTGAGCGCGGCGACGGCCACGTCCGCGATGTCGCCGGCGTCCACGAACGGCTCGGGCACCTCTCCGGCGGGGAGGACGACCTCGCCCGCGCGGACGGGGTCGAGGAGGTAGTCCTCGCTGAAGTTCTGCGCGAACCAGGCGGCCCGCACGACCGTCCACTCCAGGCCGGACGCCTGGACGATCCGCTCGCACTCGCGCGCCTCGGGCTCGCCCCGCCCGGAGAGCAGGACGACGCGCCGCACGCCCGCCGCGGCCGCCGTCGCCGTGAAGGCGGCGATGGCCTCGGGCGCGCCGGGCGCCGCGAGGTCCGGGTAGTAGGACAGGTACACCCTCTCGACGCCCCGCAGCACCGGCGCCCAGGTCGCCTCGTCCGCCCAGTCGAAGGGCGGCGACGCCGACCGCGAGCCCATCCGGACGGGAACGTCCATGGCCTCCAGTCGCTCCACCACGCGGCGGCCGGTCTTGCCGGTCCCGCCGAGGACGAGGGTCGGGCCGTTCTCGATCTCCATGGTCGTCATGTCCTCAAGTCAACCGGCGGGCGTGTTCGGCGACCATCGTCGAGAAGCTCGCCTCCATACGCGAGCGTCTAGGCTGGCTGCCATGGACGCCCTCACCGACCTCCTCGACGGCCCGCGCGCCCGGGGGGCGTTCCTGCTCCGCTCGACCCTCGCGCCGCCCTGGTCGGTGCGCATCCGGGACGAGGCGCCGCTGACGCTGCTGTCCATGGTCAGGGACGACGCGTGGCTGATCCCCGACGACGGCGACCCGCAGCGGGTCGCCCCCGGCGACATGGTCGTCTTCCGGGGGCCCGACCACTACACCGTCAGCGACGACCCCGCCACCGAGCCGCAGATCGTCATCCATCCCGGGCAGCGGTGCACCACCCCCGACGGGACGAGCCTGTCGGAGGCGATGGACCTCGGCGTCCGCGCCTGGGGCAACGATCCCGCCGGGACGACCGTCATGCTGATCGGCACCTACCAGATGCGCGGCGCCGTGACCCAGCGCCTGCTGGCGGCGCTGCCGCCGATCGCGGTCGTCCGGGGCGACACCTGGAAGTCGCCGCTCGTCGAGGTGCTCGGCGAGGAGATCGGCAGGGACGAGCCCGGCCAGGACGTCGTCCTCGACCGGCTCCTCGACCTGCTGCTCATCGCGACGCTGCGCGCCTGGTTCTCCCGCCCGGACGCCGAGGCGCCCGGCTGGTACCGGGCGCACGGCGACCCGGTCGCCGGGCCCGCGCTGCGCCTCCTGCACGACGACCTCGCCCACCCGTGGACGGTCGCGGACCTCGCCGCGCGGGTCGGGGTGTCGCGCGCCGCGCTCGCGCAGCGGTTCGCCAAGCTGATCGGCGAGCCGCCCATGGCCTACCTGACCGGGATCCGCCTCGCGCAGGCCGCCGACCTGCTGCGCGAGAGCGACGCGACGCTCGACGCCGTCGCGCGCCAGGTCGGCTACGGCACCGCGTTCGCGCTGAGCACCGCGTTCAAGCGCGAGCACGGCGTCAGCCCGCAGGAGTACCGGGCCGGCGGCGGCGCCGCCGGGTGACCGGCCGCCGCCGGGTGACCGGCCGCCGCCGGGCGACCGGTCAGCCCGCGGCACCGAGGTGCTCGTGGAAGAACGCGGTCATGAGGGCGAGGACGCGCTCGGCGTCCTTGCCGTAGACGGCGAAGTGGTCGCCGTGCAGGACCTCCAGCCGCTTCGGGTGCAGGGCGCGCTCGTAGGCGGCGAACGCCAGGTCGCTGTGGGTGAGCATGTCCTGGTCGGCGATCACCATCAGCAGCGGCGTCGGGGTGATGCGCGCGATGTAGTCGCCCGGCTCGTACTCGGCCGTCATCTCCACCGAGCGCAGGGTGACCTCGTTGCGCCAGGTCTTCAGCCGCTCCGGCTCGATCGTGCGGTACCACTCGTAGGTGGGGCGGTCGGGCAGCGCGGCGAGTTCCCCGGGCGTCTCGGTGATCAGCGGGATCATCGCCGGCGCCTCGCCGCGGAACCGGGCGAGGCGGTCGGCGTCGAACGTCCGGCGGACCTCGGCGAGCGCCTCGGTGGGGATGAACCGCGACATGCTCGTCCCGCCGCTGATCACCGGGACCTGCGCGTAGACGCACTTCACCCGGCGGTCCACGGCCCCGACGACGAGCACGTGGCCGCCCGAGTAGCTGGACCCGAACACGCCGATCCGCTCGGCGTCGACCTCCTCGCGGGTGCACAGGAACGTGATCGCGTCCCGGTAGCCGCGGATCTGCGCCCAGGGGTCGACCTCCTGGCGGGGCTCGCCGCCGCTGGCGCCGAACGACGGGTGGTCGTAGAGCAGGACCGCCAGCCCGGACGCGGCGAGCGCCTCGGCGATGTCGTCGGTGTACTGCTCCTTTACGGCACCGTAGCCGTGGGTGACGACCACGGCCGGGTGCGGGCCGGGGCGCCCCTCCGGCGTGTAGAGCCAGCCTCGGAGCGTCGTTCCGGCGGAGTCGAACTCGATGTCGTGGCGCATTCCGGGTCCTTCCGGGGGTCGGCGCGGCGGGATGTCCGTCCGCGGTCAGGGGGCCTGGTCGGCGGGAGGCGCGAACACTCCGCTCCGGGCGGCGGCGCAGGCCGCGGCGGCGGCGGTCGCGGCGAGGGCGCCGTCCACGGGACCGCGCTGGATCAGCAGCCGGTAGTAGAAGGGCGCGCCGACGGCGGCGCTGACCGCGGCGGCGTCGGTGCCGGGCGGCACCTCGCCGCGCTCGGCCGCGCGCTCGACGATCGCGCCGGCGAGGCGGTTGCGCCCGGCGAACACCTCGCTCAGCGCGGCGGCGGCCGCCGGGGAGCGGACGGCGGCGGCGACCATGCCCTCCACGAGGGCGCGGTACCGGGGCCGGGCGTAGAGCCCGGCGATCCCGGCGGCGAGGGCGCGCAGGTCGCCCTCCAGCGACCCCGTGTCGGGGATCGGCACCTCGCGCGTGCCGACCTCGGCGAGGAGGTCGGCGACGAGGCCCTCGGCGTTCCGCCACCGGCGGTACAGCGTCGCGAGGTGGACGCCCGACCGCTCGGCCACGCGCTCCATGGTCAGGCCGCCGTACCCGGCGTCCTCCAGCTCGCCGAGCACGGCGTCGAGCACGGCGGCGCGCGTGCGGGCCGTCCGGCCCCCGGGTCGGGCGGCCCCAGCGGCCGGTGCGTCCTCGCTCACCCGGCCGATGCTAATGCGAAAGACTTCGCATTAGCAACAGCCGTGCCGGTCACGGCCCCGTGCGCAGGGTGGGCTCGGCCCGGACGGGCGAGTCGTCGGCGGCGTCCGGGATGAACGGGATCACGAACGCGTACTCGGCCAGCACCGCCTCGGGCACCTCCCCCGACTCGCCGAACGCGGCGATCTCGCCCCAGCACGGCGAGCCGAGCGAGCCGCTGCGGTGCCGCACCGACAGCCCGGCGCACAGGTTGGCGAACCGGAGCCGCTCGGCGAGCGGGAGGCCGGCGAGCGTGCCGAACACGAACCCGGCGGCGAACACGTCGCCCGCGCCGGTCGGGTCGAGCGCCTCCACCGGCAGGGCGCCGACCTCGGCCCGCTCCCCCGTCCGCGCGTCGATGGCGATCGCGCCGTCCCCGCCGCGCTTGACCACGACCACCGGCGCGCGCTCGGCGAGCGCCTCGGCCGCGGCGGCCGGGGTGCCCGTCCGGGTGTAGGCCATCGCCTCGGCGGCGTTCGGCAGGAACACGTCCACGTGCGCGAGCCGGTCCAGGACCTCGGCCGGCCAGGCGCCGGTGTGGTCCCAGCCGAGGTCGCCGAACACCAGCGCGCCGCGCCGGCGCATCTCGGGCGCCCACGGCGGCACCGGGCGGTCGACGTCCACGAAGCAGGCCCGCGCGTCCGGCGGCGGGCCGCCGAGGCCGTCCGGCGGGGCCGGGACGGGCTTGACGAAGGTCACCATGCTGCGGTCGGAGTCGTAGGCCATCGACACGGTGACGGGCGTGGACCAGCCCGGCACCCGCCGCGACGGCCCGAGGTCGACGCCCTCCTGCTCGGCGAGGGTGCGCCACAGGTAGGCGCCGAACATGTCGTCGCCGAACGGCGCCGCCAGCCCGACCCGCAGGCCGAGCCGGCTCATCGCGACCGCGATGTTGGCGACGCCGCCCGGCGCCGAGCCGAGCCCGTCGGTGACGATCTCGGTGCCGGGCGGCGGCAGCCCCGGCAGCCCGGTGAAGATCATGTCCATGAAGACCTGGCCGGACAGGAACACGTCCAGGCGCGGGCTGTCCCCGCCGGTGCGCAGCCGGTCCCCCGCCGGCTCCCGCTCCGCGCAGGGGTCGGCGAGGGACGGCTCGGGCGGCCGGCCCGTCGTCGCGGTCTCCTGAGTCACGAGGCCCCCCGTGGCGAGGCGTGGGCGAGGTCTGCCGGACCTTAGCCCCCGCCTCGGACGTTCTTACCTTGGAACGTACAACCGGATGTCGTCCACCTGCGCCTTCCCCTCGTAGAAGTTCATGTGCGGGTCACCGATCATGAACCGGTCCGGGTACGCCGATCCGGCGGGCCAGGTGTCGCGGTCCACGAGGGTGCCGCCCGGCCCCTGCCACGTCCAGTCGGCGTTGAAGCGGCCGTCGTACTCGTCGGGGCGCTGGTTGTAGTGCCAGATCGGCTCGCCGTCCTGCACGAACGCGCGCGTGTAGCGGAGGGTGGCGCGGCCCACGTGCGCGAAGACGCCCGACATCTCCATCGTGTAGGCGCCGCCGCGCCGCTCGATGGCGAACGTGTAGGGCTCGCGCGGCAGCAGCTCGGGCCGCAGGTCGACGGTCGAGACGATCGCGCCGCCCTTCCGGAGCCCGCACTCGCTCTCCATCAGGTACTCGGTGCCGGGACTCGCCGCGTACCGGCGGTCGTCGGTCATGAAGATGGCGTTGACGCCGTTGCCGGTCCCGGCTGAGTACGGCTCGTACTCGCCGGTCGCCGGGTTGCAGTAGAGCAGGCCCTTGCCGGTGTACTTGTAGCGGTTGTAGCCGTCCATGGCGACCTTGCGGTGGCCGTGGACGAAGACGTTGTTGTGCGGCGCCACCCGCCGGTAGTCCATGATCGACATGTAGTAGAAGCCGTTGGAGTCGGTGCGGACGTCGGCCCACGCGCACTCCGGCCGGGAGAAGTCGCCGCCCGACGCCCACGGGAAGTTGGTCTTGCAGCCCTCGGGCGAGTAGCCGTTGATCCGCCCGTCCGGGTAGTCCCACAGGCCGTTGCGCTGCCCGCCGAAGTCGAGGCCGCGCAGCGTCATCTCGACGCGGTACTCGGCGGGCAGGTCGCGGGTGGAGCGGATGACGACGCCCGCCTGGTGCACCGGCTCGTCGATGCGCGCGACGCCCTTGCCGGACGTGAGCGTCGGCGGCGCGTCCGGGCGCCCGTCGCCGTCGGCGTCCCGCGCGGCGAGCTCGGCGGTGAGCCAGCCGCGCTTCCCGAACGTGAACGACTGCCGGTAGGTCTTCATCGTCGCCAGCTGCGTGCGGAACGCCGGCCCGCCCATGGTGTCGAAGTAGGCGCCGTCGTTGTCGTACATGTCGACGTTGTAGGGACTGGACGGGCCGTCGCCGTCCGGCCGCCACGGCACCTTCCCGCTGTCCAGGTGCCGGTCGAACGGCTCGGCGGCGATGAGCCGCCACCCCGCGCGGGCGCCGGGCGGGCCGGTGCCGGGGCCGTCGGCGCCGTGGGCCGGGACCGTGCAGAGGGTCGCGGGCAGGACGAGCGGGAGCGCCAGAGCCAGGGCGCCGCGTGCGAGATTCCTCATGGCGCGACCGTAGGCGGGGCCGCCGGACGCCGGCCACGGCAAACATCGCCAAAGTGGTATTGACCAGTCGGCGCAATCGGACATACGGTGTGCAACCACAGGAACAACGCCCTGGGAGGTGAACGGCGTGCCATCCGCCGGTGAAGCGCGGTCCGGGAGCACGAAACGGCAGGCGGTGCGCCGCGAGCTCGTCGCCATGCTGGACGGCCTGGACGCGGGGGACGTCCTGCCGTCCGAGCGCCGGCTCGCCGCCGAGCTCGGCGTGTCCCGGCCCACGCTGCGGCAGGCCATCGACGGGCTCGTCGCCGAGGGGCTGCTCGAGCGGCGGCACGGCAGCGGCACCTACGTGGCCGAACCCCGGATCGCGGTGTCGCTGACCATGACGTCGTTCACCGAGGACATGATCAGGCGGGGCATGAAACCGGGCGGCCGCGTCCTGTCGTTCCGCACCGAGACCGCGGGGGCGCGGATCGGCAGGCGGCTCGCCCTCCCGCCCGAGGAAGAGGTATTTACCATTCGGCGGCTCCGGCTCGCCGACGGGGCGAGCATGGCCATCGAGACCCTCTACCTGCCGCGGGCGCTGCTGCCCGGCCTGCGGCGGCACGACCTGGAGGGGCAGTCGTTCTACGACCTGCTGCGCGGCGGCGGCATCGTGATCGCCTCGGGCACCGAGACGATCGAGCCGACCGTCACCACCGCCGAGGAGGCCGCCGAGCTCGGGGTGCCCGTGCACACCCCGGCGTTCCTCTTCGAGCGCGTCACCAGGGACGCGGGCGGGCGGCCCCTCGAATACGTCAGATCCGTCTACCGCGGCGACCGCTACCGGCTGGAACTCGACCTCCGGCCGCCGGCGCACTGACCGTCCACCACCCCCCGGGAAGTGAGGCGACTTCACATGGACGTCATCAAGGACATCCTCACCTTCCTGGCCGACAACGTGTTCGGCCAGGTCCCCATCCTCATCGGGCTCATCACGCTGATCGGCCTGATCCTGCAGCGCAAGCGCTTCGAGGACGTCTTCGCGGGCGCCCTGCGCGCCACCATCGGCGTCGTGATCCTGTTCATCGGCGTGGAGGTGTTCACCGGCGGGCTGACCAGCTTCCAGACCGTCCTCGCCAGCGCGATGGACACGACCCCGCCGAAGGCCGACAACACCCTCGCCGACTTCCTCACCCAGCAGGGCGGCACCGTCGCGCTCGTCATCACGGTCGCGTTCCTCGTGCACGTGCTGGTCGTCCGGCTGTTCCCGGCGGCCCGCTACCTGTACCTGACCGGGCACCTGATGTTCTGGATCAGCACGGTGACGGTCGCGTCGCTGGTGACGATCGCGCCGGACGCCGACCAGCTCACGCTGGTGCTGTGCGGGGCCGGGTTCGTCGCCGCGTACTGGACGCTCCAGCCGCTGTGGATGCGCCCGCTGATGCGCCGCGTCATGCCGGACGACCGGTTCGGGTTCGCGCACACCAGCTCGCTCGCCTGCCTGATCACCGGCTACGCCGCGCGCCCGCTCGGCAGCCGCGACAAGCACGACACCGAGAAGCTGAAGCTGCCCCGCCAGCTGTCGTTCTTCAAGGACGTCAACGTCAGCACCGCGCTGATCATCACGGTGATCATGCTGGTCGGGGTGGCGCTCGCCGACGACGGCGTGGTGACCAGGGCCGCGGCGGAGATGGACGACAAACTGTCCCCGTGGGTGTGGGCGATCCTGGTGGGCCTCCGGTTCGCGGGCGGCATCGCGATCCTGCTGTTCGGCGTGCGGATGTTCCTCGGCGAGATCGTCCCGGCGTTCAAGGGGTTCAGCGACCGGGTCATCCCCGGCACCCGTCCCGCGCTGGACGCGCCGACCGTGTTCCCCGTCGCGCCGACCGCCGTCATGGTCGGGTTCGTCGCGTCCACCGCGGTGTTCCTGGTCTGCCTCGGGGTGTTCGCCGGGATCGGCTGGTTCACCCTCGCCCCGCCCATGATCATGCTGTTCTTCGTGGGCGGCGCCGCGGCGCTGTTCGGCAACGTGGTGGCGGGCTGGCGCGGCGCCGTCCTCGGCGGCGTGATCACCGGCCTGATCCTCGCGGTCGGGCAGGCCGTCACCTGGGACCTGTACGAGAAGACCGCCCCCGAGCTCGCCACCCTCGCCGACCCCGACTGGTACGCGATCGCGTGGCTGCTGAAGGCCGTGGACCCGGTCGCCGGCGGCAACGCCGTCTGGCTGGTGCCCGCCGTCGCGCTCGCCGCCATGGTGGCGACGCTGCTGCTCCTCGGCCGCGCCGAGAAGCGCCGGGCGGCCCTGGCGGACGGGGGCCCGGGCGGCAACGGAGACGGGGACGCGGCGCCCGAGGGCACCGCCCCCGCGAAGGCCTGACCGAACCGACGGAGAGGGAAGAACCGAGATGGCACTGGACCGGCAACTGGAGATCCTCGCGGTCTGCGGCGTCGGCATGGGCTCCAGCCTGATGCTGAAGATGACCGCCGAGGACGCCCTGCGCTCGCTCGGCGTGGAGGCGCGGGTGGAGAACACCGACGTGTCCACGGCGCGCGGGATGTCGCCCGACGTGGTGATCGGCCAGGGCATGCACACCGGCGAGATCGCCGACCTCGCGCCGGTGGTGATCACGATCAGCGACTTCCTCGACAAGGAGGGCCTCGAAGCACAGCTCAGGGACCGCCTCACCGAGCAGGGGTGGCTGCCGTGACGTCTCATTCCGAGGAGGCGTCTCCCCAGACGCCCCGGCGACCGCCCTTGGTGATCGCGGCGGCTGACGGCGTCCGAGCGGCGGACTGGCGGGAGGCCGTCCGGGCGGCGGCCTCCGTGCTGGTCGGCGCGGGCGCGGCGGGCGAGGGCTACCCGGACGCGTGCGTCCGGGTGGTCGAGGAGAACGGCCCGTACATCGTGCTGACCAAGGGCCTGGCGCTCGTGCACGCGCGGCCCGAGGAGGGCGGGCTGGCGGTCGGCGTCGGCGCGGCCCGGCTGGCCGCGCCGGTCGAGTTCGGCCATCCCGACAACGACCCCGTCGACCTGCTCCTCGCGTTCTGCACGCCCGAACCGGACGCGCACGTCGGCGTCCTGTCCGCGCTGGCGCGGGCGCTGTCGGGCGGCCTGGCCGACCGGCTCCGCGCCGCGACCGGCGAAGACGACCTGGCCCGCGTCCTGAAGGAGGCCGTACCCGATGCCTGATGCGGCATCGCCCGCCGTCGGACCTGACCGCCGCACCGCGGGGCCGGCCTTCCCGGGCCGGGTGCGGGCCCTGCTGGACGACCTCGACGCGGCCTCGGGCGCGGCGATCGACGCCGCCGCCGCGCTGGTCCTGGACTCGGTCGAGGCCGGCGGGATCGTGCACGTCGCCGGCGCGGGGCACTCCCTCGCGATGGTGTGCGAGACGTTCTACCGGGCCGGCGGGCTCGCCGCCGTCCGCCCGATCTGGGACCCGCGCGTCGTCCCGCTCGACGGCGCGGTGCGCAGCACCCGCGCCGAGCGGGAGGCGGGGGCGGGCCGCGCCGTGGTCGAGGCGGCGGCGCCGGCCCCGCCGGACGCGGCGGTGGTGTTCTCCACCAGCGGCCGCAACCCCTACCCCGTCGAGGTGGCGGCGGAGTGCCGGGCGCGGGGCGTGCCGGTCGTCGCGGTGACCTCGGCGCGGGCCGCGGGGGGCGCGGCGGCGCGGACGGCGACGGCGCTGGCCGACCACGCCGACATCGTGCTGGACACCTGCGTCCCGCCCGGCGACGTGCTCCATCCGGCGGCGGCGCCGCGCACCGCGGCGGCCTCCACGATCCTCGCCGCGTACGCGTGGTCGCGGGTGCTGGCCGCGCTGGACGACCTCGCGGCGGAGCGCGGCGCGGAGCCGCCCCGGTGGACGAGCGCGAACGTCCCCGGCGGCGACGAGGTGAACGCCGCGCTGCTCGCCCGGTACCGGCACCGCGTCCCCGAGCTGATGGGGGACGAACAGCCGTAAACCGGGGCTCTTCCTGCGGCGTTTCGCATATGGCCCGGCTCGCTCCCTATGACATGATGCGTGGCTACCATCGGACAGAACGAGGAGCGAGATGACGACACGACCGACCGAGGACGACCTTCATGCGCTGTTCACCCGCGCGGACCTCGGCGGCGACCAGAGGCTCGACCTGATGGAGTTCACGCTCGTCCTGGACGAGCTCGGACTCGCCTGGACGCGTGCCGAGACGCAGGACAGGTTCGAGCGGGCGGACGGCAACCTCGACGGGTTCATCTCCTACGAGGAGTTCCGCGCGATCATGGAGTCCCAGGGCTGGGCCGAGGGCCCGCTGCCCGGCGCCCGCGCCTGACGGGCGGCCGGCGCACGGGCCCGCCGGCGCACGGGCCCGTCGGCGCGTCCGGCGGGCCCGTTTCCGTCGCGCGGGTCAGACGCGGCGGCCGCGCAGCTCCCGGTACCGGCGCACGAGCGCGGCGGTCGACGGGTCGGGCGCCTGCGCCGGCGGCTCGTCCGAGGTGAGCGCGGGGGCGAGGTCCATCGCCATGACCTTGCCGAGCTCGACGCCCCACTGGTCGAAGGAGTCGATGCCCCAGATCGTCCCCTCGACGAACACGATGTGCTCGTAGAGGGCGACGAGCGACCCGAGGGTCTTCGGGGTGAGCTTCGGCGCGAGGATCGTGCTCGTCGGCCGGTTGCCCGGCATGACCTTGTGCGGGACGACCGCGGCGGGCGTCCCCTCGGCGGCGATCTCCTCGGCGGTCTTGCCGAACGCGAGCGCCGACGTCTGCGCGAGCATGTTCGCGGTCAGCAGGTCGTGCATGCCCGCGGGCCCGTCGACGGCGGGTTCGGCGAACGGCTCGGCGAAGCCGATGAAGTCGGCGGGCACGAGCCGGGTGCCCTGGTGCAGCAGCTGGTAGAAGGCGTGCTGGCCGTTGGTGCCGGGCTCGCCCCAGAAGATCTCGCCGGTCTGCGCGACGACCGGCGCCCCGTCGGCCCGCACCGACTTGCCGTTGGACTCCATCGTGAGCTGCTGGAGGTAGGCGGGGAAGCGGGCGAGCCGCTGGCTGTAGGGCAGCACGGCGCGGGTCTGCGCGCCGAAGAAGTCGGTGTACCAGACGCCGAGCAGCCCCATGATCACCGGCATGTTCGCCTCGAGCGGCGCGGCGCGGAAGTGCTCGTCGATCTCCCGGAACCCGGCGAGCATCTCGCGGAACGCCTCGCCGCCGATCGCGATCATCAGGGACAGGCCGATGGCGCCGTCGACGGAGTACCGGCCGCCGACCCAGTCCCAGAAGCCGAACATGTTGGCGGTGTCGATGCCGAACTCCGCGACCCGCTCGGCGTTGGTGGAGACCGCGACGAAGTGCCGCGAGACGGCCTTCTCGTCGCCGAGCCGCTCGACCAGCCACTGCCGCGCGACCTTGGCGTTGGTGAGCGTCTCCAGCGTCCCGAACGTCTTGGAGCTGATGACGAAGAGGGTCTGCTCGGGGTCGAGCCCGGCGAGCTTCCCGACGATGTCGGCGGGATCGATGTTGGACACGAACCGGCAGGAGATGCCCGCGTCCGCGAAGTCGTGCAGGGCCTCGTAGGCCATCGCGGGGCCGAGGTCGGACCCGCCGATGCCGATGTTGACGACGGTCGTGATGCGCTTGCCGGTGAAGCCCGTCCACTCGCCCGAGCGGACGCGCCCGGAGAAGTCGGCCATCGCGTCGAGGACGGCGTGCACGTCGCCGGCGACGTCCTGCCCGTCCACGGTGAGGGGCTCGCCGGGCGGGAGCCGCAGCGCCGTGTGCAGGACGGCGCGGTCCTCGCTGACGTTGATGCGCTCCCCCGTGAACATCGCCTCGATCCTGGCGCGCAGCCCGGCCCGCTCGGCGAGCGCGGTGAGCAGCCTCAGCGTGTCCCCCGTGGCGCGGTGCTTGGAGTAGTCCAGGTGGAGGTCCCCCGCGGTCACCGTCATGCGGTCGACGCGCCCCGGATCGTCCGCGAACAGGTCGCGCAGGTGCCGGCCGGCGAGCGCGGCGTGGTGCTCGGCCAGCGCGGACCACTCCGGCGACTCGGTGATATCTGCCATTGCCTCTCTCATCTCCTCGCGGGGCGGGCGCGCACTCCCCCGGCACCGTCCCCACGGCGATCATAGGTCGACCGCGCGTGACCGTATCAGGGTCGTCCCCCGCCGCGCAGGCGACCGCCCCGGATGGCGGCGGCCGCCCGGCCGCCGAGTAGGGTCGCGCCACGGCGCCGGTCCCCTCCGGGGCCGGCTGCGGGACGAGGAGCACGATGAGCGACGGCATCACCCGGATGTTCGACCTGACCCCGCTCGGCGAGGACTCCTTCCTCGCGACCTCGCCGCCGGTGGGGCGGCCGAGGCTGTTCGGCGGGCAGGTCGCCGGGCAGAGCCTGCGGGCCGCGTGCCTGACCGCGGGCGGGCGCCCGCCGCACTCGCTGCACGCCTACTTCATCCGCCCGGGGACGCCGGACGAGCCGCTGGCGTTCGACGTGGCCCGCACTCGCGACGGCCGCTCGTTCTCGACCCGGCACGTCACCGCGAGCCAGGGCGGCAAGCCGATCCTGGAGCTGATCGCCTCCTTCCACGCCCCGGAGGACGGCTTCGACTGGCAGGTGGACCCGCCCGCGGGCGTGCCGGGGCCGGAGGGGCTGCCCGAGCCGGTGCTCCCGTCGTTCTTCCGGCATCCGGCCGGCTTCGACATCCGGGTGGTGAACCCGCCCGGCGGCGACGGGTTCCCGATGAGCCACCCGTTCTGGATCCGGGCGTCCGAGCCGGTCGGCGACGACCCGGCCCTGCACGCGTGCCTGGTCGCCTACCTGTCCGACATGGCGGTGGTCAGCAGCGCCCGCGCGCCCGGCTCGCCGAGGCGCCTCGCCACCGCCGTCACGCTGGACCACGCCCTGTGGTTCCACCGCCCGCCGCGCGTCGACCAGTGGCTGCTGTACTCGGTGGACCCGGTCACCAACCACGGTGCCCGCGGCCTGGCCCGCGGAACGCTCCACACGGCGGACGGCACCCTGCTGGCGTCGGTGGCCCAGGAGGCCCTCCTGCGCCCCGAGTCCTGACCGGGGGTCAGGCGTCCGCGGTGGCGAGGGCCGGAGCGGGCCGGGCCGCCGCGGGCGCCGGGGCGGCGGCGCGGGCGCGGCGGACGCGTGCCAGGCCGCAGGCGGCGGCCACCGCCGCGGC